>NZ_BAABFD010000007.1:0-378450 GCF_039540635.1 Nonomuraea ferruginea | reverse complement strand
CAGCGCCACGATCTGCGAGAAGTACCGCGGCGTGCCCAAGGGCAGCGAGCCCACCAAGATCGGCGAAGGCGCCGACGGCGTCAACTGCCTGTACTCCTCGTCCGACATCACCTACCGGTAGCCCGCACGCGCCGGGCTTGAGGATGACCAGTCCATCCGGAGCACCGGAGTGTCGTGGAAGCACTTGACCGCGTCGACCATCTCGGCCCTGAGCTGGTCGGCGCGGTCCCGCGCGTCGCGGCGGCCCGGTTGTCGCTCATCCCCAACGACGACGTGACGGCGAGCCCCGGGCGCTTACGTGGTCGCGATCACGAGGGCGTGCGACGGCGAGCGGGTGAGCTCCGTCCAGGCACCGGGGGCGCATCCCGCCGCCTCCAGCCAGCCGCGGATCGTCTCCGCCGGGTGCAGGGCGCCGCCTTGCGTGTGCCACAGGTTGAGCGAGAACCCGGCGGCGAAGGCCAGGTCGGCGGCGGTGCCCGAGGGCTCGGGCATGCTCTCCAGGACGACCAGCAGCCCTCCCGCCCGCAGCGTGCCCGCCGCCCTGGCGACGAGCGCGGCCGCGTCCCGCGCGGCGAACCCGTGCAGCACGTTGAAGAGCACGGTCACGTCCTGCTCACCGGGCAGATCGGCGGTGAGCAGGTCGCCGGCCCGCCAGGTCAACCTCCCGTCGGAGCCGTCCGTGACGGCGCCGTCGACGATCGTGCCCGACAGCCCGGGGTGGGCCCGGCAGAACGCCGCGGCGTACGCCCCGTGGCCGCCGCCCAGGTCGAGCAGGCTCTTGGCGCCCTCCGGCAGCGGCACCAGCGAGACGACCTCGTCCGCCAGCCACTCGGCGAGCCCGCGTTGCAGGTCGTGGAAGGCGGCGGACAGGTCGGGGCGGCCTGCGAGCCAGTCGTAGAAGCCCCCCGCGGGGGTCCCCGAGCGCACCGCGCCGGCGAGACCGGCCCACCGCTCCTCGACGATGGCCTGCCACAGCCCGAGGATGCGCCCGTAGTCGGTGGGCGAGCCGGAGCAGAGCCACGCCGCGGTGGCGGGCGTGTTGGCGTGCCGGCCCTCGTGGCGGCGCACGTATCCGGTGGTACGGAGGACGCCGAGCAACTGGTCGAGCCCCGTCGGGTCGGCGCCGACGGCGGCCGCGAGCTCGTCCGTCGTCGACGGCCCGGCCGCGAGCGCGTCGAACACACCCAGCGAGCGCGCGGCCCCGACGGCGTGGCAGGCCATCAGGCCGATCAGGTCCAGCATCGGCGCCGGGGCGTCACCCCTGCGGAAGGCGTCCACCTCGTCGGGCGGCAGGTCGACCGGCATGCGATTCCTCTCAGGCGATTCTCGGCGGCTCCCGGGAACGGCGGCTCCCAGGTCCGGGCGGCTCCCGGGTCCGGGCGGCTCCCGGGTCCGGGCGGCTCCCGGGTCCGGGCGGCTCCCGGGAAACCGGCGGCTCCCGGGGTCCGGGCGGCTCCCGGGATTTCTCAGGCGACGGGGACCGGGACGGGCCGGCGGTCCAGGCGGCGCAGGGCGGGGAGCGCGGCCAGGACGCCGGCCAGGGTCAGCAGGAGCAGCCCGTCGAGGAGCAGCACGAGGGCGATCCCGCGTCCCTCGCCGACGCCGACGATCAGACCCGCGCTGCCGGCGAGGGCCCCGCCGGGCAGCAGCGCCGGGTTCAGCAGGTGTTCGGCCACGGGCGCGGCCAGCAGGTAACCGACGGGGACGGCGGCCGAGCCGAGCGTGTGCACGGTGCCCATGGCGCGCCCCAGCAGGGCCGGATCGACGCGGCTCTGCAGCACGGCGTGCGCGCAGCCGTTCACCACGGGCAGCGTGAACAGGAACCCGGCGGCGGCCACCCCCACCAGCAGCGGCGACGGGCTCACCGTGTGCAGCACGAGGAAGACGCCGCCGAGCGCCATGAACGCCGTCATCCCGCCGATCTTCCGGCGGGGCCCGCCCCAGGCTCCCATGACGAGGCCGCCCGCGAGCATGCCCGCGCCTCCGGCGAACATCAGCACGCCCAGCACCCCGGGCCCGGCGAACGACAGGATCAGCGGCTGCACCAGCACCCCCGCGACGGCGAAGGTGAAGTTGAAGCCGGTCAGCGCGGCCACCAGCGCGGTCAGTCCCGTCCGGGACCGCAGGTGGCGCCACCCGGCCCCGAGGTCCTCCAGCACGGCGGGTCGCTCGGCGGCCACGTTGGGCCGCAGCACCGCGGCGGGCAGCCGGATCAGCAGCAGGGCCAGCATCGCCACGCCGAAGGTGCTCAGGTCGATCGCCACCACCCCGGCCATGCCCACGGTGGCCAGGAGCGTGGCCCCGAGGACGGGCGCGGCGATCTGGATGCCGCTGGACAGGTGCATGAGCCCGTTGGCGCGGCCCAGGTGACGTTCGGGGATCAGCAGCGGCGTCATGGCCTGGTAGGCGGTCAGGTGGAAGACGCCGCACGCGCCGCTGACGGCTCCGGCCAGGGCGACGTGCCACACGGCCAGCCCGTCCGCCCAGATCAGGAAGCCGACGGCGGCCGTGGACACGGCCGCCAGGCAGTCGGTGAGGATCATCACCTTGCGCCGGTCGAACCGGTCGACGACCAGCCCGGCGAACGGCCCGATGAGGATGCCCGGGAGCATGCCGCTGAGCACGACCAGCGCGAACTCCGTCGGCGAGCCGGTGGTCTGGTACACCCAGACGCCCAGGACGAAGGTGGTGAGGCTGGAGCCGACGGACGACAGCAGCGACGCCGTCCAGATGAGCGCGAACCTGACGATGTTCATGCGTGCACCACCTCGGCCAGGCGGCCGGCGTAGCGCCTGATGAGCGCGCCGTCGGCGGGCGGGCACGCGAGCCCGGCGCGGGCCAGGGCCCGCTCAGTGCGCCCGCAGTCGAAGACGGGCCGCCGGAACTGCGGGTCCGCCGCGGACAGCACCGGCGCGAACGGCGCGAACGGGCTGTCCGCGCCCAGGCCGGCGGCTTCGCGCCGCCAGGTGTCCCACGGTACGCAGTCCGCGCCGAGCGCCTCGGCGATCTCCCGGTAGGAGATCGTCGCGCCGTTGAAGTAGTGGAAGTCGCCGGCCGTCGCGGGGTCGGTGATCAGGTGGGCCATGCCCGCGGCGACATGGTCCACCGGTGCCAGGTCCTCCTCTATCGGCAGGTCGGGCACCATGCGCAGGCGGACGCACGTGGCCAGCAGGCGGCTGAAGTAGTCGCCCGGGTTGCCCAGGCCGGTCGCGCTGTGCCCGCTGACCCGCGCGGGCCGGTGCACCACGACCGGCAGCCCTTCGTCCCTGGCCCGGCGCGCCAGCCGGTCGGCCACCCACTTGCTCTGGTCGTAGCCCGTCTCCAGGCCGGCCGGGTCGTCGGGGGCGGTCGCCTCGGTCACCACCCGGCCCCGGTGGGCCAGGCCCAGGAAGACGCCGAGGGTGGAGACGACGTGCAGGCGGGCGCCGCCGAGCCCGGCCAGCCGCAGGGCCTCGACCGTGCCGCCGACGTTGACCGGCAGCATGCGGTGGAAGCTCTCGTAGAAGTTCACCTGACCGCCGTTGTGGCAGATCACCTCCACCTCGCGGGCCAGCTCGCCGAACCGCTCCCGGTCCAGGCCGAACCGGGACGAGCCCAGATCGCCAGGCAGCCCGCGCAGCCTGCCCGGCGGGGCGTCGAGCCCGTACGCCCGCAGGTTGGCCAGCACCCGCTCCCCGGCCCGGTGCTCGTCGCCGGCCCTGACCAGGCAGATGATCTCGGCATCGGTGCGGGCCAGGAGCTCGCCGATGAGGTGGGCGCCGAGGAACCCGGTGGCGCCGGTCAGCAGGATGGCCGAGCCGCGCCGTACCGGAGACGGGAGCGTGGGCCGCACGGCGAGGTCGGGCGGCAGGACGGCGAGCGGTTCGAGGTCGAGATGCTCCCGGTCGGCGCCGCGCTCCACGGCGGCGGCGAGCTCGGCCAGGTCGGCCGTCTCCAGGACCGCGCGCAGGGACACGTCGGCGCCGAGCTCGCGCCTGATCTCGGCCACCACCCGGCCGGCGAGCAACGAGTGCCCGCCCACCTCGAAGAAGTTGTCCGACCTGCGCACGTCGGGCACGCCGATGACCCGCTGCCACACCGCGGCCAGCGCCGACTCGGTGGCGGTCGCGGGCGCCTCGCCCGCCGGTCCTGGCGGGGGCGGCAGGGCCGCCTGGTCCACCTTCCCGTGCGTGGTGCGCGCGATGGCGGCGACCGGCACGAAGGCCCCGGGCACCAGGTATCCGGGCAGCCGTTCGCGCAGGAACTCGCGGAGCGCGCCCGGCGTCAGGTCCGGCGTGCGGGTCGCCGCGTAGGCGACGAGGCGGTCCCCCGAGACGACGACCGCGCTGTCGGTGACGTCCGGATGCTCCATGATGGCGTGCTCGACCTCGGCCGGTTCGATCCGGTGGCCGCGGATCTTCACCTGGCGGTCGCGGCGGCCCAGGAACTCGAGCGCGCCGTCCGGCCGTACCCGTGCCAGGTCGCCCGTATGGTACAGGCGCGCCCCGGCGGGCCCGTCGGGGTCGGGCACGAAGGCCGCCGCGGTCAGCGCCGGCTCGCCCGCGTACCCGTCGGCCAGGCCGGCTCCGCCCAGGTGCAGCTCGCCCACCCCGCCGGTCGGCACCGCGCGCCCCGACCGGTCCAGGACGCGGGCGCGCACGTGCGGCAGCGGCGCGCCGATCGGCACCCGGCCCAGGTCGCCGAGCTCGTCCGTGCCGCCGATCCGGTGCACAGTGGCGCAGACGGTGGCCTCGGTGGGGCCGTAGTGGTTGAACAGGGCGCACCTGCCGCGTGTCACCCGCTGCCAGGTGCGCGCGTCCTCGACCGGCACCTGCTCGCCGCCGACCATCATGATCTCGACCGGCCAGCTCTCGGGTACGCCCGGCTCGGCCAGGTCGGTGACCCAGCGCCGCCACAACGCCACGGGCGCGTCGACGGCGGTCACGCCGTACTCGGCGCAGAACCGTACGAGCTCCGCGCCGTCCAGCCGGGCGGGCTCCGGATGGACGACCAGGGTGCCGCCGGTGGTGAGCACGGGGAACAGGTCTCCCACGGAGGCGTCGAAGGTGAGCGGCGGAAGCATCAGCACCCGGTGCTCCGGGCCGAAGCCGTGCACGTCGGCGAACGAGCGGGTGAACTCCGCGACGGTGCCGTGCGACACCACGACCCCCTTGGGCGCCCCCGTCGACCCGGACGTGAAGATCACATACGCCGGATCCCCCGGCCGCACGGCAGCACCCACCAGGTCCGCGGAGCCGGGACGTACCTCGCCTGTGATCCCGCCCTCAAGACGTCCCGGACCGACCCGACGCGTCCGGCCTGTCACGAACTCGCCGCTCGGTCCTGTCTGGTCGGTGACCGGCAGTTTCGCTCCCGGGAATTCGTCCAGCTCGGCGAGCCTGACGGACGGCGCGATCACCGCGACAGCCTGTGCCCGCCGCAGCAGGTGCGTGACACGGGCGGGCGGATGGCCGGGGTCGAGCGGCAGGTACGCGGCCCCGGCGAGCAGCACACCGAGGACCGCGGCGATCCCGTCCGGCCCCGCCGGGAGCGACACCCCGACGACCGGACGCGCGTCAGGGTCTCCGCTGAGCGGCCCCAACCGCTCCGCCACCTCCCGCGCCCGCGCGACCAGCCCGCCGTACGTCAACCGCTCCCCCGCGGCCATGACCGCGACCCGATCCGGACCCCGCTCAGCCTGACGCACAACCAGCTCCGCCACCCCGGCCCAGCCCCCGGCCGGCACCTCGGAGGATGCGACACACCCCGCCACAGACAACCCATCGGCCGGAACGGAGGATCCGGCCGCAGACGCCCCACCCTCCGGAACGGGGTGCGCTGACTCGGCGGAACCTTCGCCCGCCACCCCGGATGACCCGCCCCCCAGAGCGGGGTGCCCCGCCCGGGACAGCCGCGGGATGACGGTCTGCACCCCGGACGGCACCGAGGCGGCCCCGGTCGGACCGTCCTCCCCGGAAACCAGCCCCGGGACCGGAACGGCGGAGGCGGCCCCGGTCGTTCCGGTTGGGGTGGTGGTGAAGGGGATGTGGCTCAGGGGGAGGGACGGGTCGCCGGTGAGGGCTTCGAGGGCGGTGGTGAGGTGGTGTGCCAGGGTCGCCGCCGTGTCGGCGTCGAAGAGGTCGGCCGCGTAGTCCAGGTACAGCTCGATGTCGTCGCCCACGGTGACGAACAGGGTGAGGTCGAAGCGGGCCTCGGGCGCGGGCAGCTCCCAGTGTTCGACGAGGAGGTCACCCGCGGTCCGGGGCGGGCCGTCCAGGTGGTCCATGACGAGCATGACCTGGAAGAGCGGGTTGTGGCTGAGGTCGCGGCGGCCTCCGGCGAGTTCCACCACCTCGTCGAACGGCGTGCCGCCGTGGGCGAGCGCCTCGGCCACGGTCCGCCTGCACTGCCGCAGCAGGTCCGTCACGGCCGGGTCGCCGCCGAGGTCGAGCCGCAGCGCGACGGTGTTGGCGAACATGCCGACCGTCCCGCCGTCCCGCCCGGACCGGCCGTCCATCGGGCAGCCGACCACGATGTCGTCCTGGTCGGCGCATCGGCCGAGGGTGACCCCCAGGGCCGCCAGGACCATGGCGAACACCGTCGTCCTGGTCCTGCGCGCGCCGTCCACCAGGCCGGCGCGCAGGTGCTCGGGCAGGGTCCAGCGATGCTGCGCGCCGCGCCCGCTCGGTACGGCGGGACGGGGCCGGTCGGTGGGCAGGCCCAGCAGGGAGGGCGCGCCGGCCAGCCGGGTACGCCAGTAGTCGCGCGCCGCCTGGGCCCGCTCCCGGCTGCCCCCGCGGAGCCGGGCGACGTACTCCGAGAACGGGACGGCGGGCTCGGCGGGCTCGAAGGTCCCCGCCAGCATCCCGTACAGCTCGGTGAAGAGGACCTGCAGCGAGCGCCCGTCGCAGATCGTGTGGTGCAGGCAGAGGACGAGCACGTGGTCGTCCGGCGCGAGCCGGAGGAGCAGCGCCCGCATGAGCGGCGCCCGGCCGAGCGCGAACGGCCGGGCCACGAACGTGTCGCACGCCGCGTGCGCCGCGGCCTCGTCCTGGACCTCCACGACCTCCAGGTCCACCTCGGCCGCGTCGCTCACGATCTGGATAGGGCGCCCGTCCCCGGTGTCGGCCAGCCCGGTGCGCAGCGCCTCGTGCCTGGCGGCCAGGCGGTTCAGCGCCCGGCCCAGGCCGCCGGCGTCCAGGGGTCCGCGTAACCGGTGCCCGCCCCAGACGTGGTAGCCGGACGGGTCGTGCCCGGCCTGGTGCAGGAACCAGAGTCGTTCCTGGGCGGGCGTCAGGGGGAAGCTCGTGCCGGTCATGACTTGGCCACCAGGTCCCGCAGGTGCCCGGGCACCTGCTCACCGAACAGATCCCGGTAGGCGGCCAGGTGCGCCTCCTCGGAGATCAGGAACGGCAGGTCGGTCGGCACCATGTGCCTGATCACCAGCATCGGCACCGGGCTGCGCAGCGGGCGGAAGCCGGGGTTCCACAGCCCCGCCTTGTCCGGCGGCCCGTCGTGGAACTCCCCGATCATCAGGCCGTGCCCCACGTAGGCGTCCTTGAGCGCGCACTGCGCGGCGTCGATCACCTCCCGCGCGTCACGCATCCCGGGCAGCAGGACGAGGATGGTCGTCGACCGCGCGGCGGGCATCCTGCGGGGGGCGAGGTCGAGGAACCAGTCGCGGTAGGGCGCCAGCAGCGCGCTCAACGACTCGACGGTGTGGCCGCCGCCCGGCTGGACGGCCAGCCGGAAGGCGCCGCGGTCCAGCGACGCCTGCGCGTACGGGCACACCGGCCCGAGCCGGCCCAGCTCCGGGTGCGGCCGGCACAGGTAGGCGCGCGCCCATTCGACGACGGCCCGCAGGTCGGCCCGGTACTCGCCGATCAGAGGGTGCGCGGCGGGGTCCGCCTCCACGTCGGCCGGGTCGAACAGCACGAGGGATGCGTCGTGCGGATGTGTGATCATCGAGAGGTCCTCCCGTGGCGGCGCCCGAGCACGGCGAGCAGGCCTGCGACGGCCGCGCCCGCCCCGGTCACGGTCAGCGCGGCGGCCACCCGGTCCTGGCGGCGAGCGCGCCGCAGCGCCTCGCCGTAGGGCACGGTGGTGTGCGAGACGAGCGTGTAGAGCGGCACCCAGGTGCCGGGGAACGCCTTGTGCAGCAGCAGGTCGAGGCGCTTCCTGGCCAGCCGCAGCGGGGAGCGCATGCCGTCGCGGAGCTCCAGGAAGTTCTGCGCGGACAGCTCGGCCAGCACGTCGGTGTGCGGCTTGCGGGACCGCTCGTAGGCGGCGAAGGCGGCCTGCCGGTCGCGCGGGTGCCGGGCCAGCATCCGGTCGAGCGCCAGGCAGTCCTCGAACGAGGCGTTCATGCCCTGGCCGTAGAAGGGGTAGACGGCGTGCGCCGCGTCGCCGACGAGGACCATCGTGTCCCGGTGGTGCCAGGGCGCGGTGCGTACGGTCGTGAGGTGCCCCATCGGCGCGGCGGACGCCTGCTCGTCGAGGTCGGGCACCAGCTCCGCCAGGTGCGGGAAGGCGTCGGACGCCCGGTCCGGCGGCTCGTCGCGCGGCAGGAAGAGCGTGCAGGTCAGGCTGTTGTCGACGTTGGGGTGGGCGACCCCCAGACCGCGCTCGCCCGGCCAGATGTGCAGCGCCTCCAGCGGTACGGCGGGCGTGCCGTCGGGCCTGGCCCGGATCGTGATCTCCTTGTAGCCCCATTCGAGGTACTCGCGGCTGAAGCCGGCCGGCAGGCCGCGCTGCATCTCGGTCCTGACGAGCGAGGAGGCGCCGTCGGCGCCGACCACGAAGCCGGCCGTCAGCTTGCTACCGTCCTCCATGGTGACGGCGGCGGCGTCCCGGTCGACGGCCACGCACCTGGTGCCGAAGCGCAGCCGCACGCCGGGCTGCTTCTCCGCGTGCTCGACCAGCAGGCAGACCAGCGCGTCCCGCCTGATGGAGTGCAGGATCTGCGACGGGTCCTTGCCGTACGGGTAGAAGGACGACCGTCCGCCGGCGGTGTGCACCATGCGCCCGCGCATCGGCACGGACAGCCGCCGCGCCTCCTGCCACAGGCCCACCTCGCGCAGCGCCGCGATGGCCCGCGCCGACATGCCCAGGTTGATGGATCGGCCGCTGTCGTGGCGGGCCGAGCGCGGGTCGGGGCGGCCTTCGACCAGGTCGACCCGGTACCCGCGCCGTGCGATCATGCTCGCCAGCAGGGGGCCGGCCAGGCCCGCGCCGACGATGACGGCGTCAGGGTTGGAGTCCATGCCGCCTCACCCCCCGCCGCGCACGCTGAGGGGACGCATGTCGGTCCACACGGTCTCGATGTGCGCCAGGCATTCCTCACGGGTGCCGGCGAAGCCCGTGGCCCGCCAGCCGGGAGGCAGCTCCCGTCCCGCGGCCCAGACGGAGTACTGCTCCTCGTGGTTGACGACCACCAGAACATCGCTCATATCTTCTCCTCAAGAGCGCGCCGATCGATCTTTCCGTTGGGGGTGAGCGGCACGGAGTCCAGGGGGATCACCCTGGTCGGCACCATGTACGCGGGCAGGATCGCGGCCAGCCGGCGGCGCAGGTCAGGGCAGTCGCCGACGACGAACGCCACCAGGGCGTCGCCGGACACGGCCGCCACGGACTGCCGCACGCCGGGCAGGCCGTCCATGGCGGCCTCCACCTCGCCGAGCTCCACCCGGTAGCCGCGTACCTTCACCTGGGTGTCGGCCCGGCGCAGGTACTCCAGTCCCGCGCCGGTGCGCCGCACCACGTCGCCGGTCAGGTACAGCCTGCTGCCCGGCTCGCCGTAGGGGTCGGGGACGAAACGGTCGGCGGTCAGGGCCGGCCGGCCGAGATAGCCATCGGCCACGCAGACGCCGCCGATGGCGAGCTCGCCCTGGCCGACCTCGTCGAGCCCGTCGTCCACGACGTGGACGGTGGCGCCGGGGAGCGGGTCGCCGATCGAGACCGTCCCCGGCTCGATCGGCACCTCCCAGGAGGTGGCCCAGACGGCGGCCTCGGTCGGGCCGTACATGTTGACGAGCCGTCCGACCCGGGAACGCAGGTCGCCGGCCAGGGCCGCGGGCAGCGCCTCACCGCCGGCGAGCGCGGTCAGCCGAGGGCCGCGGAACCCGGCGTAGAGCAGGACCCGCCAGCCGGAGGGGGTGGCCTGCATGTGGGTCACGCCCTCGCGCTCGATCAGCGCGGCGAGCCGTTTGCCGAGGAGGGCGGTCCTGGGGTCGACGAGGACCAGCCGTCCTCCGGTGACGAGCGGCAGGTAGAGCTCGGGCACGGACATGTCGAAGGTGAGGGAGGCGGCCGAGAGCCAGACGTCGCCGGCCGTCGAGCCCACCAGTTCGCGCATGCCGGCGAGCAGGTTGGCCAGCGCCCGGTGCGGCACCACCACCCCTTTGGGCGTGCCGGTCGAGCCCGAGGTGTAGATCACGTACGCCGGGGACGAGGGGTCCGGGGGCGCGGCGGGGACCGGCGCGGCCGGGGGGTGCTCCCCGTCCAGCCGGAGCACCGGCACCGTGGTCGTGACCGGCTCACCCTCGGTCAGCAGCAGGTCCGCGCGCGAGTCCGCCAGGACGAGTTCGACGCGGGCCGCCGGGTGCGCGGGGTCGAGCGGCAGGTAGGCCGCGCCGGTCCGCAGGACGGCGAGCATCGCCGTCACGCAGGCGGCCGACTTGGCCGCGCAGATCCCCACGAGCGTGCCGGGGCGGGCCCCGGCGGCGGCGAGCCTGGCGGCCAGCCGGTCCACGGCCTCGTCCAGCGCGGCGTAGGTGAGGCGCTCGTCTCCGGCGACGAGCGCGATCCGGTCCGGGGTGCTCGCCGCCTGGCGCCCGAACGATTCGACAAGGGTTGGGAGCGCTCCCAAAACTGGCATGGTCAACTCCGGTTCGACATGGTCAACTCCGGTGGGATCAGACGTGCAGCAGTTCTTCGACGGCCTCGGCGGCCGCCCGCAGCCCCGGCCGCGCCGCCCCCGCGTACGGGGCCACCCGCTCACGGTGGCCGTCGGCGGCCAGCGCCTCGTTCAGCAGGGGGACGATCTCCTCCGTCGTCCACCGCCGCTCGGGCAGCCAGGACCCGAGCCCGAGCCTGGCCAGGCGCATGCCGTTGTCGGAACGGTCGAAACCGTGCGCCAGCAGGACCTGCGGGACCCCCGCGGCCACCGCCCTGACCACGGTGCCGATGCCGCCGTGGTGCAGCACCGCCCTGGCGCGGCCCATGACCTGGTGGAAGGGCAGGTGCGGGAACCAGGAGACGTCCTGGGGCAGGTCGGCGGGCACCAGGTCCCGATGCCTGGCCACGACCAGGGCGGGCACGCCCGCGGCCGCGCACGCCGCGACGGCGGCGGCGTAGAACCGCTCGTGGATCATGCGGCCGGTGCCGCCCGTCACGATCACCGCGCCGCGGTCGAGCAGGCGCTCGGCCTCGGGCGGGACCGGGTCGGTGAAGGTGTCGTCGCCGTACGGCGCCCCCGTCAGCCGGACCCGCGACGGCGCGGTGACCCCCGCCCGGTCGAACCACTCCGGCCACAGCCCCAGGTGGAGCCGGGCCGAGGTGAACCAGGACGTCCAGTCGCCGACAGGCCCCAGCCCGAGCGTCGCCCGCACCGCGTCGAGCCGGTCGCTCATGGTCTCCCGGTACATGTGCACGGCGGGGCGTTCTGACATGTACTGCACCGGCGTCACGGCCACCCACGCGGTGGGCACGTCCAGCACCTCGCCGGCGAAGAGCGTCGAGATCGCCGTGGTGTGGCGCCCCACGAACACCGTCTCCCCCGGCACGTGACGGGCCTTGAGCACCTCGCACTCGAACCGGATCTGGTCGAACAGCCCGATGGCGTCGTAGAAGCGCCGCCACCGGTCCATCCCGGCGCCGAGCAGCATCGGCGTGTCCGAGAGGTATCGCTCGTACTCGCGCTCGGTGTCGATGGGCGTGAACTCCAGGCCCTCGCGCCGGGCCACCGCCTCGAAGGGGGCGTGCGTGAGGATCTCCACCCGGTGCCCGCGTTCCCGGAGGATCCGTCCAAGACCCACGAACGGCAGGACGTCGCCGTGCGTGCCGTGGGTGACCATGATGACGGTGGTCAAGGGGACTCCCCGGCCGCGGCCTGGGCCCGCGACCCCTCCTCGATGGCCCGCGCCGCCTCCGCGACCGTCAACCCGTCGACGAAGAGCACCTCGACCGGCAACTCGATCCGGAACTCACTCTCCACCATGGCCAGGAACTGGACCATCGCCAGCGACTGGCCGCCCAGTTCGAAGAAATCCTGGTCCGCGGACGCGACCTCGACCCCGAGGATCTCGGACCACAACCGCATGACCTCGTTTTCGAGCACGCCGAGCACAGCCATGACGCATTCTCCTCGTAGCGCGGAAACGACACCCGTCACCAAGGGAACCGTGCGCCACGAAACGGGCGCTCCTCGCCGGTGATGGGGTTCAGCAAGGGGCAGCCACGCGCCCCACTCGCAAGATCGTTGGGATCGCTCCCAAACGGAACGCTAGGCTCGCGTCAGCACGCGAGTCAACCTTTTCACCGCCATCTGCGCTTCTGTTAGGACGACGGTTGGGAGCGCTCCCAACCGCATAGTCCTCCCACCAGGAAGGCGTCGGAAACTCCGAGCAGGGCTCGGAAAACTGCCCTCCTTGACCGACCTTATTTAGGTTAGGCTCACCTAATCAGGGATTCTCCCCACCAGGAGGCGCAGATGCGGGTCGCGATGTTCGGCTACCAGACCTGGGGACACCGCACGTTGCAGGCACTGCTGGGATCCGGCCACGACGTGGCGCTCGTCGTGACCCACCCCAAGAGCGAACACGCCTACGAGAAGATCTGGGACGACTCCGTCGCCGGCCTGGCCGCCGAGCACGGCGTGCCCGTGCTGCTGCGCGCCCGGCCCGACGACGAGCTCGTCACCGCGCTCAAGGAGGCCGAGCCGGACATCATCGTCGCCAACAACTGGCGCACCTGGATCCCGCCGGAGATCTTCCGGCTGCCCCGCCACGGCACGCTGAACGTGCACGACTCGCTGCTGCCCGCCTACGCGGGCTTCTCCCCGCTCATCTGGGCCCTGATCAACGGCGAGGAGGAGGTGGGCGTCACCGCCCACCTGATGGACGAGGAGCTGGACGCCGGCGACATCCTCCTGCAGCGCGCGGTCCCCGTCGGACCGTCCGACACGGCCACCGACCTGTTCCACCGGACCGTCGCGCTGATCGAGCCGATCGTGCGGGACGCGCTCACGCTGATCGACACCGGCCGGGCCGTCCCGGTCCCCCAGGACCGGTCCAGGGCGAGCTTCTTCCACAAACGCTCGCCGGAGGACAGCCGGATCGACTGGACCTGGCCGGCCGAGGACATCGAGCGGCTGGTGCGCGCCCAGTCGGACCCGTATCCGAACGCCTTCACCTTCTACCGGGGCGAGCGCGTACGGGTGCTGAAGGCGTCGGTGTCGGAGGGCGTCTACGGCGGGACTCCCGGTCGGGTCTTCATCCGCGAGGGCGACGGCGTGGTCATCGTCGCCGGCGCCGACGCCCGCCGGGGGCGCAGCCGGGGGCTGGTGATCGAGCGGGTCCGCACCGACGAGGGCGCGGACCTGCCCGCCACCGAGGTCTTCCGCACCATGGGCGGCTACCTCACCGGCCGGTGACCTGCCCGGCCGCTCCGGGCACCGGGGCGGCCGGGTCCGCGCCGAGCGCGACGATCCGGTTGCGCCCGTCGACGTGCACCACGGACGGGACGTACGAGCCGAGCTCCTCTTCCGTCACCTGCCGGTAGGACATGACGATGACGAGGTCGCCCGGCGACACCAGATGGGCGGCCGCCCCGTTGACGCCTATGACGCCGGAACCGGGGGCGCCCTCGATGGCGTAGGTGACCAGCCGTGCCCCGTTGTCGATGTCGACGACGTGCACCTGCTCGCCCTCGACGAGCCCGGCCGCGTCCATGAGGACCTTGTCGATCGTGAGGGAGCCGACGTAGTGCAGGTCGGCCTGGGTCACGGTGGCCCGATGGATCTTCCCGCCGAGCAGGGTGCGCTGCATCTCCAGCCTCCGGTGATCAAAGTTAGGTAATGCTATCCTAAGTTGATTGCAGCCCTCCGGCCAGAAGGAATCCCCATGATCAGTTCCCGTGCGGTTCCGCGAGCCTTCTTATCCCTCTTCCTGGCGGCCTCGCTGGTCTCCTGCGCCGCCCAGGAGCCCGCCGCCCCGGGTGCCTCCGCGCCGGCGGACACCGCGTTCCCGGTCACCATCGAGCACAAGTTCGGCAGCACCACGATCGAGACCAGGCCCGCCCGGGTCGTCACCGTCGGCTGGAACGACCAGGACTTCGCGCTCGCGCTGGGCGTGGTCCCGGTCAGCACCCGCGCGTGGTTCGACGCGTACGCGACCTTCCCGTGGGTCAAGAAGGCGCTGGGCGGCCAGGAGCTGTCCACGTTCTCGGCGGAGCTCAACTTCGAGGCGATCATCAAGCAGCGGCCCGACGTGATCATCGCGATCTACGAGACGATCAACAAGGAGACGTACGAGAAGCTCTCGCAGATCGCGCCCACCGTGATCCAGTCGGACGCCTACGCCGACGAGCAGACCCCCTGGGACGTCCAGACGATCACCACGGGCAAGGCGCTGGGCAAGGCCGCCGAGGCTCAGGCCCTCGTCGACAAGGTCAACGCGAAGATCGCCGAGGCGAAGCGGGCGCACCCCGAGTTCGCCGGCAAGGTCCTGGTGGTCGACTTCGGGCCGGAGAACGGGCAGCACTGGCTGATCCCGGCCCGCGATCCGCGCCGCGCGCTGTTCGACGCGCTCGGCTTCGCCGCGCAGAGCGAGGCCAACGAGATCAGCGAGGAACGGCTGGACCTGATCGACCGCGACGTGCTGTTCGTCAACGGCTCGACGAAGGAGAAGATGCTGGCCTCGCCGGTCTTCTCCCGGCTGAAGGTCGTCGAGAGCGACCGCACGATCTACACGGACTTCTCCACCCCGCTCGGCGGCGCGCTCTCCTACAGCGGGCCGGACGCGCTGCTGTACGCGCTCGACGTGCTCGTGCCGCAGCTCGCGAACGCCGCCGACATGGACCCCTCCACCCCGGTCAAGGACCTGTCCGCCATCACATGAGGCGGGCCAGCAGCGGGCCGACGATCTCCAGCGCGCGGGCGTCCAGCAGTTCGGAGTGACGGCACTCCACGGCGACCGCGCGCAGCTCGCCCGCCACGTGGGGGCGCCACCGGCCGGAGGCCCTCCCGGTGAAGCCCGGCTCCGGCACGGTGGCGTCGACGAAGAGCACGTCGCCGGGGAACACGTCGTACCGGGCCCGCGCCATCATGCGGTCGCTGTCCAGGTAGCTCTCCACGACGCGCCCGATCTGCTCGTCCGCCAGGACCGCGACGCCGTCGCCGAGGCCGCGCAGGAACGCGACGGCGTCGGCGACCGACATGCGCCCGTCCGGCACCCGGTAACCCATCTCGGCCAGCAGCGCGGCGACGTCGTCCGCCCCTCCGGGCACCTCCAGCGGCGTGTCCAGCATGCCGAGCAGGCCGATCTCGCGGCCCTCCGCGGCCAGCAGCACCGCGGCCTTGTGGGCCACCGCGCCGCCGAACGACCAGCCGAGCAGGCTGACGGGGCCTTCCGGGGCGGTGCGTCCGATCAGGCCGGCGTACTCGGCGGCGAGCTCGTCCATGGTCTCGGGCAGGGCGGTGTCGCGGCTCAGGCGGGGCGACTGCAGCCCGTACAGCGGGACGTCCTCCGGCAGGTGGCGCTTGAGCGCGGCGAACTGCCAGGCGAGCCCGCTCGCGGGCGGGAAGCAGAACAGGGGCGGCCGCGATCCGCCCGGCCGCAGGACGAGCAGTTCGGCCATCGCGTCGCCGGCGGGGGCGCCGCCGGCGATCCGCCGGGCCAGGGCGGCGGCGGTGGGGGCGGTGAACAGGTCCGCGACCGGGATCTCGGCGCCCAGCTCCGCGCGCAGGGCGGCGGCCAGCCTGACGAGCAGGAGCGAGTGGCCGCCCAGGGCGAAGAAGTCGTCGTCCACGCCGACCCGCCCGACGCCCAGCACCTCGGCCATGACGGCGCAGACGGCCGCCTCGGCACGGGTGCGCGGCGCGACGCCGGCGGCCGAGGGCGCGAGGTCCACGTCGGGCAGCGCGGCCCGGTCCACCTTGCCGTTGGGGGTGCGCGGCAGCTCGTCGAGCACGACGACGGCGGCGGGGACCATGGAGGACGGCAGCCGCTCCGCGAGGTGGTCGCGGAGCCCGGGGGCCGGCGCGGTGACGTAGGCGACGATCCGGTCCCGGCGGGCGGCGACCGCGACCGCCGCCACGCCGGGGCAGGTGGCGGCGACCGCCTCGATCTCGCCGAGCTCGACGCGGAAACCCCGCACCTTGACCTGGTGGTCGGCGCGCCCCAGGAACTCCAGCTCCCCTTCGGCGCTCCACCTGGCGAGGTCACCGGTGCGGTACATGCGCCCGCCGGTGAAGGGGTCGGCGACGAACCTGGCCGCGGTGAGCCCCGGGCGGCGCAGGTAGCCGCGCGTGACCTGGGCGCCGCCGAGATACAGCTCCCCCGCGACGCCGGGAGCCACCGGGCGCAGCGCCGCGTCCAGCACGTACGCGGCCGTGCCCGGCAGCGGGCGGCCGAGCGCGGGACGTTCGCCCCGGCGGACGGCCGCGGCGGTGGCCCAGACGGTCACCTCGGTGGGGCCGTACAGGTTGGTCACGCTCGCGGCCCGCTCGGCCAGGTGCTCCGCCAGGGCGGGGGGCAGCGCCTCGCCGCCTGCCAGCACGCGCACCCCGCCGAGCTCGGCGTCGGCGGGCAGCGCCGACCACAGCGACGGGGTGGCCTGCACGATCGTGACCCGCTCGTCCCGCATCAGCCCCGCGAGCAGCCGCGGGTCCCTCACCTGCGCGTCCGAGGCGATGACCACGCAGCCTCCGGTACGCAGCGGCCCCATCAGTTCGAGGACCGAGATGTCGAAGGAGAGCGTGGTCACGGCGAGCAGCCGGTCGCCCGGCCCGGTCACGGGCAGCGCGCCGAGGAAGCACTCCAGGTCTCCCCGGGTCACCACCACGCCCTTGGGACGCCCGGTCGAACCGGAGGTGTAGATGACGTACGCCGCCGTCCGCGGATCGCCCGGCGCTGACTCGTCACGCGCCGGGGCGGGGGCCGGGGAGCCGTCGAGCGTGATGCCGCCGGGGAAGCGGTCACGGGTGCGGTCGTCCACGACGATCGCGGCCGGTCGCGCGTCCTCGACCATGAAGCGCAGCCGCTCGGCAGGGAACGCGGGGTCGAGCGGCAGGTAGGCGGCGCCCGCCTTGGCCACGCCGAGCACGGCCACCAGCAGCTCCGCCGACCGCGGCAGGGCGATCCCGACCACATCCTCCGGCCCGAGCCCCGCGAGCCTGGCGGCGAAGGCGTCGGAGGCGGCGTCCAACTCGGCGTAGCTCATCGTCCGGCCCTCGAACACGCAGGCGTCCGCCTCCGGAGTCGCCCTCGCCAGCGCCGAGAACCGGGCGTGCCACGGCGCTCCGCCGATCGGGGCCGGGCCGCCGGTCTGCCAGTCGGCCAGGTCGGTCCGGTCGCGTTCCGACAGGACGTCCAGGGACTCGATCGGCTGCTCCGGGCGTGCGGCGACCTCGGCGAGCAGCACCAGGAGGCGGTCGGCCAGCCGCCGCGCGGTCGCCGGGTGGAAGCGGTCCGCGTCGTACTCCAGGACCATCTCGAACGGCTCGCCGTCGACGAAGGTGAGGTTCAGGTCCACCTTCGGGTCGGCGGCGACCGGGGGCGCCTCCCCCACCGGCAGGCCGAGCACGGTGTCACGCCCGGCCGGGCGGTGCAGGTAGCCGAGCATCACCTGGAACAGCGGGTTGCGGCCCTGCGCCCGAGCCGGGTTGACCGCCTCGACCACCTGCTGGAAGGGCAGGCTCGCGTGCTCGAACGCGGCCAGGTCCGTCTCGCGCACCCGCCGCAGCAGCTCGGCGAAGGTGGGCGAGCCGGACAGGTCCGTACGGAGTACGACGGTGTTGACGAAGAACCCGACGAGGTCGTGCAGGGCGGGGTCGGCGCGGCCGGAGGCGGGGGTGCCGATGGGGATGTCCGTACCGGCGCCGAGACGGCTGAGCAGGGTGGCGAGCGCCGCGTGGAGCACCATGAACATGCTCGCCGACTCGGCGTGCCCCAGCTCCCGCAGCGACGCGGCCAGCTCCGGCGGGATCGTGGCGGTCGCCTGCCCGGCGGGGCGCCCGGTCCGTACCCGTTGCGAACGCTCGGCGGGCAGGGCGATCTCGGCGGGCAGGCCGCGCAGCCGCCGCTCCCAGTAGGCGCGGTCGTCGTCGTGCCGGTCGTCGAGCGACAGCCAGAGGGCGTAGTCGGCGTACTGCACCGGCAGCGGCTCCCAGTCGGGGGCCCGGCCCGCCAGCCGGGCGGCGTAGGCGGCGCCGAGGTCGCGCAGCAGCGGGCCGTCGGACCACTCGTCCATCGCGATGTGGTGCAGCACCAGCGCCAGCACGGTGTCGCCGGTGTCGTGCTCCTCGACGAGGGTGGCCCGCAGCGGCGGCCCGGCGGCCAGGTCGAAGGGACGGGCGAGCGCCTCGGCCAGCACCGGGCCCGCGTCCGGGCATCGTACGACGTCCAGGTCGATCCGGGGTTCGGCGAGCACCCGCTGCGCGGGCCCGTCGTCGATGACCGTGCGGAGCACCTCGTGCCTGGCCGCCACGTCGCCGAGCGCGGCGCGCAGGGCGGCGGCGTCCACCGCGCCGCGCAGCCGGACGAGCAGCGGGTAGGTGTAGGCGGTCGAGCCGGGGTCGAGCTGCTGGAGCAGCCAGAGCCGCTCCTGCGCGGGCGACAGCGGCACCCGGTCGGGGCGGGGCCGCCGGGTGAGCGGGGGCCGCCCGGACGGCGCCGCGCCGCTGGCGAGACGGGCGGCGAGCCGGGCCGGGGTGCGCGCGTCGAACAGGTCGCGCAGCGTGAGGTCCGCGTCCGTGGCGGCGCGCACGAGCCCGAGCAGCCGGATGGCCAGCAGGGAGTGCCCGCCCAGGTCGAAGAAGTCGTCGTCGGGCCCGACGTCGCCGGTGTCGAGCGCCCGGCCGAACAGCGTGCACAGCAGCCGCTCCCGCTCGTCGGCGGGCGGTCGCGAACGCGACGCCGGCGCGCTGGGCGGGGGCAGCGCGGCGGTGTCGAGCTTGCCGTTCACGGTCAGCGGCAGCGCGTCCACCACCGCGTACGCCGCCGGCACCATGTAGCCGGGCAGCACCTCCTTGAGCCCGGCGTGCACGGCGGCGGCCAGCTCGGCGCCCGCGGGGCCGTCGGGGACGAGGTAGGCCACCAGGCGCCTGGCGCCGGAGCCGTCGGGGACGGCGAGGACGGCGCTCCGGCGCACCCCGGGCCTAGCGGTGACGGCGGCCTCGACCTCGCCCGGCTCCACCCGGTACCCGCGGATCTTGACCTGGTCGTCGGTGCGGCCGAGGAAGTCGAGGTTGCCGTCCTCCCGGACGCGGACGAGGTCGCCGGTGCGGTACATGCGCCCGCCCGGGACGGACGGGTCGGCGACGAACCGCCCGGCGGTCAGCCCGGCGCGGCCGAGGTAGCCGCGCGCCAGGCCCGCCCCCGCGATGTAGAGCTCGCCGACGGGGGCCGGGCGCAGGAAGGCGTCCAGCACGTGACAGCGGGTGTTCCAGATCGGCCGCCCGACCGTGGTGGTGGCGCTCTCGCCGGTGCCCGCGCCGAGCGTGTTGATCGTGTACTCGGTCGGCCCGTAGAGGTTGTAGCCGCTCACGCCCTCGGCGTCGCGCAGCTCCGACCACAGGGACTGGGGCACCGCCTCGCCGCCGAGCAGCACCAGCGGCGGGCGGTGCGGGCCGTCGAGCAGGCCCTGGTCGAGCAGGTGCCGGGCGTAGGTGGGCGTCACGTTCACCACGTCGACGCGGTGGCGGTGGCAGTAGGCGACGAGCGCGGTGGCGTCCCTGCGCAGCTCCTCGTCGCAGATGTGCACGTGGTGGCCCTCGACCAGCCAGAGCAGTTCCTCCCACGACATGTCGAAGGAGAAGGAGACGGTGTGCGCGATGGTGAGGATCCGCCCGCCGGTCGCGGCGACGGCCGGCGTGAAGATCGCCTCCCGGTGGTTGAGCTGCATGTTGGTCAGTCCCCGGTACGGCGTGACCACGCCTTTGGGGCGGCCGGTGGAGCCGGAGGTGTAGATGACGTACGCGGGATGGTCGAGGTGACCCGGCCCGCGCGCGACGGTGACCGGATCGGCGGGTCCCGACACGTCCTCCAGGCACAGCCGCGCCACCGGATGGGAGGCGAGCCTGGGCTCCACCGCCCGCGTGGTCACCAGCAGCACCGGGCGGGCGTCGGCCAGCATCGCCAGCAGCCGGTCGCCGGGGTTGTCGAGTTCGAGCGGGAGGTAAGCCGCCCCGGTGCGGAGCACAGCGAACAGCGCGGCGACCATGTCGGCCGACCGGGGCACGGCGAGCGCGACGATCTTCTCGGGTCCCGCTCCCCCGGCCAGCAGCGAGCGCGCGATCTGGTTCACCCGGGCGTCCAGCTCGGCGTAGGTAAGGGTCCGCGTGCCCGAGGTGAGCGCGGGCCGCTCCGGGGTGCGCCGCGCCTGGGCCGCCAGGAGGTCCGCGATCGTGTCCTCGCCGATGGGCCGCACGGCCCCGGCGGGCACGGCGCTCTCCCCCGGCAGCAGCAGCGGCACGTCGGCCACGGTCGCCGCCGGGTCGTCCACGAGGCGGAGCAGCACCCGCTCCAGCCGGGCCAGCAGCGCCTCCGCCCGCTCCCGCGCCACCACGTCGGCCCGGTACTCCAGCCGCACGGAGAGCCGCGCGCCCGGGGTGGCCACCCAGGTCAGCGGGAAGTGCGTGGCGTCCACGCTGGACACGCCGACGATGCCGTGCGCCTCCTCCAGATCGGTGAACGTGTCGTCGCCGAGGAAGTTCTGCAGCACGTACAGGCTGTCGAACAGCTGGTCGCGGCCCGCCGCGCGCTGGATGTCGCCGAGCCCCAGATACTCGTGCGGCATCAGCGCGACACGGTCGGCCTGGACCCGCCGCATGACGTCCAGCACGCTCTCGTCCGGGGCGAGCCGGACCGCCGTGGGCACCGTGTTGAGGAACACGCCGATCGCCGACTCGACGCCCTCCAGCTCGGTCGGCCGCCCGGCGACGGTCGTGCCGAAGATCGCGTCGCGGCGGCCGGACGCGTGGGCCAGCACCAGGCCGAGCGCGGTGGTGAGCAGCGCGTTGAGCGTCACCCCGGACCGGCGGGCCTGGCGGGTGACGCGCCGCGTCTGTTCCTCGGTGAGCCGGAACGCCAGGCTGGTCGCGGGCACCGGCGCGGTCCCCGCCGCCGTGGGGAACAGGATGGTGGGCTCCAGGCCCGCGAGCGCCTCCGCCCAGGCCCGCGCCGCCGCGTCGCCGTCCTGGCGGGCCAGCCAGGCGAGGTAGCCGGTGTAGACCGCCCCGCCCTCGGGGAGGACGCCGCGCTCGCCGCCGGACTCGTACAGCGCGAACAGCTCGCGCAGCACCAGCTCCCGCGACCAGCCGTCGAACAGGAGCAGATGGTACGTGAGCAGCAGGCGGTCACGGCCGGGCAGGTGGACCACGGTCAACCGGCAGAGCGGCGGCGCGGCCGGGTCGAAGGGCCGCCGCCGGTCCTCCTCCATCACCTCCGGCAGCCGGGAACCGTCCGCCGACAGGTCGATCTCCCCGACGGCGGCGTCCAGCCCGCTCCCGACCACGGCGACCGGCCGGTGCCCGCCGTCCGCGACGAACCCGAGACGCAGCGTCGCGTGCCGGTCGAGGAGCGCCGCGTAGGCCCGGCGCAGACGCCCGAGATCCAGCCGTCCGGCGAAGTCGAACGCGTTCTGCGCCACGTACACGTCGGCGTCCCCGGCGTAACGCGCCTGGAAGAACAGCCCTTCCTGCAACGGGGACAGCGCCCACGTCCGCGGCCCGTCCCCCGGCGCCGCCGCGGTCCCGGCATCTGTCCGAGGCTCCCGGGTGGCCGCGGTCAGTGCTCGCGGCTCGGCCTTCTCCAGGATGAGGTCGCGGAGGGCGGCGGCCCAGTCGTCGGCGAGCGCGCGCACGTCGTCCGCGCCCAGTCCTCCTTCCGCGTACGTGAGGACGGCGCGCAGCTCCGGCCCGTCGGGCGTGTCGTGGCAGGCGACGTTGATCTCCAGCAGGTACGGGGTGCCCAGGTCGGGGTCGGGGGCCACGCGCAGCGCGGCGGTCTCCGGCGCCGTGTCCCAATCCCCCTCCCCTCCGACGGGGAACCTGCCGAGGTAGTTGAAGAGCAGCTGGGGCGTGCCGAGCCGGGCGAGCGGGGCCGCGGTCCGGGGGTTGCAGTAGCGCAGCAGCCCGAACCCGAGCCCGCCGTCCGGGGCCGCCCGCACGGCTCGCCGTACCTCGGCGGGACCGGCCGAGCCGCCCGGCAGCCGTACGGGCGCGATGGCGGTGAACCAGCCGACCGTACGGGAGAGGTCGGCGTCGCCCTCGCGGCCGTGCCTTTCCAGGTCGATCACCAGCGGCGCCCCGGCGTCCCCGCCCCTCGCCGCCCGCCAGCGCGCGACGCCCGTGCGCAGCGCGGCGACCAGCGCCTCGGTGACGTCCACGCCCAGCCTGCCCGGGACGGTGGTGAGCAGCGGCCCGGTCACGTCGCCGGGCACGCGGAGGACGTGGTCCCGGGTGGCGCCCACCGTCAGGCCGGCGGTCGTGGCCGACGGGTCGAGCTCGCCGCCCGGCCGCAGCGTGGCCGTCCAGTGCTCGAACTCGGCCAGCCTGGCGGCCTGGGCGGCGTTCTCGGCCAGCGAGCGCGCGTGGGCGCGCAGGGAGGTGCCGACCGGGTCGAGCACGGGCCGCTCCCCGGCCGAGACGGCTTCCCAGGCCTGCCTCAGGTCCTCGGCGAGGATCCGCCAGGACACCCCGTCGACCACCAGATGGTGGGCGACGATCAGCAGTCTGCCCTGCCGGTCCGGCCCCCTGTCGAACCACACCGCCTCGACCATCCGCCCGGCGTCGGGGTCGAGCCGGTCGGCGGCGGCGTCGGACTCGGCTGCGATCACGGCGCTCAGGCCGTCGTCGCCGAGCCCCGTCGCGTCGACCGCGAGCACGCCGGGATCCGGCGTGTCACCGGCCGCTCGCGCCTCCAGCGACCACAGCAACGGCGACAGCCTGCTCAGCCGCGACCGCAGCGCGTCATGCCGGTCGACCAGCACCCGGACGAGCGCGGCGACCTGCTCACGGGTCATCCCCGCCGGGGTGCGGAGCAGCTCGGCCTGGTTCAGCCGCGAGATCCTCCCGCCCAGCTCGGCCAGCCGGTGCACGATCGGCATCAGCATGATCTCGCCGACGCCGTCTCCCTCTGCGGCGTCCGCCACCGGCTCGACCGGCCGCGGAGCCGCCGCCGCCGCGAGGGCCGCCGGGGTCCTGTGCACGAACACGTCCTGCGGTGACAGCCGCAGCCCGCGGCGCCTGGCGAGGTTCACGAGCTGGATGGCGATGATGCTGTCGCCGCCGAGGTGGAAGAAGTCGTCGTCGCCCCCGGCCGAGGCGAGCTGGAGAACCTCCGCGAAGAGCGCCCGCAGCACCTCCGCCGCGCCCCCTTCGGCGCCCGGCCCGGCGGGGGCCGGGGCAGGCGGGTGGGTGGCCAGGGCGTCGCGGTCGAGCTTGCCGTTGACGGTGAGCGGCAGCGCGTCGAGGGGGACGAACGCGGCCGGGACGGCGTAGGAAGGCAGCAGCCTGGCCAGGTGCTCCCTGGCCATGTCCACCCGCGCTCCCTGACGCGCGACCACGTACGCGACCAGGCGCCGGCGGCCCGGCCGGTCCTCTCGTACGACCACGGCGGCGTCGGCGATGCCGTCGAGCGTCAGCAGGGCGGACTCGACCTCGCCGAGCTCGATCCGGTAGCCGCGGATCTTCACCTGCCGGTCGGCGCGGCCGAGATGGACGAGGTCCCCGCCGGGGGTGCGGCGGGCGAGGTCGCCGCTGCGGTACAGCCGCCCGCCCGGGGTGAACGGGTCGGCGACGAAGCGGGCGGCGGTCAGCGCCGGGCGGTCGAGGTACCCGCGGGCCAGCTGGTCACCCGCGACGTACACCTCTCCCGCGGCCCCCGGCGGGACCGGCCGCAGGTGGCGGTCGAGCACGTGCACGCGGAGGCCGGGCAACGGCCCGCCGATGACGCTCGCGGTGTCGTCCGACGTCAGGGCGTGGAACGTGACGTGCACGCACGTCTCGGTGATCCCGTACATGTTGACCAGGGCCGTGGCGGGATGGCGCCGCCGCCACGGGGCCAGGCGGCCCGGGTCCAGCGCCTCGCCGCCGAAGATCACGTACCGGAGCGCGAGCTCGCCCCGCGCCGCCTCGACCAGCGGGTAGAACGCGGACGGGGTCTGGTTGAGCACGGTCACCCGCTCGCGCTCCAGCAGGCCCAGGAAGCGCCGCGGGTCGCGGGCCACCTCCTGGTCGACGACCACCAGCCGCCCGCCGTGCAGCAGCGCCCCCCACAGCTCCCACACCGAGAAGTCGAACGCGACCGAGTGGAACATCGTCCACACGTCCGAGGCGTCGAAGTCGAAGACCTCACCGGCCGCGCCGAACAGCGACAGCACGTTGCGATGCGTCACCGCCACCCCCTTCGGCCGCCCCGTCGACCCGGAGGTGTAGATGATGTACGCCGCACTGTCCGCGGCACCGGGTCCGTCCAGATCCGCACCGTACTGATGGCCGTCCTGGGGCGGCTCGTTCAGCAGGACGACCGGTACGGTCGGCTCGGGCAGGCGGGCCAGGGTCGCGGGATCGGTCAGCAGGCACACCGGGGCCGCGTCGTCCAGGATGAACCTCAGCCGGGCGGCGGGGGCGTCGATGTCCAGCGGCACGTAACAGCCGCGGGCCTTGACGACGGCGAGCAGCGCGACGACGAGATCGGCCGAGCGCGGCAGCGCCACGGCCACCCTCGACTCGGGCCCCACTCCCCTGGCGACCAGCGTCCTGGCCAGCCTGGTGGCGACCTCGTCCAGCTCGGCGTGGGTGAGCGAGGTGTCGCGCCAGGTCACGGCCGTAGCGGTGGCCTCCGGCCGAGCGGCGGCGTACGCGTCCGCCAGCGTCGCCGCCCCGAGGAACGCCGTACGGGATGCCGCCACACCCGCCCGGTCCGGCGACGTGCCGAGCGGCGGCAGGTCCAGCTGGGAGACGGGCGTGCCGGGGGCGTGGACCAGCTGGTCGAGGACCCGGACGACCAGGTCGAGCAGCCGCCCGGCCCGCTCCTCGCCGACCAGCGCGACGTCGTACTTGATCTCCAGGGTGAGCCGCTCGCCGGGGAAGGCCACCAGGGAGACCGGGTAGTGCGGCGAGTCGGTGCCGGTGAAGCCGCGGAACGTGAGCCCGGAGCGCTCGCCGGCGGGCACGGCGGGGAAGTTCTCGACCACGACCATGGTGTCGAACAGCTCGCGGACCCCGGTGAGACGGGCCAGCTCGGCGAGCCCGACGTGCTGCGCGTCGAGCAGGTCGCCCTGCCGCGCGTGCAGCCGGTCGAGGACGTCGCCCAGCGTGGCGCCGGGGTCCCAGGACATCGGCACGGGAATGGTGTTGATCAGCAGGCCGACGATCGTCTCGACGCCGGGCAGGCTCCCGCCGCGCCCCGACACCGTGGAGCCGAAGACCACGTCCGCGCGCCCGAGCAGCCCGCCCAGCACCAGCCCCCACGCCGCGTGCACGAACGTGCTCAGCGTCACCCCGCGCTCGCGGGCCGCCGCGACGACCTCGCCGACGGGCAGGTCCCGGTGCACGCCGTCGTGCCTGGACACCGCGTACGCGCCGTCGTACAGGCGGGTCGGGGAGACACCGGTCAGCGCGGCGGCCCACACGTCGCGGGCGGCAGCCCGGTCGAGCCCGGCCACCGCCTCCACGTGGTCGCGGAACGTCACCGCCGGCGCGGGCAGCGCGCGCCCGCGCTCGTACGACTCGACGATGTCGCCGAACACCAGCGGGTACGACCAGCCGTCGGCGACGATGTGGTGCATGGTCTCCACGAGCCGGTGGTCGGCGTCGCCGAGCGAGACCAGCGTGTAGCGCACCAGCGGCGCGGCGGCCAGGTCGAACGGCTCGGCCAGCTCGGCGGCGGTCAGCTCGGCCAGCCGGGCGCGGGCCTCCTCGGCGGGCAGGCCGCTCAGGTCGGCCTCGCGCCACGGCACCTCGACGGTTTCGGCGATCACCTGGACCACCCGCCCGTCGGCCAGCTCGCGGAAGCTCGCGCGCAGGGCGTCGTGGCGGTGCACGGTCGCGGTCACCGCGCGGCGCAGCGCCGCCCGGTCCACGGGCCCGGACAGCTCGGCGACCTGCTGCACCACGTACGTGTCCGTGTGGCCGGCGCCGAACGACGCGTGGAAGTACATGCCCTGCTGGAGCGGCAGCAGCGGCAGGATGTCCCGCGCGCCCGCGAACCGGTCCACGTCCCGCTGCGTCAGCTTGACCAGGGGGAAGTCGGACGGGGTGTGCCCGGCCAGTTCTGCGCAGCGGGTCAGCGCCGTCAGCGCGGCCGTCCAGAGCTCCGCCAGCTCGGCGACGTCCTCGGCGGGCATGACGCCGGACGGCCAGGAGAGCGTGGCCGTGAACGTGGTCCCGTCCGGCCCGTCCTGGGCCAGGGCGTTGATCTCCAGCCCCATCGCGGGGTTGTCCGGGTGCACGCCCTCGCGCAGCGTGCTCCCGCCGGCGGCGAACCGGCCCAGGTAGTTGAAGAGGATCTGCGGCGGCCGCGGCAGGTCCAGGCCGTCGAGATGGCGCAGGACCCCGTGCCCGAGACCGTTGCGCGGCACCGCGCGCAGCTGTTCCTTGACCGCCTTGGCCGCGCCGGCCAGCCCGGGGCCTGCCGCCATGACCTCGTCCCAGCTCAGCGGCCCGGGATCCAGCCGCACGGGGTGGATGGCGGTGAACCAGCCCACGGTCCGTGACAGGTCCGCGCCGCCGGCGAGCTCGCCGTCGCGGCCGTGGCCTTCGAGGCTGAGGAGTACGGCCGAGCCGCCGCCGCGCCCGTGCGTGCGCCGCCACCGGGCGAGGGCCACGGCGAAGCCGGTCAGCAGCATGTCGTTGACGCCGCCGTGCATCGCGGCGGGCACGGCGGACAGCAGGGCCGCGCTCGTGTCCGGGGGCAGCGCCACCGTCAGCGAACTGACGGTGGCGGCCGTGTCGACGGCGGGGTCCAGCGGGCGGGCGCCCAGCGGCGGGTCGTCGGTGGCGAGGACGTCGCGCCAGTGGCCTGCCTCGTCGCGGAAGCTCGCCCGGGTGTCCTGGATCTTCTCCGCCCAGGCGCGGAAGGAGGTGGGGACGGGGGCCAGGGCGGGTTCGCGGCCCGCCCGCACGTCCGTCCAGGCGCGTGCGAGGTCCTCGGCGATCACCCGCCAGGAGACGCCGTCGACGACCAGATGGTGGATGACCAGCAGCAACCGTCCAGGTCGCGGACCGCCGTCGAACCAGACCGCCTGGACCATGATCCCGCGCTCCGGGTCGAGCCGCCCGGCCGCCTCCTCTTCAGCCTGCGGGTCCGCGTTCATGCAGAGGGTGGAGGGGTCGAACTCCGCGGGCGGAGGCACCGACAGCGTCCACGTGTCGTCGTGGCGGTCGAGCCTGGCCCGGAGGAGGTCGTGGTGGAGGCAGAGGGCGTGTACCGCCCGTTCCACCTGTTCCCGGTCGAGGCCTGCCGGGGTGGGCAGGACCATGGACTGGTAGAAGCGCTCCAGCGGGGTGCGGGCGAGCATCGTCTCGGCGAGCATCGGGGTGAGCGGGATCGTCCCGGCGCCGGGGTCGTGCGCGGCCTCGGGGGCCGCCTGCGGCAGGGCGGCGGCGAGCGCGCGCACGGTGCGGCGGCGGAAGATGTCGCGCGGGGTGAGGTTCAGCCCGGCCGCGCGGGCGCGACCGGCCACGGCGATGGAGGAGATGCTGTCACCGCCGACGGCGAAGAAGTCGTCGTCGATCCCCACCTCCGGCAGGCCGAGCACCTCGGCGTACACGCCGCACAGGGTCCGCTCCGCGGCGCCGCGCGGCTCCTGCCGTGCCCCGCCTCCCGGCGCCACGGGCTCGGGAAGCGCGGCGACGTCGAGCTTGCCGTTCACGGTCAGCGGCAACTCGGGCGTGATCCCGTACAGCGCGGGGACCATGTAGCCGGGCAACCGCTCAGCCAGCGCCGCCCGCACCCGCGCCGCGAACTCGGCCCCGCCCGACCCGGCGGCGACCGGTTCGAGGTCGGTGGTCGAGGTCGGGACCACGTAGGCGACCAGTTTCCTGAGGCCGGGCGCGCGGGGGTCGGGGCGGGCCACGACGGCGGCCTGCCGTACCTGGGGGAGCGCCGACAGGGCGGATTCGACCTCGCCGAGCTCGACCCGGTATCCGCGGATCTTCACCTGGTCGTCGACGCGGCCGAGGAAGTCGAGGTTGCCGTCGTCACGCCGGCGGACGAGGTCTCCGGTGCGGTACATGCGCCCGCCGGACAGGAAGGGGTCGGCCACGAAGCGCCCGGCCGTCAGACCGGGCGCGTGCAGGTAGCCGTGGGCGAGCCCGGCGCCCGTGACGTACAGCTCGCCGACCACGCCCGCGGGCACCGGCCGGAGCCACCGGTCCAGCACGTACGCGCGGGTGTTCCAGATGGGGCGGCCCACGGTCGGGGTGGCGCTGTCGCGGGTCCCCGCGCCGAGCGTGTTGATCGTGTACTCGGTCGGCCCGTACAGGTTGTAGCCCTCGGGCCCGCCCGGCCGCCTCAGCCGGTCCCAGACGGCGTCGCCGACGGCCTCGCCGCCGAGCAGCACCAGGCAGGGCGCGTGGCCGCCGTCGAGTAGGCCCTCCTCGAACAGCAGGTGGGCGTAGGTCGGGGTCACGTTGACGACGTCGATCCGGTGGTCCCGGCAGTACGCGACGAGCGCGGCGGCGTCCCTGCGCAGCTCCTCGTCGCAGATGTGCACCTCGTGGCCCTCGACCAGCCACAGCAGCTCTTCCCACGACATGTCGAACGAGAACGACACGGTGTGCGCGATGCGCAGCCGGTCCCGCCCGGTGCGGCGCGCGGCCGGGCCGAAGATCTCGGCCCGGTGGTTGAGCTGCATGTTGGTCAGACCCCGGTACGGGGTGACCACGCCCTTGGGCCGGCCGGTGGACCCCGAGGTGTAGATGACGTAGGCGGGCAGGTCACCCGGCACGTCCACGTCCAGCGGCTCCGCCGGGAACCCGGCGAGCCGGTCCGGGACGACGCACCGCCCGCCCAGCCGCCGCTGGTGCGCGGCCAGGTCGCCATCGGGGTCGGCGCAGACCAGCAGGACGGGACGCGCGTCGTCGAGCATGACGGCCAGCCGTTCGACGGGATGGTCCAGCTCCAGCGGCAGGTAGGCGGCGCCGGTGCGCAGGACCGCGAAGAGCGAGACGACCATCTCGACGCCGCGCGGCAGGCCGAGCGCGACGATCTCGCCGGGCCCCGCGCCCTGCGACCGCAGCAGCCTGGCGCACTGGTTGATCCGGCCGTCCAGCTCGGCGTACGTCAGCGAGCGCGCGCCGAAGACCAGCGCCACCTGATCGGGGCAGGCGCGGGCCCGCTCGGCCAGCAGTCCGGCGATCGTCGCCGTGCCGATCGGATGCTCGGCCGCCGCCCACTGCCCGGCCAGTTCGGCGCGCTCCTCGTCCAGCATCAGGTCGAGCGCGCCGACCGGCGCCGACAGGCCGCCCGCGAGGTGCTCCAGCAGCCGGGTGAAGCGGCGCACCATCCGCCGGGCGTCGCGTTCGCGCACCACGTCCGGCCGATATTCGAGCTTGATCCGCAGGTTGGCGCCGGGGGTGAGCACCCAGGTGAACGGGTAGTGGGTGGTGTCGGTGTACTCCACGCCGACGATGCCGTGCTCGCGCTCCAGATCGGTGAACGTGCTGTCGTTCAGGAAGTTCTGCAGCACGTACAGGGCGTCGAACAGCTGCTCCTGGCCGCAGGCGCGATGGATGTCGCCGAGCCCGAGGTGTTCGTGCGGCACCAGCTCGACGCGGTCGTCCTGGGCCCGGCGGGCCAGCTCGATCACGGTGGCGGACGGCGTGGCCGCCACCCTGGCCGGGACCGTGTTGAGGAACAGGCCGACCACGTTCTCGATCCCGGGCAGCTCGGTGGGCCTCCCGGCGACGGTCGTGCCAAACACCACGTCGGTGCGACCGGCCTCGTACCCGATCAGGATGCCGAGCGCGGCGGTCAGGAGCGCGTTGAGCGTGACGCCGCCGCGGCCGGCCTGCTCGCCGAGCCGGGTGGTGACCTCGGCGGGCAGCGCGGCGACGATCCGCTCCGACACCACCGGCTCGCGGCCGATGGCCTCCGGCGCCAGGATGGTCGGCTCCCGGACGCCCGCGAGAGCCGCGCCCCAGGCCGCGGCGGCGGCGTCACGGTCCCGGCCGCCGACCCAGGCGAGGTAGTCGGCGAACGTGCTCTCCACGGGCGGGAGCGCGCCGCGTGCGCCACGCGAGTCGTACAGCGCGAACAGCTCCCGCAGCACCAGCTCCCGCGACCACCCGTCCCACAGCAGGAAGTGGGACGTGAGCAGCAACCGGTCCCGCCCGCCCGGCAGCCGCACCACGGTCACCCTGACCAGAGGCGGACGCGCCAGATCGAACGGCTCCTCCCGATCCGCCCGCGTCACCGCCTCGATCACGGCACCCAGCCCGGGCACCTCCCCACCAGCGAGCCCCTCGCCGTGGACGGCACCCAACCCGTCCACCTTCGCCCCAGCGACTTCCTCGTCGCGGACGGCGGCATGGGCGGCCGGATCGGCGCCCGTCCCAGCGGCACCGGCCGCCCGAACCTCAGCCGGTCTCGCGGCGGCTTCGGTCAGATCGACCACCCGCACCTCGGCGGGCACCGTGGCGGCGATGCGCTGGGATGCGCCGTCGGCGGCGAAGGAGGCGCGCAGGGTGGGGTGGCGGCGGAGGAGGGCTGCGAACGCCGCCGTCATGGCCGGTACGTCGACGCGGCGGTCGAGGTCGAAGACGTTCTGCGCGATGTAGGTGCTGCCGCTGTCGGCGAACGTCGCCTGGTAGTAGACGCCCTGCTGGAGCGGGGACAGCGGCCAGACCTCGCCCTCAAGGGTCTCCGCCGGATCCTGTCCGGTCCCCGTCACGGAGGCGGCGATGGCGGCGGGCGTGCGCAGGCGGAAGACGTCACCGGTGGTGACCTCGATCCCGTCCCCGGCGAGCAGGCTGACGAGGCGGATGGCGAGGATGCTGTCGCCGCCGGCGGTGAAGAAGTCGTCGTGGACGCCGAGGTCGTCGATGCCCAGCAGGCCGACGACGCGGGCGAGGACCGCCGCCTCCCCCGCCGTCCGTGGCTTCCCGCCGCCGGTGGTGACCTCGGGATCGGGCAGCGCGCGACGGTCCCGCTTGCCGTTGGGCAGCGTGGGGAGCCGGTCCAGTACGGTCACCGTCGCAGGGAGCAGGTAGGCGGGCAGCTCCGCGCCGAGCAGGCCCCGGAGCGCCCGCGGGTCGAGCCGCTCTCCCTGCTCGGCCACCACGTACGCGTGCAGGGCCCGTCCCCGCACCGCCACCGCCGCGTCGGCCACGCCCGCGCGACGCATCAGCGCGGCCTCCAGCTCGCCCGGCTCGACCCGGTAGCCGTTGATCTTCACCTGGTCGTCGGCCCTGCCCAGGAACTCGACCTGCCCGTCAGGCGTCCACCGGCCGAGGTCCCCGGTGCGGTAGAGGCGGGTGCCGCTGCCGAACGGGTCGGCGACGAACCGGCCCGCCGTCACCCCGGCCCGGTTCAGGTAGCCGAGGGCGAGCTGGACGCCGCCGACGTAGATCTCCCCGGGCACGCCGGGCGGCACCGGATGGAGGGTGGAGTCGAGCAGGTAGAGACGCGTTCCCGGCACCGGCCTGCCCAGTGTCACCGGCGCCTCGGGGCCGACCTCGCCCTGGAGCACGTCTCCCGCGACCTCGGAGGAGCCGTAGGAGTTGACGATCCGGGCGTTCGGCGAGGCTTTCCTGAGCGACCGCACGCAGGCCCGGTCGAGCGGCTCGCCGCTGCAGATCCAGCGGGTGAGCGCGGCCAGCCGCTCGGGCGCGGTGTCGGCGAGCGCCGCCGCCAGGCTGGGCACGGCGAGGAGCTGGGTCGCCCCCGACCGTTCGACGAGCCCGGCCAGCGCCGCCCCGTCGGTGGCCTCCCGGTCGCCCGCGATGACCGTGGTGGCGCCGGCGACCAGTCCGCCGAGCAGCTCGGTCGTACCGTCGATGAAGCTCAGCGAGCTCTTCGCCAGGCGCACCCGCGCGTCCCACGCCTCCGCCGCCCACCCGAGCCGGTTGGCGAGCGCGCCGTGCGTGCCCACGACCGCCTTGGGCCGCCCGGTCGAGCCGGAGGTATAGACGACGGACACCACGTCCAACGGCCTGACGACGGTTGACCCAGCGAGCGGTCGGGCGGGCGGTCCGGCGGCTGCTGCTCGGATGGTGAAGGAGGGCAGGTCGTGCGGGGGCAGGGTCCTGGCGCTCACCTCGTCCGTGAGGACGCAGACCGGGCGGGCGTCGGCGAGCATGAACTCGATCCGGGCGGCCGGGTAGCCGGGGTCGACGGGCAGGTACGCGGCCCCGGCCCGCATCACGGCGAGCAGGGCCACCGCCATGTCCGCCGAGCGGCTGGCGGCCACCGCGACGATGTCACCGCGCCGTACCCCGGCAGCGGCCAGCGTCCCGCACACCCGATCAGCACGGTCGCGCAGCTCGGCATAGGTGAACGTGTCGCCGGCACAGACGACGGCGATGCGTGCGGGATGCTCGGCGGCCTGACGCTCGAACAGGCCGATCACTGTGCCATCACCGCTCCCCCGAACTCCCGCGACCTGGCGATCGAACACTTCATTCACAGCGGCGCCACCACCCGCCGGGGTTCCCGCGTCCTGGCGGTAGAACGCGTCGTTCACGCCGGCGCCACCACCCGCCGGGGCTCCGGTGCCGAAAGCCGTCAGTTGCGCGTACTGCTCCTCGGAGACCAGCTCCACCTGGCCGCATGTCCGGGTGGCGTCGTCGGCGACGGCGGCGAGCAGCTTCTCGTACTGACCGATGAGCAGGGCAGCCGATGTGCCGGAGACCAGCCGCCGGTCGTGGGTCAGCGTGAGCGCGATCCGGGTCCCCGGCTTGGCCAGCAGCGTCACCGGATAGTGGGGCGCCTCGATCGTGTCGACCCCGGCGATCCGGAGCTCACCCTCCCCGGCCGGGGACTCCGGGTAGTTCTCGACGACCACCAGCGTGTCGAACAGCTCGGTCACGCCCAGCCTGCGGTGCAGCGCCGCCAGCGGAACGTGCTCGTGCTCCATCACCTCCCGCTGGGCGCGGGCGAATCGGCTCAACGCGTGGGCCAGCGTCTCCGACGGATGCCACCGCAACCTCGCCGGCACCGTGTTGATCAGCAGCCCGGCCATCGCGTCGATGCCCGGCACCTCTCCGGACGCCCGTCCGGAAACGGTCGATCCGAACGTCACATCGTCCCGGCCGGTCAGACGTCCGAGCAGGATCCCCCACGCGGCGGCGAGCACCGACCCCACCGTGAGCCCGTTCTCCCGCGCCCACCCCCGCAGCCGCTCCCCCACCTCATCCGGCAACTCACGCACCACACGCCCGAACCCGCCAGAACGGTCACCAACACCGCCGGACTCATCTCCGAGCAGGCCACGCGGCGGGCCTACGGACCCATCCCCCGACGCGCCGCCGGATCCACCATCGAGCGGGCCACCGGACCCACCGCCGGGCGCGCCGTCGGAACCACCGACGGGACAATCGCCAGCACCGTCTGCCGAGCCGGCGCCGGGACCGCCTCGGGCCCCACCGGCTGGGCCGTCGGCGGGGCTGGTGAGGGCTTCGGCGAGCCGGGTCGGCTCGTGGACTCCCGCCAGGGCGGCGGTCCACGCCTCGATCGCAGGTTCGGGGTCGCGCGTCGCGAGCATCTTCAAGAACTCGCCGTAGGGCGGCGGTGCGGGCAGGTCCCTGTCCTCGTACAGGGCGAGCAGGTCGCGCAGGATCAGGGGCACCGACCAGCCGTCGGCCAGGATGTGGTGCACGGTGTGGACGAGCGCGTGCCGCCGAGGGCCGAGTTTGAGCAGCGCGAAACGCATGGCGGGAGGCCGGGCGAGGTCGAACGGCGCCGACCGCTCCGCCGTGGCCGCCGCCTCGACGGCGGGCCGCGGGTGGTCGAGGTGGCTCAGGTCCTCGGTACGCCACGGCACCGTCTGACGGCCCGCGATCACGGCCACGACGTGACCGTCACCCGTGGTGCGGAAGGCCGCGCCCAGGTTCGGGTACCGTCCGATCAGCCGGTCTGCGGCCAGGCGCAGGCGCTCGCCGTCGAGCGGGCCGTCGAGTTCGATGATCTGCTGGACGACGTACGGGTCGTGCCCCGGGTCGAAGGTGGCGTGGAAGTAGAGCCCGGTCTGCAGGGGCGACAGCGGAAGCACGTCCTCCAGGCCCGGCGACTCGGCCTCGATGGCGGCCACGTCCTCCTGGTCCAGCGGTACGAGCGGGAAGTCGGACGGCGTGTGCCCGGTGACCGTGTCGCTGGTGGCGATGGCGGTGAGCGCCCGCGTCCACATCGCGGCCAGCTCCCGCACGCGCCCGGCGTCCAGCACACCCGCCGGCCAGCTGAACCTGGTCGTCAGGACCGGCCCACCGGCCCCGTCCACGGCAACGGAGTTGATCTCCAGCACCCGCGGCAGCGGCATCCGCGGATCGCGCCGCTCCCCCACGACCTCGCCCTCCCCTACAGGCGCCCAGTCACCGACCACCCCGGCCCCCCGCCCGGCGTCCGGGTCGGTGTCGGGGGTCGCGTCCGGGTCGGCGTCGGGAGTCTCGTCCAAGCCGCCGTCGAGGATCACGTCCGAGCCGACGCCGGAGGTCGCGTTCAGGTCGATGCCGGGAATCGCATCCAAACCAGCGCCGGAAGACGTGCCCAGGCCACCCTCGGAAGTCGCGTCCGGGTCACTGTCGGGGGTCGTGTCGAAGCGGCCGAGGTAGTGGACGAGCACCTGTGGGGTGACCGCCAGGTCGGGGCGGGGCCGGTCCCCGAGGTATCGGAGCGCACCGTAGCCGATCCCGCGGTTCGGCACGCGGCGGAGCTGTTCCTTGACCGCTTTCACCGCCTCGCCCGGTGTTCCGGAGCCGGGGTCGATCAGCGCGGGGTACAGGGTGGTGAACCAGCCGAAGGTACGGGAGAGGTCCACGTCCCCGACGGCCTCCTCCTCCCGTCCGTGTCCTTCCAGTTCCAGCAGCACGGCCGGACCGGCACCACGCCATCGGCCCAGCGCGAGCGCCGCCGCCGTCACCAGCACGTCGTTGACCCCGCCGTGCACCGCGGCGGGGACCGCGCCGAGCAGCCGCCCGGCGATCTCGGCCGGGATCTCGACCGTGAGGGACTCCTCCGTGGCGACCACGTCGCGGCGCGGGTCCAGCGGCCGTTCGCCGATCATCGGGTCGGGCGCCGAGCAGACGCCCCGCCAGTGGTCCTCCTCGGCGGCGAAGTCGCGGGCCTGGAGCAGCGTCGCCCACTGCCGGAACGACGTGGGCACCGGGGGCAGCTCGACGGGACGCCCCGCCCGCACCGCCTCCCACGCCTGGCTCAGGTCCTCCAGGAGTACGCGGAGCGACACGCCGTCCACGACCACGTGATGGATCACGATGGTCAGCCGCCCCTGCGCGTGCGCCCCGGCGTCCAGCCACACCAGGTCGATCATCCGTCCACGGCCCGGATCAAGCCGCTCCGCCGCCACGGCGGCCTGCCGCTCCAGCTCCGCCTCCGTCACGACCCGAGTGATCACCTCCGCGGCCCGCGGCCACCCAGGAGCCCCCACCACCAGCGACCACCGCACCTCACCACGACCATCACGACCACCACCGGACGGCCCCCCGCACTCCCCCAACCCCCCAGACACGCCCTGACCACCGTCACCACCGACCGCCCTCACTCCCCCTGACACGGCCTGATCACCAGTGACCGCCCCCAACCCCAACCCCCCGGACACGCCCTGACCACCGTCACCACCGACCGCCCTCACTCCCCCTGACACGGCCTGATCACCGACGGCGACCGTTCGGGCGCGGAGCATGTCGTGGGTTTCCAGCAGGGCGTCGACCAGGGTTTCGAGCTGGCCGCCCGTGAGCCCCGGGGGCGTGCGGACGGTGATCGACTGGACGAAGCCGTCCATCGAAGGGCCGACGTCCTGGAGCCACGACGTGATCGGGGTGGCGGGGACCGCGCCGACCCCGTTCACTCCAGGCACCGCGACGACGTCCACAGGCGTGACCACGGCCGCGAGCGCGGCGGGCGTGGGATGGGCGAACAGGTCACGGGCGCGTACCTCAAGGCCCGCGCGCCGCGCCTGCCTGACCACGCCGATCGCGACGATGCTGTCACCGCCCAGCGCGAAGAAGTCGTCGTCCGCCCCCACCTCGGCCACGCCCAGCACCCGCGCGAAGATCTCGCAGAGCGCGCGCTCGCGCGGGGTGCGTGGCGAGCGCGTGCGGGCGCGCACGGCGGGCTCCGGCAGCGCCTGCCGGTCCACCTTGCCGTTGGCGGTGAGGGGGAAGCGGTCCAGGACGACGTACGACTCCGGCACCATGTACGCGGGCAGTCGGCCGGCGCACCAGTCGCGCAGCGCAGCGGCCGGGACGGGCTCGTCGGCCCGGACGTACCCGACGAGTCGCCGGCCGGTCGCGTCCACGACGACCACGGCCTGCCGCACCTGGGGGTGGGCGGCGAGGGCGGCCTCGACCTCCTCCAGCTCCAGCCGCATGCCGCGGATCTTCACCTGGTGGTCGGCGCGGCCGACGAACTCCAGCGACCCGTCGGGCGCCCATCTGGCCAGGTCGCCGGTCCGGTACATCCGGGAGCCGTCGGCGGCGAACGGGTCGGCGACGAACCGGGAGCCCGTCAGCGACGGCGCCTTGACGTAGCCGCGGCCGAGCAGGAACCCGGCGGCGTACAGCTCTCCCACGGCCCCCTCGGGTGCCCGCTCCAGACGCTCGTCGAGCACGTACAGCCGGGTGTGCGGGTTGGGGCGGCCGATCGAGGTCGCGATGCGCTCGGCGGTGTCGCGGTAGATGACGTGGGAGACGCCGATGGTCGCCTCGGCCGGCCCGTACCCGTGGTAGAGCGTCGTGGAGAGCTGGCCGCGGAAGCGCTCGAACAGCTCCGGGGTGAGCACCTCGCCGCCGCACCAGACGTGCTTCAGCCCGGACAGCAGCGAGGTGCCGCGCGCCATCTCCAGCAGCACGTCCAGCATCGACGACACGAGGTAGACGAACGTGACGCCCTCGCGGGCGATCAGGTCCAGCAGGTACTGGGGGTCGCGCTCGCCGCCGGGTTCCGCGACCACCACGTACCCGCCGGAGACGAGCGGCAGCAGGATCTCGTTGACGGAGATGTCGAACGACAGCGGCGCCTTGAACAGCGACGCGTCGCCGGGCCCGAACCCGAGGATCTCCTCCATCTGCCAGAGCAGGCGGTGGCTGATCGCCTCGTGGCGGATCATGGCGCCCTTGGGCGTGCCGGTGGAGCCGGAGGTGAACATCACGTAGGCGAGCCGGCCGCCCTGGATGGACACGGCCGGCGGCTCGGCGGGCTCGTCGCCGTACCGCCAGGAGGAGAGATCGACCTCGCGCGCGTCCAGCACGTGGACGGCCCCCGCCTCGGCGCGCACCTGCCGCTGCCGCGCCTGCGGCCAGGACGGGTCGACGGGCACGAACGCGCCGCCGGCGACCATGACGGCCAGCACGCAGACCACCATCTCGGCGGAGCGGGGAGTCGCGACGGCGACGACGTCCTCGGGCCGTAACCCGCGCGCTTGCAGGTGTCGCGCGAGCTGGAAGACGTACGTGCCCAGCTCCGCGTACGTCAGCCGCACGTCGGGGGCGACCACGGCCGGCGCCCCGGGGGTCCGGCGCACCTGGTCGATGAAAAGGTCGGCGATGGTGGTGATCCTGGCGGGACGGTTCGCTTCCATGGCTGCCCTAACGTGATGACGACGTGGGGGTGCGCGCCTCCCAGGCACGCCAGAGCTCCGCGTACCGGCCGCCTGCGGCGACGAGCTCCCGGTGCCCGCCCTCTTCGACGATCCGGCCGTGCTCCAGGACGACCACCCGGTCGGCGGAGGCGGCCTGGGTCAGGCGGTGGGCGACGATCAGGGTGGTGCGTCCGCGGGTGGCCGCGGCGGCGGACTCCTCCAGCTTGCGGGCGCCGAGGCTGCCGGCCTCGGCGGTGGCCTCGTCGAGGATGGCGATCGGGGGGTCGGCGAGGATCAGGCGGGCGAGGGCGAGCTGCTGGACCTGGGCGGTGGTGAGCTCGTGCCCGCCCTCGCCGACCACCGTGCCGAGGCCGTCGGGCAGGTCCGTCGCCCAGTCCAGGGCGCCGACGGCGGCGAGCGCGGCGGCGGCCTCCTCCGGCGAGGCGTCCGGCCGCGCCAGGCGCAGGTCCTCGATGAGCGGTCCGGCGAAGACGTGCACCTCCTGGGTGATGATCGCGACATGCTCGCGCAGGCTCCCGGGCGGGAGCGCCGCTCCTCCGACGCGTACGGAGCCGCTGCCGGGGGTGAGGATGCCCGCGGCGATCGCCGCGATGGTGGACTTGCCCGCGCCCGTCGATCCGACCAGCGCGACCCGCGAGCCGGCCGGCAGGCTGATGGAGACGCCGTGCAGCACCTCGGGGGCGCCGTCGTAACGGAAGTGCACGTCTGCCAGCTCAAGGGACGCGTCGACCGGCTCGCCCGTCCCGTCGCGGGGCTCCTCCGCGGGGGCGAGGTCGATGACGCCGACGAGCCTGGCCAGGCTCGCCGCCGCCGCCTGCACCTCGTCGAAGGTGAACAGCAGCATGCCGATGGGGTTGAACAGGCGGTGGAACAGGACCGCCGCCGCCGCGCTCTCTCCGACGGTCACGTGCCCCTGGCGGACGAGGAGGAAGCCGGTGACGAGGATCGCGGCCAGGCCGAAGAACTCCGAGCGGTTGACGCGTCCGACGAACCGGGTGAACAGCGTGAAGACGGACACCGAGATGTCGCGCACCTCGTGCGAGGCGTTCCCGATGCCGTGCAGGCGCCGCTGCTCCAGCCGGTAGGCGTGCACGGTGCGGACGCCCTGCATGCTCTCCACCAGCAACTGCGAGTTGTCCGCGACCGCGCGCCGCTCCTCGGCGTACTTCGGCGCGGCGCGTGGCAGGTACCAGCGCAGCGCCATCACGTACAGCGGGATGGCGACCGCGCCGGCGAGCCCGAGCCGCCAGTCGAGCCCGGCCATCGCGGCGACGCTCACCACGACCAGCAGGAACGCGGAGATCATCGTGGGCACCACGTTGGAGGCGGCCTTGCCGATCGCGGCCGTGTCGGTGCTGACCCGTGACAGCAGGTCGCCCTTGCCGACCCGTTCCAGGGTGGTGACGGGGAGGGAGAGCGCGCGGGCCACCGTGCTTTCCCGCAGGTCGGCGAGCAGCTGCTCGCACAGTCGGCTGATCAGGTACGTGCCGGGCCCGGCGGCGAGGCCGCCGACGAGCGCCCCCACGAGGATCACCGCGGCGACGGGGACGATCGCCGAGCCGGGAGCCCGCTCCGTGACGAGGTCGACGAGCCTGCCCAGCGCGTACACGGGCACCACCGACGCGGCGGCGCCCACGGCGCCCACCAGCACGGCGAGCGCCCCGGCCCGCCACCGCCCGCGCAGCTCCGCCCGCAGCCACGCCCATGTCCTGCGCGCGTCCGCGACGGGCAGCCGCTCGGGGCCCGTCGCCTGGTCGGAGGCCGTCATCTCAGCACCGCCCGGTTGTAGTCGTCGTCCGTCACGGCCAGGTCGGCGTGGGTTCCCTCGGCGGCGACCCGGCCGCCGTCGAGGACCACGACCCGGTCCGTCATGGCGAGCAGCGCGGGGCTGCTCGTCACCACCACGGTGGTGAGCTCCCCGGTGCCGCGCAGCGCGCGCAGGCCCCGGGCGATCTCGTGCTCGGTCACCGCGTCGACGGCGGTGGTGGGGTCGTGCATCACGAGGATCGGCGGGCGGGCCATCAGCGCGCGGGCGAGCGCGAGCCGCTGCCGCTGCCCGCCGGAGAGGCTGGCGCCGCGCTCGGCGACCAGGTGGGCGAGGCCGTCGGGATGGGCGGAGACGACCTGGCCGGCCGCTGAGGCCTCCAGCGCGGCCTCGTCCAGCGGCCCGCCCGCGGTGACGTTCTCCTCGACGGTCCCGGTGAACAGGTCGGTGAGGTGGGGTTCCACCAGCATCACCCGGCGGGCGTCAGCGGGCGTGAGCCGTGACAGGTGCGCGCCGCCGACGAGCACGCCGCCTTCGTACTCCTCCGGCGCCACCTGTCCGGAGAGGATCTTGACGAGCGCCTCACCATCGGCGGCTCGGTGGGGCACCACGCCGACGAACTCGCCCGGCCGCACCCGCAGGTCGACCCCGTCCAGCGGGCCGTACCTGAGCGTCCGCAGCTCCAGGCCGGACGGGCCCGCGACCTCCTCCGTACCCTCGGGGAGCAGCGGCTCGGCGTCCAGGACGCCGGCGACGCGGTCGGCGGAGGCCCTGGCCTCGGCCACCCAGCCGGGGACGACCGCGAGCAGGCCGATGGGCTCCATCAGGAACTGCGCGAGACCGATGACGGTGATGAGCTCGCCGACCGTGATCCGCCCGTTGAGCGCGAACCACCCGGCCAGGATCGCGACGCCGCACGCCAGCAGCGCGCCGCTGGACATGGAGGCGGACAGGTAGCCGCCCTGGGTGCGGGCCGCGCGCAGCGCCGCCCGCAGGGAGCGCCTGCTGACCTCGTCGTAGCGGCGGGCCGCCGCGCCCTCGGCGCCGATGCCGCGCAGCGGGCGCACCCCGCTGACCACGTTGGCCGCCAGGGACGTGGCCTCGCCGGCGAGCTCCTGCTGCTCGGCCACCCGCCTGGTGATCAGCGGGGTGGCGGCCTGGAGGGCGACGAGCACGACGGGCGTGCCGATCAGCACGGCCAGCCCGAGCTGCACGTCGATCACGAGCAGCGCGACGGCGCTCACCGCGGTCGCGGTCACCGCTCCGGCGACGCGCGGCACGTAGTCGAGCAGGTAGGAGGTGTTGTCGGTGTCGTTGACGGCCACGGTGAGCAGGTCGCCGGCCCGCCGGTCTGTCCTGATCCCGCGCGGGTGCAGGATCTTCGAGGCCACCTCGACGCGCAGGGTGTGCGCCTCGTCGGCGATGGCGATCATCAGCTGGCGGGCGCCGAAGCGGTAGCACATGGTCAGCGCGGTGAACAGCGCGGCCATGGCCGCCACCCACAGCAGGAGCGCGCCGCCGTCGCCCGGCCCGATGGCCTGGTCGACGATGACCCCGATGAGGATCGGCACCAGCGACTCGCACACCTGGTGCAGGCTGATCAGGCCGGTGCCGGCGCCCAGCCGGCGCCGGTTGCGGGTCACCGCGCGCCAGAGGACGCGGCGCCCGGTGATGGGGCGGGTCATGGGTCGGGTCACTGCTCGGCGGCCATGCTCTCGCGCAGGCTCCTCGGCCGCAGGTCCGTCCAGTGCTCCTCGACGTAGTCGACGCATTCCTGGCGTCTGCTCCGGCCTTCCTCGCCGAAGACGACGCGCCAGCCCTGTGGCACCTCCTTGAACGTGGGCCAGAGGGAGTGCTGCTCCTCGTCGTTGATCAGCACGTAGAAGGTGCCGTCCTCATCGTCGAAGGGGTTGTCGGACATCGTTTCTCCTGTTCGCGTGGTGGGAGCGGGGGATGACGAGCGGGGTGTGGGTCTCCGGGTCGTCGATGATCCGGCAGGGCAGCCCGAACACATCCTCGATCAGCTCGGCGGTGACGATCGCCTTGGGGTCGCCCTGGGCCACGACGGCGCCGGCCTTCATCGCGACGAGGTGGTCGGCGTACCGGCAGGCCTGGTTGAGGTCGTGCAGGACGGCCACCATGGTGTTGCGCTGCTCCCGGTTCAGCCGGAGGCAGAGGTCGAGCAGCTCGATCTGGTGGGCGATGTCGAGGAAGGTGGTCGGCTCGTCCAGCAGCATGATGGGGGTCTCCTGGGCGAGCACCATCGCCACCCAGACCCGCTGGCGCTGGCCGCCGGAGAGCGTGTCGACGAGCCGTCCCGACAGGTCGGTGACGCCGGTGGCCGCCATCGCCTTCACCACGGCGGCCTCGTCCCGCTCCGACCACTGCCGCAGCAGCCTCTGGTGCGGGTGGCGGCCGCGCGCCACCAGGTCGGCCACGGTGATGCCGTCCGGGGCGATCGACGTCTGCGGCAGCAGGCCGAGCCGCCTGGCGACCTCCTTGGCCGGGTACGCATGGATGTCCTCGCCGTCGAGCACGACCTGCCCGGCGGACGGCCTGAGCAGCCGGGCCAGCGCCCGCAGCAGGGTGGACTTGCCGCAGGCGTTCGGCCCGACGATCACGGTGAGCCGGCCGTCCGGTATCTCCAGGTCGAGGTGCTCGCTGATCGGCCGCTGGTCGTAGCCGAGCGTGAGGTCCCTGGCGCTCAGTCTCACGGTGCCGCCTTCCGCATCGGCCTGGCCAGGAGCCAGGCGAAGTAGAGCCCGCCGAGCGACACCGTCACCACGCCCACGGGAAGCTGGGTGGGCGCGAACAGCCGCTGGCCGAGCCAGTCGCTCGTTGTCAGCAGCAGCGCGCCCATCACGGCCGACGGCGCCAGGGCGACGCCCGCCGTACGGGTGAGCAGCCGGGCCAGTTGCGGGGCGGCGAGCGCGACGAACGAGATCGGCCCCGCGGCGGCGGTGGCCACGGCGGTCAGCGCGACGCCGATGACGAGGTAGAGCAGCCGGGTCCGTTCGGTGCGCACGCCGAGAGCGGCGGCGGACTCCTCGCCCATGGCCAGCAGCGACAGGCGCGGCCAGAGAGCCAGCAGGCCCGCGGTGAGCAGCGCGACCGCGACGGCCACGGCCGGGACCTGCTCCCACGTGACCGTGTTGAGGCTGCCCTGCCCCCAGATGGCGGCGGCGACGGCGAGCTGCAGCTGGACCTTGATGACGAACCACTGGTTCACCGAGGCGAGGATCGCGCTGATCGCGATGCCCACGACGATGAGCCGGAACCCGTGGACGCCGTGCCGGTACGCCAGCAGGTAGACCACCGCGGCCGCCAGGAGTCCCCCGGCCAGCGCGCCGGCCGCGGTCTGGTGGTAGTCGCGGCCCACCAGCAGCATCGTGACCAGCACCCCGGTGTAGGCGCCGGTGTTGAAGCCGATCACGTCCGGGCTGCCGAGCGGGTTGCGCAGCAGCGACTGGAAGACGGCGCCGCTCAGCCCGAGCGCCGCGCCGACGAGCAGGGCCAGCAGCACGCGCGGCAGCCGCCACTCGACGACCACCAGCCGCGTCGCGCCGGAGCCCTGCCCGGCCAGCGCCCCGATCACCTCGCCAGGCGGCACCTCGAACTCGCCGGTGCCCAGCCCGAGCACGGCGACCGCCAGGGCGGCCAGGCCGAGCCCGGCGCAGACGAGCGCGGTACGCGCGCCGAACCGGACCGACAGCGGGCCGGGTCCCCGCGCGACCACGACCCGGTGGCCGAAGTCCACCCCGTTCACAGGCCGCTCACCGCTCTCCGCCTGATCAGCCAGATCAGAACCGGCGCACCCAGGAACGCGGTGACGATGCCCGCCTGCAACTCCGCCGGACGGATCAGCATCCGCCCGGCGATGTCGGCGCCGAGCAGCAGGATCGGCGCGCAGATCACCGTGTACGCGAGGATCCAGCGCTGGTCGGGCCCGACGATCCGGCGGACGGCGTGCGGCACCATCAGGCCCACGAAGCCGATCGGCCCGACGGCCGCGGTCGCCGCCCCGGTCAGCAGCGTCACCGAGAGCACCGACAGCACGCGCGTCCTGACGACCCCTGCGCCGAGCGTGCGGGCGAGGTCGTCGCCCAGCGCGACGGCGTTCAGCGAGCGGGCCGCCGCCAGCGCCAGGCCCAGGCCGAGCACGACGAACGGGGCGACGGCCACGGCGATCTGCGCCGGCCGTCCGGCGAGCGTGCCGACGTCCCAGAAGCGCAGGTAGTCGAAGGCCCTCGGCTTGACCAGCCGGATCCCGGCCGAGGCGCCCGACATGACCGCGCCGAGCGCGACGCCCGCCAGCGTCAGCCGGAGCGGCGTCGCGCCGCCGCGCCCGATCGAGCCGAGCGCGTAGACGAGGACCGTGGCGAAGGCCACCCCGGCGAACGCGAACCACACGTACGACCAGATGCCGGTGAGCCCCAGCACGCCGATCGCGAACACCACGAAGAGCGCCGCGCCGGCGTTCATCCCGAGGATCTGCGTGTCGGCCAGCGGGTTGCGGGTCACGGCCTGGAGCACCGCCCCGGAGACGCCGAGCGCGGCCCCCGCCAGCAGGCCGAGCAGCGTCCTCGGCACGCGCAGCTCGCGGACGATCACGTGTTCTTCCGTGCCGGCGAAGTGGGCGAACGCGTCCCAGACCGTGCCGAGGGCGATGGTCCTGGTGCCGGCGGCGACGCTGAGGACGCACGTGGCGGCCAGCGCCGCCACGAGCACGAGCAGGACGCCGCTCCGGCCGGCGTCGCCCGCGGCGAGGCCGGCCGGCCGCTGCGCGGAGACGCCCGGCCGGCCCTCGGCGACGACCACTAGGTCGCCGCCCTGGCCCGCGGCGTGCGGTGGGCGAGCAGCGAGTCGCGGATCTCCCCGGCCCGGATCGCGGTGGTGGACAGGAGCGTCGAGGTGAGGCCGTGGGTGTGCTCGCCCGCCCCCTGGAGGTAGATGCCGGCCGACACGTTCGGGGGCGTCAGTACGCGGTAGTCGCGGCCGATCCTGACCTCGTCCTCCTCGTCGCGGAGGCAGAGCTTGGCGGCCCGGCCGAGCACGGCGCCGATGTCCTGGGGCCGGTAGCCGGTGGCGTGGACGAGCAGGTCGGCCTCGATCACCTCGCGGGCTCCGGTGGGCAGGAACTCCACCTCGACGTGGAGCCGGTCGTCCAGCGCGCGCACCTCGCGGATGCGCGAGGCGCGCAGCAGGCGCAGCCGCTCGCTGCCCCGGACCTTCTCCCGGTAGACGGTCCGGTAGAGGGACTCGATGAGGTCCATGTCCACCACCGAGTAGTTCGTGCTCCGGTGGTAGTCGAGCAGGGACTGCTTGACCTGGGGCGGGGCGCCGAAGTAGGTGTCGACGGCGGCCGGGTCGAAGATCTGGTTGGCGAAGGGGCTGTCGTCGGCCGGGGTGTAGCCGTACTTGGCGAAGACGGCGCAGATCTCCGCCTGGTCGAAGGTGCGGTGCAGGTAGTCGGCCGTCTCGGCGGCGCTCTGGCCCGCCCCGAGCACCAGGGCCCTGCGCACCGGGGTCCCGGCTTCCTGGAGTGCGCTCACGCGGGGCAGCAGCTCGCTGTTGTGCCACACGCGGTCGGAGACGACGGTCCCCGGCGGCAGGTGCGGCTCCAGGCCGGTGGCGACGCAGAGGTTGCGCGCCCGGCGGATGAAGGTGCGCTCCGGGCGCTCCGGATCGCGGACGATCACGTCGAACGCGTGGACCTCACCGCCCTCCCCGGTCACCGGCTCGACGGACACCACCTCCGCCGAGTACTCGACCAGGTCGCGCATCCGCGCGGCGGCCCACTCGAAGTACGCGTGGAACTCGATGCGTAACGGGAAGAGCGTCTTGTGGTTGAGAAAGTCCACCAGCCTGCCGCTCTGCTTGAGGAAGCAGAGGAAGCTGAAGTCGCTGGCCGGGTCGCGCATGGTGACCAGGTCTTTCAAGAAGGACACCTGCATGGTCGCGTCGTCGAGGAGCATCCCCCTGTGCCAGCCGAAGTCGTGCTGCTTCTCCAGGAATCCGACGCGGAGCCGCTCGCTCTCCGGGACCCGCGCGTTGTGCTCGGCCAGCGCGATCGCCAGCGCGAGGTTGGATGGGCCGAAGCCGATTCCCAGGATGTCGTAGGTGCCGTCCGGTCCGCTCAGCAGTGTCTCCACCGAGGCATCGCCTCCCTCTGCCGGACATGCTAGATAAGGTTAGCCTAACCTTGCAAGAACCGGAGAGGGAGGCGGCCGTCAGAAGATCAGCACGGCCACCAGCGTGGAGGCCAGCAGTCCCAGCATCACCGGCAGGAACGCCTTCCGGGCCAGGTCCAGCACCGAGACGCGGGCGAAGCCCGCGACCGCGATGAGGGAGGACCAGGCGATGAGCACGCCGCCACCGGCCCAGATGGCGCCCATCTGACCGACGGCCGCCAGGGTGGCCGGGTCGACGCCCGCGGCGGGGCCCAGCGCCCCCGACAGCGAGCCGGTCAGCGGCAGGCCGGAGAACCCGGAACCGTCGAGACCGGTGATCATGCCGATGACGAGCAGGGCGAAGGCCATGAAGAAGGCGTTGGACGGGATCGCGCCCTGCGCGGCGTTCACCAGTTCGAACAGGAAGCTCGGCGCCTCGGCGCCCTCCTCCAGGCCCAGGATGCGACCGGCGAAGTCGCCGTTGCCGATGAAGAAGAAGCCGGCGATCGGCAGCACGATGCCCATCGCCTTCATCGAGAACACCAGGCCGTCCACGACGTGCTCGGCGCACGCCTCCAGGCTGCCCCGGGCGTCCTTGGTGATCGAGGCGGCCAGCAGCAGGAGCGCGACCACGCCGCCGACGAGGGCGGCGGCGTCCGAGCCCACCGTCTCGGGGACGAGGCCGGTGAACTTGCCGAGCAGCATGTAGCCGACCACGGCGAGCAGGACGACCGGCACGATGACCGCGAAGGCCCTGGAGCGCCCCGCCCCGGCGCCCTCCCCGGGAGGGCCGCCGTGGCCCGGCCCGCCGTCCTGGGGGGCGGGCGCGACGGCCACCGTGGCGCCGGCCGCGGTCATCTCCACCGGCCCGGCGGCCGTGTGCGCCACCGGCACGCTGCTCCCGGCGGGCAGGCTCTGGGCGCCGGTCTCCTGGACGGTCTCGGCGGCGCTCGTGGAGAGCGCCTCCCACGCCTGTAAATGGGTCATGCTCGGCCGCAGGATGTGCCTGCGGTTCATGACGTAGACGAGGACCAGCGCGACGCCGCCGGTGATGAGGGACAGCACCATGGCGCGGTCGGCCACCACGCTCGCCTCGACTCCGGCGGCGGTGGCCGACAGGCCGGGGGCGACCTGCATGACGTAGTCGCTCGACAGCGCCATCCCCTGACCCGCGATGGCCATGGCCAGGGCGGACTGCAGGGGCGGCAGCCCTGCCCTGATGGCCGCGGGCAGCAGGATCGCGCCGATGAGCGGCACGGCGGGGGTGGGCCAGAAGAACAGGCTGATGACGTAGGTCACCGCCGCCATCACCCAGAAGGCGGTGTGCCCGTTGCGCATGACCACCCGGAAGGGCTCGACCATGCGCCGGTCGGCGCCCAGCGACTTCAGCGCGCCGAGCAACGCGGTCACCAGGGCGATGATGAGGAAGATGTTGAACAGTTCGGCGGCGGCCGTGAGGCTGGCGCCGAAGACGGACCGGAACCCGGAGACGAGGTCTCCGGTGTATGCCCAGGCGGTGAGGAAAGTGGCGGCGACGGCGGGGATGACGATGTTCTTGCGGGCGACCATCACGCCGATGATCACTGCCATTCCCGCCAGGTAAATCCAGTGAGCGGCACCCAGTTCCATGGCACCTCCCTTTCGGTACGGCATCGCGTACCAAAGCTGCGAACTGTTGCACAGAATGTCCTGGGTCGGCCCGAGGCGAACAATGAGGAAACTGCACATTAAGCGCCCGGCTGTTTGTGCAGCGTGCCGATGCGACGGCGACCCGGAACCGGCTCACGCCCGCGTCGCCGCGCCGGGGGTAGCTTCCCCGGATGTGCAGGACGCCCAAGTTCCGCACGCCGAATCCAACACTTCCTCCATATCTGGACATTGCGGACAGGCAGACACTGTGGTTCGTGCGTTCAGAACGACAGGACTGGCAGGACCCTCCACGGGGACCGGCGGTGTCGGCAGGAGGGATGGTGGCCTCCAGCCATCCCGCCGTCAGCCTCAGCGGGGTGCGCGTGCTCCAGGACGGCGGCAACGCCGTGGACGCGGTCCTCGCGATGGCCGCCATGAGCTGGCTGGCGCTGCCGGGTCAGTGCGGCGTGGGCGGGGACGCCTTCGCCCTGCTGCGGCGCCCGGACGGCGCGGTGGTCTCCTTCTCCGGCAGCGGATACGGCCCCGACGGGGGCGCCGCGGACTTCTACCGGGCGCGCGGGCTGACCGCCGTACCGATGGAGGGGCCGCTGGCGGTGGCCGCGCCCGGCGCGGTGGCGGCTCTGGCCGCGCTGCACGGCGCCGGCGCCACCCGGAGCCTGACCGAGCTCTGGGCCCCCGCGATCGACGCCGCGCTGGGCGGGCTGCGCTGCACCGCCAAGACCAGGGCCGACATCCTGGAACACCGTGACGCCCTGGCCGCCGATCCCGGGACCGCGGCGGTGTTCCTGCCCGGCGGCGCCGTGCCGGCCGTGGGCGCCCCGATCGTCCAGGCGGAGCTGGCCGCCACGCTGCGCCGCCTCGCCGGCGACCCCGGTGACCTCTACACCGGAGAGCTGGCGGAGCGGGCCGTGTCCGCGCTGGCCGCCGCCGGCGCGCCGTTCTCCGGGATGGAGTGGGCCGAGACGGGGAAGGTCGTGCCGGGCCCGGCCCTGACCGGGCGCTACCGGGGCATGGACGTCCACCAGACCCCGCCGCCCTCCCCCGGGTGGATGGTGCTCCAGCAGGCGGGGATCTGCGACGGCACGCTGGCGGAGCTGCCCTGGCTGTCGGCCGAGGCGGTGCACTGGGCGGCGGGCGCGGCGCGGCTCGCGTTCGCCGACCGGCTGGCCCGCTGCGGCGACGGCGACGACGGATGGCGGGAGCTGCTGACATCTGGGGAGATCGCCGCCCGCCGGGCGCTGCTCGCCGCCGGGCGGCTGCCCCACCCGGTTGCCCCGGCGGTGCCGGCGGCGGGCGACACCACCTCGGTGGTGGCCGTGGACGGCGACGGGCGCGCGGTGAGCCTGATCCACTCGCTCGCCTTCACGTTCGGCGCCCGGGTCACGGTGCCCGGCACCGGCGTGGTGCTGAACAACCGGCTGGGCCGGGGGGCGTACCTCCTGGACGGGCACCCCAACGAGGTGGCTCCCCGCCGCCGCCCGCTGCACACGCTGAACGCCTGGCTGGTCACCGACGACGCGGGCCGGCTGCGGCACGCGGGGAACACGCCCGGCGGCGACGGCCAGGTGCAGTGGAACACGCAACTGCTGTCGCACCTCCTCGACCACGGGGCGGACCCCGCGCGGGCGGTGGGCGCCCCCCGGTTCACCGTGCACCCCGGCAGCGACGCCGACGCCCTGGGCAGCCCGTACGAGCTGCGGTGCGAGACCCGGCTGGGGCGGCGGACGCTGGCCCGGCTCGCCGGGCTGGGGCACGAGGTCCGGACGCAGGGCGCGTGGGGGGCGGGCGGCAGCGCCCTGGTGATCTCGATCGACGAGGAGTCCGGCGCGCTGCTCGGCGCGGCGGATCCGCGACAGGACGGAGTGGCTCTCGGTGTCTGAGACCGACAGGAGAACGGACGGAGCGATCCCGGAGGAGCTCCCCGAGGTGCCGTGCCCCCGCGGGGCCTACGCGGCCGCCGTGAGCCAGCCGCACCCGCTGTGTCCGGGACGCGGGTACGTGCCCTGCTCGGCGCTGGTGGTGAGCGCCGGGATGACGCCCAGGCGCGACGGCACGCTCACCGTGACCGGCCTGGTCGGCGGCGAGGTCGATACGGCCGCGGCCGCCGAGGCGGCCGGGCTGGCCGCGCGCAACGCCCTGGCCGCGGTGGCGGACGCGGCGGGCGGGCTCGACCGGCTGCACGGGCTGCTCCGGCTGAGCGTCTTCATCGCCTGCGTGGACGGGTTCACGGAGCTGTCCGCGGTGGCGGACGGCGCGTCCGCCGCGCTGGCCCGTACGGCGCCGGCGCTCGGCATCCCCGCCCGCACAGCGGTAGGCGTACGGGCCCTGCCAGGCGGCGCCCCCGTGGAGATCGAACTGACCGCAGCAGCCCAACACCCCCCGACCACGCAGAACGCCGCACCCGACACCCCCATTACGGAGGACACCGCGCCCGCCGCCCCGATCCCGCGAGACGCCGCACCCGACACCTCCATCGCGCAAGACACCGCACCCGCTGCCCCAATCACGCAGCACACCGCACCCGACACCCCCACCGCGCAAGACACCGCACCCACCGCCCTCATCCCGCAAAACGCCACACCCGACGCGCTTTCCCGGCGTGTGCCCGAGAGGGTGCGCCGGTGAGCGCGCACGAGGGTCGCAACCTGATCGGGGGCCGGTGGGTGCCCGCGCTTTCGGGTGAGACGTTCACCCGAAGGAACCCGGCGGACGTCGACGACGTGGTGGGCGCGTTCCCCGACTCTTCCGCCGCCGATGTGGACGCCGCCGTGGCGGCCGTGGCCGGGGGCGCGGCGGAGTGGGCCGCCACGCCGGCCGAGACCCGGGCGAGGGTCCTGGAGAAGGCCGCCGACCTGCTGGAGGCCCGGGCCGCCGAACTGGCCGCGGAGATCGTACGGGAGGAAGGCAAGACCCTGGCCGAGGCGTCGGTGGAGACCCGCCGGACGCCGATGAACCTGCGCTTCCACGCCGCCGAGGCGGTGCGGATGAGCGGGCAGACCTACGCCGCCCCCGGCAGCGCCCTGGTCTACACCTGGCGGGAGCCGGTCGGCGTGGTCGGCGCGATCACGCCGTGGAACTTCCCGCTCAACATCCCGTCCAGGAAGCTCGGTCCCGCGCTCGCCGCCGGGAACGGCGTGGTGTTCAAGCCCTCGCCGCTCACCCCGCTGACGGCGCAGCGGCTGGTGGAGGCGCTGCTCGCGGCCGGGCTGCCGGCGCGCGCGCTGGCGCTGGTGCACGGCGGCCCCGAGCCGGGCGCGGCGCTGGCCGGCGACCCCAGGGTGGGAGCGGTGACGTTCACCGGCTCGACCGCGACCGGCCGCGCCGTGCACGCCGCCGCCGGCCCGTCCCGCCGGGTCCAGCTGGAGATGGGCGGCAAGAACCCGGTGGTCGTGCTGCCCGACGCCGATCTGGACCGGGCCGCTCAGATCATCGCGACCGGGGCGTTCGGGCTCAGCGGCCAGGCGTGCACCGGCACCAGCCGGGTGATCGCGCTCGGCGAGGTGTACGAGCCGCTGCTGGAGCGGGTGGCGAAGCTGGCCGGGAAGCGCACCGTCGGCGACGGCCGGGCGCCGGGCGTGGACATGGGCCCGCTCGCCGCGGACTTCCAGCTCGCCAAGGTGCTCGACCACGTGCGCATTGGCCAGGAGGAGGGCGCGGAGCTCGTCACCGGTGGCCGCAGGCTCACCGGTGACGGCCTGGAGCGCGGGTTCTTCGTGTCCCCGGCGGTGTTCGCGGGCGTGCGGCCGGACATGCGGCTGGCCCGCGAGGAGATCTTCGGGCCGGTCCTGGCGTTCCAGCGGGCCGCCGACTTCGAGGAGGCCCTGGCGCTGGCCGACGCCACCGAGTACGGCCTGGCCTCGGGCATCGTCACCCGGGACCTCGGCCGGGCTCTGGACTTCGCCCGGCGCAGCCGTACCGGGCTGGTAAAGGTCAACCAGCCGACCACCGGCATGGCGATGAACGTGCCCTTCGGCGGGCTCAAGGAGTCCGGGACGCAGACCTTCAAGGAGCAGGCCGGGCCCACGATGATGCTCTTCTACACGCAGGAGAAAAGCGTTTATCTGTCCGCGCTCGAATGAGCCGTGCAACGTGCACACGAAATCGGCGGTTCCCTGTGCCGGTTGACCGTACGAAACGAACCGCGGAATTCCTACTGTGAGACGAGAAAAGCCGTCTCGGGGAAAGGGAGACCGGAAATGCCGGAACTGCTGTCGCGGGATGATTTCCGCTCGGCCCTGGAGAACGCGATCAAGGGCCGGCAGGCCTCGAAAGCGAACTTCAGCGTCGCCTGGGCGGAGGGCAAGCTCAAGCGGGAGCATTTCGCCCGCTGGGCCGAGAACCACTACCACTATGTCGGCCCGTTCGCCGACTACCTCGCCTACGTCTACGCCAACACCCCCGACCAGTACACCGGCGCCAAGGACTTCACCCTGCAGAACATGTACGAGGAGGAGCTGGCGGACATCCGGCACACCGACCTGCTCATCAAGTTCGCGGAGGCGTGCGGCACCACCCGGGAGCGGGTGGAGGACCCGGACAACGCGAACCCGATCACCCGCGGCCTGCAGTCGTGGTGCTACGCGGTCGCCATGCGCGAGCACTTCGTGGTGGCCACCGCCGCGCTGGTCGTCGGCCTGGAGTCGCAGGTGCCGAACATCTACCGCAAGCAGATCGTCCCCCTGCGCGAGGTCTACGGCTTCACCGAGGACGAGATCGAGTTCTTCGACCTGCACATCACCTCCGACGAGGTGCACGGCGAGCGGGGCTACCAGATCGTGCTCGACCACGCCGACACGCCGGAGCTGCAGCAGCGGTGCCTGCGGATGTGCCGGTGGGGCGCCGAGATGCGCTACTCGTACACGCAGGGCCTGTACGACCACTACGTCCGGCCGGACCTCGTGGCCGCGGAGTGAGCACGCCGGCCGAGTGGGTGGAGGTCGCCTCGCTCCGCGAGCTGGAGCGGCGCAACCGCAAGCTGGTCACGGTGGGCGCCGAGCAGATCGCGCTCTTCCTGGTGGACGGCGAGGTGTACGCGCTGGCCGACACCTGCGTGCACAAGCGGCGCTCGCTCAGCAAGGGCACGCTGCTGCACGGCAGGGTGATCTGCCCGGGCCACCAGTGGTCGTTCGACCCGCGCACCGGTGAGGCCGACGGGCAGGACCGGTGCCAGCCGGTGCACGCCGTACGGGTCGATGACGGCGTGGTCTACGTGGACCCGCGGCCGCGGGCGCTGACGGCGGAGGAGAGCCGATGATCCGGTCGGTGCTGGTGGCCGGGGCCGGGCAGACGGCCGCCGTGGCGGCCCGGACGCTGCGGCGGCTGGGCTTCGATGGCCGTGTCACGCTCGTCGGCGCCGAGCCGGAACCGCCCTACCAGCGCCCGCCGCTGTCGAAGGAGTACCTGGCGGGCGAGGAGGACCGGGCGGGGCTGGACCTGCTGACCGCGCGATGGTGCGCGGCCAACGAGGTGGAGCTGCTGCTGGGCACCGCGGTGACCGCCGTGCGCGGCGCGGACCGCGCCGTGGAGCTCGCCGACGGCTCCACGGCCGCGGCCGACGCGCTGCTGATCGCCACCGGGGGGCGGCCGCGCGCTCTGCCGGGGGTGGCCGGCGACCGGGTACGGTACCTGCGCACCGTGGCCGACGCCGACCGGCTCCGCGCCGACCTGCGGCCCGGGGCCCGCGTCGTGGTGGTCGGAGCCGGGTTCATCGGCTCCGAGGTGGCCTCCACGGCGCGGGCCAGGGGCGCGGCGGTGACCGTGATCGAGCGCCTGGACCACCCGCTCGGGCAGGTGCTCGGCGAGGAGATGGGCGACGTGTGCGCCGCGCTGCTCCGGGCCGGCGGGGTGACGCTGCGCACCGGGGAGAGCGTCGTGGAGTACGCCGAGACGCCGGACGTCGCCGCCGTGCGGACCAGCGCCGGCCGGATCGTCGAGGGCGACGTGGTGGTGGTGGGCGTCGGCATGGTGCCCAACGTCGAGCCGCTCGCCGGCTCGGGCATCGACCTGGACGACGGGGTCCTGACCGACGAGTACTGCCGGACGAACGTGCCGGGCGTCTACGCCGCCGGCGACGTCGCCCGCGCCTTCCATCCCCTGGCCGGCAGGCCGGTGCGGGTGGAGCACTTCGACAACGCCAGCGGCCAGGGCGCCGCGGCGGCCAGGAACATCCTCGGCCGCGACGTCCCGTACACAGCCCCCCACTGGTTCTGGTCGGAGCAGTTCGGCCGCGATCTGCAGTACGCGGGACACGCCGAGGGCTGGGACGAGCTGGTCGTGCGCGGCTCGGCCGAGGAGTTCGACTTCGTCGCCTTCTACCTGCGCAAGGGCGTGCTCAAGGCCGCCTTCGGGATGGACCGGGGCGCCGAGGTGTCCGCGGCCCGGCAGCTCATGGCGGCCGGGGCCGCACCCGACCCCGCCGCGCTCCGCGACGAGGACACCGACCTGATCGACCTGCTCTGAGGAGAGACCATGGAATACCGGCGCGTCGCACGGTCCGGGCAGGTGCCCGACGGGCTCGTACGCAGATTCTTCGTGGACGAGGTGGAGGTCGCCGTGGCGCGCTGGGACGGCCGGGTCCACGCCATGTCCAACTACTGCACCCACCTGGACTGCCTGCTCTCCTCCGGCCGGGCCACCGAGGAGGGGCTGCTCTGCTCCTGCCACGGCAGCGTCTTCGACTACGAGTCAGGCGAGCCGATCCTGCCGCCCGCGACGCGTCCCATCAGGGTGTATCCGGTGCGCGAGGAGAACGGCGAGATCTTCGTCCTGCTTCCCGACGACGCCAAGGAGCAGGACGGGCCCAGGCGCCGGCGGCAGGCCGCCCAGGGCTGAGCCGTCAGAGGGCCTCGACGGAGTCGACGGGCGGCGACAACTCGTCGGAGAGCGCGCCGGTGACCGCCGCGAGAGTGTCGATGTGGTGCGCGAGCCAGACCATGAACTGGGCGTCGGCCGACCGGATGTCCATCCGCAGCGCCCTGGAGGCCCGGTCCAGCTTGTACAGCATGGTGTTGCGGTGCAGCTTCAGCGTCCGGGCGGCCGCGTTCAGGTTGCCCGCGGACCTGATGTAGGCGAGCACCACCTGCTCCAGGTCACCGGTCTGGCTGTGCACGCGGCGCAGCGCGTCCAGGATCTCCCTGGCGAACGCCCGCCCCTCGACGCTGGCCGCCACGTCCTTCAGCGCGGCGTGGACGCGCAGGTCGTCGTACCCGCACACGGGGGCGGCACCGGTGTGCCGGGCCAGCCCCATCGCCACCCGCGCCTCGTAGTAGCTGGCCGCCACCCCCGCCGCGCCCCGGCCCGCGCGCCCGTGGGTGAGCCGCAGGTCGTCCCCCAGGTGGGGGCGGAGAGCCCGGTGCAGCTGCCCGGCGAACTGCGCCACGGACGCCTGCCCGGCCAGCGCGTCCCCGGTGACCTGCCGGATGACCACGATGAAGGGGCCGATCGCGGCGGCCAGCGTCCGCTGGGTGTCGGAGGGCTCGACCACCTGGACCATGCGGGTCACGGCCCCCGCCCGGCGCTGGTCGCGCCGGCCGGCCGGCAGCAGGGCGCCCGCCGTCAGCACGTGCACCGCGTAGCGGCCCTCCGGGTCGAAGCCGTGGTGGCGGGCGCGGGCCTCCAGCTCGTGCGGGTCGGCGAAGCGGCCGTGCACGAGCGACTCGACGAAGTCGCCCCTGGCCTGCTCCTCGGCGGCCCGCACCGAACGCTGGCGTAACATCTCCGAGCCGGTCAGGGTGGCCCCGTGCTCGGCGATGACCCGGTGCTGGGCCAGGTCGTGGGCGTCCGGCGGCCAGACGTTCTCCACGAGCACCAGCCTGCCGTACAGGTCGCCGCCCACCACGATGGGCGCGATCAGGACACGGACCGGGTCGTCCAGCTCGCCTTCGCGCAGGTTGAGCTCCGTCAGCGTCCGGGCGCAGTCGTCGCTCTCCCGCAGGTCGGGCAGGCGTTCGGCGATGAGGTCGGCGATCCTGGCCGGTTCGGCGGCCAGACCGGCGGCGCCCGGCTCGAAGCCCGCGCAGACGAGGGTCTCGCCGTCGGCGTCCATGACCAGGACCGGGCAGCGGGCGAGCCCGGCGACCGCCCGCGCCATGGCCGGGATTCCCGACCCCCTGGCCAGCACCTCGGCCAGCGTGCGGTGCACCCGCGAGCCGTACTCCAGCACGTGAGAGGTCTGGGCCAGGGCCTTCTGCCCCACCAGACGGCTCACCGCACGGTAGTCGGCCTCCGCCGGCAGCACGAGCAGCGGGATGCGGGCCTCCTCGGCCGCCCGCGCGGCCCTGGTCAGGTCCGGGACGCGGCCCTCGGGAGACGGCCAGACCAGCAGCGCGACGGCGTCCCTGCGGGCGAGGTCGGCGACCAGCGCGCACGCCTCGTCCGGCTCGGCCAGCGCGTCCGCGGGCAGGTGGACGACCATGCCGGAGAGGTCCGGCGAGGACACCGGCCCGGCCTCCCCCAGCTCGGACAGCGGCAGGCACCAGGACGCGCTCCGGCTCAGCCCGGCCGTGCCCGCGATGACCCGGCCGCGCAGCAGAGGTTCGGCCAGAAGCGCTCGCAGGGAGATCTGCCCACTGGGGTCACGGTCCTGGGCATCGATCAGGTCGACACTGCTGGGGGACGTCTGTGCCATGTGCCCAAATCCTGTCTCGCCGGTTCGGCAGTGTGTACGTAGCCGTGGGCCACCGGCCCTCGGAGACTGACGGTGTCAACGGAGTCGCCGCGAGTCACGGGTGAGGAGGGAGGACGGATTTCCCTCATTTTCCATTTCGGGGGAACGGAAGGCAATAGCCCGATGTCAGGGACCGCGGGTCGCCGGTAAATGGCGTCGCGCCGCTTTCTCTTGTCAGACGGCCGGAATATTCATGCGGGCAGGAGCTGAAAAGGCAATGCACACGGTTTTCCGCCTCACCCTTGAGGACGCCCTCGTCATGCTGGAGGCCGCCGAACAGGAGGCCCGCCGCATCGGCGTCAAACAGACCATCTGCGTCGCCGACGACGGGGCCCATCCGATCGCCCTCCACCGGATGACCGGCGCCCGCCTCACCGGAGTGGAGATCGCGATCGCCAAGGCCTTCACCGCGGCCGGCCACCAGCGCGACACCCACCTCTTCAACGAACCCCCGAACGGCCCCGCCCTGCCCGGCAACGAGGCCTTCGGCATCAGCCACATGCACCCCGGCAGGTTCGCCGTCTTCGTCGGCGGCTTCCCCATCGTGCACGAGGGCCAGGTGGTCGGCGCCGTGGGCGTGAGCGGCGGCAACGGCGAGCAGGACAAGGCGGTGGGCGCCGCGGCACTGCGCGCTTTCCGGGAGAAGGTGGCGGCTTCGGCCCCGAATGACGGCGAACCGCCGCACGCCCCGGCTTGACCGGACCGGCGCCAAAAGGCACGCCCGGTTCTTTCTTACGCCGATTACAGATCCATTCTGTTTACCGATGATTCGCCATCTCACCCAAAGTCAGAAAGGAGAGTCCGACGGGAGTTCCGTGTAGCCCGCGAGCGTCTGGATCTGCTCCTGGGTGAGCACCCCGGAGAAGGCCCACACGTCGTCGATCACGCCGGACCAGTGCTCGCCCCAGGCACCCGCGGTCTTCGTACGGCCCAGTTGGAGCGGGCCGGTGGCGTCGAAGCCGATCGTGTGCCAGCGAGCCGAAACCCGTTCCTCGGTCTCCTCAAGCCAGCCGTTGACATACAGACGCAGGACGTCCGCGAAGGAGTCGTACACGATGGCCACATGGTCCCAGTCGAGCTGGCTCTGATAGGCGGAGTGCTCCGCCCGCTGAGCCACCGCGCCTGACGCGTCGGAGCCCGGCATCTCGACCTGCCAGCCGCCGGCGCCATCCGCGGCGGAAGGGTCATACCGCACGGTGAAGCCGCTGTTGGTGCTGCCGGCCTGAGAGAAGACGGCCGATCGGGCGGTGGGCCTGCCCGCGGCGGTCACCCAGCCGGCGACGGCGAAGCTGCGGCTGGTCGACACCACGGGCCCGGTCGTGGCGGCGTGGTCGCCGGCGCCGTCCAGCACCAGGGCGCCCATCGGGGAGCCCAGCCAGCCGGCCGCCTGATCCACGTGAGCGTCACCCCCCATGGTGAGGTGGCGGCCGTGGCCGGTGCCGTCCTGCCCGTCGGTGTTGAGCGTCCAGCGGCCGGAGAGCACGGGGTGACGGGTGAACAGGTCTGCGGCCTCCTCCGCACTGACCAGGCGGTCGTAGACCTGTACATCGTCGATCTCCCCGGGGAAGAAGTCCACTGCGGCGCCGTTGTGCTTCGCGCGGCCGATGGCCATCGGGCCGGTGGCGTTCCAGGCGACGGCCCTGGACGGCGTCGGCGTCGGTCAGGCTGAACGACCAGCGGTTCTCGTCCTTGACGTACTGCAGGTAGAAGCCGCTGACCACGTCGCCGTCCTGGTTGACGACGGTGGCGAAGCCGTCGGTGTGGGCGAGCCTGACCCAGGCGCCCACCGCGTACGTCCTGGAGGTGTCGACGACCGATGCGGACGTCTCGGCATGGCCCGTCGAGCCGTCACCGCGCATCGCGGTCCCCACCTGACCGTCCACCCCCAGCGTCACGCCGCCGGCAGCGTCGTAGTCGAATGTCTCGGTGCGGGGGCTCGCGCCACCGGTCTGGGAGACCGAGCGGAGCTGGTGCCCCTGCCCAGCGGGCGCGTTGGCGTAGGACCTGACGGTGTCGGTCTCGCCGCCGATGCCGTGCCGGACTTCCCGGGTGCGGTTTCCGGTCGCGTCGTAGGAGTAGCTGTGCCAGTAGGGCGCCGGCCCGCCGACGGCGGAGACCGTCGGGACCGCCGAGCAGCCGGGCGTGGCCTGGCTCCACGCCTGAATGAGGCGCTGGAGGTGGTCGTAGTCGAAACACTGCGTATCAGTGCCCGACCGGGACACGTCCGAGATCAAGGTGAAAGACCCGGCCTGGTCGTAGGTGTAGGTAGCGTTGCGGTCCGCGCCGGTCATGCCTTCGCGCTCGGCTCGGGCGGTGGCCAGCCGGCCCGAACCGTACTCGTAGGTGAAGGTCTGCCACACCTTCTTGCCGCCGGTGGTCAGCTCGTACTGCAGAGGGTCGCCGGTCGCGGAGTACACGGTCGCACCGACATAGGTGCCGAGACTGCCGGTGAGGCGGGTGGCTCGGGCCAGCTCGTCATAGGTGGTGGTCACGCTCTCGGCGGGCAGACCGCCTGCCGCCGGGAAGCCTTGGGTGCGGACCGTGCCGTCCGGGTTATAGGCGGTGGTGAAGGTGTAACTTCCGGCCAGGGCTCCTTCCGTCTCCGGGATGACGACGGTGTATCTGACGGCACGGCCCTGGTGGTCGTAGGCGTCGATCCGCTCGGTGTAGGGGTGGCCGTCCGTGTAGCGTCGACCTCGGTCGGCAGGCCGGTCACGGTGTCGTGGGCGGTGTCGGTGCGGGTCTGCCGCCACCCGCCGCCGTCCATGGCGGTCCAGGTGCGGGTGGTGGCGACGCCGGTCAGGACCGCGGCGGAGGTGCCCCAGGAGCGGGTGCGGGAGGCGGTCTCGTGCTGCCAGGGGGTGTTGACGGTCTTGGTGTGGACGGTCCGGTCACCACCTGCGCGCGCGTCGACAGCCCTAATGCCGCATCAGGCGACGTTCGCCCTGTTGTGACGTGCGCTGATCCCGGCGCGGTGCACTTCGTCGTGGTGATCGCTGGAAGACCGCGGTGCTCCTGGGTGTTGTCTCCGAGTGTGAAGATCAGCGAAGCCTCCAGGGTCAGCGGTGTGAGTGTGAGATCGCTGCGGCACTACGAGGATGAGGGCTTGATCGTCCCTGGCCGATTCAGCAATGGGTTCCGCGACTACTGCCAGTCCACGATCGACCGGGTGCTCATCATCCGCTCGCTGCTGGAGTCCGGGCTGCCCGTACGGTTGATCAGGGAAGCCCTGCCCCGCCTCACCGACGGACCCGATGCCGGCACCGGCGTGGTGTGCGCGGAGTTCCTGCACGAGGTGCAGAGCTATCGCGATCGGCTCGCCGCGCGCATCGCGATTCTCAGCGATCAGCAGGCGGCACTCGACGCCTACCTTCGAGAAGCCTGCCGCACTGATCTCTGACAGCTACTTGACCCTGACGTAAGTGTGAGGCTCCTACCTTCGGCGCATGGAGATCAACGAGCAGCACACCGCTGAGCAGTGGGTACGAGCGCTGGTCCAGCGGTCGCACCGGGGACCGGAGGATCTGACCCTCACGGCCGATCATCGCCGCCCCACCCCAGGGCCCGGCGAGTACCTGATCCGCGTGGGCGCCGCCGGGGTCAACTTCGCTGACGTCATGCAGACCCGTGGAACTTACGGAGGAGGCCCGCAGGCGCCCTATGTGGCGGGTTTCGAGGCCGCCGGGGAGATCGTGGGTGTTGGCCCGAACGTTGAGAGGCCACTGCGGCTCGGCACCCGCGTCGTCGGAGCCGGCCCCGGCGCATTCTCGCAGTACATGACGATGCCGACTGCGGGTGTGCTGCCCGTGCCTTCCGGCTGGAGCGATGCCGAAGCCCTCGGCCTGGTGCTGAACTGGGCTACCGCCTTGGCGGCACTGAAGCCGTTGGGCGAGATCAAGACGGGTGAGGTGGTGCTCGTTCATGCCGCGGCCGGAGGCGTGGGGCAGGCCGCCGTTCGTCTCGCCCGCCACTACGGTGCACGCGTGATCGCCACGGCCTCACCAGCGAAGCACAACACCGTCGAAGCGCTCGGCGCCGACGAGATCCTCGACAGCCGGCGTCCCGATCTGGCTGAGGCGATCACCCGCCTGACCGGCGGGGTCGACCTGGTCCTGGAATCGGTGGGACAGGCCACGTTCAAAACCAGCCTGTCGGTCACCAAACCCTTCACCGGACGCGTCATCGTGTTCGGCGCCGCTTCCGGCGACGCCACCCTGACCACGCACGACCTGGTCTTCACCCACCAGGTTCAAGTCAAGGGCCTGCACATCGGTGCGCTGGCGACCGCGGTCCCGTCGATCTATCAGTCGTTGCTCGTCGAGATCGACGCTCTCATCGCCCACGGTGTGTACACGCCCGGCACCCCCCAGGTTCACCCCCTGGCTGCGGGGGCGACGGTGCTGCGGGAACTCGAAGCCGGCCGGACCCGCGGCAAACACGCCCTCGATCCGTGGCGCTAGTCGTGCCGCGTCCGGCAACCTCCGCCCTGTTCACGACCTCGCGGAGCCGTTCGTCGGCGGCATGCTTGCTCCGCCAGATGATGTACCGGCGGAACATGCCGCCCTGCTCCTTATGGCCGGCGCTGCCGATGACGGAGGGAAAGGCGCATAGGGAGAATGGTTTCAGCCTTTCCCCGTGAGTGAGGATCCCGTTGTTCGCGAGACGGCTCGATTGAGGTAGTACGCACGAAAGCGGCGGCCCGGTTCACTTCCATGCCATTAACCGGCGTAGTCCGATTAACTGCGAAAAGTCATCTCACAATGGGGCAATGACCGACCCTCGACAGCCTCATCCGGACGACCCCTGGGCCTCCCGGCCACAGCGGCCACCGATGCGACACGGGCGGCAGCCGTCCCCCGATCACGCGTTCCCCCGGTCCGACTTCGGACAGTGGGACAACACCGGTCAGACCCGGGGAACCGGCCACCGGAACCACGGCCCGCAGGAGCAGTTCGACCCTCGGGCCTGGCAGGACGGGTTCGGCATGAACCTGCCTCCGTATGACCCGCCGCCCAGGCGCAACACCGGCCTGATCGTCGCGCTTTCCGTCGGCCTGGCCGTGGTCCTGGTGGGCGGGGGCGTGGCCGGTGCGGCCTACTACGTCAACGCCTCCGGCTCCGCGCCCGCCGCCCAGCCGAGCACCGCGCCCTCGTTCCCCACGACGGCGCCCTGGCAGTCGGGCGAGCCGTCCGAGGAGCCCTCGCAGGAGCCGACCGCCGAGCCCGAACCGACAGCCGCGCCGGACGAGTCGGGGACGCGATTCGCGCACACCGAGTTCCAGGACTGGCGGTTCGAGTTCCAGGGCGTGCGTTACTCGGCCAAGAAAGTCGGCGGCTGGACGTACGACACGTGCGACCCGGTGGACGCCCGGGGTGTGCTGGCCGGGAACAAGTGTCAGCGCGCCATTCAGATCGCCTACACGGCCTACCGCGGACATGTGAAAGCGGTGCAGGTCATGATGGAGTTCCCGACGGCCTCCGTCGCCAGGGCCACGGCCAAGAAGCTGCAGAAACAGGCGGGCAATTCGGTGAACACCCGCAGGGACATGACGCATGCCGATTTCGCCTACGGGATGATCCGTACGAACCCGTCGCAGAATTACGTGGTCGCCACGGTCGTCACCGCGGACACGTCGGCCAAGGCCAAAGCAGAGAATTTCCACCTTTATCTGCACGCCTACGCGGCCAGCCGACTCCTGCTGCGCGACGTGACCGTCACCACGTGACCCTCGGCGGCACTGTCGCCAAGTCATCCACAAGTCATCCACAAGATCGATTCGTCACCATGTGCGGTTGTGCGTGGAAATCACAGCAGTAAGTTGCGAAAGATCGCCGCAGCCGCGGTGGTCGCGATGGCGGTCGCGCTGCCCGCCCTACCGGCGGTCGCCGACGACGGCGCCGACGAGCGTCCCGACGTGCCCGTCGGCACCTGGCTGGCCGCCCGCACCCAGCCGGCGGTGCAGCTGATCAGCCTCACCTACACCGGCACGGTCGCCGTGCCGTCGAGCGCGCTCAACCAGGCCGCGTTCAACCAGCTCACCGTGCAGGCCACCGACGCCGTGACGTCGGGCAAGATCTCCGCGGACGAGCGCAGCATCGCCAAGTGGATGTTCCAGCGGATCGCCGGCAACGTGGACGCCTACCTCACCGTGAGCTCGCCGGAGCGCACCGTCGAAGCCGAGGTCGGCGGCCTGTGCACCGGCTGGTGGGTGACCCCCGACGGCTACATGGTCACCGGCGCGCACTGCGTCCAGGTCGGCGACACCGAGCTCGCGCAGATGTTCGCGCAGCAGGCGCTGGCGACGTTCAACAAGGAAGACGCCCAGGGGATCGTCAGCGGCCTGCAGGGCATCGAGACGGACGAGGAGATCCTCAAGCTCGCGCAGCAGATCTTCGTCACGTTCAACAGCACCCACATGAAGATCCGCGGCCTGCAGCAGAGCCTGACGGTTCTGCAGAGCCTGCCCGGCGGCGGCGTGGACAAGACCGCCAAGGCCGTACCGGCCGAGCTGGTCTCCGTGGGCGAGAACTACCCCGGCAAGGACTTCGCGCTGCTCAAGGTCAACGGCCAGCAGAACATGCCGACCGTGCCGCTCGGCGACGACGGCGACGTGCGCACCGGCGACACGCTCTACATCAGCGGCTTCCCCGGACTGGTCACCAACACGGCGTTCTTCAGCCTGGAGTCGAGGCTGGAGCCGGCGCTGACCGAGGGCCCGTACAACGCCACGCGCGCCACGCAGACCGGCGTGCCGTACATCCAGACCCAGGCGCCCTCCTACCACGGCAACTCCGGCGGCCCCGTCTTCAGCAAGGACGGCAAGGTCATCGGCATGCTGATCGCCGGCACCGTGAGCGAGGGCGGCGAGGCCTCGGAGAGCGAGAGCTTCGTGCTGCCGGTGAGCATCGTCAAGGAGAAGCTCGGCGAGAAGAACATCAAGGCGGCCCAGGCCACCACGACCACCCGGTACAACGAGGCGCTGAACGACTACTTCCGTCACTACTACGAGGACGCGCTGCCGAAGTTCCGCGAGGTCCAGGCGCTGTTCCCGAACCACCCGTACGTGGCCAAGTACATCAGCGACACCCAGCAGGCGATCTCCGCGGGCAAGGACCAGTCGCCCCGGCCGATGCTGATGTGGGTGCTGATCGGTGCAGGTGTGCTGGTCGCCCTGGTGGTCGCGCTGATCCTGGTCAAGGTCCTGCGCGGCCGCCGGCGTCCCCCGCCGTCCTTCCCTCCACACCCGCCGGGCGGCGGCTACGCCCAGCCGTCGCCGTACCCGATGCAGCAGCTCCCCGCCGCCCCGCATCACCAGGCGCAGAGCCCGTACGGCTCAGGCCCGCAGCACAACAACGTCCCGTACGGCGCGGACCAGTACAGCGGCCACCAGGGCGGCCAGTACGGCCAGTACGGCGGCGGTCCCTACGGCGCCCACCAGCCGGGCGGTCAGCACAGCGGCCCGCACGGCGCCGGCCCGTACGGGCATCCCGCGCCCCCGCAGGGCCGGCCCCAGCCGCCCTACGAGGACCGCACCCGCGACGTCCGTTTCGGCCAGTTCGCACCCCCACCTGACGACAGACCCTCCTGACATCGGCCGGCCCGGCCCAGGCGTTCACCCGCCCTGGCCGGGCCTTCGGCTCACCGTGATACACGTGCCGGCCGGATGTGGCCTGTCAATCCTGGACGGCACCGCGGCGTTGACTCCCTTCCCGCCGGTGAAACATTGGGGTTCTCGCATCGGCAAGGAGGCCTGATGTCCACCTCGACCCCGCATTCGCACGACCCGCTCGACCAGGTCGTCGTCCAGGCGCTGACGGACGTGCACGCCCAGCACCAGGGCCTGTTCACCCAGGTCCTGGTCATGGTCGACAGCGACGTCTCGTTCGACGACGCGAACAGCTACCGGACGGCGGTCAAGGCGGCCGGCTCCGGAGGGGAGGAGCGTTACTCCCTGACCTCCGCGAGCAAGGGCGCGCACCCCCGGCCGTCCGGGATCAGCGCGGACGAGGCACGCCTGTCCAGCCGTGACAGCGAAGTCGCCGCGCTGCAGGACGCCTACGACTGGATCGAGGGACAGGGCACGCAACTCCAGAATGTCCGCACCATCCACGTCCTCGTGGTGAGCAACATCGGCCCCTGCGACGCGTGCAAGAAACGCCTGGAGTACTTCTGCGACGACGTCGTCCGGCTGTTCGACAAGCACGTCGAGGTCATGGTCGACAGCGTCTACGACACGGCCGCGGCGGGCACGACGATGAACCGGTCGGGGTTCGACTCCACGTACGGCTACTCCGGGGCGACCGCCTGCACCACCGCGTCCGGCAAAAAATTCTGGCGGCTCCGACAGGAGTTCCGCCCCAAGTAGCGAGATCGACGACACCTGACATCTCTCCGGCGAGGCCAGCTGGACATATCCCGTAAATGGCGCAGTGGAACCCCCGCCGCCGGTGTGACGGCCCTGCCTGACCGGCGCCCTTCACTGCCCGCGATCAGGGGACGTTGCGCTTCACCGAGTGCGGTCGTGGAGGCGCACCCTGGCCTGGGCCTGACCGGACGGTGCTGAAAGTGTCACCTTCCCGGACTTTTTGTCAGCTCGACAAAAAGCTAACTTGGCGCCATGACAGACGCCTCCTGGGAGCCGCCGAGCGTCCTGCTGGCCGTTGACCTGGTGATTCTGACCTTGCGCGACGCGCGCCTGTACGTCCTGCTCGTCGAACGCGGCGTCGAGCCCTTTCACGGAGCGTTCGCCCTGCCCGGAGGTTTTCTCAGCCATCAAGGCGAGGGCATCGAGGCGGCGGCGCGCCGGGAGCTCGCGGAGGAGGCCGGTCTGACCGACGTGCATCTGGAGACGATCGGCGTGTACGGCGAGCCGGGTCGCGACCCTCGCGGCCGGGTGATCTCCGTCGCGTACCTGGCGATCGCGCCCTCACTGCCGGAGCCCATCGCCGGCACGGACGCGGCCGACGCTCGCTGGACACCCGTCGAGGATGTCATCTCCGGCTCCGCACGCGTACCACTGGCATTCGACCATCAGCGGATCCTCACAGACGGCGTCGAGCGGGCGCGGGCCAAGCTCGAGCACACGACGCTCGCGACGGCATTCTGTGGGGAGCACTTCACCATCACCGAGCTTCAGCAGGTGTACGAGGCGGTGTGGGGTGTCCGGCTTGATCCTCGGAACTTCTACCGCAAGGTGCAGAGCGCGCAGGGCTTCATCGTCCCGGCGGGCCCCAAACGCCGGACGGAGAACGGCAGGCCCGCCCGGCTGTTCAAGGCAGGACCGGTCCAGTTTCTGTATCCCCCGATGGTCCGTACGAATCAGGCTTTGAGCAGTCAGGCGGCTGCGATCGCCCCCTAAGGAGGCGTGCGTTCATGGACGAGCGTCCCATCGTGATCCTCACAGCGCTGGGTCTCGAATACCAGGCCGTCCGGAAGCACCTGGACGACCTGCGCATCCACCGCCACCGTGCCGGCACTCTGTTCGAGGTCGGCCGACTGAGAGACGGCGGACGTCCTGCGGTGCTGGGGCTGGCGGGCAAGGGGAACCATCCCTCCGCCGTGCTCACCGAACGGGCGATCACCGAGTTCGACCCCTGCGCCCTGCTGTTCGTCGGCGTGGCCGGCGCTCTCTGGCCGGCCGTCGGTCTGGGCGACGTGGTGGTGGCGACCCATGTATACGCCTACCACGGCGGTACGAGCGAAGACGACGGTTTCAAGGCACGTCCGCGCACATGGGAGATCTCGCACGAAGCGGCGCAGGTGGCGCACCACGTGGATCGCCGTGGCGCCTGGGCACGGAACCTTCCCGATGCCGCAACTGTGCCGAAGGTCCGCTTCGGGCCGATCGCGGCGGGCGAGGTTGTCGCGGACTCCGCGATATCCGCGCATGCCCGGTGGGTTCGCCAGACCTACAACGACGCGCTGGCGATCGAGATGGAGGCGGCGGGCGTGGCCCAAGCCGCTCATCTGAACAAGTCCCTGCCGATGGTCGTGATACGGGGGGTGAGCGACCGGGCCGACGGCACGAAGGTGACCTCCGACGGCGCGAACTGGCAGCCGCGGGCGGTGGCGAACGCCGCCGCCTTCGCCGCGGCCCTCGCCGCCGAGCTGGCTCAGGACTCCTGCCCGGACCGGCGGGCCCGTACGGCGAGGAAGGCGGAAGGCGAATCGATGACCAGGGACGTGCGGAACATCGCATCCGGCAACGCGCAAGTCGGCGTGCAGGCCGGGATCATCCACGGCAACGTCTCCATCCGGCAGACGCCCGGCCCCGCCGCCGACCTGCCTGCGCTCCTCGCAGAGCTCCGCGACGCGCTGGCACGGGCGCGCACAGCGGGAAAGATCGACGAAGAAACGTTCGCGGCGGCTGAGGAAGAACTGGACGTCGTCTCGGAATCCCTGCCTGCGGACACCGAGCAGACCAAGAATCGCGCCCTGATAGCGCTGAAGAGACTGCGCGGGCTGCTGATGGACGTAGCCGAACTGGCGTCCAAGGTGACGGCCGTCATCACCGGAATCCGAGGCCTCTCATGACCGATCCAGGGCCCGGCACGACCAACCTCGCGGATCGTTCTGCCATGGTGGCCGTCCAGGGGGAGGCATTTCACGGCGACATCACGGTGTACATGATCCCCCCGGGCGCGTCTCCCGAGCAGGCGTTCACGGTAGGGCTCAACTGCCTGCGGGGCGGCATGGTGGGGAAGGCGAGAGAGCACATCACCCAAGCTGTCGTGGACGGTCACGTGACGAGCCGTTCCTGCTTCTACCTGCTGCTCGCCCTGCTGAGCGGCCGGACTCTGCAACAGGTGCCGGACCACGAGCTCTCCTGCCTGGCCATGGCGCAGGGGAAGATCGCCGGGCACGCCGAGGACGAGTGGACCCGGGCTGTCAGGGTGATCAACCGCCTTCTTGAGTCCCTCCGAGCAGGCGACGTCGACGCCTCCGGCGTCGAGGAGCGGCTCAGAGAGCTGAGCGACGACCGGCGGGACGAGATCCTCCGCCATCTCGAACTGTTCCTGCACGGCCCCGTTCAGAACGCTTCGTGGGCGCGCGCCTTCGCGCAGGCGAACCGGGACCGGTGCGATTCGGCACGCCTCGACCGAGTCTGGAAGTTCTTCCAGCCCAAGCCGTTCGAGCCGCGGGCCCGGCCCGCCAGGAGTCCCGACACACCGATCAGCGGCTGGATCCTGTCAGCGACCACCACAGCACTGTCGCTGACGGCCATCGGTCACGTCAGCCTCCAGGCCTGGCTGTACTCCTGGTCATCGACGGTCCTCGCGACCCTGCTCCTGGCCGCCGGCGCGTACGGGTGCGTACCCGCCGGCGTGGAGTGGCGTTATCGCAGCGAACGCCTGCGGGCCATGGATCGTGAACTGCGGACCGCCCGGCAGCGCTCCGCCGAAGGCCTGCCCCGCGGCTTCAGCAGCAGGATCGACAGGCAGTTCATCGACTACTTCGCCAGGTATGTCCCCCGCACCATCGAGAGGGAGGCATGGCTGGCTTTGACGGACGGCATTCGCCAGGTCCTTCGGGACGAGGTGATCGAGCTTTACCGGGAGAGCAAGATCGACGCAAAACGCGTCTCATGGCTCATCCGATATCTCGTGAGCGACGTGAAGGACCGCTGGCAGCGGGGACTCCTGCACCAGGACCGCGATCTGCTGCGGGTTCCTGCAGCGACCAAGGCGCGCTTCGCCCTCGGCGCCCTGGTCTCCGGCGCGGGCCTGGTCTCGCTGCTCTGGTCCGGGTTCACCATCTCGCCCTTCAGCGTCGTCGGCGCCGCGCTCCTCGCCGCGGTGGTGGGCGTCGTCGCAGTCCGCGGCTGGCTGCGCATCGTCCTGGAGTACAAGTGGTACGCCGCCGACCGGATCAGGGAAAAGCGGCAGCTGAACGAACGCCAGGCTGCCTTCGACCGGTGGACGCGCAAGCTCAAGGACAAGCCCGACGACCGGGAGATGGCGTCCTGGCTGGACTGCGACCGCAAGGCCTTGACGGAGGAGGCGATGCGGCACTACAAACTCCAACCGGACGATGTCATCGCCCACGCCTTCATCGAGGCCCCCGCGACTTCGTACAAACGAGCGCGGGTCCGCAACGGGCCCTGGCGTTACTCCCGCTACAAGCTCCTGGTCTTCCTGCTCACCGCCGACGGTGTCCGCCAGATGAGCGTCGACCTCGACTTCCAGAAGGTCACCTTCCACAACCGGAGACGGATCAACTACCGGTACGACGCCGTTGCGGCCGTTCAGGTCATCGATGCCGACGACGGTCGCCGCACGTTCGAGCTGACGCTGGTGAACGGCCACCCGATCGAGGTCGAGGTGACCGGTCCTCCGCCGAATCCCGAGTCGGAACCGGAGGAGGACCCGCGCACCGTCTCTCAGGTGACGCTCGACACCGCAGGACTCGGCAACACCCTGCACGTCCTCGAAGGCGTCGCCGCCGAAGGCAAGGAGTGGATCAAGCACGAACGCGAGCGTGAGCGAGACCGCTTGACGGATCTCGCGAACGCCGCTCGCGGCTTCTATCGATAGCCCCGATCGCCGTCCGTCCGGCCACTCGCCCCGCTCCTGCGCACAGGCGCCCGCGCGATCTCCCGCACCCCGGCGCCGGTGTGACGGCCCTGCCTGCCCGGGTAAGCAGATGCCTATGGGACGGCTGCGGCAGCTGGCCGGGAACACCCCGGCGCATCGGGATCGAGTGGTCGACCTGCTGCGCGCCGTCGCGATCATCGCCGTGGTGACAGGTCACTGGCTGGCCGTGTACGTGACGTACGACGGCGGCCTGCGGGGCGGCAGCGTGCTGGACGTCGTTCCGTGGACGCGCTGGCTGACCTGGCTGTTCCAGGTGATGCCGGTCTTCTTCCTGGTCGGCGGGGTCGCCGGCGCGGCCTCCCTCACCTCCCACCGGAAGCGCGGCGGCACCGCCGTGAGCTGGATCCTTGGCCGTACGGACCGGCTCGTCCGGCCCACCACCGCGTTCCTCGGCGTGCTCGCGGTCTGCGCCCTGGCCGCGCGGGCGCTGGGGGTCGATGCGGAGCTGGTCGGCACCGGGGTCTGGCTGGCGGCGATCCCGCTCTGGTTTCTCGTGGCCTACCTGGCCGTCGTGGTCCTCACCCCGCTGATGCACGCCCTGCACCGCAGGTACGGGCTCGCCGTGCCGATCCTGCTGACCGTGCTCGTCGGTGTGGGTGACGTGGCGCGGATGACCTCGGTCCTCGGCTTCGTGGCGTACGCCAACTTCCTGCTCGCCTGGCTGGCCGTCTACCAGCTCGGATTCTCCTGGCAGGACGGGCGCCTGCCGTCCGGGTGGCGCGTCGGGCTGCCGCTCGCCCTGGCCGGGTTCACCGCCCTGGTGGTGATGACGTTGGCCGGGCCGTATCCGATCAGCATGGTGGGGATTCCGGGAGAGGAGATCCAGAACACCTCCCCGCCCACCCTGGCGCTGCTGGCGCTAGCCGCCACGCAGGCGGGCCTGGCCCTGTGGCTGCGCGATCCGGCCAACCTGTGGCTGCGCCGCCCGCGTCCCTGGACGGCGGTCGTGGCGGTCAACTCCGTGATCATGACGGTGTTCCTGTGGCACATGACGGCCGCGGTGATCGGCGTGGTGGCGCTGTATCCGACAGAGGTGCTGCCGGACCCGCCGGCCGGCTCCTCGTCCTGGTTCGTCCTGCGGGTGCCCTGGCTCCTCGCGCTGTCCCTGATCCTGGCCGGCCTGGTGGCGGTGTTCGGGCCGATCGAGCGGCGCGCCGGTCCACGGCCCGATCCGCACAGCTCGCCGATCGTGCCGGCCGTCGCCGGGATGGCGGGCGTGCTGGCCGGTCTGCTCGTCGCCGCGGTGGCGGGCCCCGGCGACCACGGCCCCACCGGCCTGTCGACCCCGGGCCTCGTCGCCTACTTCGCCGGGGCGGCCATCCTCCGCCATGCCCGCCGAACCTAAAGCGCAGGTCAAGGCAGGTGCAGCGCTTAACTCAGCCTTAAGCGGCCACATGCACTCTTGGGGTAACACCTGCACATCGGGGAGGAAACCTCTTATGACCACCGAGCCGGAAACCGCGGGGAACCAGCCGTCCAAGCGCCGCTTCCCGCGTACCCTGCTGCTCGCCGCCACCGCCGCGCTCGTCGTCGCCACCGGCGCCGGCGTCGCCACCGCGGCGGCCACACCCCCGTCGGGCACCCCCGCCCCCGCCCCCACGGCCACCGAGTCCCCGTCGACCGGCCCGTCCGACAGGCCTTCCAAGAAGGAGGACCGCCGGCACTGGGGCGGCCCCAAGATCAACCTCCACGGCGAGTTCGTGGTGCGGGAAGGCGAGGGCGAGTACGTCACCGTCGCCACCCAGCGCGGCGAGGTCACGGCCGTCGACCAGGACTCGCTCACCGTCAAGAGCGAGGACGGCTACTCCAGGGAGTACGCGGTCGACGCCGACACCCGGATCAACCGCGACGCCACCATCGACACGGTGAAGACCGGGCAGAAGGTCTCCGTCCTGGCGAAGGTGGACGGCGACACGGCCACCGCCGTCGCGATCCGCGCCAAGTCCGAGGGCGAAGGGAAGGGGAAGGACCGGCGCCACATGGACGGGCCGCACGAGCACCGTCACGGCAAGCCGGAGTCTTCCTGACCACTGCCGACTGTCGAGCCGGGCGCCCGGCTTGACAGAGGCATTGACCTCAGGTAGTCACTTCCTTACCTTGTGTAGTCGTCAGGGAAGGGCGTGGCACCCTGGAAGCGAACCCGCCGGGCGTGCCCCGCCCGCGTCACGATCTCCGTGTCCCGGCCGAGCTGGTCGCGACGGCCGGGCGCGGGCTGGGCGCCGGTGGCCGGCCGCGCAAGCGCGTGCTGGTCATCGGCGCCGGGATGGCCGGGCTGGTCGCCGCCTACGAGCTGATGCGCCAGGGCCACGAGCCCGTGGTCCTGGAGGCCCAGCAGCGGGTCGGCGGGCGGGTGCTGACCCTGCGCGACTTCGCCCCCGGCCTGTACGCGGAAGCGGGGGCGATGCGCATACCACGCGTGCACGATCTCACGCTCGCCTACTGCGAACGGTTCGGGCTGCCCCTGCGCCCCTTCGTCATGAACAACCCCCGGACGCTCGCGTACATCCAGGGTGTCCGGACGACCATCGGCGAGCTGGGGCGCAACCCGCAGCTCGTCGACTTCGGCCTGGCCGAGCACGAGCGCGGCCGCACCTACGAGGATCTGTGGCGCACCGCCACCCAGGAGATCCACGACCTTTACGCGCTGGAGGGCGAGAAGGCGCTCGACCGCATCTGCGCCGAGTACGACCGCTACTCCATCCGCGGCTTCCTGCGCGAGCGTGGGTTCTCCGAGGGGGCGATCGAGCTCTACGGCGTGATGAGCTTCCGCGAGTCCAACCTCAACGCGGCCGTCATCGAGCAGTTCCGCGAGATCGTCGGGCGGGCGTTCGAGGACATGCAGGAGATCGTGGGCGGCGCCGACCGGCTGCCCGTCGCGTTCTACCGCGAGCTGAGGCGCCACATCCGGTTCGGCCACGAGGTGACGGCCATCGAGCAGGACGACCACTCGGTGACCCTGCACGTCCGTACGGGCTCGGGCCGCACGTCGATCACCGGCGACCACGCCATCTGCGCCATCCCGTTCTCCGTGCTGCGCGACGTCGAGACCAGGCCCGCCTTCTCCCGCCGCAAGCAGCGCGCCATCCGCGAGCTCAACTACAACGCCTCCACCAAGATCCTGCTGCAGGTGCGGCGGGCGTTCTGGGAGCGGACCGACGGCATCGTCGGCGGCACCACGGTCACCGACCTGCCGATCCGGCGCATCTGCTACCCCTCGCATCCCGCCGACGGCGACGAGCGGGCGATCCTGCTGGCGGCCTACACCTGGGGGCAGGACGCGCTGCGCTGGGGCGCCATGCCCGCCCAGAAACGCATCGAGCAGGCGCTCGAAGACGTCGCCAAGATCCACCCGGAGATCTACGACCACTTCGAGTTCGGCGTCTCGCACGCCTGGTACAACGACCCGTACGCGGCCGGAGCGTTCGCCCTCTTCGAGCCCCACCAGCAGACGGCCCTGCACGACGCGATCATCGCCCCCGAGGGCCGCGTCCACTTCGCCGGCGAACACTGCTCGCTCTGGCACGCCTGGATCGAAGGCGCACTCGAATCAGGACTCAGCGCCGCCCGCGCCGTCCACGAAGCGAACTGACCCACCCCGAGCGAGTCCGTCCGGTACGAGGCAGCCATGCCGCGTCAAGGGCGGGACCGGGCGGCGTAGCGCTGCAGGCGGGTCGCGGCCTCGTCGAGGTCGGCGACGGCTGCGACGCAGGCGGCGACATGGGCGTTCACCGAGGCTCGCAGCCACGGCGGCGCGACGCTGGCCGCCTCCAGCCGCGCCCCGATCTCGCGCAGGCGCTCGGCGCAGGCGGCGAGCGCGCGGGCGTCCGAGCGCAACACCTCGGCGTGGGCGGCGAGCCCCGCGTGTTCGACCGGCATTTCTCCTCCATCGGCGGATCACCAGCAGGACGGCGACACTTCTCCGGCGGCAGGCGGGCGGTCACGGGGGTGCAGGGGGACGGCGGCGTCTCTGAGGGTTTGGCGGGCGGGCGAGGACAGGGACAGCAGAGGGCTGGCGCCGTCGAGCCCGAGGGCGCGCACCCGCTCGGCCAGGGGATGCGCCGAGCCAGGCTCGGCCGTCAGCCGCAGCAAGGGCAGGGGGTGGAGGCGTCCAGGGCCGCGGACCCGTACGCATGAGCGCAGCGTGCCGGCACCGGTCCCGGCCGTGTAGCCGACCAGGTCGCGGTCGCCGACGGGCAGGAAGGGGCCGAGCCTCCCGGAGAGGGTGAAGGCGTCGCCGACGATGACCCGCGCCCGCCCCGCGGCGAGCCGCACATCGACGGGCTCCAGATGCGTCTCACCACCCCACAGCCGCGGCGCGACGGCACGGACGGCCTCGGTGTCGACGGCCGACCCGACGAGCAGGCTGCCCGAACGCCGCCGCCCCGCGCTCCGCAGCAGGTCGGGCCAGAGCGAGGGCGACCGCCACGGGCCGGGCACGACGACGCCGAGGTGCGCCTCCCGGTAGCCGCCGAAGCTGGTGTCCCGGTTCCAGGCCGCGTGCACGGCGACCAGTGCGCGGCCCGCGACGAGAAGGGGCCCGAACCCGGTCCCCTCCAGCACCCCGGCCACCGCCTCCCGGTCGGCGGCGAACAGCGCGGTGAGCGCGCTGCCGCGACGGCACCTGATCGGCAGCTCGACCGCCCCGTCCAGCGAGTAGGTCGGCACGGTCAGGAACGGGAAACCCGCCGGATCGGGCGCGCGGTCGAACAGCTGGTACGCCTGGGACCGCACGACCCGCCCCCGGTAGGGCGCGAGCCGGTCGTCGATGTGGTCGCGGGCCTCGGGCAGGTCGCGGGCGAGGTTGTCGATGTAGTGCTCCAGCCGGTGGCAGAGCGGGAACAGGTGGGTGGAGTCGTAGTAGTCGACCACGTACCAGCCGGGGTTCAGGTCGAAGCAGTTGCCCGCGCCCTGCCCGTCGAGGGTGGGGATGATGTCGTGCTGGTTGGTGACGCTGGCCACCCAGGTGCGCGGGTCGGCGGGCCGCTTGAAGTCGACGGGCGATCCGACGGCGATGACGTGGGTGACGGTGAACCTGGCGCAGAAGCCGGAGTCCTGCGCGAGGTTCATGATCGCCGCACCGCCCGCGCTGTGCCCGACGAGCGCCACCTCGGCGCCCTCGGGCAGCCCGTAGTCGGCGACGGCCCTGGCCAGCGCGCGGCTGTAGGGGCTGCTGTCGAGCACGGCGCTGCTGAACGCGCCGAGCAGGTCCTGGGGCGAGTCGCCGTCGAGCAGCCCCGCCATGCCCGGCACCTGGACGACGTGCCGGACCACCCCGTCAGGGCCCTGGACGCTCTGGACGAGGATCCGCCCGGTGGGGCCGATGACGCTGATGTTGCCCAGGAACCCGAGCAGTGATCCCCGGTCGCCGAGCCGGGCGGACTCGGCGTCGCTCAGGTCGGTCCGGCGGGCGGCGCCCTCCCCGGTGTCGAGGACGGCGATGGCACGGTTGCTGATGCCGGTGATCGGGTCGGCGGTGGCGCGGCCCCGGCCGGTCGCGATGAGCCAGGCGGTGGCGTCGTTCAGCGGGTTCTCGTCCAGGAGCGCCCGCAGCGCGAGGACCTCACCGAAGACGGGGGCGAGCCTGCTGAGCCCGCGCACCGCGCCGCGGTCCTTCAGCAGGGCGCGCAGGGCGCGGACGGCTTCCAGGTCACGGTCGGCCGCGGCCGCGTCGACGAGCCGGGCGATCATCGGGTCTTCGGCCAGCTCGGGGTGGTCGACCGCGACGGCGGCGATGCGCAGCCGCAGCGACGTGGCCAGCACGCGTACGACCAGGCTCTCGGCCCCGGCCATGGCGCCCGCCTTGGCGGCCAGGGTGACCAGCGGCCCGCCGGTGAGCGCGTACCCGAGACCGCGGCGGCCGGTGGTGGCCCGCAGCAGCGCACGGCAGGCGGACCGGCCCTCGGCGGGGGCGCGCGGCAGGCCACGCAGCAGCTCGCCGTCGGTGAGCGCGGCCGTCGCGTGACCCGCCACCTCCCGAAGGGTGACCGCGACGTCAACCACCTCCCGGGCAGCGGCACGCAGCAACGCGGCGGCCGAATCAGACGAACCGACCGGGGACGCCTCGGAGGGACTGGACGGGACAGACGGGGACGGGTCGGGTGGGATGGGTGGGCAGGTCATCTGAAGGCCTGCCGGGTCATGCTGACGAAGCGGGGGGTCGGGTCTTCGGGGGTGTTGCGGCGTACCACGTCGGCGAGGGTGCGGGTGGCCGTGATGATCCGCACGCCGGTCGGGGAGAAGGTGGCGGCGTTGAACACGCGCGGCGCCAGCAGCGGGTTGGTGAGCGCCTGGGAGAAGGCGTCGATGGCGATGATCTTGGTGAGCAGCGGCGGCAGGATCGCGTCCGGGGACCCGGGTTCCTCCGCGAAGAGTCCCACGTACAGGTCGAGGTCGTCGACGCCGCGGTAGAGGTCGCGCAGCGCGCCGGAGACCCGCGCGTCGCCGGAGACGTGCTCGAACCGGCGCACCCGGGGGAAGCGGCAGTGTCGCCGGTAGTCGTTGTACGAGGCCAGCCCGAGCACGCGCGAGTCGGCGATGCTCGCCGCGTCGACCTCCCGCAGCAGCGGGTCGGTGTTGAACAGCCCGATGCGGCCGGCCCGCTGGCGTGAGGCGTCCTCGAAGAGCCGGCCGAGCCCGGGGCCGGGGATCAGCGTGCCGCCGATCATGGTCTGCGCCAGGGGCAGGTCGTGCCCGCCCACGGACAGGTGGGACGGGATGAGGCTGTGCCAGCGGTAGACGAGGTTGAACTCCACCGAGGCCCAGTTCTCCCGGTGCCAGGGGGCGTGCGCCAGCAGCGCCGACAGCTTCGGGTCCAGGGTGAACCGGAAGTGGTAGGGGGTGATGTGGTTGATGTACTCCTCGACCACGAGTTTGATCAGCAGCACGATGAGGATGTTGCGGGCCGTCTGGAACAACCGCTCGTCGTCCCAGCGCGGATGGTTCTTGGCGAGCAGCCGGGCCACCCGGTTGTGCTCGCGCAGGAACAACACCGTGAGCATGGTGAAGCCGAGCTGGATGTTGCCCCGGTCGCTGCCGGTGGCGAAGAGCGTGTCGCGCTGCTCGTCGCTGAGCTCGTCGAAGCGGATGACGCGCAGCGGGGCGAACTCGGGCTTGATCTTGCCGTTCTCGCACAGGAAGGGCGGGAACTCCCCGCCGTCGAGCAACTGGCTCTTCAGCAGCCCGCCGTCGAAGGTGCGCAGCGCGGCGGTCGCCCGCTCGTCGAGGCCGTAGACCTGGTTGAGGTCGATGTGGTGGTTGGAGCTGTTCTTGCGCGGGTCACGCGGGATGTTCACGTCGCCGCGCAGGAAGCCGTCGGTGAACCATTGGGCGAAGTACGCGAACAGCACCGTGGAGCGCGGGCAGTGGATCATGGACTCGCCGCGGGTGAACAGCTCGGCGGCCCGCTCGGGCGTGGGCCTCCTGTCGTCGGCCACGGTGATCGGGGGCAGGTGGCGCCCGCTGTAGGTGCGGTCGGTCAGCGAGGCCCAGGAGGTGTAGCCGGCCATGGTGCTCAGCGGCTCCGGCCGCGGTGGCATCTCGCGGATCGCCTGGTCGATCAGGGTCGCGTTGACCCTGCGCCGCACCGGATCGACCCGCTGCAGGAGGTCCCAGAACGGCCGGCCGCTGGTCAGGGCCAGGAACCTGAGCCGGTTGACGAGCCCGTCGGAGGCGACGCCGCGCGCTGTCGTGCTGCCCGCCATCGTCAGCCCTCCCCCCGCTCGGTGCCGAGCCCGACGACGAAGCGGTCGGGGAAGATGCCGAGGGCGCGCTCGACAGCGCCTTCCGGCGGGGGCAGCAGGCGGACGCCGGGACGCAGCAGCAGACGCCGTACGGTCTCGCTCACGACGACCCTGGCCGGATGGACGCCCAGGCAGGCGTGGTGGCCGTGGCCGAAGAACAGGTGGTGGTGCGCCGGGCGGTCGAGGCGGAACTCGCCCGGCTCCGGCACCACGTCGGCGTCGAACATGGCCGAGGCGGGCGCCGCGAGCACGAACGTGCCCGCCGGGATCGGCGTGGCGCGCGGCGTGCCCGCCGCCAGCACGTGATCGCGCTCGCACAGCCTCGGCAGCAGCTTGAAGAACGGGTTGAACCGCAGCGCCTCCCAGACGTAACGGTCGAACCGCTCGGGGTCCCCCGCCGCCTCGACGGCCTCCGCCAGCACCTCCGGACGCATCAGCAGCTGCTCGACCGCCTCCGTCATGGCTCCGGGCGCGCTCTCCACGAAGCCCAGCGGCAGCCCGGCCATGTTGATCAGGATGCGGTCGTCGGGCACCTGCGAGGAGCGGACGAGCCGGGCGAAGATGTCGTCGGGCGGATCGGGCGCCGCCCGGTATTCGGCGAGCCGCTCGCGCAGGTAGGCGATCATCTCCGTGCCGGCTCGTACGGACGCGGCCTGGATCTCCGGATCGCCGTGGAAGTTGGCGAAGCCGTCGGTGACGACGGCGCGCGTCCACCGCGACAGGGTCTGCGGGTCGGGGCCGGGGAAGCCGAAGTAGTGGGCGCACACCCCCAGGGCGACGGGCCTGAACAGCCCGCCGACCGTCTCGACGCGCCCGCCGGGCGAGGCGGCGTCGAGCAGCTCGTCGGCGAGGTTCCCGGCGAGCTCGCGCACCCCGGCCACGTCGCCCGGGTCGAGCATGACCTGCATCAGGCCCTTCTCCCGCCAGTTCATCGCGGTGGCGTCCCTGCCGAGCATGAACGGCCCGCCCAGGGCGGCGTCGAGCCGCGGGCCGAAGGCCCGGACCGAGAAGATCTCCTCGCGGGAGAGCACCTCGGTGACGTCGGCGTGGCGGGTCACGACCGTGAAGGCGGGCGTGACGAGGATGGGACGCCGCTCGCGCAGCTCGGCGAACAGGCCGCGCCAGTCGCTCCGGATCCACTCTCTGACCAGCCCGAACGCGGACATCGGAGCGCTGGCTAGCGCCTCGTCGTACCTCTCCAGATAGCCGCCCGTGGTCGTCTGGCCGACAGCACCCATTCCGTGGACCTTTCCGCATGGTTCCGGAGCGATCATCAATGATCACGTTGTGCAACCACAATCTAGGGAGACCCTCTGCGTTTCTTCATGGCTACGGAGCGCATTGTTCTGCCTCCTTATAGCAATCGAGTCGTCACTGTCAGGTCATAGCCGCACTCCAGGACCCCCGCCGTTGAATGGGGAGCCGGGGTCACCACAGGGAGGAAGCTTGACGTCAGCCATTCCACGCCGGAGCGCGGCGGAGACGGTGGCGGTCACCACGGGCCGCCGCACCGCCTATCTGGTCGTCCTGGTCGTGCTGCCCGTGCTGCTCCTCGGGCTCGCGGTGCCGGCCGCCTGGGGCTGGGGCATCGGCCCGCGCGACCTGGTCATCGCCGCCGTGATGTACGCGGTGAGCATCTTCGGCATCGCCGTCGGCTACCACCGGCTGTTCACCCACCGCGCCTTCCGCTGCAACCGGGCGCTCAGGGTCGCGCTCATGCTGGCGGGCGGCATGGCCGTCGAAGGGCCGGTCACGCTGTGGGCGGCCGAGCACCGCAGGCACCACAAGTACGCCGACCGCGAGGGCGACCCGCACTCCCCGTGGCGCTACGGCGAGAGCGGCCTGGGCCTGCTGCGCGGCATGCTGCACGCGCACGTCGGCTGGTTCTACACCGCCCGGCGCCGCTCCAGCACCCGCCACTGGGTGCCCGACCTGCTGTCCGACCCGGACGTGCGGCGCTTCGACGCCGCCTACCCGGCCGTCGTGGCCCTCTCGTTCGCGCTGCCCGCCGCCGCCGGAGGGCTGTGGTCGATGTCGTGGGCGGGCGCCTGGACCGCCTTCTTCTGGGGCGGGCTCGTCCGTTACGCGGTCGTCCACCACGTCACCTGGTCGGTCAACTCGGTCGCCCACACCTTCGGCGACCGCCCGTTCCGCACCCGCGACCGGTCGTCCAACGTGTGGTGGGTGGCGCTGCTGACGTTCGGCGAAGGCTGGCACAACTGGCACCACGCGGAGCCCGCCTGCGCCCGCCACGGCGTGCTCAAGGGCCAGCTCGACCCGAGCGCGCGGCTGATCCGCTGGTTCGAGCGGGCGGGCTGGGCGCACGGCGTGCGCTGGCCCGACCCCGCCCGCCTCTCCGCCCACCGCACCGACCGCCTGCCCTGAGCCGCGGTCACGCCTCCGTCTTCACGGGTACGGGCGAGCCCGCGTCCAGGCGGAAGGCGCCCACGGCCAGCCCGCCGGCGGCGAGCACCGCCGCGGCCAGCAGGTAGAGCCCGCCCGGCCCCCACCCGGCGTCCAGCAGCCGGCCGGCGACCAGAGGTGACAGGATCGCGCCGACGCGGCCGACGCCGATGCCCCAGCCGACGCCGGTGGCCCGCATCTCCGGCGGGTAGATCGAGGGGCGTCCAGCTCGCCACGAAGTAGAAGCCGGACATGCTCGTGAAGAAGCCGGCCCAGGTGAGCAGCGTGTTACGACGCCGCGCGGGCGACAGGAGCTGCCGCAGCCCGGGCGCGGGCCCGGCGGGCGCGTCCGGCTCGGGCATCGACCGCAGCGGCGGCTGCCGCATCGCGGCCAGCAGCGCGTTGAGCCTGTCGAGGGCGCCGGGCGAGCGCCGCGTGAGCAGGAAGTCGAGCGACTCGGGCAGCCTCCGGAGCACGGCGGCGACGAGCAGCGCGGTGGCGACCCCGCCGAAGGCGAACACCGAGCGCCACCCCGACGCGTTCTGCAGCACCACGGCGATGACGCCGCCCACCGTGCCGCCGACGGCGTAACCGGCGGTGTTCAGGCTGACGGCCAGGCCGCGCCAGCGCCGGTTGGCGTACTCGGCGGCGATGACGTTGCTGCCGGCGATGACGCCGCCGATGCCGACCCCGGTGACCAGCCGCAGCAGCCCGAGCTGGACGGCGCTCCCGGCCAGGGCCGACAGCAGCATGCCGGACGACGACACCGCCAGGCAGGCGAGGATCAGCGGCCGCCGCCCCGTCCGGTCGGCGACCGGCGCGAGGAACAGCGATCCCAGCGCCATCCCGACCAGCCCGGCGCTCAGCAGCAGGCCCAGCTCGGTCCCCGACAGCCGCCACTCGGCGGAGACCGCGGCGGCGGTGAACGACATGACGAGCACGTCGAACCCGTCGACGACGTTCAGCAGGACGCACACGGCGACCGCCGACCACTGCGATCGGGACATCGGGGCGTCGTCGATGCGGGCGCGCAGACGCGCGGGCGATGGGCTCATCCCGGCTCAGCCGTGGGTGAAGCCGTCGCGGAGGGCGTTCACCGGCGGCTCAGGGGTCCAGCTCATGCCTGCCAGTATGGCCCCGGCTCAGTGGACGTCGGCCGGCCGCGCCCGCTCCTTGAACGGGTAGCGGGCCCGGAAGTCCTTCTCCGCCTCGGCGAACGACATGAACTTCACGCCCTTGTGACCGCGCATGTGGTGGATCAGCCGTTCCAGCATCAGCAGCACCTGCGGCCGGCCGCTCACGTCCGGGTGGAGTGTGATGGGGAAGACCGCGTAGTCGAGCTCCCGGTAGACCCAGTCGAACTGGTCGCGCCACTGCTGTTCGAGATCGCGCGGGTTCACGAAGCCGTGGCTGTTCGGCGAGTTCTTGATGAACATCATGGGCGGCAGGTCGTCCAGATACCAGTTCGCGGAGAACTCGACCAGATCCACCTCCTCGCCGTGGACCAGCGGCTTCATCCAGGTCGAGGCGTCCTTGTCGTAGTCGATCCGCGTCCACTCCTCGCCGCGGCGGGCGTAGAAGGGCTGGAAGTCCCGGTACGACTGCGAATGGTCGTAGCTGAACCCGTACTTGAGCAGCAGGTCGATGGTGCGCGCCGACATCTCCCACCACGGCGCGACGTACCCGCTCGGCCGGACGCCGAACTCCTTGTCGAGCAGCTCGACGCTGCGCGCCAGCACGTCCTCCTCCTGCTGGGCGGACATCGCGACCGGGTTCTCGTGCATGTAGCCGTGCGCGCCGACGTCATGCCCGGCTTCGACGATCATGTGCGTCTGCCTCGGGAACGACTCCGCCGAATGCCCCGGTACGAACCAGCTCGTCCTGATGCCTTCCCGGGCGAACAACCGCAGCAGCCGCGGCGTCCCCACCTCGGCCGCGAAGACACCCCGCTGGATGTCGTTCGGTGACTCCTGCCCCCCGTACGAGCCGATCCAGCCGGCGACCGCGTCCACGTCTATGCCGAAACACACGTTGATGGCTTTCATGCCACGCACGTACCCGGAGCATCGCCGTGTACCGGTCATGAACAGGTGAACTACTGCACGGTGCGGTCCGGCGGCCGGACCGCACCCGCGGCGACGTCTCAGTACCAGCTCGTGCAGGTCCACGCGCTCTCGGGGATCGTGGACGGAGCGGAAGCCGTGATGTAGCCGGAGTGGCAGGCACGGAAGTTGTCATCGTTCGCGTTGCCCACCATGGACGTGTATCCGACACCGCCGTTGCAGGGGACCGACGACTGTATCCGGTAGTAGGTGTGCGTGGTGTACCAGCCGTAGGTGGTCCACTGCCGGCGCTGCACGCGCAGATGCGCGAACCCCTGGATGAGGTCGCAGTCGTCGCGCACGATACGCCCCCAGAACGCGCGGCAACCGGCGCCGTCCCGCAGTTGCAGGGTGTATCTCCCGCTGTGGAGGAAGAGCTCGCGCGGGGTGCCCGTGGCCGAGCAGCCCTCCGTGTTGGGGTTCTTCCCGTTGCAGGACGTGCCGGAGCAGGCGAGCGCCGTGGAAGGGCTCTCCGCCGCCGCCGGCGACACTCCGGCGACGGTCGCCGCGACGACCGCGGTGGCCGCGAACAAGGCCAGGCGTTTGAACATGTGCACTCCTTCTTCGATTCGGGATCAACGGAATTAGCGCACGGTCCCGAACCGGCGGACAAAGCTTTTGCGTCGTGCCGGAAAACCGCTGGCCGCCGCCGGCAGCGCGGTCGTAATCGGCGGCTGAACGCGGCTTTTGCGTTGACGCGGAAAGAGCTGGACCCGCCCGGCGCGCATCGGTCACGCTGCCCTCGTGTCGGTGACCATCAATGCACGCAGCACCTGGGCCGGTTACGTGACGGGCGTCACGGACGCGCAGAAAGCCCAGGCATTCGCCGCTCCGGTGCCTTCTTCCGGAGCCTGGGAGCCCTCGACCGGAGGCGTCTTCCTTCATCACCGGGGCAACCGCTCCTTCTCCCCCGGTTCCGAGGAAGACTGCAAGAAAGACGTGGCCGAGGTCTTCGCCCATGACGTGACCGGCGACTACGCCGATATCCAGTACAACTTCTTCGTCTGCCCGCACGGCATCGTCTACGAGGGCCGGGGCTACGAGCGGGGCGAGGCCAACTTCGGCGCCTACATCACCGTCGACGGCGTCAGCCTGGGCCGCAACACGGCCTTCTACTCCATCTGCGGGCTGCTGAGGTCGTGGGACCAGCCGACCGACGCCATGCTGCGGAGCATCAGGGACCTCATCGCCCATCTGCGCGGCGAGGCCCCGGCCAGTCGGCGGGCCGGTCGGCGCATCCTTCCTCACTCGGCCGGCTACGACACCGAATGCCCGGGCAATCTGACCCCGTACGCGACGAACGGCTCCCCCATCGACCCGGCGGTGTCATGGGACGAGGGCACGCTCATGGACATGAACGTGTTCGCCGCGCAGAAGTGGGTGAACACCAGGTACGACGGCGTGGCCCCGGGCTACGTCAGGGTCCTGGAGACGGGACGCACTGGATGGGCCACGGTGCTCTCGCTCACGCAGGCGCTCCAGCACGAGCTGGGCATCTCCCCGACGGTGCAGAGTTTCGGCCCGGCCACGATGCGGGCCGTGCAGGACCACCCGCTGCGCCCGGACACCGAGACGGATCCGAGCATCATCACCATCTACAACTACGCCCTGTGGTGCAAGGGTTACTACGCGACCGATCCGCCCTATATCTGGGACACCCGATCGCGCGACTCCTTCCAGGCGCTCATCGGGCACATGGGCCTGACCGGCGTCGTCATCACCAACGCGCTGTGGGCACGCATCGCCCGGGCGCTGCTCACCATGGACCAGTTCCGCCTCGTCCCGGGCGGAGACGCCGCCACCCAGGCGATCCAGCAACACCTCAACAAGCGTTACGTGGCCCAGCGGGCGATCCCGGCGATGAATCTCGTGCCGTGCGACGGCTATTACTCCCGTGAGGTGCAGAAGGGCCTGATGATGGCCATTCAGTACGAGCTGGGGATCGGGCTGAACGACATCAACGGCTACTTCGGGCCGGGCACGCAGTCGGGGCTCAGGACGAGGGGGGCGGGGACGCTCACCGGCGATTTCCGCCTGCTGTTCCGCGCCGCCTGCTTCTTCAACTCACCCACCTACGACAACGGGCGGCAGGTCCCGTACTCCTCCCAGGACATCTACACGGACACGCAGACCGCCACGCACACGAGCTGGCTGCGGACGTTCCAGAGCTTTTCCCAGATTCCCGTGACCGGGACCAACGACTACACGACATGGGCGCAGCTCCTCATCTCCGCGGGCGACACCGAGCGCGAAGCCACCGGCTGCGACTGCATCACCGAGATCACGCTTGAGCGCGGCCGGCTGCTCATGCAGAACGGCTACCGGATCGTCGGCCGTTATCTCGACGAGCACCTCCCCCCGAGCGACCCGGATTATCTCGGGAAGGCGCTCAAGCCCGGCGAACTGCAGAACATCTTCGCGGCGGGGCTGAGAATGTTCCCCATTTTCCAGTACAACGGGACCCAGCTGGCCAACTTCACCTACGACAAGGGCTACGACCAGGGCAGGAAAGCCGACGAGAAGGCCCGCGCGTTCGGCCTGCCACCGGGCGCCTGCATTTATTTCGCGGTCGACTACGACGCGCTGGACACCGAGATCACCAGCAATGTCGTGCCCTATTTCCGCGGGGTCAGGACGGCGCTGGAGCAACTCGGCGGCCGTTACCAGTTCGGGGTCTACGGCTCCCGCAACGTCTGCAGCCGCGTGTCCGCCGAGGCCGGCGCGCGCTGGTCCTTCGTCTCCGGGATGTCGTGGGGGTTCTCCGGGAACCTCGGCTACCCGTTGCCCGCCAACTGGTCGCTCAACCAGATCCGCGAGTACGCGTTCCAGCCCGGGTGGGGCCTGGACCGTAACGTGTGGCGCCAGGGCGGCGACCCGGGAGTTTCCTCCGTCGTCTCGCCATGAGGAGCGTTCACGTGATCACACGCCGCCGTTTCATCGCCGCCGGCGCCCTGGTGATGGCCGTACCCGTCCCCGTTCCCGGGAAAGCGGGCGAGTCGTTCACCGGCCGGCCCCACGACCACGGCGCGATCAGGACGTACGCGATCGAAGGCTCGCTCGCGACCGTGGCCCTGCGTGCCGGGGACGTCGCGACCGTGCTGCTCCACGTCGCCCGCCGATGGCACTACGAGATCGCCGCCGTGGACAGCGGAGAAGGCGGAGGCGTCTTCGGCTACAGGGCCGGCCAGGTCGTGGAGGCCCCGTTCGAGTCCGCCTACCTGTCGGGGACCGCCATCGCCATCCACCCGGCCGCCTATCCGCTGCGCGGCTCGGAGCGGCTCTGGCCTCACCAGGAGCTGATCGTACGAGACATCCTCGCCGACTGCGCGGGCACGGTGCGCTGGGGAGGTGACCTGACCCCGGTGAAGGCGTCGCACTTCCAGATCGACGTGGCGCCGGGCAGCAGGAAGCTGGCACGGGTCGCCGCGGAGCTCCGCACCGATCGGAGCGCGCCCGCCGTCCCCCTGGCGGGCGCGGCGGTCGATCCGGCGACACCCGCCCGGCGCGTCAGGGCCCGTGCGCTTCAGCGTACGCAAGGAGGCTGATCACAGCGGCCTGCCTTCGAGCAGGGCCTCCCCGAGAGGGGTGATCGCGTGCAGGACGGAAGATCCGTCACGTACCGTCAGAATCAGCCCGGCCTCGCGCAGGACCGTCGCCTGACGGCTGGCCGAGGCGGGGGAGATCCGCAGGGTCCGGGCGAGCTCGCCGGTGGTGGGGGCGCTCGTGGCGACGGCGAGCAGGGCGGCCGCGCGGGTCCTGCCCAGCAACGGCTCGACGCCCCTCCGCACCACCGTGGACCAGTGGTGCTGGTGGTCGATCGGGTAGATGAGGACGGGTGGGAGCTCCGGATCGGCCAGCGTGACGGAGGTGCGCTGGCAGAAGTACGACGGCACCAGCCTCAGCCCGCGCCCGCCCAGGTGGAGCACGGCGTCGATGTCGTACGCCACCTCGAGCACCGGGGGGCGCCACCGCATGAGCGTGCCCATCCCGGCCAGCAGTCCTTCGGTGCCGTGTTCCAGCATGTCGCGGGCCCGTTGGGCGCGGTCGGCGGCGACCGCCAGGTGGATGAGCTGGTGGCTCGGGGCGATGGCCGCGTCGTGGTAGGAACGGATGGCGGCGCTCACCCGGGTCAGCGTCTCCACGTCACCGTCGGCCAGGCTGGCGACCCAGCCGGGCAGGCGCCGATGCTGCGCCAGCCGCTCGAACTCCTCACGTAATCGGGCACGCGGCGTGGACATGATCGCGTCCAGGCCGCCGGCGAGACCGCTCTTCGACTCGTGCGGTGTGAGGAAGTCGGGCCAGTACGGGCCCAGCGGCGCGAGCACGTCCAGCAGGCGGGCGCCCGTCTTGACGCGCGCCATCCGCTCCGGGTCGGCCCGGAGGTCCCCCATCCAGGAACGATAAACCGGGCGAAGGCTTCGCTCCCTCAGCCGGAAGTGGCTCAGCACCACCTCCCACAAGGGATCGGGAGCGGCGGCGAGCGTGGTCCGCACTAAATCGTCCGCCGTAAAATGAATACGCAAAGTCCCCATCGGGAACCCCCCGTAGAGATGCGATGGCGTGCGCGGCAACCATCCTACGCGGGGCTTTTCCCAAGGGGGCGGGGGGTATATCCCCGCCGATCAGTCGACGTCAAGTTCGTGCGCGCCGCTTCCGGGTCGGGCAAGTCCCTCCCGAATCAGTGCCGTGAAGACAAAGGCGTCCGGGGTCACGGCTTGGTCAGGCGGATCAGCATGCCGTCGTGGTCGGTGTAGGTCAGCCCGTACAGGCTTCGGCTGACGAAGGTGAAGTCGTTGCTGAAGATGACGTGCTGCACGTCTCCGTCGCCCTTGCGGGTGTTGCCGCTGGGTACGCAGTTCTGCGCGTTCTCCGGGTCGGAGGTGTCGTACTCCAGGTTGAAGTCACCGCCGACGACCGTCTTGCCGGAGATGCCCTCCTGCGACCTGATGTAGGGCACGGCGCTGAACATCAGGGCCTGACACTGGGTCAGCGCGATCGGCTCGCTGTTCGCGCTCAGGTGGGTGGCGCAGGACAGGTGGTCGCCCACCGCGTAGGCGCAGGCGAAGGTGCGCACCTCGTTGCCGCTGTCCTGGGTCGTGTACTCGCCGACCCAGCCGTTGGCCCCCTGCCACAGGGCGGCGGGGACCCGGCCGAGGACGGCGTTGCCGTAGGTGCCGCCGTTCGTGCAGGTGATCGGGTTGCCCGTCGGCTTGTCGAGCGCCGGGTAGAAGACGGAGTAGGTCCAGTCGTTCGGCCAGGCCTCGGCGAGCGACGGCTGGAGGTAGTTGGGCAGGTCGACGGAGCAGATCTCGTTCAGCGTCACCAGGTCGGGGGCGAGGTAGTAGATCAGGTCGCCGCCTTCGTAGATCGACTGGCCGCCGGCGTAGCATCCGGCCTTGCCGCTGTTGCACAGGTTGAGCTGGAGCTCGTAGAACGACCGCGCGGCCTGCGTCCTGGCGGGCCGGTCCGGGCGGGCCGCGAGCGCCGACCTGGCCTGGCCCCCGCGGGCCTTCGCCGTCAGCGCCGCGGCCTCGGCGCCCATCGGCGCGACGCTCCGTACGGACAGGGGCTTGACCTGGACGGGCTCGGCGTGAGCGGGGCCGGCGAAGCCGGGCGAGGTCATGACGAGGGCGAGCGCGGACACTGCCGTTAACAGACGACGGGCGATCTTCACAGGCGCTTCCTCCATCGATGATCAACGGATCAGGACGCCCTCCATCGTGACCCCGGAGGATGAGGGTCGAAAGAGCCTTTGCGCTCTACCGCAAAAACGACAAAAGCCTCAAACCTGCTTGACTGGAGATTCTCACCGTGGTGTCGTGCCGGATGACAGGCGCTGTCAAACAACGGGGACGGAATGGGGACTCTGCGGATCCATTTCACTGCTGAAGACCTGACGCGCGTCACTCTCGCCGACGAACCCGACCCCCTGTGGGAAATGATCCTCACGCGGTTCCGCTTCCGTGACCGGGTGCGATCGCCGGCCTTCCGGCCCTGGTTCGAGGAGCTGCACGCCGACCCGGCCAGATCCTCCCGGATGCGGCGCGGAGCCCGCCTGCTCGACGTGCTGGTTCCGGCCGGGCCCTACTTCCCCGACTTCCTCACCCCGTACGAAGGACTTCTCGGACTGGACAGCGGCCTGGCCGCGCTGCTCCGCACCCCCACCCGGCGACTGGCCGCCGAGCTGCGCCTGCTCGCCCGCCACCGGCCCCTGCCCGGGTGGGTGCGCCCCATCGCCCAGGGCAACGGGCCGACGCTCCAGGAGATGGGAGCCGCGCTGCGCGACTACTACGAGGCGGCCGTCGCCCCGTTCAGGGAACTCGCCGGCTCCGCCATCGCCGCCGACCGCGCCTGCCGGGCCCGCGGCCTGCTCCGGGGAGGGGTCGAGGGGCTGTTCGCCGGGTTCGCGCCGCTCATGAGCTGGACGCCGCCCGTTTTGGAGACCGAGTACGTCGTCGACCGGGACCTGGTGCTCGGCGGGCGCGGCCTTCGGCTGGTGCCGTCGTACTTCTGCCAGCGGACGCCCATGACGCTGGCCGACCCCGAGCTGCCGCCCGTGCTGGTCTACCCGATCGAGCAACGGCACCGGTGGCGTCCGGCGGCCGAGCGCCGCGCCGACCTCGACGCGCTGATGGGCGCGAACCGCTCGGCCGTGCTGCACGCGCTCGACCACAGCGCCACGACCACGCAGCTCGCCCGCATGCTGCGGATCTCACCCACGGCGGCCAGCCGGCACGCGACGGTGCTGCGAGAGGCGGGACTGATCGACACCCGCCGCGACGGCACCGCGGTCCTGCACACGCTCACTCCCCTGGGCACGGCGCTCCTGGAAGGCACCACCGGCGGTGCTCAGCCGTCCGCGCGGTGAAGATCCGGGTGGCGACAAAAGGGTTGAACCGGGCAACCGACAGAGCCATGATCGAGCCTGGAGACGTGCCCGCGACGACACAAGGAGCCCGATGGACTCTCCCTCGATGCCGGACACGTCCGAGCCGGCCGGGGAGTCCGCACGACGCACCCCGTGGCTGACGATCGCCGTCATCTACCTCGGCGGGGTCGTCGCGGCGATGAGCTTCGGCAAGTTCTCCCCGGTCGGGCCGGAGGTGGCGGCCGAGCTCGGGCTGTCGCTGTCGCAGCTGGGCTGGGTGATCTCGGCCGTCGTCGGCGTCGGCGCCGCCGCCGGTCTGCCCGCCGGCTACCTCGTACGCCGCATCGGCGCGGAGCGGTCGCTGGTCGCGGGCCTTGCCCTGACCGCGGCGGCGAGCGCGGCGAGCGTGGCCGCGCCCGATTTCGGCTGGTTGCTGATCGCCCGGGTCGCCGAGGGCATCGGATATCTCCTGATCATCATCACCTGCCCTGCCCTGGTCGTCCGCCTGGCCACCGGACGCGACCGGGGCACCGCCCTGTCGATCTGGGCCACGTTCGTCCCGATGGGACTCGGGGCGAGCACGCTCGCGGGTGGCGCGCTGGCTTCCGCTCTGGGCTGGCGCGGCTGGATCGCGCTGGTCGCCGGTCTGACGCTGGCGATGGCGCTGGTCCTCTGGGCGCGCCTGCCGCGGGGGCCCGGACGGCAGGCGGCCGGCCCGCGCCCCCGGGCCGGGGCGCTGTGGTGGCCGCTGGTGCTCGCCGCGGCCTTCTGCCTGGCCATCCTGGTGACCCTCCCGGTGATCGTCCTGCTGCCCACGCTCCTCATCGAGCAGCAGGGCTACTCGGCCGCCGCCGCGGGCGCCCTGACCTCGGTGATCTCCGTGCTCAGCGCGATCGGCGGGCTGGCCGTGGGAGTGCTGCTCCGCCGGGGCATCCCGGTCGGCACCCTGGCGCTGACCGGGTTGCTCACCCTCCCGGCCGCCTGGCTCCTGTTCGGCGACCACGGCTCGGCGTCAGCCGCGCTGGCGGGCGCGGCGATCGTCTCCATCGAGAACGGGTTCCTGGGCGCCCTCGGCTTCGCCGCTCTGCCGCTGGTGCTGGAGCGCCTCGACCACGCGGACGTCGGCAACGGCGTGGTCGCCCAGGCGGGCAGCCTCGGATCACTGCTCGGCCCGCCGCTGTTCGGCCTGGTGGCGGCCGGGCTGGGCTTCGGGGCGCTCGTCCCGGCCATCGCCGTCGGCATCCTGGCCGCCGTCGGATTGCTGCTGCTGGTCGGCAGGCGGGCATCGAGATGATCATCGTGCGCGTCACCGGCATCCTCATCGAGGACGACCGGATCCTCCTGCTGGATCAGGACACCGACACCCGCTCCTGGACACTGCCCGGCGGGCGGGTCGAGGCGGGCGAACCGCTCGCCGACGCGCTGGTACGGGAGATGCGCGAGGAGACCGGGCTCGACGTGGAGGCCGGCCGGCTGCTGTACGTGTGCGACAACTTTCCGGGCGGTGGCCTCCACGTCATCCACATGACGTTCGAGGTCACCCGCGTGGGCGGCACCCTGGGGGTCGTCACCGAGGGCGTCGACACCAACCGGATCCGGGGCGTGCATTTCGTGCCGCTGGCCGAGCTGCCGGGGCTCGGGTTCGGCTCCCGGTTCGTCGAACTGGCCCAGGCCGGATGGCCAGGGGCGGGCTCGTACATGGGCGACAAGGCCAACATCGGGCTGTGACTCGGTGCGGGGGCAACCCCGGCCGGGCGTCTGGCCGTGGGCTGCCTGCGTACTGCCGGGAGTCGGCGGCGGTCAGGCCAGGTCGAACTCACCGTCCCTGACGCCGCCTACGAACGCTTTCCACTCACCGGGCGTGAAGATCAGCGCCGGGCCCTGAGGGTTCTTGCTGTCGCGTACGGCGACGATGCCGGGAAGGTTGGTCGCCACTTCAACGCACTGGCCGTTGTCGCCGCTGGCAGTCGCTTTGCGCCATTCCGCCTTCTCAAGATTCATGGGATCCATTTCCCTTACCTAGCCAGACATAGACACCTTGAACTGGGCTATTCTGCGTTCGGCAATGTGACACGCTGAGCCGCATAAATCAGCATAAGTCCAAGCACCCCCGAGCGATAAGGACAGCCCATGGGCTTCTACACTCGTACGAGCCTGCGCGCTGGACCGTTCCGATTCACCATGTCCCCGTCAGGCATGGGTGTCTCGGTAGGCGTTCCCGGTTTCAGAGTGGGGACCGGCCCGCGAGGCAACTACGTGCACATGGGCCGCGGTGGAATCTACTACCAGAGCACGATCGACAAGCCCGCGCCTCATTCGTCGCCGCGCCCACGGCCCTACATCCCCCCGTCCAGTTCCGTGGTGATGGAGGACGTAACCGGAGCATCAGTCCAAGAGCTAGTGGCCGGCAACCGCAGCGATCTGGTCAACCAAATCCAGGTCGCAGCCCGCCGACGACCGCTCTGGCCATTCGCCCTCGGCGCCCTCCTTGTTCTCGGCCTCATCCTCGGACGTTGGGGCCTGCTCCTGATCCTTGTCGGCGTCCCGGCGATCGTCTGGCTGGCGATGCGCGACCAGGCCAGACGGTCGGTCGTCGTCATGTACGACGTCAACGACGACATGGCGCGACGATTCGAAGACCTCGTACAGGCCGTCGGAGCCCTGCGACAGGTCGGAGGCTTCTGGCTGATCACCGCATCCGGTGCCGTCCAGACGCCGTACCAGTACAAGGTGAATGCCGGCGCGTCGACCCTTCACCGCCGCCGGGCGGCTGCGGCCAGCATGAACGGACCAAGAATCCTGGTCACCAACGTCGCCATTCCGACGCTGACCTCGGGCGAAAGATCCGTCCACTTCCTCCCCGACCGGGTGCTTCTCAGGGAGGGGAAGCACTTCGCCGACATCCCCTACCAGCAGTTGGAGCTCTCGGCCGAGGAGGTGCGGGTCATCGAGGAGGGCGCTCTCCCCCGCGACGGTGAGATCGTGGACCGGACCTGGCAGTACGTGAACGTCAAGGGAGGGCCCGACCGTCGCTTCAAGGACAACCGGCAGCTTCCCGTGATGAGATACGGGCGCCTTACCCTCTATAACCATCACGGACTGCACATGATCTGGGACGCCTCTCAGTTCAGGGCCGTCCACGCCACCGCCCAGGCGTTGACGAACGCGGCATCGGCGCAGCCCCCGATCATCCCGTCATAGAGTGGCCCACCCGTGTAGCCGGTGTACGAGGGCCACAGTTCAGGGAGTTCGCAGCGGCGCACGACACATCTGCTGAGTGCGCCGTGGGCAGCCCGACCGGACACTCCGGTAGCAGGCTGCCAGGCGTACCCTGCTGGATTGGTCCCAGTCGAGCGTCAGGAAGCCGACGAAGGTCAGGCCAGGTCGAACTCGCCGTCCCGGACGCCGCCAACGAATGCCTTCCACTCACCGGGCGTGAAGATCAGCGCCGGACCCTGGGGGTTCTTGCTGTCGCGTACGGCGACGACACCAGGAAGGTTGGTCGCCACCTCCACGCACTGTCCTACGTCGCCGCTGGCCGTGGCCTTGCGCCATTCAGCCGCTTCTAGATTCAGCTTGCCCATTTAGCCGCCGCCTCTTCAATCGCCCTTTGTGACACGGATTGGGAGTGTGCGTCCGCTCTGATTGTTTCATATCGCACCTTGAGCTGCGCGACCACACCATAGTCGCCAGTGACATGCCCGGACAGCAAAGAGTCCGTGGAAGCGATCTCCGCACCATCGCGCAGGCGGGCCAGCACGAACGCGGTCACCATGCCGACTATGCAACCGGCGTCCACCGGCACGATCTGGATGGTGATGCGCGGGTGATGGGAGAGCTCCAGGAGATAACGAAGCTGGGCCGCCAGGATCGCCGCGCCGCCGATCGGCCGGTGAAGCACGTTCTCGTCGATCAGGGCCAGGTAGATCGGACCGCCGGGAGCGTCGAACAACTGGACTCGTTGCGTACGAGCCAGCACTCGCTCCTCCAATTGTTCGGGGGGAGAGGTGGAGGAGAGGAGAGCTCGCGCGTATTCGGGAGTCTGCAGGCACCCCGGGATCAGCAGCGGATCCCAGGATTGAAGGATGACAGCTTCGGGCTCGATCTCCTCCACCCAGCGGGCGAACCAGCCGAGGTTCGGCGAATGGGATATCTGCTTGAATAGACCCACGAAATGCCCGTCCACCTGGAAGGCCCGATCGAGCCCTTCCGCGAAGTCACGTGTGGGTGCCCGCCGCCCTCTTTCGATGTGACTGATAAGGGACGTGTGACAGCACATTCGGGCACTCAGCGCGATCTGCGACAGACCGGCTTCCTTGCGATGCCGTTCAAGTTCCTGGGCAAAGCGAGCCCGAGGAGACATAGGGCCACTGGTATCGATGTCCACTCTGTTCCCTCCCGCCAGCGAATATCACCGACCGTGACGGTACAACTACACTCTAACGACCCGCAATATCTTTCTCGTGTCTTTTTTTGTCGCTCATATTTCACGAGGTAAAGCCCCTATAGGCTCTGACGAATCCGCATGCTTGGACTCCACGCAGGCTTACAAGACGCACTGTCTGTCACGGGAGGTTGGCATGAGCGTCGCTTCACCGGCGACCTGGCGCAATTACACCGAACTGCCGGTCCACCCGCTCTCGGTGTCCCTCGCGCGGAAGCACGTGGCGCGCGTGCTGACGGATTGGGGGCGCGAGACCCTCATCGACGACGCTCAGCTCGCGATCAGCGAGTTGGTGACGAACGGCATCAAGGCATCTGATCCCAGCGAGGACGAGGTCGCAATATACGGGACACTTGCCGGGTCATACCGGCGCGTGCGGGTCGGACTTCATCAGGCGGACGCCGGCGTCGTTCTGGAGGTGTGGGACTGCAGCCGCCGTCCCCCGAAACTGCGCTGCCCTGAGGCGGAGGCGCTCGGTGGTCGGGGCCTGTACGTGGTTGACGCCGTGGCCTCTAGTTGGGGGTACCGGTGGCCGAGGACGGGCGGGAAGGTCGTCTGGGTTCTGCTGGGTGAGTCGTCGTGATCGACCCGGACGACTGGGACTGCCCGCAGTTGGCCCCGCATCCGCCGGGACGCATCGGCGTGCCGACTACGCCGCTCGACTGGACGGCTGAGCGGCCGTATCGGTCGCGGGTGCTGGGCTACACCTGCTCCTGCCGCACGATCGTGTACGAACTGCTCGCGTCCGGTGGCATGTACGTGATCCGCCGTACGTACCAGACCACTCCCCCACGAGTCGCGTACGCCGGGCCGTGGTCGCGACGTGTCGCGGAAAAAATGTGGAACTCGGTCCTGACTGGGGACGCGAGTTTACCGAGGTCAGGCCAATAGCAACGAGGCACTCATAGCCGCCACCTGCGACCTCCCACCGGCAGAGCCCTGCGCCAGCCGTTCGGGCCCGGAACATCCGGCTAGATTCGTCTCGTGCTCTTCGATCTCAGCGCCCCAGACTCGCCGATGGAAGCTGTACTCGACCACCTGATGACCGCTGATCCAGACGGCAGCAGGATCAGCCGGGCTATCCGGCGAAGCTTCGACATGCTTCTCGACGGCCAGCACACCGGCCGGTTCCGTTGGGAGGAGCTCCACAAGACCGAGAAGACTCACTGCGGCACTTTGGTTGAGATCAATCTGCAGCGTGAGTTCGGGTTCGAAGGCGGGGAAGTCCTGGACTACGCCATCGAAGGCGTCGAGGTTGACTGCAAGTACTCGCAGGGGCTCGCCGACTGGATGATTCCGCCGGAGGCCGCCGGTCGGCTGCTCCTCGGGCTCTGGGCTAGCGACCAAGAGGGCAAGTGGAGCGCTGGTCTTGTCCGCGCTAGCGAAGAGCACCTAAATCCTGGAGGAAACCGGGACGCCAAGCGCACCCTCAACCGGCGAGGAAGAGCATCGATCCGCTGGCTGTTCAAGGACGCCCCTCTTCCAGAGAATGCTCTCCTGCGGCTCCCCTCCAAGGACATCGATGCGATCTTCGGTGCCGGGAGCGGGCAACAGCGCGTCAACGAGCTGTTCCGCCGTGCCCAGCGCCGTCCCATCAGCAGGAACGTCGTGGCTACTGTGGCCATGCAAGAGGACTACATGAAGCGCGTCAGGGGCAATGGTGGCGCTCGGAGCGCCCTTCGTCCCGAGGGGATCGTCATATTTGGCCAGTACAAGAACCATGTACAGACGGCGACTGCACTCGGGCTTCAGCCTCCCGGTCCGGGAGAGTCGATGAGCGTGCGCCTGGCGAAGCGCCGGCCCCATCATGGGGATACCCGCTACATCGAGCTGGATGGCGAACAGTGGGTGATCGCTCTAGACGTGGATCCAGCAGTCCAGGGCCCCTTACTCCCCAACATTGGAGCCCTGGGCCAGTAGATCCCCACCAAGAGTGCCAATGCCGCAATCTTGGACACATTGGATAACCTCCCTCTGTGGGGGTTGTAGATCACGTAGTGCCCTTTGCCGGACTGGCAACGGCCGACCTCGTGCTGGACGCTGTCTATGCAGGCGGCAGCTCTGGCAACGTGCGAGATGATCCCCTGGCACACCTCCTGCCGGGGGTCGGCAACCAAGGCGGCTTCCGGTTCAGTGGTTCGCCGACGCGACAGAACGTGCGCTTCGCGGTCCTCTTCACTACCGGCAACCAGCCCGACTGGCCGGACGAACTCGACCCGCGTACGGGCATCTTCACCTACTACGGCGACAACCGGCATCCGGGCACAGATCTTCACGACACCCCGCGCCGCGGCAACCTCCTCCTCCGCGATGCCTTCGGCTGGAACCGAAGCGCCAGTCGTGCGAAGGTGCCACCATTTTTCTTGTTCGAGAAGGCCTCACCTGCGGGACGCAACGTCCGTTTTCGCGGCTTGCTCGCACCCGGCGGAGCTACGCTGACCTCGGACGACGAACTGCAGGCCATCTGGCGCTCCACTCGCGGCTTGCGGTTTCAGAACTACCGGGCTCGCTTCACGATCCTGGATGTGCCAAGGGTCACACGCGAGTGGATCGCTGATCTCGCCAATGGGATCCCGCTAAGTGTCAACTGTCCAGGGCCTTGGCGCGCATGGGTGGAAGCGAACACCTACCAGCCTCTGCTGGCGCCCTCCACCACCATCGTTCGGAGTACAGCGGAGCAACAGCCCGATGCTGCTGGCAAGCAGATAGTCGCCACGATCCACCAACACTTCGCCAGCCGCCCTCATGACTTCGAGGCTTGCGGCGTCGAGATCTGGCGAATGATGGCTCCCTCCACAGGCATCTGCGAACTCACCCCCCGCAGCAGGGACGGTGGCCGTGATGCCGTTGGCGAGTACCTGCTCGGCCCCGCTAGTGATCGTGTCGCTGTGCAGTTCGCACTGGAGGCCAAGTGCTACACAATGACCCACTCGGTGGGCGTTAAGGAGGTCGCACGGCTGATCTCACGGATCCGGCATCGCCAGTTCGGCGTCTTCGTGACCACCTCGTACTTCAACCCTCAGGTGTACAGGGAGGTTCGTGATGACGCGCATCCGATCATCCTGGTCTGCGCTCGCGACATCATCGACACTCTGCGCAGTCACGGGTACGGCGATGTGCAGGCCGTACAGGCTTGGCTCGATCACCGGTTTCCGGGCCCAAATGATCCGAATGGTGCGCATACTGGACTGCCGGATGCTTCGCCATAACCCGAGGCCAGGACGCATGCGCGATCCTCAGGAATTTGTCAGCGACTCCCGCTATTATCGCTCACGTGTTCGGGACCGGGATCTACCGCAGCGACCACTGTCTCTACGGCAGAGGTGAGGTCTTCGTGTTCCCACAGGCGGACAACTCGCCAGCCGGCGGCTTCCAGGGCCGCATTGACGATCCGATCGCGCTCCATGTTCCGGCGAAGCTTCGGCGTCCAGTACCACTCGTTCGTCGTGGGATGGCGACCGTGGACGGGACAGACATGCCAGAAGCAACCGTCCACGAACACAGCGACCTTCCGGGCCGTGAAGACGATGTCAGGCCGGACTTTCACGTCGCCGAGATCAAGGCGAAGATCCTTACGGTACCGATAGCCAAGCCGATGCAGGGCGCTACGGAGCACCACCTCCGGCTTGGTGTTAGATCGCCGGTTCGCTTGCATGTTCCTCGATCGGCCCTCGTTCAACGGGGCAGGGTAGATCCCCCGCTCATGGGCCTGCTCGCGGGCTTGAAGTTTTTTACGGTCAGACACATCCACACCGGTAAGCGCACGCATCGCTGTCTTTGCAGCAAAGATACAGCTGGCCGTCTGGCTGCGCTGCGCCCAGGCAACGAAAGGGGTCCCCGTGACCGAACTTCGCGTCATTGAGATCTGCGCCGGGGCCGGCGGCCAGGCCCTCGGCTTGGAGCGAGCGGGCTTCAAGCACGAGCTCTCGGTCGAGCTGGACGAGAACGCGGTAAACACGCTGCGCCACAACCGTCCAGAGTGGAAGGTGGCCCAGGGCGATGTCGCTGATCTCAACGTATGGGATCCCACTGACTACGCTCCTCAGCCCGGCACCCCCGCCATCGACCTGCTGGCAGGCGGAGTCCCGTGCCCTCCGTTCACCATCGCTGGCAAACAACTCGGAGCGACAGACGAGCGCGACCTCTTCGCCTGGGCGGTCGAGCAAGTCAACATCATCAGGCCCCGCGCTCTCATGCTGGAGAACGTCCGCGGCCTGAGCATGCCCCGCTTCACTGGATACCGTCAGCACGTGCTCGATCGGTTGCAGGAGTTCGGCTATGCCGCTGAGTGGCGGCTGCTCCATGCAGCCGACTACGGCGTGCCTCAGCTGCGGCCACGGTTCGTACTCATTGCCATGGCCCCAGAAGATTTTGCCTACTTCCACTGGCCCGAGCCCATCGGAGACCCGCCCACTGTAGGCGAGACGCTGCTTCCGCTGATGTCAGCGAACGGCTGGAAGGGCGCAGAGGATTGGGCCCACCGGGCGAGCGACATTGCGCCGACGATCGTGGGCGGCTCCAAGAAGCATGGTGGCGCGGATCTAGGCCCAACGCGGGCGAAGCGCGCATGGGCAGAGTTGGGTGTCGACGCTATGGGCATCGCTAACGCAGCCCCAGGACCAGACGACACATTCGCTGTTGGGCCGAAGCTGACCTGCGAGATGGTTGCCAGGATCCAAGGCTGGGACGGCCAAGAGTTCAAGTGGCACTTCACCGGCAGGAAGACCTCAAACTACCGCCAGATCGGTAATGCCTTCCCGCCGCCTGTTGCCAAGGTCCTTGGTGAAGCAATCGCAGCAGCTCTCAACCACACTGCGGAGCGCCGTGAGCGCGATCTGGACATCGAGCACGACCTCATCTACCGAGCACTGCGCGACAAGGACGACTTCATGACGGCGGCCCAGATCTGCCGCGCAACCGACCTCACCTTGGAGCCTCACGAACTGGAGCGCAGGATCGCCCTGCTTGGGCGGGACTTCCACATCGAAATCCGCAACGGGAAACAGCCGCCCGCCTACAAGCTTGGCGCGTTCAAGGCGTTCCTTGGTCAAGAGGACCACATTCGGCACGACCGGTTCGACCAGAACCGATCCCGAATCAGCTAGTTGGCGCTAGGCAAATTATGATGATTTGAGCAAGTCGGATCCGTAGCGCTTGAGCATCTCTGTGCCCGCTTTCCAAGAGATCGAGGCCAAGTGCGCTATCCCAAGCAATGCCAGTCGCTCGCCACACCCGCGTTCCGCGTAATTCAGTGGCATGGAGGTCCGGATATGGGCCTGAGCTGGGCTGACATGGGTGTGGCCGCCTGGAGAGCGTTTCTCTAGGCGATGGTGTTCATGCTGGTCAGCGTGTTGCTGGTTGCAGGTCGATGACCTGCTTGGGGGCGGGGACGGCGAGCTTGGCCAGCAGGTCCTGCTGGGGCTTGGTCAAGGCGGTGACCTGCCGGAACAATCCGGCGGGGCCGGTGAAGGTGCCCAGGTGGAGCCGCTCCAGCTCGCGGCGGCAGGCAGGCCAGGTGCCGCCGGTAGTGGTCTCGATGATCCGCATCAGCAGGAGCGCCAGCCAGCAGAGGATGACATGGGCGCGGATGCGTTCTTCGAGCCGGTGATAGACCGGCCGCAGGTCGATGATCTGCTTCATGTCCCGCCAGCCGCGCTCGACCTCCAGCAGCTGCTTGTAGCCCAAGGCGATCTCCTCAGCGCTCAGATGGGGGTCGCTGCAGCGCAGCAGATACTTGCCGTCCAGGTTCTCCTCGGTCTTGATCTTCGCGGTATCGACTCGGAGCTTGCCGGCCGGGGTGGTGCGCAGGTAGCGGTTCAGGCCGGGCTTGGCGGCGATCTTCCCGCGCAGTTCGCCGCGCTTGAACTCACTCAGCGCATCGGATCCGTCGATCAGGTCGGTGAGCTGGGTGACCATCTGTTCACGCAGGTGCGCGTCACGCTGGGCCGCCTCAGGGTTGTGGCAGATGACGAACCGTTCGCTGTCGCTGATCCGTACTTCCTTGATCCGCATGTTGCCGGAGATCTCGGTGTAGCGGCCCTGCCGTGACAAGGCGGCCTTCACCTCGTCCGAGCCGGAGCGAAGTTTCTCGCCGATGATGTAGGAGTGGTCGCCTTGCCGCAGGTAGCGGCGGTTCTGCGCAGATGAGAAGCCGCGGTCGGTCACCCACACGATCTTGGATAGGGTCCAGTCCCGCATGTCGTCCTTGACCTGGCGGATCAGTTTCTGGTCGGAGGCGTTGCCGGGCCAGCACCAGCAGCGCACCGGGATCCCGTCCCTGGTGACGGCCATGCCGATGACGATCTGCGGCAGATCGTCACGGGAGTCCTTGGAGTTGCCGTAGGTCCGAAACCCCGCCGCTTGGCGGTCAGGCCCGTCGCCGGCCTCGTGCTCGGGCATCGGCTCGCCGTGATCGTCGCGGGCGACGGGCTCGTCGGCGTGCCCGAGTTCGAAGTAGGTGCTGGTGGTGTCGAAGAACAGCAGGTCAACCTCAAGATTGAGAAGGTTGGCGACCTCGTCGAACACCTGCTTTTCCAGGTCGTCTTTGACCTCGTGCAGCCAGTCCATCGCCCGGTAGCAGGTGTCGTCATCGGTGCCGGGCAAGCCGTCGATGTGGACGTCGTGGGTGATCCAGTCCGCGGCGGCCAGCTTTGAGGACGGTGCCAGCGCCCGGTTGGCGACCAGGCCGAACAGCACCCGCTCGGTGGTGGTCATGTTCCGGCGGCGGCCCCGCTTGGGCTGGCCGACCCGGCCGACGATCTGGTCGATCTTCAGCCGCTGCCACAGATGATCGAGGACGTAGGTGCCGCCGAACGGCACCGAGGAGGTGAACTCCAGGTCGGCAGCTGTCGTCGCGGCCAAGGTCTCGCCCGGTTCGAGCAGCCGTGATAGAGACGCGACCAGCCGCCGGACCGCCTCGCGATCCAGTTCGTCCTCGCGGCCGAAGGTGAACAAGACCTTCGGCACTGCCCGGCCCTTGATCGGATCCCACTCGTTATGGGCCAGGTGCAGGTACCGGACGGTGCCGGACTTGTTCTCCCGCTTCGTCGTCTTCACGTACACAGCTCTAGACCGTAGACGTATGTTCCAGGTCAGTGCAGCTGAACTGTCAAAATCGCGTCTCTAGGCGATTTTCGCTTGTCGGCCTCGTTCCCAGTCGTTGACCAGCACGTTCAGGCTGTGTCGGCCTCTAGGAACCCCGAATTACGCGGAACGCGGTGCCACAACCAGCATGGCAATTTGGCCATTCGATGTCGGCCGGTCGGCATCGGGATAGCGCTCAGCAGAAATATGGTCTCGTCGCTCATGTCCATCAAGCTCTAAGCCATACACTTCGGCCACATGATATCTTGATTGACATCCTCACCGGGACTCATGCGGGAGTTTGAGAAGTTCTGCCACGACATTTCCAGGAAGACTACGATTTTAGAAGATCGCTGGCGCAAGGCACATATGTCGTGATCAGCACCAGTCCATAGAAGTAGTACGTCGCAGTCCAACATGAAAAGTCGCCGACCTGAGGGCGTACAGAAGTCACCGATCCGATTGGGATGCTCGTTTGTTCGATGGATCTCGTCGACGGACCTCTGCTGCGATGGAACCCTCCGGCCAAGGTTTCCAGCCTGTTACGCGATACCAGACGCGGATCCGGCTTGTTTTAGGATCTTTCCTTTTCTTCGTCTCATAGGTCCAGCCAAGGAGGCGTAGCTCTCGTGTCCGCTTCCGCCAGTCCTCTTGATATTGCTTCATCGATGCGACAAGTTCGATCAATTCAGCGGGCACCCAGTCGCCTCGAAATGCCTTAATCAACTCCCCAATGCGCCCGTGCGGTTCAGGATGCTCGGCTGATTGACGAATTGCATCGGCGTATTGATCGTAATTGGCGAAGTATGCCTTCTTTCCGGCATTGCATTCTTCGCAGAGCGGTTGCAGATTGCTGATTTCGTCACTGCCGCCCCAATGCCGTGGAACCTTGTGGCCGACGACCATTACGACCTGGTGATCCAGAGGTGTGCGGCCGCACATGGCGCAGCGCTGTGGTGAGAGGACTTGCGCCCGGATAGCATCGCTGATGGCCTTCCTGGAACCGTTGGTGCGATTCTCTGCCCAACCCTCCAATACGTAACGGTACTCACCATTGATTTTTTTGGCCGGAGCTCTGAAGTGATCCCGAAGATCGCGTACGCGTCGGTCGGTCTGAGAGGGAGCTTCGCCTAGGACCTCCTGGAGGTGCGCACGGATCTCCCGCATCGTTGGAGGGTCGTCACGACGGTGGAATAAGTAGGCGTACAGGATTTGATGTGCCCGGGTAGGCAACACCTTGAGCTCAGGGGAACCAGGTTCAGGTAATGCTCTTGGTTTCATTGCTACTTCACCTCTGAGATCGGTGAGCAGAAGCCTCGGATATCCATGGTAGGTGAAGCGGTCCTATACTGGGATCTGAGCGCTGCGTACGGGAAACGTTACAGGGGGTTGTGCTCCAGCAACCGGCGAGATCGGCGACCGAGAGATGGAGCTGCGAAGCGGGTGAGTGACGGGTGCTATCAGCTGTACACCCCTACTAATAGATGCAGGGCGGGAAAGTTTATCGCGCGTGCCGCCGCAAAGATCCGGCCGGGCTGCGGCCAGAGTCCCAGCGCGTGCGCGCCGCTCACCAGCTCCACCCTGATCGACAGATCTGTCCTCGCCATGGCCTCCATTTTTCAGGAGGAGCGGCCCTCTCGCGTGCCCACCCGGTCACCCGCCCGGCCCAACCTCGTTGTTCGGAGCCCCGTCCCCGGTGGTCGGCAGGTCGCCGCGCTCGACCGGACTACGCCATGATGACGGCGATGCGGTCACGGCCGCCTGACGGGCACCGGCTACCGCCGTCTTCAGCGTCTCCCGGTTCACGTCGGTGACCTTCCCAGCCAGGAGGAGAAAGGCGTCACCTCTGACCGCGACGTACTCATGACGCCCGGCCGCCTCCCGATACCAGCCGCCATCATCAGGCGTGCACCGCACAGGAGCATCGACCGGCTCGGCGTCGGTGACGGGCCGCTCGCGGCAGACCGCGTCGTCGAAGGCGCCACGGTCGACGCGCAGTTGCACCTGCTTGCCGTCCGGTGAGACGTAGAAGGCCCCGAACCCTTCCTCACCAACCGCGCCGACGGACTGCTCCTGCAGCTCGTACCCAGGCAGATCCACGACGTAGATCAGCTCCGGATCGGTGCCCTGGCCGAGGGCCTGGTCGATGGCGGCCTGGCTGAGCACACCTTGCGCACCGCAGGCCGACACGGCGAGGAGCGCGACCATCAACGGAGCCTTCTTCATGACGCTCCCCCAAGTGCGGACACGTACGGGTGAACATACTGCGCCTGACGATCCCACGGGAGCAGCGGATTCAGAGGGAGCGGAGTCTTGGCGTGGCGACCTAGGGGTCTTCCAGGGGCCGCTGGTCCGGGGTGATGAAGACGTAGCCGCGGTTCGGCGGAACGCATTCATCGGGCAGGTTGAGGTGGTCGAAGCCGTCGGTGGTGTGGGGAGCGTACGAGTCCCCGTACAGACGCTCGCCTTCCAGGATTGTGCCGGCGTGGGGCACCTCGACGCCACGCTTCCCCTGCCGCATCACCGGCTTGCTGCCGGCGGGCCACACCGGGGCCGCGACTTCCCCTTCATAGCCGCTCTCCAAGGTCATGGTGAGGCACTTGCTCCTGGCGTCGTAGCCGAGGATTCCGGGGATGCTCATCTCAAGGCTGATGTCCCTCGGCGTGTCGACGATGACCTGTGGATCGCGGCCGACAAGCGTGATCTCGTCCGGCCCTCCACCGCAGGCCGTGATGGCCAGCGCGATGGTGACGCGTAACGCCATGGTGGGTCGTGGCATGGGAGAACCTCCTCGTACCGTCCTCGCCGCCGCGATCGGTCAGCGAGGAGTACGGGTTCGATGAGTGCCCAGGTTCATCCCGCGGAGGTCGTCATGGGGCCGGTATGCCGAGCGGGTCTGGTCAATGCGGGCCACTTCACACTCCGCAAAGAGCATCCCGCCGTAGCGCGATCAGCAAGGTTAGCCTAACCTTATTCCCATGACCGAGGAGATCTCTCTCCGCGGGGCGGAGCTGTGCCTCAGCTATCACGGCGCCACCGTGGTGCACGACGGCCGGATCGCCCTGCGGCCGGGCCTGGTGACCGCGCTGGTGGGCCCCAACGGCAGTGGCAAGTCCACGCTGCTGCGCGCGCTCGCCCGGCTGCACCGGCCCGACAGCGGCGCGGTGACGCTCGGCGACGGCGCCGACGCGCTGGGGCTGTCGGCGCGCGACTTCGCCTGCCGGGTGACGCTGCTGGCGCAGAGCCGGCCCACGCCCGGCGGGGTGCGGGTGTCGGACGTCGTCGGGTACGGGCGGCACCCGTACCGGAAGCGCTGGAAGGCGGCGGATCCTGACGGGGCCGCCGCTGTGGCGCGGGCGATGGAGCTGACCGGCGTGACGGCGATGGCCGAGCGGCCGGTCGACGAGCTGTCCGGCGGCGAGCTGCAGCGCGTCTGGCTCGCCACCTGCCTGGCGCAGGACACCGGCGTCCTGCTGCTGGACGAGCCCACCACGTTCCTCGACCTCCGCTATCAGGTGGAGCTGCTGGAGCTGATGCGCGACCTGGCCGACGAGCACGGCGTGGCGATCGGGGTCGTGCTGCACGACCTCAACCAGGCCGCCGAGATCGCCGACCACGTCGTCCTGCTCCACCAGGGGCGGGTCCGCGCCGACGGGCCGCCCGCGCAGGTCCTCACCGAGGACCTGCTCAGTGACACGTACGGGATCCGCATCGAGGTCAGCCACGACCCGGTGAGCGGGACCGTGACCACCCGGCCGATCGGCCGGCACAGCAAGAGCGTCATCGCAACGATATGACAGGAACCACCATGCGCAGTGCCCTGACGGCCATCGCGGCCATCGCCCTTCTCGCCGCCTGCGGCACGACCGAAGCACCCGTACCCGAGCAGGCGGCGTCGGCGAGCGCGGAGCCGTCGGCGGCCCCCGTGACCGTGACCGACAGCCGGGGCAAGGAGGTCAAGCTCGACCAGCCGGCGACCCGGGTCGTGAGCCTGGAGTGGGCCGAGACCGAGATCCTGGCCAGTCTGGGCGTCATGCCGGTGGGCGCGGCCGACGTGAAGGGGTTCGCCGTCTGGGACACCGCCGTCAAGCTCGACCCCTCGGTGCAGGACGTCGGCATGCGGCAGGAGCCCAGCGTCGACTCGATCAGCGCGCTCGACCCCGACCTGGTCGTCATGGAGTCCGACGACGTGGAGCTGGCCGCGCAGCTGGAGAAGTTCGTGCCGGTGCTGGTGGCCAAGGGCAGCGACGCCACGCGCAACCTGGCGCGGATGCGCGAGGACGTCACCATGATCGCGACGGCGGTCGGCAAGACCGACGAGGGCGCCAAGCTGCTGAGCGACTTCGACGCGGCGCTGGCCGGCGGCAAGGCGAAGATCGAGGCCGCGGGCGGCGCCGGCAAGCCGTTCGTGATGGCCGACGGGTGGAAGCAGGGCAGCTCGATCTCGATCCGCCTGTTCGGCAAGGGCTCGCTGGTGTCCGAGATCGGTGGTCAGCTCGGGCTGGAGAACGCCTGGAAGGGCGAGGCCGACAAGCAGTGGGGCCTGGGCACCACCGACGTCGAGGGCCTGACCGTGCTCAAGGACCCCGAGACCCGCTTCTTCTACAACGCCTCCGACGGCGAGGACGTCTTCGCCGACGGCCTGGCCAAGAACGCCATCTGGAAGTCGCTGCCGTTCGTGGAGAAGCAGCAGGTCACCCGGATGCCCGACGGCATCTGGACGTTCGGCGGGCCGCTCTCCGCCCAGCAGTACGCCGACGCGCTGGTCAAGGCGTTCACCGGTTGAGCACCGAAGTCCTGACCCCGTCGGTGCCCGACACGCCGCTGCGGCGGCTGGGCACCGCCGGGGTCTTTCTCCTGACCTTGGCGGCCGTCGTCCTGGTGGCCGCCGTGCACGTGACGCAGGGCACCTCCGCGGTCGGCGCGCTCGACCTGCTGGCGCTGCCGTTCGGCGGCAGCGACGAGGCGGCCCGGGTGCTGCTGGCCTCGCGGCTGCCGCGGCTGCTGGCCGGGGTCTGCGTGGGCGTCGCGCTGGGCGTGGCGGGCGCGCTGCTGCAGGCGATCGCGCGCAACGCGATGGCCTCGCCGGACACGCTGGCCGTCAGCGCGGGCGCCTATCTGGCGGTCGTCGCGGGGAGCGTGGCCGGGCTGGCGCTGCCGGTGCCGGTCTCCGGCGTGCTGGCGCTGATCGGCGGTCTGGCCGCCGCCGCGCTGGTGCTGGCGCTGTCGTCGGGCGGGCGTACGGGGACGACGCGGCTGATCCTGGCCGGGTCGGCCACCGCGCTGGCGCTCAGCTCGCTGACGAACCTGCTCATGATCCTGTTCGAGCAGGAGACGACCGGGCTGTTCGCGTGGGGCAGCGGCTCGCTCGTCCAGACCGACCTGGTCGCGGTCACGCAGCTCGGGCCGGTGATCGCGGTGGCGCTGGTCGCGGCGGTGCTGGCCGGGCCGCGGCTGGACATCCTCGGCCTGGGCGACGACACCGCCACCGTGCTCGGGGTGAACGTGCCGCGGCTGCGCCTGTGGCTGACCATGCTGGCGGTGCTGCTGGCGGCGGCGGCGGTGACGATCGCGGGGCCGATCGGGTTCGTCGGGCTGTGCGCGCCGGTGATCGTGCGCCTGCTCCCCCGGTCGATCCCCGGCCTGCACAGGAGCCGGACGATGCTGCCGCTGGCCGGGCTGGTCGGCGTGCTGGTCGTGCTGGGGTCGGACATCGCGCTGCGGGCCGTGCTGGGCGCGCAGGCGGGGGTGGAGGTGCCGCCTGGCGTGGTGACCACCGTGTTCGGCGCGGCGGTGATGATCTGGCTGGCGCGTCGCTACCGTGACGCGGGGCCGACCCGGCGGCCGCCGGAGGCGCGCACGGGCGCGTCGCGGTCGCGGGGGGCCTTCCTGGCCGTGGTCGCGACCGGTGTGGTGCTCCTGGTGGGGGCGCTGGTGCTGGGGCTGCTCGGTGGTGACCGGTGGCTGCTGACCGGCGACGTGGTCAACTGGCTGCAGGGGCGCAGCGGGCGGGCGCTGACGTTCGTGCTCGACCAGCGGTGGCCCCGGGTCGCGGCCGCCGCGCTGGCCGGGGTCGCGCTGGCCGTGGCGGGGGCCGCGGTGCAGGCTGTGTGCCGCAACCCGCTGGCCGAGCCCGGGGTGCTGGGCGTGACGGCCGGGGCGGGGGTCGGCGCGATCACGCTGCTCACCGTGGTGCCGATGGCCGGGATCTGGACGATGTCGGCGGCGGCGGGCGCGGGCGCGCTGATCGCCTTCACCGTGGTCTACGGGCTGTCGTGGCGTGGCGGGCTGAGCTCGGACCGGCTGGTGCTGATCGGGGTGGGCGTGCAGTACGCGTGCACGTCGATCATCGTCCTGATCATCGTGCTGTCCGACCCGTGGAACACGGCCAAGGCGCTGACCTGGCTTTCCGGCTCCACGTACGGGCGCGTACCGGCGCAGCTCATCCCGGTGGCGCTGGCCCTCGTGGTCACGGTGCCGCTGCTGGCCTGGCTGCGCCGGGACCTCGACCTGCTGTCGCTGGACGAGGACACGCCGCGGGTCCTGGGCGTGCCGCTGGAGCCGGTGCGGCTGACCGCGCTCGCCTGCGCGGTGCTGCTCACGTCCACGGCCGTGTCGGCGGTGGGGGTCGTCGGCTTCGTCGGGCTGGTCGCCCCGCACGCGGCGCGCGCCCTGGTCGGGGCGCACCACAACCGGGTGCTGCCGGTCGCGGCGCTGCTCGGCGCGCTGCTGGTCAGCCTGGCCGACACGCTCGGCCGTACGGTGATCGCGCCGGCGCAGGTGCCGGCCGGACTGGTGACGGCGTTGATCGGCACGCCGTACTTCGTCTACCTGCTGTGGCGGGCCCGGCCCGACTCCACCTGACCGGCGCGCTCCGGGACGTAGAGCGGCTGGAGGGCGCCGACCAGCGGCCAGGTCAGGGCGGCCATGTCGGCGGGGGTGCGGTGGCAGCCGCGCTGGAGCCAGTCGGTGGCCACGCCGATGAGCGCCCCGGCGGTGAAGGCCGCGGCGACGTCGACACGGTCGTCGGCCCAGCCGTCGGCGCGCGACTCGGCGCGGTCTTCTCCCGGGTGGAGGTGCTTCTGGATGGCCGTGATGATGCGGCGGCGGATGTGGTCGCAGACGCGGGCGCTGCCCTGTGGGCCGAGCAGGGCGCGGTAGAGGCCGGCGTGCTCGGCGAGGCTGGTGAAGAACTCCTCCAGTGACCGGATCGCCTCCGGCCCGGGGTCGGCCGTGCCGGGGTGCGGGCTGGGCAGGGACTCGATCAGGGTGTCGATCATCGCGGTGCAGGCGGCCTCGGCCAGCTCGTGCACATCCCGGTAATGGTCGTAGAAGGTCGAGCGGCTCACTCCGGCGCGCACGGCCACGTCGGCGACGGTGACGCGGGGCAGGTCGCGCTCCGCGACGAGCTGGATCAGCGCACGGGCGAGGGCGGCCTGGGTCCGGCGCACGCGCCGGTCGCCGGAGGCGCTGCTCAGGGGTATTGCCACGCCCATCACTTTACAAGGTGCACGATTTCCTACACGTGTAGGGTAACGTCGAGGCAGGACGAGCGGAAGGATCGCCATATGCGGACGTGTGTCCCTTGACCACCCCCCGGAGCATCCTGATCGTCGGCGCGTCGGCCGCCGGGCTGAGCACGGCGGAGGCGCTGCGGCGGCTCGGCTACGGGGGGCGGCTGACGCTGCTGGACGCCGAGGCCCGGCTCCCCTACGACCGGCCGCCGCTGTCGAAGCAGGTCCTGGCCGGCGAGTGGGAGCCGTCCCGGGCCCAGCTGCGTGACGTGGCCAAGCTGGAGGCGCTGGACGCCGAGCTGATCCTGGGCGAGCCCGCCGCCGCGTTCGACGCGGAGGCGCGGGCCGTCACCGACGGGTCCGGGCGCGTGCATCGCGCGGACGCCGTGGTGATCGCCACCGGCCTGGCCCCCGCCCGGCTGCCCGGCCAGGACGGGCTCGCGGGCGTGCACGTGCTACGCGGCATGGACGACGCCGTCGCCCTGCGCGCGCACCTGGCGGAAGGCCCTCGGCTGGTCGTCGTGGGCGAAGGGGTGCTGGGGGCCGAGGTCGCCGCCACCGCCCGCGGCCTGGGCCTGGACGTCACCCTCGCCGGGATGGGGCACACCCTGCTGGGCGAGCAGGTCGGCGCCGAGGTCGGCGGCATGCTCACCCGGCTGCACGCCGAACGCGGCGTCCGCCTGCGACTCGGCGCCGAGGTCTCCGGCTTCGTGAGCGACAAACCAGCGACCAGCGGGCCGGTGAACGACAAGCCGGCGACTGGCGGGCCGGTACGTGGCAGGCCGGCGGACGGCGGGCCGACAACCAGCGGGCCGATGGACGGCGGGCCGACGACCGGCGGGCCGGTGGACGGCGGGCGGGTCAGCGGGGTGCGGCTGATGACCGGGGAGTTGCTGCCCGCAGAGGCGGTCGTGGTGGCCGTCGGGTGCCGGCCCGCCACCGGCTGGCTGGAGGGCAGTGGGCTGGTGCTGGGTGACGGGGTGGCGTGCGACGCGCGCTGCCGCGCCGCCGACGGGGTCTACGCCGTGGGCGACGTGGCCTCCTTCTGGCACGAAGGGCTCCACAGGAGGCTGCGGCTGGAGAACCGGACGAACGCCACCGAGCAGGCCCAGGTCGTCGCGGCCAACCTGCTCGGCGCCGATCGCCCGTACGTGCCGATCCCGTACTTCTGGACCGACCAGTACGACGTCAAGATCCAGACGCACGGGCTGCCGTCGCCGGAGGCCGAGCTGAGCGTCGCCGAAGGCGACCCGTCGGAGCGCCGCTTCGCCGCCCTCTACCGCGAGGGCGGGCGGGTCACGGGGGTGCTCGGCTGGAACATGGCCAAGCAGGCGCGTCTGCTGAGGCAGCGCGCGCTCGCCTGACGACCGGCTCGTCCTGATGAATCATCCGTACGGAGGAGATGACGAATGAAGCAGGACCTGAGCTACCCGATCCCCAGCGAGGCGGCGCTGGAGCCGCCCACGGAGTGGGCCGAGCTGCGCGGTGAGTGCCCGGTGGCCCACGTGAAGCTGCCCAGCGGCGACCAGGCGACGTTGCTGACCAGGTACGCGGACGTCAAGCAGGTGCTCGCCGACCCGCGTTTCACCCGCCTGCTCACCGCGCCCGACGCGGCCCGGCTGTCGGCCACCGACGACGGCGGGCTGTTCAACAGCGAGATGGCGCAGATCATCCCCGACGGCGGCGAGGAGCACCTGCACTGGCGGCGCCTGGTCGGCCGGTGGTTCACCGCCAAGCGGATGGCCGCCCTGCGGCCGTCGATGGCGGCGATGGCCGAGGAGCTCATCGACGACATGGTGAAGCGCGGCGCGCCCGGCGACCTGCGGGCCGCGCTGGGGTTCCCGCTGCCGGTGTACGTGATCTGCGACATCCTGGGCGTGCCAGCGGAGGACCGGGAGCGGTTCGCGTACTGGTCCGACACGCTGCTCAACCTGACCCGTTACGACAAGGCCGAGATCGACGCCGCCCAGGGCGAGTTCTTCCAGTACATGTCCGACCATCTCGCGGCGAAGCGGGCCGAGCCGGGCGACGACGTGCTGAGCGAGCTGCTCGCGGCGGGCGGCCCTGAGGAGGGCGGGCTGACCGATCTCCAGGTGCTGGTCACCGGGATGGGGCTGCTGGTCGCCGGGCACGAGACCACCGCCAACATGATCGGCAAGATGGTCGCCATGCTGCTGGACGACCGGACGCGGTGGGAGCGGCTGCTGGCCGACCCGTCGCTGATCCGTACCGCGGTGGAGGAGACGCTGCGGATGGACGCCAACTCCGGCTTCGGCCTGCCGCGCTACCTGCGCGACGAGACCGAGGTCAGCGGCGTCCACCTGCCCAAGGGCACCACCGTGGTGTGCAGCATGGCGGCGGCCAACCGCGACGAGAGCGCCTTCGACGCCGCCGGTGAGATGGACCTGGGCCGCACGCCCAACCCGCACCTGGCGTTCGGCGCCGGCGCGCACTCCTGCCTGGGCCAGGCGCTGGCCCGCACCGAGCTGCAGGTCGTGCTGGAGGTGCTGCTGCGCAAGCTGCCGTCGCTGGAGCTGGCCGTGCCCGCGGCGGAGCTGGAGCGGGTGGAAGGGCTGGCCGTCGGGGGCCTGCGCACGGTCCCGGTCCGCTGGTGATCCGAGAATCGAGAGGGGAATCCCATGAAGGTCGTCGTCGACGAGGACAGCTGCTGCGGCGCCGGTCAGTGCGTGCTGCTCGCGCCGGAGGTGTTCGACCAGCGTGACGAGGACGGCATCGTCGTCCTGCTGGACGCCGAGCCGGGCGAGGAGCGGCACGCCGCGGTGCGCGAGGCCGCGGCCGTGTGCCCGGGGGCCGCGATCGAGGTCGAGGAGGGCTAGGAAGGACTACAAACTATTGACGTTGGCACAGTGATCTGTAGAGTGCGGTCACCGGCACGGCTCCCCCCACCGACTCGGACGGCCGCACCACGCCCTGCTGGGCGTCGGCTGACCCGTGTTCGGGGTAAACCCTGGGTGGTGAGTCGTCGTCCGAGGGAGATCGACGTGAATGAGCCACCCGCCTACCCGTTCCGCAATCCCAGCGCGCTGGAGCCGCCGCCGGAGTGGGCCGAGCTGCGGCGGAGCTGCCCGGTGGCGCCCATCAGGCTGGCGAGCGGTGACCGGGCGCTGCTGCTGACCCGGTACGACGACGTCAGGCAGGTCCTGTCCGACCCGCGCTTCACCCGGCAGCTCGACGCCCCCGACGCCGCCCGGGCCACCGCCCAGGAGTCCGGCGGCGTGTTCGGCTCGCTCGGCCGCTCCATGACCGGTGACGAGCACCGGGCCTGGCGGCAGCTCGTCGGCCGGGCGTTCACCGCCAGGCGGGTGACCGCGATGCGGCCCAGGATCGAGGCCATGGCCGGGCACCTGGTCGAGGAGATGGCCGCGCGGGGGCAGCCGGCCGACCTCGTCTCGGGCGTCGGGTTCCCGCTGCCGGTCTGGGCGATCTGCGACCTGCTCGGCGTGCCCGACACCGACCGCGACCGGTTCTCGTACTGGTCCGACACCTTGCTCAGCATGACCCGGTACGGCGCCGCCGAGATCGACGCCGCCCAGGCCGAGTTCGACGCCTATCTCGTCGCGCTCGTCGAGGCCAAGCGGGCGGGGCCGGGCGACGACCTGATCAGCGAGCTGCTCGCGATGGTCGAAGGGCTGGACGGCCGCCTGACCGAGCGGCTCATGCTGAGCACGGCCAAGGGCCTGCTGGTCGCCGGGCACGAGACCACCGCCAACATGATCGGCAAGATGGCGTCGATGCTGCTGGCCGACCGCTCCCGCTGGGAGGCGCTGCTGGCCGACCCGTCGCTGATCCCGCCGGCCGTGGAGGAGGTCCTGCGCTTCGACGCCAACCCGGGCTTCGGGATGCCGCGCTACCTCAGCGAGGAGGTCGAGGTCGCGGGCGAGACCCTGCCGAAGGGCACCACCGTGGTGTGCAGCCTGGCCGCGGCCAACCGCGACGAGCGGCGCTTCGAACAGGCCGGCGAGCTGCGGCTGGACCGCGCGCCGAACGCGCACGTCACCTTCGGCGTCGGCCCGCACTCCTGCCTGGGCCAGGCGCTGGCCCGCGTCGAGCTGCAGACCGTGCTCAAGGTGCTGCTGGAGCGGCTGCCGTCGCTGGCGCTGGCCGTGCCGCACGGAGAGCTGGAGCGCCGCGAGGGCCTGATCGTCGGCGGGCTGGAGCGGGTGCCGGTCCGCTGGTGATGGTTGCCCTGTTTTCGCACCTCAACGGCCTTTTCGGGGTAGGAGGGGTCGAGGGGGATGTGCGATGGGGGCCAAGCTCGACTACGCGGCGGTGTTCGACGCGATTCCGACGCCGTGCACGGTGGTGACGCCGGATCTGGTCATCGTGGCCGTCAACGACGCCTGCCTGAGGGCGACCCGCCGCACCCGGGAGGAGGTCGTCGGGCGGTCCATCCTGACCGCGTTCGCCAGCCCTCCGGGGTTCGTGGAAGCCCTGCGCACCTCGCTGGAGCAGGTGACGAGCACGGGAGAAGTGGACGTCATCCCCCTGGTCCGGCACGACGTCGAGGCCGAGCGGCGGGGCGAGCTGGAGGAGCACCACTGGAACCTGGTGCACGTGCCGGTCTTCGACCGGGACAGGCGGCTGAGCTGGATCATGTGCTGGGCCGAGGACATCACGCCCCTGCTGGGGGCCGCGCCGGACGCCCGCGACGACGGCGACGAGCTGGAGCCGCACATCCACCGCCGCGCCCGCGACCTGGTGGAGCTCAGCTCCCGGCTGAAACAGGCGTACCGGCAGGAGCAGCAGACCGTGTCGGCGCTGCACGAGGCCATCGAGCACCAGCAGCGGTTCCTGTTCGACGCCACCCACGACCTGCGCAACCCGATCACCGGGCTGATGACCGAGCTGGAGGTCGCGCTCACCGAGTCGGACGCCGGCATGCACCCGACCCTGCGCAAACTGCACCGGGACGTCGAGCGGCTCGACGCCATCGTCGGCGACCTGCTGGCCCTGGCCCGCCTCTACACGGCGACGCCGCCCGCGACCGACCGCGTCGACCTGGGCCGGCTGGTCGTGCAGGAGCTGGAGGAGCACCCGCCGAGCGGCGAGGTGATCACCCGGCTCGACCCGGGCGTGGTGGTCCGGGCCTCGCGGGTCCGGCTGGCCAGGGTCCTGTCCAACCTGGTCGCCAATGCCGAGCGGCACACCACGAGCAAGATCGAGATCGTCGTGACCGCCGACCCGCCGTCCGCCTTCCTGGAGGTCATCGACGACGGTCCCGGCATCCCGCCGGCGGATCGCGAGAAGGTGTTCCACCGCATGTACCGCCGCGCCGACGCGCGCGCGAAGGACCCGCGCGGGTCCGGCTTCGGCCTGGCGATCGGCCGCGAGATCGCCCAGGCCTACGGCGGCGACCTCTACGTCGCCGACCACCCCGGCGGCGCCCGCCTGGTGCTACGCCTCCCCCTGGCCCAAGCCCAGAGCTGAGCCGATCAGATCACCTCGCCTCCCCCCGGCCCAGGCCCGGGGCTGAGCCGATCAGATCACTGCCCTGGTGCTCAACCTCCTCCTGGCCTAGACCCAGGAGTGAGCCGATCAGGTCACCTCGCCTCCCGCTGGCACAGGCCCGGGGCTGAGCCGATCATCCGCCGAGTTGGGCGTGCAGGGCGCGGGCGGTCCGTACGAAGCGGCTCGCCCCCTTGCGCGCCGCCGCCTCCTCGGCGGCGGGGAGCGGGCCGCGCGCCCCCGCCCGGCGGGCGGCGTCGATCGCGAACGAGAGCGCCTGGGTGTGTGAGGCGTGCGGCCGCTCGTCCGGCCCCGGCAGATAGACCGCCAGCAGTCCGGTCATGATCTGCCACACCTCCCGGTGGGCGCCCCGTTCGGCGCACTCCTCCAGGATCGCGCGCACGTCGCTCATTCTGGCCACGTCCCTGCGCAGGCACAGCCCGAGCTGCCGGCCGCACTCCACGGCGGGCAGGAGCCCGGCGGCGGCGGCGCTCAGCAGCAGGTCCCGGCCGCGCTCGGCCACCTGGGCGGCGATCAGCAGCGCGGTCGCCTCGCCCACCGGCCCGTCCTGGGAGAACAGCGCGGCCACGTAGCGGTGGAAGTAGCCGGGCCGCTCCCAGATGTTGAGCAGGTGCGGCAGAAGGTGCATGGCCACCGCCTCCCGGTCCGAGGGCAGCGTCAGCCGCCAGGACTCCATGTAGCGGCCGTGGTCCTCGAACGTCCAGGGGCGCGGATCGGACAGCAGCGTGTCGACCAGCGCCAGCCCGGTCGGCTCGACCCGGATGCGCGGGCGCAGCCGCGGGCTGTGCTCACCCCGCTGCCGGTCGTGCGTGTAGTCACCGTTGGCGTGGGACCAGTCCACGCGCAGCTCCGGCTCCGGGCGGGCGGCCAGCCGGCGCGCCAGCGTCGCGCCCGCTTCCGAGGTGAGCTTCCCGGCGCGGTCGATCACCTCCGGGTCCACCTCGCGCGGCAGCCGCAGGAGCGCCTGCCCCAGGTCGGCGGGAAGGGCCTCGGCACCGGCCCGTTCGTACCCCTCGACACGCGCCACCAGCTCGGCGGGGTCGAGGTGGCCGGAGGTCAGGGTGGGGGTGGCCAGCAGGTACGGCGGCAGCGTGCCGGCCTTCAGCGCCGCGTGGATCTCGGCGCAGCGCAGCAGCATGGCGTAGTGGGGTGCCGAGACGTGACCGGGGGCCGGCAGCCGGTCGAAGCCGGTGTCCGTGTCGCACTCGGCGGCGTGGCCGGCACGAGGGCGCACCGGGGGTTCCGCCCCGGGGTCGGCGGCCTCGCGCAGCAGCGCCTCGGTCCACTCGGCCAAGTGGCACCAGTGGGGCCGCTCGTAGATCCGGCCCTGGCCGGGGCGGGGCCGCTTGGACGGGTCGCGGACGAAGCCGTCGAGCCACCGTTCGAAGACGATGCCGTCGCCGACCTTGTCGTAGGCGGCGGTCAGGTCGCCGAGCGGCGGCGGGAACGGCTCACGGGCCGCCGGCTCGAACGGCGGCAGCGGCACGAGCTCGAAGTCGTCGGCCGGCTCCGGCTCGGCCGCCACCGCGCCGTACGCCTCCGGCAGCCGCGCCGCCAGCTCCGCGGGCAGCACGCCCGCGGCCTCGCGCACGGCCTCGGCCCCGGCGGGCGTGAACCGCGCCGCGTGCTTGACGGCCAGGCGCACCGCCCGCTCGCGTACCTCGTACGACTCGCACAGGAACGCCGAGGCGAGCGCGGGGGCGAGGTCGTCGAGGTCGCCGGCCGCGTCTCGGGCGGCCCGGTCGAGCAGGGTCAGGCCGGCGCGCACGAACTTGCCCTCGGGGCGGAACATTAGCGCCGCCACCGCCTCGCCGAGATCCGCGCCGCTCAGCCCGCCGGCGCCGCGGAGCTGCCGCAGCGCCAGCTCCGCCACCGCGCCCGGCGAGGCGGGCAGCAGCCGCAGGTAGTCGGGGACGCGCCGCTCGCTCGGCTCAGGGGCCAACATCTCGTGCAGACGGGCGAAGAACCGCAGGTCGGTGGCGTCACCGCCGCGCAGGAACCGGCTCAAGCAGCCGTCGACCAGCGGCTCCGGGTCGAGCCGGCCGGCCGCGACCGCGTCGCGCAGCGCGCCGAGCCAGGTGCGGCGGCTGGCATCCCAGGAGGGCGGGTCGACGTTGTCCTCGCGCAGCGCCCGGCCCACGCCCTCGGCCTCGAACAACCGGGGCACGAGGTGGCCGGCCAGCGGGTCGTGCTCCAGGTCCGGGGGCTGGGACACCCAGGCGACCGTGAGGGGGTCGTGGTCGGGCGGCACGGCGCCGGAGCGGCGCAGCAGCTCCAGGGCCAGCGGCACGCTGTCGTCGCGAGCCTGGGCGCGGCTGCCGCGCAGCCGCAGAGCCAGCCGCGCGGCGAGATCGGCCTGCCAGCGCGGCGGCCGTGCGGCGATCACCCGCAGCAGCGGCCCGGAGTCGAGCGGGCGCCGCCAGCGGGTGAAGTCGCGGCGGTAGAGCCAGGTCGCGACGGCCGCCGCACCGCCGAGCACGCCCGCGCCGGCGACCCGCATGGGCTCGATCCATTCCTCGCCGTCGGTCCACACGCCCCGGCGCCGGTCGCGTTCGGTCACCGCCTTCCTGGCGACGCCGATGTGGCCGGGCAGCCCGTCGGCCACCTCGCGGCGCCCGGCCTCGTCGAGGGACAGCACGGCGTCCGCGACCAGGGCGGGGTCGCCGGTGGTGATGGCCCTGCGCACGCGGGGCCACGCCCCGTCGCCGGGGAGGTGTGTCGTCATGCCGCACACCGTAGAGATCGTCTCCGACAGAACCCGGTGGCCCCGGGTCGGCTCGCCCGCGGGGTCAGCGCTCGCAGACGAGGCCGTCGCCGTCGCGGTCCTGGTACCAGGCGTACTCGGGGTCGCGGCCACGCTGGTACGGGCCGTAGCCGGCGGCGTTCGCGTCGCCGCAGGTGCGGAAGCGCGGGTCGGTGCCGGGCTTCGGGGTCTTCGTCGGCTTCGGGGTCTTGGTGGCCTTGGGGGCCGGCGTGGACGTGGGCGCGGCGCCCTTGTCGCACTTGCCCGACCAGATGCGCAGCCGCTGCTTCTGGGCCTTGCGCTGCTCGGCGCGCATGATTTTGATGTAGCGGTCGTTCGGCTTGTACAGCACCGCCTTGCCGTAGCCGTAGCGGACCAGGTTGCGGTTGACGTGCACGCCCTTGGCGTTCCACACGTAGTAGAGCCAGCGGCCGTACCGGTCCTTCGGGTCCTTGTCCCGTACGAGGTAGGCGGTCTTGCCGAGCGGCAGCAGCGCGGCGGTCCGGTCGGTCGCCGTCTGGAACCAGCACTGGCCCCGTTCGGGGGTGTCGACCTCCAGGAGCCGGACCCGGATCTTCTTCCCCTTGCGCATGACGTCGATCGTGTCCCCGTCGACGATCTTCACCACCTTCGTGGCGATGGCGCCCTTGGGCAGGCCTGACGGCCGGTCGGCGGCGGTCGCCGGTGCGGCGACGCCCACGGACAGGATCGCGGCCACGGCGGTGACGGCCCCGGCCAGGGAACGGATGTGCATCGATGCGTCTCCCGTGAACAGCAGGACTGAACGGGATATAGACGCATATGGAAAGCGGAGGGTGTACAGAAATGTGCGCTTGACTCACATTGACCTGGCCGGTCAGCAGTCGCTACCCCGGGATCACGAGGGCGATCAACGAGATCAGCGCGATCGGTCCCATCACGGCCGCCGACATCACGGTCGCGCGGTGACCTGGCAGCAGTCGGGCGAGGATCCGCGAGGCGGCCCGCCGCACCGCGCCCGCGCCCGGCAGCACGAACAGGCCCAGTGTGAACGCGCCCGCGGCCAGGGAGTCCACGTGGCCGGCGCTCAGCGGGCCGGCCCAGTGCAGGAACACCGCGGCGGCCATGCCGAACGCCAGCGCCAGGAGCGTGTGGCCGAGCGCCACGAGCGCGGCCCTGACCAGCGGCTGCCGGTGCTCGTCGAGGAAGTGGTCGCCGGCGCGCAGCGCCAGCGCGAGCGCCGCCATCGCCAGGCCCACGGCGACCGGCATGATGACGGTCATCGACACCAGCGTCACGAGGATGAGCACGCCGACGAAGTCGCTGCCGGCCAGGAACCTCCGGAGCTCGAAAGGCTGAGACGGGGACGGCGGCGGGGACGGGCGGCGCTCCGCAGACCGGAGACGCGGCCATTTCCGCGGGCCGCCCTCCTCCGGCGCGCTCGCCGCGTACTCGACAGGCGGCAGCAGATCGGACACGGTCTTCCCGTACGGACCGATGCCCGCCCGGGCGACGGGGCCGGACGAGGAGACGGGGCCGGACGAGGAGAGGGGTCCAGCCGAGGAGAGGGGCCCAGACGAGGAGAGGGGCCCAGACGAGGAGGCAGGACCGGACGAGGAGACGGAGCCCGACGAAGAGGCGAGCCTGGCAGTGGAGGCGGGGGCCGCGGAAGCCGCAGAGGAGGAGTGACCCGACGCGGAGGCGGGGTCCATGACTCGGGTGCGGTCCGCGCCGCCCGCCGGATCGAGCGCCTCGGCCATCCGCAGCAGCTCCCCCGCGCGGGGCCGGGCCACCGGGTCGATCTCCAGCGCCCGGCTCAGCCAGCCGCGCAGCCAGGCCGGGGCCCGGTCGAGCTGCGCCCGCCCTTCCATCGTGTTGTAGCAGACCGCCTCGAACGTCCCCGTCCCGAACGGCGGCAGCCCCGTGGCGGCGAAGAACACCGTCGAGGCCAGCGCGTGCACGTCGGCCGCCTGGGTGATCTGCATGCCGCGGATGATCTCCGGGGCCAGATAGCCGGGCGTGCCGACGAACATGCCCGTCCGCGTCAGCCGGACCGCGTCCACCAGGTGCGCGATGCCGAAGTCGATGACCAGCGGCTCGCCGCCGGACAGCATGACGTTGGAAGGCTTGAGGTCGCGGTGGATCACGCCGGCCGCGTGGATGTCGACCAGCGCTCGGCACAGCCCGAGGGCGAGCCTGATGACCTCGCGGGCCTCCAGCGGCCCCTGGGTCAGCACGGTCTCCTCCAGCGTGCGGCCGGGGACGAACCGGGTCACCACGAACGGCTGCCCGCTCGTGAGCTCCGCGCCGACCACCTCGGCGACGTACCGGCTGCGCACCCGCCGCATCGCGTCGACCTCGCGGAAGAGCCGGTCGCGGGCCTTGAGATCGGCGGCCACGTGCGGGTGCAGCACCTTGATCGCGACCTTGTGGCCCGCCCCGTCGAGGCCGAGGTGCACGACGCCCATGCCGCCCTCGCCGATCTTCTCGATCACCCGGTACGGGCCGAGTTGCTCCTGCGCCTGCGTGCTCATTGACCGACGTCATCCTCCGTGTCGAGCTGTCCGAGATGCACAGTAAGCGAAGAACGGTGCGCGCGCGTCCCTTCGCAGGTCAGGACAGCAGGGACTCCAGCTCGGCGACCGCGTGCGCGCGGTGGACCGTCAGGGTGGCCACGGCCTCGTCGGCGTCGCGCCGGCGGAGCGCGTCGAGGGTGGCGCGGTGCTCCTTGACGACCCGCTCGCGGTTGGCCGGGCCGCCGTAGTACATCGACCGGTAGGCGTCGGTGGTGTCCCACAACGTCCTGATCAGGCGGGACAGCCGGGGCATGCCCGCGCAGTCGAACAGCGTCATGTGGAAGAGCCGGTTGGCGGTGGCCATGGCGAGCACGTCGCCCGCGTCGGCGGCCCGCTCGACGTCGTCCTGCGCGGCCCGCAGCCGGTCGAGGTCGGCGTCGGCGAGCCGGGCCACCGCGCGGCGCACGGCCTCCTCCTCCAGCAGCTCGCGGATGCGGTAGACCTCGCGCAGGTCGTCGAGCGAGAGCGTCTCGACCGAATAGCCCCGGTGGGCCTCGTAGCGGACCAGGCCCTCGCCCTGGAGCGTCTTCAGCGCCTCGCGCAGCGGGACGCGGCTGACCTGGAGCTCCTCGGCCAGCGCGTCCTGCCTGATCGGCGCGCCGGGGCGCAGGCGGCCGGTGGTGATGGCACGGCGCAGCTCGCCCAGCACGAACTGCTGGGCCGTCGGCGGCCTGCGCCGCGCCTCATCCGCACTCATCCCCCCAATATCCCACGAACCCAATCCCCGTCCTGTCCGAGCGCCGGGGGCGGCAGGCGGTAGGCGGGCGGGGTGACGCCGAGGCGGATGGGGTTGGCGACCTGTCCCACGCCGTCGATCTCCACCTTGGGCTCCAGGCCGAGTTCGCCGGCGAGGGCGAACGCGGCGGCCAGGTCGTTGATCGGCCCGCACGGCACCCCGGCGGCGGTCAGCAGCTCGAACCACTCGTCGGCGGTGCGCGCCGCGAGCGCCTTGTTCAGCTCGTCCACGAGCCGGTCGCGGGCGGCGACCCGGCCGGCGTTGGTGGCGTATCCGGCGTCCCCGGCGAGGTCGGGCCGCTCCAGCACCTCGCAGAGCGCCACGAACTGCCGGTCGTTCCCGGCCGCGATGACGATCGGCCGGTCGGCGGCCTGGAACACCTCGTACGGGACGACGCTCGGATGCCGGTTGCCCATGGCCCGCGGCACGACCCCGGCGGCGGCGTACGCGGAGGAGTGGTTGGCCAGTGCCGACAGCACGGAGGACAGCAGCGAGACCTCGACGTGCTGGCCCTCGCCGGTACGGTCGCGGTGGCGCAGGGCCGCGAGGATGCCGAGCGCGGCGTGCAGGCCGGTGATCACGTCGACCACGGCCACGCCCGCCTTCGTGCCCTCGCCGCCGGGCTCGCCGGTGACGCTCATCAGCCCGCCGACGGCCTGCGCGATCAGGTCGTAGCCGGGCAGCGCGGCCCCTTCGCCCGACCCGAACCCGGTGACCGAGCAGGAGACCAGCCCGGGGTTGAGCGCCCGCAGCGTCTCGTGGCCGAGGCCGAGCCGCTCCATGGTGCCCGGCTTGAAGTTGTCCACGACCACGTCGGCGCGGGCCGCCAGCGCCCGCGCGACCTCCAGGTCCGCCTCGTCGCGCAGGTCGAGCGCGATCGACCGCTTGTTGCGGTTGACCGCGAGATAGTACGTGGCCTCGCCGCCGGGGGCGTAGGGCGGGCCCCAGTGGCGGGTGTCGTCGCCCGCGCCGGGCCGTTCCACCTTGACCACCTCGGCCCCGAGGTCGGCGAGCAGCATGGTGGCGTACGGCCCGGCCAGGACCCGGCTGAAGTCGGCGACGAGCAGCCCGTCCAGCGCGGTCACGCCGGCGCTCCCAGGTAGACCGTCACCGTCCGGGTGTAGAACTCCCTGGCCGCCCGGCCCTGTTCCTTGGGCCCGAAGCCGCTCTGCTTGGCCCCGCCGAACGGCACGTGCGGGAAGGTGCCCGCCGACTCGGAGTTGACGTGCAGGACGCCGACCTCCAGCCGGTCGACGGCCGACAGCGCGACGCCGAGGTCCCTGGTGAAGACGGCGGCGGACAGGCCGTGGTCGCTGAGGTTCGCCAGCGCGAGCGCCTCCTCGGCGCCGGACGCCCGCACCGCGCCGACGACCGGCCCGAACAGCTCGGTGCGCCAGAAGTCGACCCCGGTGCCCGGCAGGCCGAGCACGGTCGGCGGCGTGAACCAGCCGTCACGGTCCAGCGGCTCGCCGCCGGCCAGCGGCTCGGCGCCCTCGGCCACGGCGCGCGCCACGCCGGCCGTCACCCGGTCGCGGGCGGCCGAGCTGACCAGGGGGCCCATCTCGACGCCCGGTTCGAGCGGGTCGCCGACGACGAGGCGCCCGGCGCGGTCGGCGACCCGTTCGAGCAGCTCGTCGGCGACCTGGTCGGCCACGATGAGCCGCGAGGTGGCCGTGCACTTCTGGCCGGTGGACCGGAACGCGCCCAGGCACACCTGCTCGGCGGCGTGGTCGAGGTCGGCGTCCGCGAGCACGATCGAGGCGTTCTTGCCGCCCATCTCGGTCTGCACGGGCTTGCCCAGCTCGCCGCAGCGGGCGATGACGGCGCGGCCGACCGCGGTGGAGCCGGTGAACGACACCGCGTCCACGCCGGGGTGGTCCACGATGGCCGAGCCGGCGTCGCCCTCGCCGTGGACGAGGTTGAGCACGCCGCCGGGCAGCCCGGCCTCGGTCAGCGCCCGCGCCAGCCGGTAGGCCAGCAGCGGCACCAGCGAGGACGGCTTCCACACGACGGTGTTGCCGTAGCTGAGCGCGGGGGCGATCTTCCAGGCCGGGATGGCGATCGGGAAGTTGAACGGGGTGATCATCCCGGCGACGCCGATCGGCTTGCGGACGACGAGCACGTTCTCGCCCGGCCGTGGGGAGGCGTAGACCTCGCCGCTCTCCCGGTCGGCCTCGCCCGCGTAGTAGCGCAGGATGCGGGCCGCGCCCCGTACCTCGGCGACGGCCTCGGGCAGCGTCTTGCCCTCCTCGCGGGCCAGCTCGGCGCCCCACGCGTCGGCGCTGTCGTCGATGAGGCCGGCGGCGGCGGTGAGCACGGCGGCGCGGGCGTGGTGCGGGGTGGCGGCCCAGCCGGGCGCGGCCTCGCGGGCGGCGGCCACCGCCCGCTCCACCTCGGCGGGCGAGGCGAACCGCCCGCGCGCCACCACTTCGGCGGGCCTGGCGGGGTTGGCGGAGGCGAACTCCGCGCCGTCCCCCTCGACCCAGCGGCCGCCGATGAGATTCAGAACGTCCATAGGCAAAGCACCCTAACTGTGGCATATTGGATTTTCAATATTGGATCCAAAATACGGAGGCTCGGAGGATGATCTCCCCCACCGCCCTGTTCGCCCTCGACACGCTGCTGACCGAGGAGGAGCGCGAGATCAGGAACACGGTCAGGCGCGTGTGCGACCGGGAGATCCGGCCGCACGTCGCGGACTGGTTCGAGGCCGGGGAGCTGCCCGTCAGGGAGCTGGCCCGCACGCTCGGCGGGACCGGCCTCCTCGGCATGCACCTCGACGGCTACGGCTGCGCGGGCATGGGCGCGGTCTCGTACGGGCTGGCCTGTCTGGAGCTGGAGGGCGCCGACTCCGGGCTGCGCAGCCTGGTGTCGGTGCAGGGCTCGCTGGCCATGTACGCGATCTGGAAGTACGGCAGCGAGGAGCAGAAGCAGCGGTGGCTGCCCGGCATGGCGGCCGGCGAGCTCATCGGCTGCTTCGGCCTCACCGAGCCGGACTTCGGCTCCGACCCGGCGCGGATGCGCACCAACGCCAAGCGCGACGGCGGCGACTGGGTGCTGAACGGCACCAAGCTGTGGATCACCAACGGCTCGGTCGCCGACGTGGCGGTCGTCTGGGCCCAGACGGACGACGGCATCCGCGGCTTCCTGGTCCCGGCGGGCACGCCCGGCTTCACGGTCAACGACGTCAAGCACAAGATCTCGCTGCGCGCCAGCGTGACCAGCGAGCTGGTGCTCGACGGCGTCCGGCTGCCCGCCGACGCGATGCTCCCCGAGGCCAGAGGGCTGCGCGGGCCGCTCGGCTGCCTGAACGAGGCGCGCTTCGGGATCATCTTCGGCTCGATGGGCGCGGCGCTCGACTGCCTGGAGACGGCGATCGCGTACGCGGCCGAACGCGAGGTGTTCGCCAGGCCGCTCTCGTCGTTCCAGCTCACCCAGGAGAAGCTCGCCGACATGGCGCTGGAGCTGGGCAAGGGCCTGCTCCTCGCGGTGCATCTCGGGCGGCTGAAGGAGGCCGGCACGCTCACCCCCGAGCAGGTGAGCGCCGGCAAGCTGAACAACGTCCGCGAGGCCATCGACATCGCCAGGAAGTGCCGCACGCTGCTCGGCGCGAGCGGCGTCACCCTGGAGTACCCGGTGATCAGGCACTCGGTGAACCTGGAGTCGGTGCTGACCTACGAGGGCACCTCGGAGATCCACACGCTGGTGCTGGGCAAGGCGCTCACCGGGATCGCCGCGTTCGCCTGACAACCGTCAGAAGACCTGCCAGGTCGTCCCGGTGACCTGGCAGGGCCCGCCCTGGTGCACCAGCAGCCGCCCGGCGGTCACGTCCAGCCCGATGGTCGCGAGCGTCTCCCACCGCTCGCCGAGCGGCAGCGCCGGGTCCGGGTGGGCGCACACGGGCGCCCCGCCGGGCGCGTGGCTCAGCATGGCCAGCGCCCGCCCGGTGACGTCCTCACCGCCCAGCTCCGCGGCGTGGTCGCGCAGATGACGCAGACGGGCGTACGTGCCGGGCTCCTCGGCGCCGAGCCGTTCCCCCTCCGCCAGCGCGGGATCGAGGAAGTGGTTGCAGTGCAGCAGCACCCCGCCGGGGCCGGGCGGCACCACGGCCACGCCCGCCGGGGAGATCTCGATCGCCCCGGCCCCGCCGGCGGTCACGGCCGTGATGACGGTCGAGGCCGAGACCGTGGCGGAGCGGGCGAGGTCGGCGGCCTCCTCGACGGTGGCGGCCTCGTCCAGGATGCGGCGGGCGATCAGGTGGACGGGCACGCCGGGATCGGCCCCGTCGGCGCCGTGGCGCAGGATGTTGAAGTGGACGCCCAGGCCCGCCGTGTTCACCCCGATCTTGGCCAGCGCCCCCGCCTCGGTGAACGTGCGCACGCCGTGCCCGGGGCGGGCCTCGTACGCCCACAGCACGGGCGCGTCGCGCAGGTGGCCGAGCCAGTCCCAGGTCTGCACCGTGCGCGGGGGCAGGCCGTCGCCGGGCAGCACGACCGAGGTCGAGCACTCCCCCCGGCCGGCCACGTCGAGCGCGGCCAGGATCTCGGTGCGGGCGTTGACCACGGCGACCTGCCACGGCTCCAGCCCCGCGCCGGCCGCGATGCCGCCGATCTCGTCAGCCAGGTGGGGCGCCCAGCCGGCGGCGCGCTCCAGCGCCCGCTCGCCCCAGGCGCGCACCTGGCCATCGGTGGCCCCGGCGGCGGCGAACAGGGCGTTGTAGCCGGCGAGGTTGGCGGCGACGGCGCCGCGCAGGCGGGCGCCGAGCTCCGCGCCACGGGCGCGCGGCTCGGTCTCGGTGGAGGTGAAGGAGGGAAAGGTCATGACCGGTCTGTCACGCCCTGGCTCGGCTTGCACATGTCTGTACCGTACGCACCCGCGCACGGAAGGCCACCACCCGGGGCCACCCCCCGGTTGACCTGGAGCGCGCTCCAGGCGACAAGCTGGTCTCATGCAGACACGTACCATCGGAAACCGCCGGGTGAGCGCCATCGGGCTCGGCGCGATGCCCATGTCGGTGGCCGGGCACATGCCCGACGAGGACCAGTCGGTCCGCACGCTGCTCGCCGCGCTGGACGCCGGGCTGACGCTGATCGACACGGCCGACGCCTACACGCCCTCGCACGACGATCCCGGCCACAACGAGCGGCTGGTCGCCCGCGCCCTGTCGCTGTGGTCCGGCGACGCCGGCGACGTGCTGGTGGCGACCAAGGGCGGCCACGTGCGCACGCCCGGCGGCGGCTGGGACGTCGACGGCCGCCCCGAGTACCTCAAGCGGGCCTGCGACCGGTCGCTCAAGGCCCTGGGCGTGGAGAGCATCGGGCTCTACCAGCACCACCGGCCCGACCCGAAGGTCCCGTACGAGGACACGATCGGCGCGCTGAAGGACCTGCACGACGCCGGCAAGATCGAGCTGGCCGGGATCTCGAACGCGAACCCGGAGCAGATCAGGCTCGCCCGCGCCATCCTGGGCGACCGCCTGGCGAGCGTGCAGAACCAGTACTCGCCGCGCTTCCGCTCCAGCGAGCCGGAGATCGACGTGTGCGCCGAGCTCGGCCTCGCCTTCCTGCCCTGGTCGCCGCTCGGCGGCATCGGCCGCACCGGCGAGCTGCGCGACGCCTTCGCGGAGATCGGAGAGGCACGCGGCGTCTCCCCGCAGCGGGTCTGCCTCGCCTGGGAGCTGGCCCGCAGCCCGGTCGTCATCCCGATCCCCGGCGCGAGCCGTCCGGAGTCCATCCGCGACTCCGCCGCCGCCGCGACGCTGGAGCTCACCGAGGAGGAACTCGCCCGCCTCGGCTGAACCCGCGGCGGCCGGTTCCCGCGATGCGCGGGGGCGAGCATCTACCGTACAGATCGTGGACAATCGCAAGCGCGCCGTATGGGGTGGCATCGCGATCGTGCTCGGGTGCTCGGCCGTCATCGCCGTGTCGGTGTTCCTGTTCTGGCCGCTCACCGACATGATCGCCGAGCATGACGTGCAGGGCGTCGCGGAGGCGGACCGGGCCAAGGAGTTACGCCTGGCCAGAGACGCGGCCAGGGGCCGGATCATCCAGGTCGTGCTCGGCCTCCTGGCCGTCGGCGGCTTCGTCTACACCGCGCGCAACTTCACCCTGGCCCGGCAGCAGAGCGAGCTCAACCGGCGCACCCTGGAACTGGCCACCCTGCAGGCCCGGGAGCAGACGGAGACCACCAGGCGGACGCTCGAACAGAGCGAGAGCGCGCAGATGACCGATCGGTTCATGCGCGCGATCGACCAGCTCGGCAGCGACGCCGTCGACATCCGCCTCGGTGGCATCCACTCACTGGAGCGCATCGCCCAGGACTCCGCCCGTGACCACCCGGCCGTCATGGAGGCGCTGGCGGCCTTCGTCCGGCGCGCCTCACAGGCGTGTTCCGGCGAGCCGCCCCAGGACCTGCAGGCGGCGGTGACGGTCCTGGTGCGCAGGAAGGCCGACGCCGACAGGGGGCCTGTGAAGCTGTCCGGCGCGCGGCTCGACCGTCTGGACCTCGCGGACGCGAACCTGGCGGGGGCCGATCTTACCGGCGTCACCCTCACCGGAGCCGACCTCCGGCGAGCCGACCTGGCGGGCGCGGACCTGGCCGGAGCCGACCTGGGCGGGGCCCGGCTCGGCGGAGCGCGCCTCGACGGGGCGAAGCTGGCGCGCGCGTCGCTGCGTACGGCCGACCTCACCGATGCCGGGCTGCCGCACGCCGAGCTCGTGGACGCCGACCTGGGCGGCGCTCGCCTGCGCCGGGCCCGCTGCGCGCAGGCCGTCGCCCGCGGGGCGTGCCTGGCGGCCGCGGATCTGTCGGGAGCCGACCTGACCGGCGCAGATCTCTCTGGGGCCGACCTCAGCGGCGCGGTCATGGAGGACGCCGATCTGACGGGCGCCGTGCTGGCGCGGGCGGCGCTGCCCGGGGCCCGCGCCGACGGGGCCGTCATGTCGAGGGCCGTGCTCAGTGACGCCGTCGCCAGCGACGCCTCCCTGTGCCGGGCGGACCTGACCGGGTGCCGGCTCACCGACGCCAACCTCTCGGGAGCCCGGCTCGCCGGCGCCCGGCTGGACGGGGTGGACCTGACCGTGGTGAAGCTCGTCGGGCTGGACCTCACCGGCGCCCTGGCGGCCGACGGAGCACGGCTGCCGTCCGGCTGGCGGCGCGAGGCGGACGGCAGACTGATCCGCCGCCTCGCCTGACGCCGCCTCTCCTGACCGTCGCCTCTCCTGACCCCGCGTCGCCTGACGCCGCCTCGCCTGACGCCGCTTCAGGCCGGGCGGCCGCTCATCTCGGCCATGAGGCGGCCGTGCAGGATGCGCGCCTCGTCGTCCTCGGCCGCGGTCATCACCGAGCGCAGGATGGCGACGGCCGCGGCCCGCTGGCCGGCCTCCGCCAGCGCCCGCGCCAGCTCGATCCTGATGAACGGGTCCGCCGGCAGCCGCCCGGCGGCGGCGCGCAGCAGCCCCTGAGCCGCCGCGACGTCGCCGCGCGCGAGCGAGAGCCGGCCGATGGCCGCGAGCATCACCCCCACGGCCGCCTCGTCCTGCTGGGTCTCCAGCAGGACGAGCACCCGCCGGTAGGCCTCCTGGGCCTGCTCCAGGTCGCGGCGGGCGAAGGCGATGTTGCCCAGGACGGTGTGCGCGTCGATCTGCACGCGGATGTCATGGGCCGCCGCGGAGGCGGCCAGGCGTGCCTGCCGCTCGGCCCTGGCCGGGTCGCCGTCCGCCAGGGCGTCGGCGGCGGCCCGCAGCCGGTCGGCGGGCCGGGTGACCGGAGGGGCGAGCGAGCCGGCCCGATGGGCCAGTTGCCCGAGGGGTTCGAGCAGGCGCCGGTCGGCCACCTGGTAGGCCGGCCCGTCGCCGGCCCGCAGCACCCGCAGGACGCCGCGGCCGCTCAGCGCCCTGAGCACCGCGTTCGGCAGCCCGGCCGTCTCGGCCGGGCCCTGCGGCTGGACCTGCGCCTCGCCGTTGGGCGCCACGAACCGCGTGGCGGCCCAGGAGCACAGGCGGACCGGGTCGCGCTCGAAGGCCGCCGCCACCTCGCCGATGGCCGTCCACAGCGCGTCCCGGAGTGCCTCGTCCACGCTGACCGGCCAGTCGCCGGACAGCGAACTCTCACCTTCCGGCCAGGTCCGCCACATCCACCGGCACACGGCCTGCAGATGCAGCGGATTGACGGCCGGGGCGCGCTCCCGTGCGCGCTGGGTCCCGGAGTCGTCGACGATCCGTACGGTGAGAAGCTCTTCCACCAGAGCCTCGGCCACGGCGGGGGGCACGGCGCGGCCGGTGGCCTCCCGCACGGGCTGCCCGATCGCCTCGGCCGCCGCCCGGGGCGTCAGCCCGCCGAGCCCGAACAGGGCGACGTCGGGGAAGCCGTCGCCGGCCTCGTCGAGCAGCGCGTCGAGCCGGTCGTCGCGGACGCACAGCAGCAGGTGGACGTTGCGGGCGGCGGCCAGCGCGGCGAGGAGCTCGCGCCGCTCGTCGTCGTGGTCGCCGAGGTACATGTCCTCGATCTGGTCGACGGCGACGAGCAGGGGCTTCGGGCCGCGTTCGGCGAGGCGCAGGATGCGCCGGATTCCGGTCGGCGGCAGGGAGGTTTCGGGCACCCAGGTGCGAAGCAGGGTGCGCACCAGCGAGTTGGGCGACGGGACCGCGGCCTCCGGGAAAATCGGCCCACCCGAAACTCGACCCACCGGCAGGACATTCACCCCGAGTCTCCACAAATAGGGCATAACTCCACCATGGAGAAGTGAAGTTTTTCCTATACCTGCTGGTCCGTACAGAATTGTCAAGTTTCTGCTGCGCCACAGTTCGGAGACGCGCGCCGACTCCTGGTCGCGCCCCGTGAACAGCAACTCTTCGGCCGGCCGGTAAGGACGCATGCCAGGAAACGGACATAGTTCGCTAAATGCCGTGACGCTATTCGCGGCCATGGTCAGCGCCTTGCGAGGAGGGACACTGCAGCAACGATAGAGGACCCCATCGGCATGGCGCGCACATCCAGGTGATCGCCTCGCCCGCGAGGCGCGCCCGCCGTCTTCCGCGTCTCACGGTGACTCATCCCCAGGCCGGGGAGGGTCGCCTCCGAAGAGGGGCTCCGCGGGATCGGCGTCCGCCGCGAGGATGCGCGCCACCATCTGATTGAGACAAGAAGGGTCAAGTGCATCGGTATTGGACAAACTGGCATCGGTCAGATCGATGATTTCGGTCTCGACGTCGCGCGAAAATTGCGCCATCGCGGCCCTTTCCCCTTCCGTTCGACCCGTCGAACATCATCACCGACGACCGCAGCCGTGGCTACTCTCTTCCCTGCTCAAAAACCTTGGCTTTCATGTCTACGATGGCCGTGTGCTGAGTTTTATGGAGCGGTCATGACCGAGATGCGGCGCAGACCTCAGGTGTGGGGCCGGATTCCTCCCCGCAACAAGGACTTCACCGGCCGCGAGGATCTTCTTGAGCGGCTACGCCAGGGCGTCAGCGGCAGCGTCACGGCGGTGCTGCCGACCGCGCTCCACGGGCTCGGTGGGGTAGGAAAGACGCAAATCGCCGCAGAGTATGCGCATAGGTATAAATCGGACTATGACCTCGTCTGGTGGGTGCCGTCCGACCAGCCGATGCTGATCGCCTCCTCGATCGCCCGGCTCGCGCCCCACCTCGACCTGCCCAAGGCCAACGAGATCGGCGTCGCCGAGTCGGCCGAGGCGGTCGTCGAGGCGCTGCGCAGGGGCGAGCCCTACGACCGGTGGCTGCTCATCTTCGACAACGCCCACGCGCCGGAGTCGATCATGCAGTACGTCCCCGACGGGCCCGGGGGCATCCTGATCACCTCGCGCAACTTCGCCTGGGACGGCGTCGTCAGCACCCTCACCGTCGACGTGTTCTCCCGCGAGGAGAGCCGGCGGTTCCTCGACCGGCGCGTGCCCGGCATCGGCGGCACCGAGGCGGACGCGCTGGCCGAGGCGCTCGGCGACCTGCCGCTCGCGCTCGACCAGGCGGGCGCCATGCAGTCCGAGACGGGCATGCCGGTGCGCGAATACCTGACGCTGCTGCGCGACCAGACCGGCAAGCTGCTCGCCGAGGGCAGGCCGATGGAGTACGACGTCCCGCTGACGGCGACGTGGGCCCTGTCGGTGACCACCCTGCGCGAGGAGCAGCCGGACGCGGTGGAGCTGCTCCACCTGCTGGCCTTCTTCGGCTCCGACCCGATCCCGCGAGACGTCTTCAGCACCAGCCGCGGCACCGTCGAGCCCCCGCTGTCCGGCATTCTCGACGACCCGCTCAGGTTCAGCAGGGGCGTGGGAGCGCTGGGCCGCTACGCGCTCGTGCAGATCGACAGGGAGAACCAGACCCTGCTGGTGCACCGCCTGGTGCAGGCGCTGCTCAGGGAGGACGTCAGCGAGAGCGAGCGCGACCGGTTCCGGCTGAACGTCCAGCGGCTCCTGGCGGCGGCGGTGCCCGGCCCGCCTGACGACACCGCCACCTGGCCGACCTTCGCGCGGCTGATGCCCCACCTGGAGCCGTCGGAGATCGCCGGGTCCGCCGATCCGGCCGTCCGGCGGCCGATGCACGACATGGTCCGCTACCTCTACCAATCGGGAAACGCCCCCGGAGCGCTCTCCCTGGCCAAGGCGTGCCTGGAGGCGTGGGAGGCCGACCCCTCGTCCGACGCGCGCGACCTGTGCACGATGAAGCGGCACCTGAGTGTCTCGCTCCGCTTCGTGGGCGAGTACGAAGAGGCCTTCAGGGTGGGCTCGCAGGCGCTCCAGGACGCCGAGACCGCCCTCGGCGCCGACGACGAGGAGACGCTGCGGCTGACCAACAACCACTGCACGGACCTGCGCGCCATGGGGCGCTTCTCGGAGTCGTTCGCGCTCGCCACCTCCGCCGCGCAGCGCCACCGCGACGTGTTCGGCGACGACAACGAACGCACCCTCAGGATGCACACCAGCCTGGCCCTCGACCTGACGCTCACCAGCCAATACGAAGAGGCCGAGCGCCTGCTCAAGCATGTCTACGGCGCGCTGCGCGACCTCTACGGCACGCCCAACCACCCGACCGCCCAGATCGTCATGAACAACCTCGTACGCGTCATCAGGCTCCGCGGCGACTACGCCGAGGCGCGCGAGCTCGGCGAGGACGTCTACGCGGTGGGCGTGAGCACCCTGGGCGCCGACCACCCGACGACGCTGCGGGCCGCCAGCGACCTCGCCGTGGCCATGCGCAAGGCGGAGTCGGGCAGCCCCGAGGTCCTGCACTACGCCGAGGACCTGGTCCATCGCTACCGGCGTCTCATGGGCGACCGCCATCCCGACAAGCTCGCCGCCGAGATGGCCCTCGTCAACGCCTACCGTGAGGCCAGGCGGATCGACGAGGCCATGCCGATCGCCGAGCTGACCACGCTGGCCTACGCGCACGTCTACGGCACCGACCATCCCTACGCCCACGGCTGCCGGGGCAACCTGGCGCTGCTGATGCGGCTGGCGGGCGAGCATGCCAAGGCCCACGACCTGCACGAGTTCATCGTCACCCGGCTGAGCGAGCTGCTCGGCCCCACCCACCACTACACGCTGACCGCCGTGCTCGGCCTGGCCGGCGACCGCGCGGCGCTGGGCAAGCTGGACCGGGCCGTGGACACCGGAGAGCGGGCGCTCGACGAACTGCGGCGGTTGCTCGGCCCGGACCACCCGATGACGCTGGGCTGCATGGCCAACCTCGCGCTCGACCTGTCGGACCTCGGCAGGGCCGACGACGCGCGAGCCATGCGCGCCGAAGCGCTGGAGGGGATCCGGCGACGGCTGGGCGACGGGCACCCCGCGCACCAGGCGGTCGTGAACGGCGGACGGCTCGACTTCGACTTCGACCCGCCGCCGATCTAGCGGATGGGGTCAGACCCGCGCCTCGCCGCCGGCCCGGCCGAAGTCCCGCCGATGCCGGTCGGCGGCCTGGCGCGCGAGCTCGGCGGCGCGGGCGGGCACCTCCTCGTCGTCGAAGGCGCGGAGGGTCGCCATCATGCCTTCCATGAACCGGCGCCCGACCGGGGTCAGCGCCGAGCTGTCGTAGATCACCCGCGCGGTCGAGGCGGCGGCCGCGCGCCAGCGGGCGAACTCGGCGTGCGCGGTGAGGCTGTCGTCCACCTGCCGCTGCCGCCGCCAGAAGCCCGCGACGCCGAGATGGGCGTACGTGCCGTGCAGCAGACCGCTGATCGGCCGCGGATCGTGACGCCACGGCGCGTAGTAGCGCGCGCCGGGATCCACCGCGATCAGGTCGACCAGATGGAGAAGCATGGTGAGCTTGGCGTGCTGCACCTCGTGCACCAGTGTCGCGGCCAGGTTGGGCGCGCTCGACGGACGGGCCAGCGCGACGCAGCCGAAGGTCGTGCGCGACGTGCCGCTGGCGGGCCATCCCCCTCCCGCGATCGGCGCCATGACCGAGATCATCGTGCCGATCTCGTCGGCGGATCGCGCGTGGCCCGCCCGCAGGATCTCCCACGCCTCCTGGAGCACCTCGCGCCAGGCGGCGACCTCGGCCGCGGTGAGCCGTCCGGCCAGCCGGCCCTCCCGCGGAAACCGGTAGGGGTCGAGGTCGTCCAGCACGAGATGGAGGTCGCCCAGCGGGTGGCGCGCGGTGAGGCGTCGCAGCCCGAGCCATCCTCCGCCGTCGCGGGCGGGGTCGGCGGGGATCTCGACCCGGGACCGGGAGGAGGTGATCACGCCGCCCTCAGGGGTGATCTCGATCGAGCACTCCGCGCCGCCGATCGACGCGCGGCCCAGCGAGGGGAACATGAGCTCCCCCGGACGCGCGGTCACACGGGTCTCGAAGAGCACTCGCGCCCGGAGCGCCGCGACGGCCGCCAGAACGGCCGGCCGGCTGGGCTGCGGAATGTGGTCGCCGTCGCGTAAAGCGCGTGATGCGGCCAGCGCCCACGCGCCGACGGCGGGGTAACGCAGAAGGCGATCGACCTGCCGGGGAGCCGTCTCGTGCATGCGGGCCAGCGATTCGAAAGCGTCGCCGATCGCCTCGGCGCCGGCCGCTGCCTTGACGAGCACGAGATTGCGGTCGCGGGCCGCGTCGGCCAGAAACCGGCCGGCCGCGGCACCCCCGTGACCGGCGGCGAGGGACTCGAACATGTGGTGCGGAATCACGAGACGATTCACGAATATCTGCCCCGTTCGATCGTGCGCGTGGAAAAAGGATCGCCCCGGAAACTGTCCGTGGACAACTATGCCATGGGAAAGAGCGCCATTCATGAGGCGGCCGCCGGAAATCGGAACCACGCCTAACAATGATCTCAACAGTCACGACTGTGGCGGGAAAAGCGCGCGCGGATCCGGGTCTCAGGCCAGCAGGCTCGCGGGCACGGCGTGGGCCAGGGTCCGGTAGCCCGCCGGGGAGAGGTGCAGGTGGTCGCCGGCGTCGCAGGCCCGGAGCAGCCTGCGCGGGTGGGCCGGGTCGCGCACCGCCCGGTCGAAGTCGATCACCGCGTCGAACACGTCACCGGTGCGGATCCACGCGTTGACCGCCTGCCTGGCGGCCTCGCGGCGGCCCCGCGAATCGTCGTAGGGATGGCCGCCCAGAGGCGTGAGCGTGGCGCCGTACACGAGGATGTCGTGCGCGTGCGCGCGCACGGCGATCTGCTCGTAGGCGGCGACCAGGTCGGCGGCGACGCTCTCCTGGGCGTCGACGTCGGCGGTCCCGAGGTCGTTGATCCCTTCGAACACGATCAGCCACCTGACCCCGCCCAGCGCGAGCACGTCGCGGTCCAGCCGGGCCAGCGCGCTCGGGCCGAGGCCGTCGTTGAGCACCCGGTTGCCCCCGGCCGCCTGGTTGGCGATCGCGAAGCCGCCCAGCCGGTCGAAGAGCTGGTCGGGCCACCGGTCGTTGTGGTCGGTCGTCGATCCTCTGCCGTCGGTGAGCGAGTCGCCGAGGAGGGCGAGCAGCGGCGCCGGCGCCTCCGCCTCGACGCCGCTCAGGAAGTACCAGTGCTCCACCGGCGTCGCGCCGGCCAGGTCCGCGCTCCCGGTCTGGTCGCCTCCGGCCAGGTGGGAGGTGGTACGGGAGCCGGGATGCGAGGTGACGTCCTCCGGCGCCCGCCCGTCGGCGAGGTGGAGGCTCACCGTCAGCACCGCGCCCGGGGCCAGGGGGAGGTCCACCGGGTCGGACACCATCTGCGCGCCGGCGGGCACCACCGCCGAGGGCCGGCCGTGGAATGTCACCGCCCGGATCGTCTCCGGCACGACCGCGCTCTCCCCTGCCCGCCCGCCCGCGGGCAGCGCGACCGTGACCCGGGTGAGGGGCAGCGGCGCCCCGCCGAACGCGTTGGAGAACCGCAGCCGCAGCCGCTCGCCGCCGATCGACACCCGCACGGTCTGCCGCAGGGTGCTGCGGGCCATGACCGGCCCGCGCCCGGCGTACGGGGCGGGCGGGAGGTTCTCCGGTTCGGTGAGCTGCGGCGCCGACGTCCACGTGTGCACCCAGCGCCCCACGCGCTCCCCCGAAAGTTTCGCCCGCCGAATGATGATTTTTCAGCCTACGGCAGGCGTTTGACTCCACGCTCGGCGATCACGCAGACTGGCCCGTACCGGACAGCATTGTCCGGTACTGCGGATCCGGAGGAGAGCTGGATGAGCGACCAGTGGGACTACCTCGTGGACGTCCTCGTCGCGGGCACGGGCGCGGCCGGGCTGACCGCCGCCGTCACCGCCGCCGACCAGGGCCTGGACGTGCTGATGGTGGAGAGCACCGCGAAGTGGGGCGGCACCACGTCCATTTCCGGGGGCGGGCTGTGGATGCCGGCGAACCCGCTGATGATCCGGGACGGCGTCCGGGACTCCACCAAGGAGGCCCTGGAGTACATGGACGACGTCATCGGCGACGCGGGACCGGCCTCGTCGCCGGAGCGCAGGATGGCGTTCCTCCGCACCGGCCCCGAGGTCGTGCGGTTCCTCGGCCGCAAGGGGGTCCGCTGGCGCAGGTCGCCCGACTACCCCGACTACTACCCGGACCGGCCGGGCGGCAAGGTGGGCCGCTCGCTGGAGGTCGCCGCCTTCGACACCAGGCTGCTCGGCGACTGGTACGCCTCCTCACGCGCCAGGGACGGCGTCCCGCTCCCCCTCATGACGGACGACGTGTGGCTGCTGACGCGCGCCTGGTCCACCGTCAGCGGGTTCGTGCGCGGCGCGCGGTTCGTGTTCCGGTCGCTCGGCGCGTACGCGAGCGGTAAGCGGCCGGTCGGCCTCGGCGGCGCGCTGGTGTGCTCGCTCATGCACATCGTCCGTACGCAGCAGACCCCGGTCTGGCTCTCGGCCCCGGTCGTCGAGCTGGTCGTGGAGGACGGCGAGGTGACCGGCGCCGTCGTCGAGAAGGACGGCCGGCGGCGCAGGGTGCGCGCCCGGCGCGGCGTGGTGCTGGGCGGCGGCGGCTTCGCGCGCAACCGGGAGTGGCGGGAGAAGCACCACGGCCTGCCCGGCTACTCCTCGGCGCCGGAGGGCGACCTGGGCACCGCCATCGACGCGGGCGCGCGGGCGGGCGGCGCGCTGGCGCTCATGGACGACGCCTGGTGGGGCGCGAGCGTGCTCGGCACCGGGGGCGACGCCCACTTCATGGTCGCCGAGCGGTCCATGCCCTTCGGGCTCATGGTGGACGCGCGCGGTGACCGCTTCGCCAACGAGTCCGAGTCGTACGTCGACCTCGGGCACCACATGCTCCGGCACGACGTGCCGGGACCGATGTGGCTGATCACCGAGGCCCGCCACGCGCGGCGCTACCTGAACACCTCCCTGCTCGGCCACAAGAAGGAGTGGACGCGGGCCGGCATCCTCTTCGAAGCCGCGTCGCTGGAGACGCTGGCCAGGAAGATCGACGTGGCGCCGGAGCGGCTGCTCGCGACCGTCGAGCGGTTCAACGGCTTCGCCCGCACCGGCGTGGACGAGGACTTCGGGCGCGGCCGGACCGTCTACGACAACTACTACGGCGACCCCCGGGTCAAGCCGAACCCGAACCTGGGGCCGCTGGAGAAGGGGCCGTTCCGGGCCGTCCGGGTGCATCCCGGCGACCTGGGCACCAAGGGCGGGCTTCTCACCGACGAGCACGCGCGCGTGCTGCGCGAGGACGGCTCGGTCGTCACGGGCCTGTACGCGGCGGGCAACACGACGGCGTCGGTCATGGGGCGCACGTATCCGGGGCCCGGCTCGACCATCGGACCGGCCGTCGTCTTCGGCTATCTCGCGTCGCGGCACGCCGCCACGCGGTGACGCTCAGGGCTCGACGCCCCGGCGCAGCAGGGCCCACATCCGCTCGGCCGTCGCGGGCCGCTCCGGCGCCGGGACCTTGGAGAGCAGCAGGGCGAGCATGCCGACGGCCAGGATCAGGTCGCCGGCCGTCACGCCGTCGCGGACCCGGCCGGCATCCCGCGCCGCCGGGAGCCGGGCCGCCAGCAACTCGGCGACGCGCTCGCGCAGCTCCAGGATGCGCTCGTCGGGCTGCGGCGGCACGGTCACCATGGCGACGAACGCGGTGGAGGCGATGGCCTGCTCGGTGATCAGGGCGAGCAGGTCGTCGAGCGTGGCGCCGGGGCGGGCGGCGAGCGCTTCGAGCTCGGCCACGCTGTCTTCGAACACGGCCAGAGCGAGGCTGACCCGGTCGGGGAAGTGGCGGTAGAGGCTGCCCTGCCCGACACCGGCCGCGCGGGCGACCATGCTCAGCGGCGCGTCGTAGCCGGCCCCGGCGAAGACCTCGCGGGCCGCCGCGATGAGCGCCGCGCGGTTCTCCGCCGCGGCGCTCGGTCCACGATTCGGTCGACGCTCGGCAGGCATGGCGGCTATCGTAGCAACCGGACAACATTGTCCGGTTTGGCCCGCCCGGCGAGAGGACGACCTCTGTGACCACCTTCGACGACCGCGTCGCCCTCGTCACCGGCGCGGGCTCAGGAATCGGCAGGGCGATGGCCCTGGCCTTCGCCGCCGCCGGAGGCCGCGTCGTCGTCTGCGACATCGACGAGGACCGCGCCGCCCGGACGGCCGCGGAGATCCACGCCGCGAGCGGCGCCTCCTCGAAAACCGGCGACCGCACATCCGGAAAGACCGGCGCACCGGACGCGACACCCGACAACGGGGCGAACGGCGAGGCGGTCGGTGGGGCGGTCGCCGGGCCGAACGGCGGGGTCGGCGAGCCGAACGGCGGGGCGGTCAGTGGGCCGGTCGGCGGGCCGAACGGTGGAGCGGTCGGCGGGCCGAACGGTGGAGCGGTCGGCGGGCCGGACGGTGGAGCGGTCGGCGGGCCGGTCGGCGGGCCGGACGGTGGAGCGGTCGGCGGGGCGAACGGCGGGGGCGGCGGTGGGGTCGCGGTGGCGGTGGCGGCCGATGTTGGTGACGAGAGGGCGGTCGCCGCGCTCGTGGAGAGCGCGATCAGCGCGTACGGGCGGATCGACGCGCTCTTCAACAATGCCGGGATCATCGACGACATGGCGCTGCCCGCCGACATCTCACCGGAGCTGTGGGACCGGGTGCTGCGGGTCAACCTGACCGGCACTTTCCTGGTGACCCGCGCGGTGCTGCCGCACATGCTGCGCGCGGGCCGCGGCGCGATCGTCAACACCGCGTCGGAGGCCGGCGTGCGCGGCGGCGCGGCGGGTGCCGCCTACACCGCGTCCAAGCACGGCGTCGTCGGCATGACCCGCAGCGTGGCCTGGGCGTACGCCAAGGACGGCATCCGCTGCAACGCCATCCTGCCCGGCGCCACCCTGACCGGCATCGCCGACGGCGCCACCTTCGACCCGACCGGCGCCGCCCGCCTGAGCCCCGTGCTCGCGCTCGGCGACCAGCTCGCCCGGCCGGAGCAGATGGCCGACGCCGCGCTCTTCCTCGCCTCGGACGCGGCCTCGTTCGTCAACGGCGCGATCGTGCCGGTGGACGGCGGCTGGTCCGCCGGCTGATCAGGCGCCCGGCGACGTCAGCTCGGCGGGGACGTCAGCTCGGCGGGGACGTCAGCTCGGCGGGGACGAGCCGCACCACGAACGGCTCCGCCCGGGCCTGCGCGGATTCGATCCGGCGCACCAGCTGCCGGACCGCCATCTCGCCGAGCCGGTCCGGCGCGAGCTCGACGTATGCGTACGGCAGCGCGAAGGTCTCGGCGAACTCCGCGGAGTAGCGCCCGACGACCGACAGGCCCTCCAGCCCGCGCGCCCGCGTGACGGAGGGCAGCGCGGCGGCGGCCGCCTCGTTGTCGAGCAGCAGCCCGGTCGCCCCGGGACGGGCGTCGAGCAGGGCGCCGAGCATCCGCTCCGCGGCGGGCCTGCGCGACTCCCCGTACACCGCGTGCAGCCGGACGCCGAGCCGGCGTGCCCGCTCCAGCGCGGCGTCGCGCAGCCGCCACACGTAGGCGCCGCCGCGCTCGACCACGTGCTCCGGCTGCGAGACCAGGATCAGCTCGCGGTGCCCGAGGCCGTGCAGACGGTCGACCATGACCCGCCCGGCCTGCTCGAAGTCCAGGTCGAACACGTCCACGCCGGAACAGTCGCCGGGCAGCCCGACCAGCGCGCCGGGCTGCGGCGCGGCCCGCAGGACCGGGAGCCGGGGGTCGTCGTGCGCGACGTTCAGCAGCACCACGCCGTCGACCATCCGCGAGTCGGTGATCCGCCGCAGCGCCCCGGCCCCGTCGGGCTCGGTGACCAGCAGGGTGTCGTAGCCGAGGTCGCGGGCGGTGTCGGTGACGCCGAGGATGTACTGCGTCATCGCGGGCGCGAACTCGTCGGCGTGGAACCGGGCGAGCAGGCCGAGCACCATCGTCTGGGAGGTGGCCAGCGCACGGGCGCCGGCGTTGGGCGTGTAGCCGAGCGCCTCGGCGGCCTCCAGCACCCGCCTGCGCGCCCCTTCGGAGATGGACCGCTTGCCGGACAGGGCGTAGGAGGCCGTGCTGCGGCTGACTCCGGCCGCGGCCGCCACGTCACCGATCGTCGCCATTCTCGTCTCCATAATCGAACCGGTTCGATTCTCTGCCGACCCATTGACGCGCAGCGCGCGGCTACGTAATCTACGCGAAACTTCCGTCGCCCGGCTAACGATTACCGACTTGAGATGTCAGCGCTCACACAAATAAGGACCCCTGTGCCGACCCTCATGAGGGCCGGGTTACTCCCGGAGCTTCCACGCGAACAACTTCTGGGAGCTGACGGTGCCGGTGGAGCTGAGGAAGGGGACGAACACGGTGCGGTTCGCGGCGCAGGAGCTGCTGAACTTCGACGGCGAGACGTACGCGTCGGACACCTTCCCCGGGGTCCTGCTGCGCTCCCGCCACGCCTCGATCATCGACAAGATCACCATCGCTCCGTACAGCGAACGCCGCTGACGCTTTCGATGGAATACGGGTGAGATGCCCGGCTCTGTCATGGGTACGACAGGGCCGGGAGGTGGCGTGGATGCGTGCGTTGCGGTTGCCGGCCTGGAAGTCCGAGCCCGAACTGGTGGAGGTGCCCGATCCCGTGCCGGGGCCGGGGCAGGTGGTGGTCAAGGTGGGCGGAGCCGGCGCCTGCCACTCCGACCTGCACCTGATGCGCGACTTCACGGGCGGCCTGCCCTGGGAGCCGCCCTTCACTCTCGGCCACGAGAACGCGGGCTGGGTGCACGCGGTCGGCGCGGGCGTCACCGGCGTGGAGCCGGGACTGCCGGTGGCCGTCTACGGGCCGTGGGGCTGCGGGGTCTGCGACCGCTGCCGGCTCGGCGTCGAGAACTACTGCGAGAACCCGGCGGGCGCGCCGGTGCCCGGGGGCGGCGGCGGGCTCGGGCTCGACGGCGGCATGGCCGACCTGTTGCTCGTGCCCGACGCCCGGCTCCTGGTGCCACTGCCCGACGGGCTCGACCCGGTGGCGGCGGCCCCGCTGACCGACGCCGCGCTGACGCCGTACCACGCGGTGCGCCGGTCGTGGGCGAAGCTGCCGCCGGGCAGCACGGCCGTGGTGATCGGGGTCGGCGGCCTCGGCCACCTGGCGGTGCAGATACTCAAGGCGACGACGGCCGCCCGGGTGATCGCCGTCGACACCCGCGAGCAGGCCCGCGCCAGCGCGCTGCGGCACGGCGCCGACCAGGCGGTCGCGCCGGGCGAGCGGGCGGCGGCGGAGATCCGCGAGGCCACCGGCGGCCGGGGCGCGGACGTGGTCGTCGACTGCGTGGGCGCGCAGGAGACGCTGGCCCTGGCGGGCACGGTCGCGCGGATGCTCGGTGATGTGACCATCGTCGGCATCGCCGGGGGCGCGCTGCCGGTGACGTTCGGCTCGCCGCCGTACGAGGTGTCGGTGCAGTCGACGTACTGGGGCACCAGGCCGGAGCTGATCGAGGTGCTGGACCTCGCGGCCCGCGGGCTGATCACCGCGGAGGTGACCACGTTCCCGCTGGAGCGGGCCGTGGAGGCGTATCACCGGCTGGAGAACGGCGAGATCTCCGGCCGCGCCGTCATCACCCCCGCCTGAGCGTCACGGCCGGCCGCCGCCGTGGGTGAGATGACCCTTGCTCACGATCCCGGTGCGGTGATATCCGTGTGCTCAGACGCCGAGACAGGAGCCGAGTCAGGTGATGGACGACGCCCGCAAGATCAGGCGCACCGACGCCTCCGGGACCTGCCCGGTCACCCGGGCCGCCGACGGCACCTGGCAGGTGCGCGGATACGCCGAGGCGCGGGCCGTGCTGCGCGCCGACGCCACCGTGCAGGCCGGGCTGGGCGTCGAGACGGTGGACAAGGCCCCGGCCGGGATCCGCCGGCCCGTCCTCTACCGCGACGGCCCCGAACACCGCGAGCACCGGCGGCAGACCGCGCGCTACTTCACGCCGCGTCGCGTGGACGAGCACTACCGCGAGCTGATCGCGGACATGGCCGACCGCGCGCTCGCCCGGTTGCGTACGGACGGCTCGGCGCAGTTGTCCGACCTGAGCTTCGGCATGGCGATCGGCGTGGCCAGCGCGGTCATCGGCCTCACCGAGAGCAGGCCGGGCATCCGCCGCAGGCTGGAGCGCTTCTTCCCGGAGAAGTTCGGCAGGCCCGGCTTCACCAGCCTGAGCGGGATCTACTGGATGGGACGGCAGATCTACAGCTGGGGCAGCATCTACCTGGCCGACGTCCGCCCCGCGGTCCGGCCGCGCCGCCGGGAGCCGCGCGACGACCTCATCTCCCACCTGATCGCCGAAGGGTGCACCGACGCCGAGATCCTCGGCGAGTGCCTGACGTTCGCCGCGGCGGGGATGGTGACGACGCGGGAGTTCATCTGCGTCGCCGCGTGGCAGTTGTTCACCGACGAGGCGCTGCTCGACCGGTACCTCAAGGCCGAGGAGCCGGAGCGGCTGGCCGTGCTGCACGAGCTGCTGCGGCTCGACCCCGCGGTGGCGCGGCTGCGGCGGCGCACCACGGCGGACCTCGAACTCCCCGGGCAGGTCACCGTTCCCGCGGGCGAGGTGGTCGAGCTGCTCGTCGACGAGGTGAACGCGGACCCCCGGGCGGTGGGCTCCCAGCCTCTGTCCGCGTGCCCAGGCCGGGCCCTCGACGCGGGCGCCGGGCCGGCGGTGCTCTCCTTCGGCGACGGCCCGCACCGGTGTCCCGGCGCGGGCATCGCCATCCTGGAGACCGACATGTTCCTCACCCGGCTCTTCGCGCTGCCGGGCATCCGGATGGCGACGGCGCCCAGGGTCGGCTTCAAGGACGAGATCGGCGGCTACGAGATCCGCGGCCTCACCGTCACCACCGGCTGATCACGTAGCTCCGGCCCCCGACAGCCTCCCAGGTCAGGGTGTCTCCGGCGCGGCGCGGCGCGATCCCTCCGCCCCGATCGTCGCGGAGCCGATGCGACGCGGTCTCCCGGTCTCCGTCGTCGCGGAGCCGATGCGCGGCCTCACCTTCGTGGACGTGGCAGTGGTTCGCGATGGATGTCCTGACCGTGAGGGGGCCGGTGCGGCCCGGGCGTACGGTGATGGTCTCGGCGACGCCGTCACGCCACGAGACGTCCACGGTCACGTCGCCCCGGGCGCGCAGCCCCGACACCGAGCCGTCCTTCCACACGGCGGGCAGCGCGGGCAGCACGTGCACCTCGCCGCGGTGGCTCTGCACCAGCATCTCGGCGATGCCGGCGGTCGCGCCGAAGTTGCCGTCGATCTGGAACGGCGGATGGGTGTCCCACAGGTTGTCCAGCGTCGAGGTCCTCAGCTGCTCGGCGAGCATCCGGTGGGCACGGTCGCCGTCCAGCAGCCGCGCCCAGAAGCTGATCTTCCAGGCCTTGCTCCAGCCGGTGCCGCCGTCGCCGCGCGCCTCCAGCGACACTGCCGCCGCCTCCGCCTCCGGCGTGCCGGCCGCGATCCGGTCGCCGGGGTGCAGCGCGTACAGGTGGGAGACGTGCCGGTGGGTGTCGGTCCTGGAGTCCAGGTCCTCCTTCCACTCCTGCAACTGCCCCCAGGACCCGATCCGGATCCCCGGGTCGAGCCTGCCGAGCGCCGCCTCCGCCGCCGCCCGGAACTCCTCGTCCACGCCGAGCGCCGCCGCCGCGGCCAGCGCGCTTTCGAGCACCTCCCGTACGATCTGCTGCGACATCGCGGCCCCGGCGGAGAAGTCGCCGTGCTCGGGTGAGTAGCTGGGCGAGACGACGAGCAGGCCGTCGTGCGGGTCGGTGTGCAGGAAGTCCAGCCAGAACTCGGCCGCCCCCTTGATCACCGGATAGGCGGTCTCCCGCAGATACTCCAGGTCCCCGGTGAACCGGTAGCCGTCGTAGAGGTGCCGCGCCGTCCACGCCGCCGCCTCGGGGAACCAGAAGGCGGTCGGCCAGTCGTGCACGCCGGTGAAGCCGAACGGGTTCGTCTCGTTGCCCACCACCCAGCCGCGGGCGCCGTACATATCCCTCGCCGTCCTGCGCCCCGGCTCCACCAGGGCCCGGACGAACCTGTCGTACGGGACGGCCGTCTCGTGTAGGTTGGCCGGTTCCGCGGGCCAGTAGTTCATCTGCAGGTTGATGTTGACGTGGTAGTCGCCCGACCAGGGCGGGCTGGTCGACGCGTTCCACACGCCCTGCAGGTTCGCGGGGAGGATGTCGTTCTCCCGCGAGCACGCGATCAGCAGATAGCGGCCGTAGGCGAACATCAGCGCCTCCACCGCGCGATCGTCCGGACCGTCGCCGCCCGTGTAACCCCGCAACAACCGGTCAGTGGGCACCGGACCAGCGGGCCCCCTTCCGGGACCACCCCGTTCCAGACCAGCGGATCCGCCGGTCTCACCCTTTCCGGAACCGCTCTCCGGCGCGGACTGCCCGAGGTCGAGCCGCACCCGGTCGAACAGCGCGCGGTGGTCGGCCACGTGGGCGGCCCTGAGCGCGTCGTAGCCCAGCGCGGCGGCCGCGTCCACGGCGGCGGTGACCCGGGCGTGCGGGTCCTCGCCCCGGTAGCGCGGGTAGGTGTCGGCGTAGTCGGTCCCCGCCGACAGGACGAAGACCGCGCTGTCGGCCCCGGTGACCATGATCGTCTCCCCCGTGTCCGTACGGGTGCCGCCCGCGACGATGACCTGGACCTGGGCCTCGAAGACCAGCCCGTTGTCCGCGAGCCGTCCCCGGACGGTGAGCCGGCCGCCCTCGGCGGTGACGGTCTTGTCGTCCCGGGGCGAGGTGTGGCGCAGCGTGAACGAGACCGAGCCACGCCGGTCGGCGGAGATGCGCCCGGCGATCACGTTGCCGGGGTTGGCGGCGAAGTACTCGCGGGTGTGCGTGACGCCCCCGGCGGTGTAGCGCACCCGCGCCACGGCCTCACTCAGGCTGAGCTCACGGCGGTAACCTCCGGCGCCGCCGGGCGCGCCGAAGTCCAGGTGGAGGTCGCCGAAGGTCTGGTACGCCCCGAACCCGGTCTTGGGCTGCCCCAGCACGGCCGCCACGTCCTCGGCCGGCACCCTGCCCTCCCGGTCGATCCGCCGCCGGACCTCCGCCACGGCGTCCGGACGCGGTGTCCTCCAGTCGCCGAAGTCGTAGCCGTCGTGGCCGGGACCGCCGGTCCACAGCGTCTTCTCGTTGAACTGGATCCGCTCGGTGACCACGCCACCGAAGACCATGGCGCCCAGCGGCCCGTTGCCGATGGGCAGCGCCTGGGTCTCCCAGTCGACGGCGGGCTCCTCGTACCAGAGCGTCAGTTCGTCGGGCATGGCGGCCATTGTCCCGCGATCTCACCGATATGGCCCTCTATGCTGCCGATCATGAGCATCTCTCTAAGCGACACTGCCCGGAGCATCCTCAAGGCCCCCAACCTCGGCGTTCTCGCCACCCTCAACCCCGATGGCAGTCCGCAGACCTCGGTCGTCTGGGTCGGCACCGACGGCGACGACGTGGTCATCTCCTCCCAGGCCGGCAGGCGCAAGGTGGTGAACCTGGAGCGGGACCCACGGGTCAGCCTCAGCGTGTTCGACCTTGCGGACCCCGACAGGTACGTCGAGGTCCGAGGGGTCGCGACGGTCACCGAGGACGAGGGAAGGCGGCTGGCGGTGCGGCTGGCGGAGGAGTACGAGGGCGAGGGAGCCGGCGAGGAGTACCTCCGGCTGCCCCCGGACAAGGTGCGCGTGACGATCCTCATCACGCCGGAGCGGGTGGTGGGGAACGCGGCGTGACGCGCCGGCGTCTCAGGCCCGGCCGGAGCACCCGGACGACGGGTTCGAGCAGTCCCCTGCCGGCCCCTTGGCGAACCTGGTCAGCAGGTTGAGCGTGGCGCGGCGGGTGAAGGCGGAGGCCGCCCGGGTCACGCCGTGGCCGCAGGCCGCGCCCTTCATGCCGCACACCCAGCGCATCGTGCCGGAGGCGAACACCCCGGCGCCGCTGGGGGCGACGTAGTAGGTGGTGTGGCTCACCGTGGCCCGGCCGCCGCAGTCGACGGGCGACTCGGCCAGCACCTCGATGTCGTCCGGTGAGCCTGGCGACACCTTGTCGGTCTCCACGCCGGCCAGCCCGGGGAAGCTCCTGCCCCGGGTCCCCTCGAAGATCCAGTGGCCCGGCTTGCTCACCCGGTAGGTCGCCTCGGCCGGGAAGCAGTCGTACATCTGCCCGACCAGCCCGCTCTCAGGCTCCGACCGCCGCCAGAGCGGGCACCGGGTCTCCTTGTCGCACATGACCGTCCTGCCGTGCAGCCCGATCCGCCAGTAGACGGCGTTGGCCCCGAGGAAGGCCAGGTTCGCGCCCGCGTCACGGGCCTGCGTGACGACCTTCCGCATCGTCGGCGACCAGTACTCGTCGTGCCCCAGCGACACCACGGCCCGCGCGCCGCCCAACGCGCCGGGCCGCAGGTCGAGGCTGGTCAGATAGGCCAGCGGCACTCCGCTCTGCTCGGCCAGCCGGATGGCGTTCCACTCGAAGTCCAGGAAGAGCCGGGCACCCGAGCCGTCGTACGGACGATCGAAGGTGACCTTGCGTGACCGGTCGTCGAATCCGCCGGGGCCGCTGTAGAGGCTGCGTCCTCCCCACAGGTTGTACGCCTGCCAGGTGGTCACGGCGTTGACGATCACCACCCGGCCCTCGGCCGAGGCCGACCGCACGGTGATCGGCACGTAGCGCTGGCCGCCCGTCGAGGCGTCCAGCCGCACCAGATAGGCGCCCTCGGCCCAGCCGGTGGTGTCGACGGTGAGCGAGGGCTTCCAGTGAGCGGCGGTCACCATGCCCTCGACGGTCCGCGGCGGCGGCTGCCGGGTCCCGGCGACCGGCGTGGAACGCCAGGCCCTCACCGGCCGGGCGCCCATCCGGAACGCCGACGCGGTGAAGCGCGGCGCGGTCGTGGAGACGAGCAGCCGGAACCGCTCCCCCGGCAGCACGCTGACCCGGTCGGCGTAGCCCTCGATCTCGTGCTCGCCGCCACGTTCGGTGATGCGCCACGGCGCGGGCGGCGCCTGCGCGGGCGCGGCGCGTTCGGAGGCTCCGGCGGACACCGGGGCGGGCCCGGGGGCGACCGGCGTGGTGGCGGCGCAGCCGGCGGTGAGCAGGACCAGGACGGCGAGGACATGACGCACGGTCACCCATGCTCACGCCCGCCCCCGGACGGGCGCCCGCCTTTGGCGAAGTACTTACCCTCAGCCGTCGGCGGCCGGTCTGAGCAGGCCGATCTCGTACGCCGCCGCCACCGCCGCCGCCCGGTCCTTCACCTGGAGCTTGGCGAAGACGTGGAGCAGATGCGTCTTGACCGTCGCCTCGGTGATGAAGAGCTTCCCGGCGATGTCACGATTGGTCGCGCCCCGGGCGATCAGCTTGAGCACCTCGAGTTCGCGGCGGCTCAGCGTGCGCGGCGCCTCCGGCGCGCGGTCCTTCGCCGTCAGCACACCGGCCACCGTCGGAGACAGCACGGTTTCGCCGCGGGAGGCCGCCAGCACGGCACGGCGCAGGTCGGCCCGGGGCGTGTCCTTGAGGAGATAGCCGGTGGCGCCCTGCTCGATCGCCGGCAGGACGTCGGCGTCATCGTCGAACGTGGTCAGGACCAGCACGTGGATGCCGGGCGTCTGCTCGCGGAGCCGGCGGATGACCTCCACGCCGCTCATCCTCGGCATGCGCAGGTCCAGGAGCACGACGTCGGGATCCGTACGCAGGGCCACCGCGAGGGCCTCGGGACCGTCGGCCGCCTCGCCGACGACCTCGAAGCCGGCGTCGGCGGCGAAGATGCCGCGCAGGCCGTCGCGGACGATCGGATGGTCGTCCACGATGATCAAACGGATCGGCGGCATGGCCTCACGGTCCCGGGTCGGGGTCGGCGGGGATGGCCGGGACGGTGGCGGAGACGCCGGTGCCCTGGCCTGGGGCGGACTCGATCGCGAAGCTCCCGGCCAGGCGGGTGACGCGCTGGCGCATCGCGACGAGGCCGAAGCCCTCGCCGTGGGACGCGGCCGCCGGGGCGAAGCCGGCGCCGTCGTCGCGGACGTCCAGCGCCACCACGTCGTCCATGTACGAGAGCGTGAGGCCGACCCGCCCGGCCGAGGCGTGCTTGGAAACGTTGGCCAGTGCCTCCTGCGCCACCCGCAGCAGGGCCGTCTCCACCTCCGCGTGCAGCGGCCGGGGGTCGCCGGTGATCGACACGGCGGCGGGCACGCCGGTGTTCCGCGACCAGGTCGCCGCGAGTTTCTCCAGAACGGTCGCCAGCGCGCCCTCGTGCTGGAGCGACGCCGGGCGCAGCGCCTGCACCGAGCGGCGGGCCTCGGTCAGGCTCTCCCTGGCCATGGCCTGAACCGTGTCCAGGCGGGCACGGGCCGGAGGCGGCACGTCGCCGACGGCCTCCAGCTGGGTGAGGATGGCGGTCAGGCCCTGCGCGACGGTGTCGTGGATCTCCCTGGCCATCCGCTGCCGCTCCTCCAGCACGCCGGCCTCGCGGGCCCGGGTCAGCAGCTGGGCCTGGAGGTTCGCGTTGTCGTCGGCGAGCGCGACCAGCTTGGCGCTCGTCTCCCGTAACTCCGCGATCATCATCTTGCGCTGGTCGTTCTGGTCGGAGATGGCCTTGATGACCAGGCCGACGGTGGAGGCGGCCAGCACCCCGACGACGAAGGAGCCGAGCAGCTCGACCGGGGTGCGCCCGAGCTGCGGGCGGGCGGCGATCAGCACGCCGACCGTCACGGCCACCCCGCCGTACGCCCACAACCCCGGCAGCAGGGCGAAACACTGGACGAACGCTCCCAGTCCCGTCACCGTGAACACGTTGTCGATCCTGACCAGGACCCCGATGACGGCGAGCAGGACGGCGAAGTAGGCGATCAGCACCACCGGGCGGGCGATCCAGCCAGGGTGGGAGGTCACCATCAGCCAGTGCCAGGCCACCGCGAACAGCGCCAGGACCAGCACCTCCAGCCGCCACTCCCGCAGCAGGGCGAAGAGCGCGGGAAGCAGGACCAGCAGGTACGGCAGCGCGGCCTGGACCCGGTCCCAGCGCGTCAGGCCCGGGTCGGTCGTCACCATCGGAACGTCCTGAGGGCGAGGCCGCCCGCGACGATCGAGATCGCGACCATGACGCCCAGCGTAAGCGGTGAGGTGGCGCCGCCCGCCCAGCCGTCGCGGACCGCCTGGACCGCCGGAGCCATGGGGAGGAGATCGCCGATCGCGCGCATCGAGCCGGACATGGTCTCCCGGGGGATCATGGCGCCGGACAGGAACACCATCGGGAAGAACACGGCCAGCCCGATCACGGTCGCGGCGCGGCCGGTGGGGACGAGCGCGCCGAGGAGGAGCCCGATGGAGCCCAGGCTGAGCGCGCCCAGCAGCCACGCCACCAGGACGCCCACGACGTTCGCCGGCGCGGTCAGCCCGAACGCGACCAGGCCGATGACGATCAGCAGCGCCGAGCCGAGCACCGCCAGCAGCATGTGCGCCGCCCACTGTGCCCCGAACAGCATGGCGCGGGAGGCGGGGGTCGCGCGCAGCCGCTTCAGGACCCGGCGCTCCCGGTAGTGGGCCAGCGTGGCGGGGAGCACGACCAGCGCGGCCAGGCCGATGACGAACACGGTCAGCATCGGCACGGTGGCGTCGATCAGCGGCGTCCCGCCCCGCAAGGGCTTGTTGCCGCCGCGCAGCTTGACCCAGAGCATGATCGCTGGGAAGACGAGCGCGAAGAAGGCCGACATCGGGTCACGGACGATCAGCTTGAGCTCGACGGCGACGACGTTCGCGAGGCCTTTCATGCCATTTCCCTTTCGGTCAGGGCGAAGTACGCGTTCTCCAGGGAGTCGGCTCCCGCCTCGGCGATCAGCTCACGCGGGCTGCCCTCGGCGACGACGCGGCCGCGGTCGACGATGGCGAGGCGGTCGCACAGCGCCTCGGCCTCGTCCATGAAGTGGGTGACCAGCACGACGGTGACGCCGCGCCCGCGCATCTCGCGGATGAGGCCCCACGTGGTGCGGCGGGCGGCGGGGTCCAGGCCGGTGGTGAGCTCGTCGAGGAAGACGACCTCGGGGTTGCCGACCAGGGCCAGCGCGATGAACAGGCGCTGCTTCCAGCCGCCGGACAGGTTCCCGAAGCGGGCCCGCCTCCGGTCCGCGAGCCCCCATTCGTCCATGACCGCCCGCCAGTCGGCCGGCTTGTCGTAGAAGGAGGCGTACATCCTCAACGCCTCGCCTACCTTGATGGCGTCGGGGAGGGCCGCCTCCTGCAGCTGGGCGCCGATGCGCTGGAGGAGCGCGCGGCGGTCGTCGTACGGGTCCAGGCCGAGCACGCGCAGGGTGCCGCCGTCCGGCCGGCGCAGCCCGGAGGCGCACTCCACGAGCGTGGTCTTGCCCGCGCCGTTGGGGCCGGCGATGCCGAAGATCTCGCCGCGCCGCACGGTCAAGGTGACGCCGTCGACCGCCTTGCCCGCCTTGTAGCTCTTGCTCAGCTCGTTGATCTCGATGATCGCTGTCATGCTTCGAGCCTCGCCGCCGGGCGCCGCCGCCGACATCCACCGATCGGTTGATGGGGGTCAGCCGTACCGGTCGTGGGCCGGCGGGCGGAGCGTGAGGGTGCCGCTGGCGGTGTCGAGTTCGGCCATGGTGCCGAGGGCGACGGCGTGCGGATCCGGGCCGTGCCCGAATTCGAGCCCACCGAGCACGGGGACGCCGAGCGGGGTGAGCCGGTCGCGGAGAACGTCGACGAGGTTCCAGCCGCGGTCGGTGTAGTCCTCGAAACCGGGGAACCGTCCCAGGACGATTCCCCACAAGCCGTCCAGGGCGCCCGAGCGGATCAGCTGGGTGAGTTGCCGGTCGACCTGTCCGAGCCCGATCGTCCGTTCGGCTTCGATCAGCAGGATCGCCCCCGTCAGGTCGGGCAGTCCGGCGCCGGCCAGGCCGGCCAGCGCGCTCAGCCATCCGCCCAGCAGGTGGCCGCGGGCGTGGCCTGGCACCTCGGCGGCGACGGAGAGCAGCCGAGGATGGCGATGGTGCGTCACGGATTCGGTGCTGGTCAGCAGATGGCGGACGGTCGCGGTGGCGTGGGGGCCGGCGAGGCAGCCGTGGATGCCGGGGACCCGGCACTGACGCCAGATGGTCAGGTGCAGGTAGGTGATGTCGCTGAATCCCACCAGCGGTTTCGGGTCCGCGCGGAACCCGGACGGGCCCCGCTACGCTGCGCTCACCATGCCCGCCTCCGTCACGCAGGTGACGATCACTTTGCTGGACAGCTACGGGTGGCTGTACCCGGCGGAGTCCGTCACTTCCAGCCGCATACGCCCGACGAATAGGCCTGGCCGTTGATCAGTGGTTCGGATTCGGGTGCGTGGCAGTGAGGGGGTGGCATGCTGGGTGGTTATGGGTGAGGCTCGGGGGGCGCGCTGGGCGTGGGCGGTCGTATGCGTGACCCTGGTCGTGGTGGCGGCTGCGGTGGGGTTACTCGGCCTGCCCGGCGCGACGTGGGGAGATGTCGATCCGGCGAGTGCGATCATCGCACTGGCGGCCTTGGCCGTGGCGGTGTGGGCCGGTCGGCAGGCCGTGCTCGCGCAGCGATACACCGACATCGATGTGAACGCCTGGTCCAGGTGGCTGGCCGACGCGGTCCTGGAGGCCGAGACTCAAGCGCGGCACCAGATGCTGGGCCGTGCTGACAAAACCATCGACGTCGACTTCGTGTTCAGGCCCGCACCCGCGCACAACGCCGCCGGCGCCCCTGCGGCGGGAAGCCTGCAAGAGGTGGCGGCCTACTATCGCGAGTTGCGGCCCCGGCGGCTGGTCATCACCGGAGCGCCCGGAGCGGGCAAGACGGTCTTGGCGGTCGAGCTGATGCTGGGGCTGCTCACCGGACGTCAACCTGATGACCCGATCCCCGTTCGCCTGTCCGCGGCGTCCTGGGATCCAGGCACTCGGGTGCGGGACTGGTTGACCAGGCACCTGGCCCGTGCCTATCGGATGGCGCCGCGTACGGCCGCCGCCCTCGTCGCTGCCGGGCGGGTGCTGCCGGTCGTCGACGGCCTCGACGAGATGGACACCGACCCGGAACCCGGCTACGCCTCCCGTGCCGCGCAGGCGCTGCGGGCGCTGAACGACTATCAGCGCGGCCAGGAGAAGGCCGAGCTCGTACTCACCTGCCGCACCGGCCAGTACGACGCGCTCACTCGCACTGAGGTGTGGGCCGAGAACGCCGCCCGCGTCGAGATCACCCCGCTCAGCGCGAGCAAGGCGCTGACTTTCACAGAATCTCGGGTCGGCAGCAACCAGAACATGGACCGCTGGCGGGACGTCCTGGACGCCATCGACTTCCGCCCCGAGGCGCCGCTCTCCCGCGCTCTGGACAGTCCCTGGCGGCTCACCATGGCCATCACCGTTTATGAGCAACGCGACCCCGCCACCGGCCGCTACCTCCGTGATCCTGCCGAGCTGGCCGGCCCGGCCTTGGACCATCCCGACAAGATCCGCGACCATCTCCTCGCGCTCTACATCCCCGCTGTCACGGCACCCCGCGGGCACTCTGCCGGACCCTACCGTCCCGAGAAGGCGCACGCCTGGCTGGCGGTGCTGGCCTCCTACCTGGACACCAACGCCGGCACCGGCCGTACCGTCGGCGGACGTCCGCTGTCGAGCACCGACATCGTTCTTCACGAGCTCTGGCCCTTGGCCGGCAACCGCCCCCGATTTCTCGCCATCGCGCTCACCGCCATCGTCTGGCTCACCATTGTCTGGCTCGCCTTCGGCGGAGCGCTGCTGCCCGGGGGAATGGTCAACTCGTCCAACCCGTACCTGGTGGCGATCTTCATCGCCGTCGGGGTGTACATGTGCTTCTCGGCTTGGGGACCGACCTGGCCTCAACCCTCCCGTCTGGGCACCTTACGACGGCCCACCGGCAAGGGTCGGAAGAGGCTCGGGGCCGGGCTCCGGGGCGGGCTCGCGACCGGGTTCCTGGCCTGGCTCACCATCGAGCTCACCCTCGGGCACTGGTTGGGAGTCGCGGCGGGAGTCATCACCGCGCTCACCGTCGGGCTCACCGTCGGGCTCACGGCGCCGGCGGCCGAGGGCGCCACGAACCCCCGCGACGTCGTGAGATCCGACATCGAGGTCGGACTCGCGGCCGGACTCATGTACGGGTCCATGGCGGCGGCAGCCGTCGGGTTGTGGTCCTCACTCCAAGGCGGGGCCGCGCTCGTGGCCATCGCCTACGGGATGGCGGTAGGCCTCGCGATCAACCTCACGGCCGGAGTCACCTTCGGGCTCGCGGCGGGACTCGTGGGCGGCAGCGTCACGTTCGGACTCGCGGCCGGGGTCGCGGGGACGAGATACCTCGCGCTGCTGCTGTGCACGCGGGGGCGGCTCCCACTCAGGCTGGGAAGTTTCTTGCAGTGGTGCTATCACGCCGGGCTCATCCGCACGGCCGGGATCGCCTACCAGTTCCGGCACCGCGAACTGCAGGACTACCTCGCCCGACACCCCGTCCCGCAACCACTCCAATCTGGATGATCGCTGTCACTCCTCCTGACCGACAGGCCCCGGAGGATCCCCACGGGGTGCTCTGGGTGGTCATCGGGGAAAACATCTGGGCCAGCGTGCCGTAGTCGATGAGGTAGGCCTGCCGGTAGCTGACGTGAAGATCGATACCGCAGACTCGGCAGCACCGCAATGTGATGGTCAACCACCGACGCCAGGCGTCGGGAACGCAGGTCGCGAAGGTGACAAGGGAGCCTACTGCCAACCGGCACGGTCATCGTCGATCTCGACGGACAGGGCCGGCCAGGACAGGGTGAGCCGTACCAGTTCGTCGGCCGTCAGCCCGGCCGTGGGGAGGGACCGATCCGGCCGGAAGCGGACGACCGTTCCCGTGGTGCCGTCGCAGGCGATCGGTTCCAGATCCGTCACGGGAACGCCATGTTCGTAGCGCTGGTTCCACGCCCCGTTCTGGCGGCGGTTGGTGTGGACGAGCCACTCGCTGAGCGCCGCGACGACGGACATGCCGCGGCGCGGGTGGCCGTCGGGCAGCGTCTGCGCCTCAGGGTGATCGAAGAACCGGAGGTCCTTCGACGCCATGATCGGCTTCTTCACCATCCGATCGTCAGTGTCGAGGCGGGTGTCCGTGCCTCGCCCGTCGTCTGCCACTGACACTGAGCCGTCGGCGTGAAGCGTGATGGCGCAATGCCCACCGTTGCCGCACTCGGCCTCGTCGGCGACGTAGGCGACGACTTCGAGGATCAGATGCAGAGCGCCACCGGGCGCGAACGTGGCCGGCGTCTGCCGGATGTGCGCGAGATGCTCGGCGTCGACGCCTGTCCTCCAGTCGTGAGTTGTGTTACGCCAAGAAGCCTTCGGTGTGTTCATCAGGGAAGCATGCCATCCGGTGTTCCCGAGACGGTTGGTGACGCGGTGCCCGGCACGGGGTTCTGTTACCGATCCCGCTGCCGCGGTCGGTAATGCCAGCAGTAACAGAGTGCGATCACGCTGCCCCCTATCGCGTCGGGGGACGAGTTCATGACCAGCTGATGGGATCGCCGTAATGACCAACAGAACTTCCCTCGCCGGCCGTCGTCGGCGGCTCGCAGCCGTCGCCGCGGCGGCTTTACTGACATTGACCACGGCGTGCTCGTCCTCGGACGACGTCGCCCCCGACGCGGCGCCCGCCGCTGCCGCTTCCTCCGGGGCGGCCCCGCTCAAGCTCGTCGGCATCCTGACCGTGTCCGCGCCGTCTGTCGGGTTCCCGGACCAGGCGGCGGCGATCGAGGCCGCCGTGTCCGCGGTGAACGACAGCGGCGGCATCGCCGGCCGCAAGGTCGAGCTGACGGTCTGCAACGACCAGGCCGACCCCAACGTGAGCGCGAAGTGCGCCCAGGACGCGGTCGCCCAGGGCGCCATCGCCGTGATCGGCGGCCTGTCGGTCGGCGGCAGCGGCATGGTGCCGGTGCTCGAACAGGCCGGTATCCCGCTGCTCAGCCACCCGATCAACCCGCTCGAGTTCACCAGCCCGGCTTCCTGGCCGATCCCCGGCGGCACGCCGGTGTCGTTCAGCGGGGCCGCGATCGGGCTGGTCAAGACCTACGGCTGCAAGAAGGTGGACGCGATCACACAGTCGCTGCCGTCCTCGATCGCCTCCGCCGACTTCGCCGACGCCGGGCTGAAGTCGCTCGGCATGAAGCTGAACGCGAAGATCGCGGTGCCGACCACCAACGCCGACTACGGAGCCCCGGTCGCCCAGGTCGTGTCGAACGGCGCGGACTGCGTGGTGATCGCGCTCCCGCCGGGCGAGGCCGGCAAGGCGATCACGGCCCTGGGCGCCGGCGCGCCGGGCGTGAAGGCCGGGCTCGCCGCCGCGTCGCTCACCCAGGCGCTCATCGACCAGGTGGGCAAGCCCGCCGAGGGCGTGCTGCTGTCCGACTCGTTCCTGCCGGTGAACAGTGACGAGGCTGGCATGGTCGCCTTCCGCGACGCCATGAAGAAGTACCAGCCGGACGCGAAGCCGACGTCGGCGGGCGTGGTCGTGTGGTCTGCCCTGGCCGTGGTGAAGGCGGCCGCCGAGTCCATCCAGGGCCCGATCGACGGCAAGGCGATGCAGCAGGCGCTCGGCACACTCGACGCCGTCGAGACGGGTGTCGGACCGGCCATCGACCTCACCACGCCGATCGGCATCAAGGACTTCAGCCGGATCCTGAACACCAACGTCGTCACGTACACGGTCAAGGACGGCACCTACGGCCCGGCCGCCGAGCCGTTCAGCGTGCTCGACGCCGTCAAGGCGAACGGGTGACCCAGACCGGGGCGGAGCCGATCCTCGAGGCGGTCGGCCTCGAGGTCGGCTACGGCCACCTCCCCGTACTGAAAGGGCTGTCGGTCGCGGTCCGTCCCGGCGAGATCGTCGCGCTGCTGGGCGCGAACGGAGCCGGCAAGACCACGACCCTCATGGCCCTGTCCGGAGTCCTGACACCGATCTCCGGCTCGGTCCGGCTCGACGGCCGGCCCGCGCCGGAGGGGCTGCATCGCAGGGCCGACGCCGGCGTGGCGCTGATCTGCGAGGACCGCTCGGTCTTCATGGGCCTCACCTGCCGGGAGAACCTCCGGCTCGGCCGCGGCGGCGTCCAGGAGAGCCTGGCTCTGATGCCCGAACTGGAGCCGCTGCTGGACCGGAAGGTGGGGCTGATGTCGGGCGGCGAGCAGCAGATGCTCACCCTGGCCCGCGCGCTGGCCGGCTCGCCGAAGGTGCTGCTCGCCGACGAGCTGACGCTCGGCCTCGCCCCGCTCATCGTGGCCCGGCTGCTCACCAGTCTGCGCGCCGCCGCCGACCGGGGCGTCGGCGTGCTCATCGTCGAGGAGCGGGTCCAGCGCGCTCTCCAGATCGCCGATCGCGTCTGCGTGCTGCGCCGGGGAGAGATCGTGATCGAGGGTACGGCGGCCGAGATGGGATCGCGGCTGGCCGAGATCGAGGCCAGCTATCTGTCGGCCGCGGCCGACGAACCCGGCGCCACGATCGGAGGCCACGGGTCATGAACGGCGCCATCCAGCTCGCGCTGGTCGGGATGTCGTCGGGATCTCTCCTGGCGCTGACCGCGCTCGGCATCGTGATCGCCTATCGCGGGTCCGGGATCATCAACTTCTCCCACGGCATCGTCGGGACCGTGGCGGCGTTCGCCTACTGGGAGCTCAACGCGGGCCAGGGGCTCTCGCCCGTGCTCGCGGTGCCCGGCGCGCTGCTCGCCGCCGCGCTGTGCGGCTACCTGACCTACCGGCTCGCGATCCAGCGCATGGCGCGCATGTCGACACTGAGCCGCACCAGCGTCTCGCTGATCGTGCTCGTCGTCGTGCAGTCGGCGCTGACCTTGAGGTACGGCGCGGACGAACGCATCGTCCAGCCCATCTTCCCCACCGATCCGGTGTCGCTGTTCGGGATCCACCTGGGCAAGGACCGGATCATCACCTTCTTCATCGCCACCGTGCTCGTCGCCCTGCTCACCGCATGCTACGGCCGCACCCGGTTCGGGCTGGCCACCGCGGCGCAGGTGGAGAACCCGATCGCGTCGGCTGCGCTGGGCATCTCCCCGGCCCGGATCGCCACCAGCAACTGGGTGATCGGCTCGGTGTTCGCCGGCGTCGCCGGGGTCCTGCTCGCCCCGATCGTCGGGGTGCAGATCGTCACGCTGACCCACCTGATCGTCCCGGCGCTCGCCGCCGCGCTGATCGGCGGGCTGCGCTCGTTCCCGCTCACGTACCTGGGCGCCCTGCTCATCGGGGTGACGCAGGCCGAGGTGACCCGCTACGTTGCCACGCCCGGCTGGGCGGACGCGGTGCCGTTCCTGCTGATCGTGCTCGTGATGGTGTGGCGCGGCACGGGCGGCGGGATCCGTACGGCCATCGTCGAGCGGCGGCCGAAGGTCGGCGACGGCCACATCCGGCCGTTCATCCTCCTCACGCTCGTCGGCGGCTCGATCCTGCTGCTCACGCTGGTGTTCGACCTGTCGTACGTGACGGCGATGACGATCACCTGCACGTACGGGATCATCCTGCTGTCCAGCGTCGTCATCACCGGTTACACCGGGCAGTTGTCGCTCAGCCAGTTCAGTTTCGCCGGCATCGGCGCGGTCATCACCGGGCTGCTGCTGACCCGTACCGGAATGCCGTTCCTGCCGGCGATCGCGCTCAGCCTGGTCGCGACGTTCGTCGTCGGCGCGCTGCTCGGTGTGCCGCTGCTGCGCACCCGCGGGGTGAACTTCGCGGTGGCGACGCTCGGCTCCGCCGTGGCGATCCAGGGCGTGCTGCTGCAGAATCCGACGTACTCGGGCGCCTACACGCCCCTGCCGGGGCCGCTGACGGTGTTCGGCTGGCAGGTGGACTCGCTCGTCCATCCCGAGCGGTGGGCGGTCGTGTGCCTGATCGCGTTCGTCCTCGCCGGTCTCGTGGTCGCCAACGTGCGGCGCGGGCGCGTCGGACGCCGCATGATCGCGGTACGCACCAACGAGCGGGCGGCCGAGTCCGTCGGGCTGAACCCGTGGCGGGTCCGCCTCTACGCGTTCGCCCTCGCGGCGGCCATCGCCGCGCTGGGCGGGATCCTCGTGGTGTTCCGGCAGCCGACCATGGTGTTCGAGCGGGGCTTCGCGGCCTTCGACTCGATCCTGGGGATCTCCCAGGTCGTCCTGGGCGGCATCGGTTACATCGCCGGCCCGCTCCTCGGCGTGCTCGGGCATCCCGGCGGTTTCATCTCCACGCTGCTCGACTCGGACAGCGCGACGACGCCGCTGTGGATCGCGCTCGTGGGCGGCATCCTGTCCATCTGGTACCTGCAGGCGCGGCCAGACGGGGCCGCGGAGGGCCTCGGGCGGCATATCCACCTGCCCCGCCGGTCCCGTCCGGCGCCGGTGACCGCCACGACCGCGGCCCCGCCCGGCCGCGTGCCGGAACGGACGCTGCGGGGCCAGGGGCTGACGGTCGCCTTCGGCGGGGTGGTCGCGGTCGACGACGCCTCGCTGGACGTCGGGCCGGGCGAGATCGTCGGCCTCATCGGGCCGAACGGCGCGGGCAAGACGACCCTGATCGACGCGGTCACCGGCGCGACCAGACCGAAGGCCGGCACGGTCACGCTCGGGGACAAGCCGATCGGGTCCATGAGGATGCACCGCCGGGTCAGGGAGGGGATCGGCCGATCGTTCCAGAGTCTCGAACTCTTCGACGACATGACCGTGGCCGACAACCTCAAGGCGTCGGTCGACGCGCGGTCCGGCAGCGCCTACCTGACCGACCTGGTCTGGCCGCGCCCGACGGCCTTCACCGCGGGGGCGCTCGCCGCCGTCGAGCTGTTCGAGCTCGGTCCCGACCTCGACCGGCTGCCCACCGAGCTGCCGTACGGCCGGCGCCGGCTGGTCGGCATCGCCCGCGCGGTGGCCGCCGAGCCGTCCATCCTCTGCCTCGACGAGCCGGCGGCCGGGCTGAGCTCGACCGAGTCGGCCGAGCTGGGCGTGCTGCTGCGGCGGCTCGCCGACGAGCGCGGCATGGGAGTGCTGGTCGTCGAGCACGACATGGAGCTGGTCATGCGGGTGTGCGACCGGGTGATCGTGATGGAACGCGGGCGGATCATCGCCGACGGGACACCGGGCGACGTGCGCCGTGACCCCCGGGTCATCGCGGCGTACCTCGGCGACGAGCCGACGGAAGCGGAACCTCGGGAACCCGTCGTAGCACGGAACGAGACGGCCCGCGAGAGAGAGGAAGCCGAGCAATGAGGTCCGACGATCGGATCGAGAAGGCGCTCGCCCGCGCCGTCGAGCTGGGCGAGGTCGGCGTGCAGGTCGCCGCCTACCTCGGTGACGAGCTCATCGTCGACGCGTGGACCGGCGTCGCCGACCCGCGCGACCGCCGGCCGGTCGACGGCGACACCCTGTTCCCCGTCTTCTCGGTGAGCAAGGCGTTGCTCGCGACGGCGATCCAGCTCCAGTGCGAACGAGGGCTGGTGGACATGGACGAGCCGGTCGCGACGTACTGGCCGGAGTACGGGCAGCGCGGCAAGGAGCGCATCACCGTCGGTCACGTGCTCACGCACCGGGCCGGCGTCCCGCACATGCCGCCGGACCTGGACGCCGCCGGACTGGCGGACTGGGACGCCATCACCTCCTGGCTCGCGGGCGTCGAACCGCTGCACCCGCCGGGCGAACGCTCCATGTACCACTCGATGAGTTTCGGGCACATCCTCGGCGAGGTCGTCCGCCGCACCGACCCGGAGCACCGCCCGTACGACCGGTTCCTGCGCGAGGAGCTGTGCCTGCCGATCGGCGCCGATGACGTCTGGGACGTGCTCCCGGCGGAGCACGAGCATCGGGTCGCCCGGCTGACCTGGGGGCCGAACCCGCCGAAGCGGGCGCCGATGACCGGGGTGCCGCTGCTGTCGATGCCCCCGGAGATCCGTCCGGACGCCGACCGCTGGAACGACCCCCGGTTCCGGTCGTCGTCGGTCCCGGCGGCGGGCGCGGTGATGACGGCCCGCGCCGGTGCGCGGTTCTTCAGCCTGCTCGCCAACCGCGGTGAGCTCGGCGGCCGCCGGTACCTCTCGGCCGGCCGCCTGCTCGCCCTGACCCGGCCGCGGCCGGGCGCCGGCGAGTTCGACGAGGTCTACCAGGGCACGACCTGGATCGGCACCGGCGGCTTCTGGCTGGGCGGCGAGTCTCCGCCCGCCGACCCGCTGCTCGGCCGGTCGGTTCAGGTGCTCGCGCACGCCGGGATAGGCGGGTCGATGGGCTGGGCCGACCTCGCGAGCGGCCTGGCCGTCGTCATCACCCACAACCGGATGTTCCTGGGTGCCGCGCCGGGCGCCGAACCGTTCGTCCCCCTGGCCGACGCCGTGCGCGCGGTCGCCGGCGTGGAGTAGGGAGTGACCGCCATGGAGTACCGGCCGTTCGGGCGGACCGGCGTACGGGTGAGCGCCCTGGGCCTCGGGTGCTGGATGTTCGGTGACCGGGCCGACGAGGCCGAGTCGGCCCGGATCATCGACAGGGCGCTCGACCTCGGCGTCAACTTCTTCGACACGGCGAACAACTACGGCGGAGCACCCGGGCGCAGTGAGTCGATCGTGGGGGCCAGCCTGGCCAGGTCGTCCCGGCGCGACCGGGTGGTGATCAACACCAAGGCGTACATGCCGGTCGACCCCGACGACCCCAACGGGCGGGGCGTGAGCCGCCGCCATCTGATCCGCCAGTGCGAGGAGAGCCTGCGGCGGCTGCGGACGGACCACGTCGACGTGTTCACGCTGCACCGGTTCGACCCCGGCACGCCGGTCGACGAGCCGTTGCGCGCCCTGGACGACCTGGTGCGCGCGGGCAAGGTCCGTTACCTGGGAGTGAGCACGTCCGCCGCGTGGGAGGTCGTCGAGTCGCTGTGGGTGGCCAAGGAGTTCGGGCTCAACCGGATCGTGGCCGAGACGCCGCCGTACAACATCCTCGACCGGCGGGTCGAGCGTGAGCTGCTGCCGATGGCCGCGACGTTCGGGCTCGCGGTCAACCCGTGGGCGCCGCTCGGCGGAGGGGTGCTCACGGGACAGTACCGGCGCGGCGAGCCGCCGCCCGAGGGCAGCAGGTACGGCGCGGGCGGCGTGCTCGCCGGGTTCGCCGGTGACCGGTTCAGCGACGCCGTGTTCGACGTGCTCGACGTGCTCGAGGAGATCGCGGCGCGGCAAGGCATGACCGTCGCCCAGCTGGCCTACTCCTGGGTGGCACGGCAGCCCGGCGTGACGAGCGCGCTGTGCGGGCCGGAGCGGCTGGCCGACCTCGACTCGTGCGCGGATTCCCTGGCGATCGAGTGGACCGCCGAGGATCTGGCCGCGATCGACGCGGTCGCGCCGCCCGGTGACAAGGTCGCCGGTTGGTACGAAGCGCTCGGCGGCCCGCGCTTCCGGCCACACCCGGACAGAGTCTGACCGGACCCCGGAGCCGCTCGTCAGAGGGCCCGCCGGACCGCCCGTGCCCCGCTCCGGGGCACGGGCGGACGCCGGTCAATGACGGACTATCGGTTCGGGTGTCTCCCGACAACTGTCTGGACGCAGCGAAGATGACAGTAGGACCTGCTTACGACCTGGGCACTGTCACTTCGATGGTGTCGAATTACCAGTGCTCGCGTCATCGAAGTCGGCAGTATCCGGCCGAAGATCAAGTGTCATGGCTTGGGTGGGCTGCCTGCATCAGACCTCGTGGCGGAGTGGGCTGAACCAGATCGGTATCCAGCTAAGCGCCATGATCGCTGCGCCTGTCCACATTGCCGTCCCGATGCCCCAGACCTCGCCAAGAAGGCCCGCCAGCAGACCACCGACGCCGACCGCACCGATAAGGATCAGGCGCATGGTGGCGTTCATCCGGCCGAGCATCGGGTCGGGTGTAACCTTCTGCCTGAAGCTGACGAGCAGCACGTTGTTCATCCCTGTCCGGAAGCACAAGATGCTCCATGCGGCCGCCGAGATCCAGACGCTCCAGCCGACGAACGGCACCAGAAGCGCGAACGGCGCAGTGGTCATGCCGACGATCCACACGGCACGCCCGCGGCCGAACCGCCGGCCGATCAGGTGAGCCGTCGAGGAACCGGCCAGCACACCGAGCCCGCCGATGGCAAGGTAAGCCCCGAGCACCCAGGCGGGATGCCCGAGCTCGTTGACGAGTAGCACGGGCAGCAGCGTCGAGCAGAGCGGGAAGGCGAGGTTCGTCATGCCGCCTTGTGTCGCGATGGCGATGAGGACCCGGTTGCCGAAGAGGAATCGCACCCCCTCGCCGATCTGCCGTCCGAGTCGCTCGCCGGGTACGGGGGCGGGCGCGGGTTCGGGCTTACTGATCCGGCGTAGCCACACGGCCGACCACAGGTAGGTGAGCGCGTCGAGCAGGATCGCCACCGGCGCGCCCGCGAGAGCCACCAACACTCCGGCGGAGCTTCTGCCGCCCACATCCATCGCCGCGTTCGTACCGACGAGCACTGAGTTCGCGGCGGTGAGCCGGTCGCGGCCGACCAGGTGCGGGACCGTGCTCTGCGAGGCGACGTCGAAGAAGAGCGTGCCGATTCCCGTCGCGATGGCGACGCCGTACAGCTGGGTCATCGTGAGAGCGTCCAGCCACCACGTGACCGTTACCGACACCAGAAGCACGGCGCGAACCAGGTCCGTCGCGATCATCACCGGGCGGCGCCTGACCCGGTCCACCCATGCTCCGGCGGGCAAGCCGAGCACGAGCACGGTGATGGTGGTGAGGGCGCTGAGCAGTCCCACTTGACCGGGCCCCGCGTTGAGGGCGATCACCGCGAGCAGGGGCATCGCCACGTAGCCGACCTGGGTGCCGAACTGGCTGACCGCCGACGCCAGGTAGAAATTTCTGAAGGAGGGGTCATGCAGGAGCGGAGGCTCGGCAACAGTTGTCATACCACCTAGATGATGGAATCGTCAGTCCGCGCGCTATTGATTAAGCAGAGGACGAATCGGATGGGCCTTGAGCTGACGTTCACCGCACAGGATGCGGCCAATGTCCGTTTCGCGGCTTCTCCTCTGTGGGAGGTCGTCGCCAGCGTGCGGGTGGTGAAGGATCCGGCCGCGCATGCCGTACTGAAGCCCTGGGCCGAACGGGTGCGGCGGCGGCTCGCCGATGTCGACTGGCGGTTGCTGTCCGACCTGGTGCCGGTGCCGACGATCTCGATCGTCGGTTTCGTCTGCCCGCCGCCCTCAACCTCCGTGCCCGACCTGGAGGTCGAGCTGGCCGGGATGGCGGCGATGGCACCCCTGGTTCAGGAGGGTCTCGACGTCTGGGACGGTCCGCGCACCCGAGCACTCCAAGAGCTCTACGCCGACCCCGTGGGCGGCCTCGAACGGCTGGCCGAGGAGATCCGCAGCTACTGGGAAGCGGCCATCGCGCCCTAATGGCCGCGCGTACGGGCCCTGCTCGAAGGCGATGTGCTCTACCGCGCCAGGTTGCTGGCCGAGGGCGGCCTGCGGCGCATGCTCAGCGACCTTGACCCCGCCGTGACGTGGAGGGGAGAGACACTGCGCCTGCCCAAGACGGTCTGCGAAGGTGTGCGCCCGCTAGGCGGCCTGGGACTGTTGCTTGTGCCATCGGTGTTCACCTGGCCGCGCGTCTTCTCCATCACGACCCCGCCCTGGCAGCCCACGATCCGCTACCCCCCGCGCGGCGTCGCGACGCTCTGGGAGCACCGCGAGAGCGACCCGCCACAGGCGCTGGCCGCCGTGCTCGGCCGGACCCGCACCCGACTGCTGGCCGAACTCGACCAGCCCGCCTCGACCAGGGAACTGGCCGCTCGCCTCGACCTGTCGGAACCAGGCGCGAACCAGCACCTCACCGCTCTCCGCAGGGCCGGATTGGCCAGCGCGCACCGCACGGGGAGATATGTGCTCTATGCCCGTACGGCCGTCGCCGAGACGCTACTCGCCGGCGACGCGAGTCCCATACCGAGCGGTCACGAGTACGAACGGGCGGGAATCGCCGAAGTCCTCGACCCACCCCGCGCCCACTGACGACCAGGCCCCGAACCTCCTGCGATACACGTGCCTACTGACATCTCTGGTGCCGTACTGACATCTGCAAGGCCGTCAGACAACTGTCTGGAAGCAGCGAATCGAAGGTTTGATGCCCCGGCCGTGCAAGCCGGGGCATCTCGGCTCCAGCGGCTGGCCGGGAGCGGGTGTCCCGCGAGCCGTGTGGCGAGGGTGAAGTCCTGCCGGGGTTCGAACCCGACACCCGCTCACCGACGATCGGAGTCCCTGGATCGGACTGCGAAGATCAGCCGAGCGTGAACGTCCCGGCGCGGATACGGCGCCGGCTGGGAGGGTGGACCGCATGATGGAGGACTTGCGGGACGCCGAGCGCCGGCTCCAGGCCGCGCAGCTCGCTGGAGATGCCGAGGCGCTGGATCGGCTGCTGGATGATCGGCTGATCTTCACCTTCGGTGCGAACGTCGCGACCAAGGCGGACGACCTGGAGCTGCACCGCACTCGGACGCAGGTGCTGACGAAGGTGGCCGAGGAGGAGTTGACCGTGCTCGCCGATGGGCGCACCGGGGTGACGTGGTTTCTCGGCACCGTCGAAGGGACCGTCTCCGGTGCGCCGTTCGCGGCCAGGATGCGCTACACCCGTACGTGGCTGTACGACGAGACGCACGGCTGGCGAATCATCGCCGTGCACGCCGGCACGACCGATTGACATCACCGACACGTTGTCCGACGACCGGCCAGCCGGATGGTCGCCGGCGAGGTTCGACCGCCCCGGGGGCGGGCCGACGCTGGAAACCAGGCCATCCCGGCAAGATCAAGGACTAGATCTTGGTATCCCGGCTCCGGCCCGTGCACGAAAGGATCAAAGCAAGAGGTCCATGCGACCGACGGTAGATCATGAGGGCATGGTCAAGAACCTCTCCCTGCTCCTGGCTGGACTTCTCGCCGGTGTCGCGATCATGCTTGCCGGTCAGTGGCCGAGGGCGGAGGTGGTGTACCGGAGCGAGCAGCCCTCCACCGTGACGTACGAGGACGACTCGGCGCACCACCTGGGCCTGATCCGCAGGGACACGCTGTTCGGGGACGCGACACACCTGCTGGTCGTCGGCCGCGACCCCGGCTTCGGATACGGCCACTGGGTGAACGTCCACACGTCCGTCATCGACGCCGGCAAGGAGATCGCGGAGACGGCGTGGACGCCGGAGGGGGTACGGGTACGCTTCATGAGCGGGCACGAGTTGTTCGTCCCGGCTCGATACTTCCTCCACGGCCGCTGAGCGGGTCAGGACAGCGTCGGCGGCTCTGCGGGGCCGACATCCGGCAGCGGCAGGCGGGCGACCATCGTCCACGGCGGGCGTCCGTTCCACTCAACTCCGATGGCCCGCTGTCATGTCCACTTCCAGATGGCGTGACGGACTGTCATCTTCAAGGCCGCCGGAAAACGCTGTCTGGACGCGGCGATGGTGTCTGCTGCAGCCTGACCGAAGCGTGGACGAGCCGACCAGGCGGCGCTCACGATGGGGCACGTGGTGATGTGAGACCCCGGTGTGTCACAGGCAACGGTGTTCCCCGGGTCGCGGCAATGAGCCCCATTGAACGTGTTCAGCCAGCCGCGCTAGGCTCGTCCCACTCACCTTGGGGGAAGCCGGATGAAAGTCGTGACATCCGGGGGGACCGGGCAAGTAGGCACCATTCTCAGTCGTGCGCTGACCGCCGCAGGCCATGACGTGGTGATCCTGACCAGGCGGCCCGTGCGCGATCGCGACGTCCGGTGGGATGCCGAGACCCTTGGCCCATGGGCGAAGGAACTCGACGGCAGCGACGTCGTGATCAACCTGGCTGGACGCAGTGTCAACTGTCGCTACACACCGGACAATCTGCGGGCGATGATGGATTCGCGGGTGCATTCCGCCCGGGTGATGGGTGAGGCGGTCGCGGCCGCCTCACGGCCTCCCCAAGTCTGGTTGCAGATGAGCACCGCCACCATTTACGCCCACCGCTTCGACGCCCCCAACGATGAGGTGACCGGCGTGCTCGGCGGCACCGAACCGGGCGTGCCAGGCTACTGGGCTTACAGCGTTGGCGGCGTCTTCGACGTCTTGCTGCGGCTCGTGCGCCTCGGACTTGGCGGCCCGGTCGCCGGCGGCGCGCAGTACGTCCTGGATCCATGACCGCGACTTCGTCCGCGCCGTCGAGTTCCTGATCGACCGGGACGACCTCGCCGGGCCGGTGAACCTCGCCGCTCCCGTTCCTTTGCCGCAACGCACGTTCATGCGCGTGCTGCGCGCCGCGCGGGGCGTCCCGGTAGGCCTGCCCGCAACAAAGCGGATGGCCGAACTCGGCGCGTTCGCACTGCGCTCGGACACTGAACTCCTCTTGAAGAGCCGCCGCGTCGTTCCCGGCCGCCTACTCGAAGCGGGCTTCGCCTTCGACTACCCGCAGTGGCCTGAGGCCGCCGACGACCTCGTGCGCCGCCTGCGCGGCGGGCCTGGATCCACCATGTGAGCCTTCGGCTTCTCCAGCGACTTCGTGGCCGCCGACCGCCGGGCCAGGGCGTCATCATCTCCCGAGCCGAACCGGGGCTTGGCGCTGAGCCGCTGTAACCGTCACCAGGCGCGCCGCTGCACCCGGCGGCCTCGTCGACGATGCGGTTCAGCGTGGACGCAGTCCCTCGAAGAGCAGGTCGAGGAGGCGTTCGGCGGTGTCTGGCGGGGCGGTCGTCTCGTTGACCCAGGCGACGGCCGTAGCCATCTCGATGAGTTCGGAGCCGGTCAGGTCGGTTCGTGCCTGGCTGCGGGCTTGTGCGTGGCGCAGCAACTCGGTGGCGGCCTGTTCGACGGCCAGGCAGCGGGAGCCCAGCGGGCCTCCCCCCGTGCGCGTTGCCCGCGCGTAACTGGTGGCGATCCCGCGGTACCGGGTGATGTGCCGCACGAGGGCGGAGACCCACTCACGCAGGATGTCTCGCGATTCCGGCTCGTCGAGCAGTTCGATGGCCAGCGCGGCGAGGCTGTCCAGGCTTTGACCGACGATTTCGGCCGTCAGCGCTTCCTTGTCGGGAAAGTGGCGCCACAGCGTGCCCGGTCCCACACCCGCGCGGCGGGCGATGTCGTTCATCGCGGCCGTGTCGACGCCGACCTCGTCGAAGAGCGCAGTCGCCGCCTCGATCAGACGAGCTCGGTTGCGGCGCGCGTCACTGCGTCGGGGGCTTCCGGTCATCACGTCGTTCCCTCTCCCAGTTGTAACGGAGTGGCGCTCCGGTATTATCCGGAGCGATACTCCGGATTCTAGCGAGGAGCTCGTTCATGAAGTCGACGCTGCCGTTCATCGGCGCAGTGGGACTGTGGGTGCCCGGCATGGACCTACGGTCACCGGCTGCGGCCGCCGAGGTCGCCGCCGAGGTCGAGACTCTCGGCTACCGCGCACTGTGGCTGAGCGAAGGGCTGGTCCGTGACCCGTTCATGGAGGCGTCCACACTGCTGAAGGCCACCCGTTCACTGATCGTGGGAACGGGCATCGCGGTGATCTGGGGGCGCCACCCCCGAGTGATCAGGTCGCAGTCGCGGGCGCTGCTCGACGCTCATCCCGGCCGGTTCGTGCTGGGACTCGGCACGTCCCACGCCCGGCTGGTCGAGGGCGTGCTGGGCCTGCGCTACGAGCGGCCTCTGACGAAGCTGCGCGAACACCTCGACCACTTGGACGAGCCCGATCCCCTACTCGAACTGGCCGCGGTCGACAGCGGTCCGGCGCCCCAGGCACCCCGGGTGCTCGCCGCGCTGGGCCCCCGGGCCCTCGAACTGGCGCGGGACCGGTCTGCCGGCGCGTTCTCCTACCTGGTCACGCCGGAACACACAGCCCATGCCCGCGCGGTGCTGGGGCCGGACCGTGCCCTGATCGTCGAACAAGCCGTGGTGACCGGAGTGAGCGCCGACGAGGCGCGGGCCAGGGCGCGCGCCCACATCGCCGGCTACCTTCCCGGCGCACCGTACCGGGCGAGCTGGCAGCGGCTCGGGTTCGACGACGCCGACTTCGCAGATGGCGGAAGCGATCGCCTGGTCAACGCGCTGGTGGCGATCGGCGACGATGAGATCATGGCGCGGGTCAGCGCTCACCTGGCAGCAGGTGCCGACCATGTGTGCCTTCAGGCGCTGCCCACCGATCCGGTCACCCTCCCACTCGACCAGTGGCGTCGGCTCGCACACCTCACGCGGCGCTCGGCCGGTTCCGCCGCCGTCCCGATCAACTGAGAGGCACTCCCACAGGCGGTGCTTCGACGCGTGTCCGCGATGTGGCCGTGAGCGATGGTTGACGGAGCCGACGCCAGGCAGCTCGCAACCTGAGCCCACCGGCGCAGCCTGACAGAATCGTGAGCCATGATCGACGATTTCGCGAAAGACAATCTGCACGGGAGACTGCGGCGGGACCGCGAGGCGTTGCTCTGGAAACTCGACGGCTTGTCCGAATACGACGCCCGCCGACCTCTGACAGCGACCGGGACCAACCTCCTCGGCCTGGTCAAACACGTGGCCAGCGTCGAGGCCCGGTACTTCGGCGAGGTCTTCGACCGCCCATCCCCGGAACCCCTGCCTCGGTGGCAGGACTCCGACGGCAGCGACCTGTGGGCGACCGAGGACGAGACCCGCGATCAGATCATCGGGTTCTATCGGCGCACGTGGGAACACTCGGACGCGACGATCGTCGAGCTTCCCCTCGACGCCCCCGGCCACGTGCCGTGGTGGCCGGAGCCTTATCCCAACACGAACCTGTTCGCCGTCATGGTCCATGTCCTCGGCGAGTCCAACCGGCATGCCGGGCACGCCGACATCCTGCGCGAAGGCCTCGACGGCCGGACCGGGATGCGCCCCGAACACGAGAAGCAGATCGACGAGGAAGCCCGTGCGGCCTACCGCGCGAAGATCGAGCAGGTCGCCAGGGCGGCCGCACCAATGAAGGCTTAACCACAATCGCGCCACCGTGGCCCCGCCAAGGGTGGGAGCCACGGTTCATCTCCGCCCCCCACCAGCAAGATCATTTAAACGCCAGAACTCTCATTCCCCCAACGATCGTTCACAGCCCATGCGATCAGAAGCATGCTCGGTGTCAGCGCGGTGCCGTCGCGAAGAGAAGGCGGTTGGCACTGGTGTAGCCGTGTTCGCGTTCGGGCCATGCGATGCGGGAGGACATCTCCGGTGGGCCTGTTGCCAGGTCCTCTGACACCCCGTGCCTGTCTGCCATCTGCGAGCGCGTCAGACAACAAGGAACCAGCGAGCGGGCACCCGTTGACGAATCAAATGAACGGTCTTTTAATTCGTGCATGGGGCGTATCGCCGGTGTCACCGCCGCCGAGACCCGTGAGCGGCTGCTCCGGGCGGCCGCTGAGGTGTTCGCGGAGCGCGGGTACGACGGGACCCGGGTGGCCGACATCGCCGCCGCGGCGGGGGTGAGCAACGGCGCGCTCTACGCCCACTTCGGCTCCAAGGCGGAGCTGCTGGTGGCGGCGCTGCGGGCGCACGCGAGCCGGATGCTGGCCGACCTGCTCGCCGACGATCCGGACCGGTCGGCGACCGAGCTGCTGCTGGCCATCGGGCGCCGGCTGCCCCGCCGCCGCGACGCCCCCGGCTACCTTCTCGTGGAGGCGCTGGTCGCCGCCCGCCGCGACCCGGACGTGGCCACGCCCACGCGCGACTACGTCGGCGAGCGCGCCGACTGGATCGCCGGGCTGGTGCGCGTCGCCCAGGGTGACGGCGAGCTCGACCCGGCGCTGTCGCCGGAGGCTCTGGCCCACTTCTGTTTCCTGCTCGCGATCGGCAGCGCGCTCGTCCCGCCGGACCTGCACGCGGTGGACGAGGCGGAGTGGGCCGCGCTGCTCGCCCGCGTCGTCCACGGCCTCGCGCCCGCCGAAGACACCATAAAAAGGGATTCGACACCGTGAAAGTTCAGATCAACCCCGAGCGCTGCCAAGGTCACGGCCGCTGTTACGACATCGCGCCCGGTCTGTTCGGCGAGGACGACGAGGGTTACGGGACGGTCATCGGCGACGGCGTCGTGCCGCCGGGCGAGGAACGTACGGCCCGTCTGGCGGTCTCCAACTGCCCGGAGAACGCGATCACCGTATCGGAGGAGGCTTGACATGAGCGTCGACGACCGCTTCACCCGGGACTTTCGCGAGGAGGAGGACGAGGCCCTCGGCACCCGCAGCGAGATCATCACCGGTCCCGTCGAGGACTGGGCGACGGACTTCTCGCACCTGGAGCCGGAGTGGGCGGCGGACCCGTACCCGATCCTGGACGACCTGCGGCAGCGCTGCCCGATCGCGCACACCGGCCGGTTCGGCGGCGGATGGCTGCCGACCCGGTACGAGGACGTGGCGGCCGTCGCGTACGACACCGAGCGCTTCTCATCACGGTCGATCGTCATGAGCAACTTCCGGCCGCCGCGAGAGCTCGCGCCGGTCGGCGGCACCCCGCCGATCTCCTCCGACCCGCCGTTCCACCACGACGCGCGCAAGCTGCTGCTGCCCGCGTTCACCAAGACCGCGGTGTCGAGGCGGGAGGCGGCGGCGCGGGCGTACTGCCACTCGCTCATCGACGCGTTCGAGGGCCGTGACGTGGTGGACGCCGCCGCCGACTACGCGCAGCACATCCCGATCCGGGTCATCTCGGACATGCTTGGCTTCCCGCCGGAGGACGGGCCGCGGTTCCGGGTGTTCATCGAGAACGTGCTCGAAGGCGTCAACCTGCCGCCGGAAGAGCGCATGGCCAACTTCCAGGAGCTCTTCGACTACCTGTACGCGCAGATCCACGATCACCTGGACAACCCGCGCGACGACCTGACCACGTACCTGATCGACGCCGAGCTGTACGGGCAGAAGCTCCAGCCGGAGCACGTGTCCGGCACCATGGCGCTGCTGCTCATCGCCGGCATCGACACCACGTGGAGCGCGATCGGCGCGTCGCTGTGGCACCTGGCGAAGACCCCCGCCGACCGTGAGCGGCTGGTGGCCGAGCCTGGGCTGCTGCCGACGGCGATGGAGGAGTTCCTGCGGGCATACGCGCCGGTCACGATGGCCCGGCTGGTCAAGGAGGACATGACCTGGCAGGGCGTGGACATGAAGGCGGACGACTGGATCCTGCTGTCGTTCCCGTCGGCGAACCGTGATCCGGAGCAGTTCGACCGGGCGGGCGAGGTCGTCATCGACCGCGAGGTCAACCGGCACGCGGCGTTCGGTCTCGGGATCCACCGCTGCGTGGGCTCCCACCTGGCCCGGATGGAGCTGCGGGTGGCCCTGGAGGTGTGGCTGGAGCGGATCCCGTCCTTCTCGCTGGCCGACCCGGAGGCGGTGCGGTGGGCCTCGGGCCAGGTGCGCGGGCCGCGCTCGCTGCCGGTCCGCATCGGCTGAGGGCCGGTGCCCCAGCGGGGCACCGGCCGGGTCAGGACTCAGTCGATGACGACATAGCGGAACGAGCTGTACTGGTTGTCCCATACGGCGTCGTGCGGCCGGCTGTGCCCGAAATTCTCGATCCGGTGCGCGTGGCCACGCCAGTAGGAATCGGTGTAGAACATCGCGGCGTTGCGGTTGGTCGCCACGCTGATGGAGGAGATCCGGTCGTTGACGTTGGTGCCGTTGAGGAACTTGTTGTTGGAGAAGTTGTTGTCGGCGGTGGTGAACCCGGCGACAGTCCCGGTCCCGCCCCGCCCTTCGTAGACGCAGACGGCGTCGGTGCAGGCGGCTGCCGCGGCCGGGGTGGCGGTCGTGACCATGGCCGCCGCGCCGAGCATGGCCAGGGCTGCGACAGAACGCGTGACACGCTTCATCGGTGGTGATGCCTTTCTTTCTGGTGGGCCCGGAACGGGAGAGCCCCGGTCCGGGAGCATGAGGGCGGGAGCCGTCAGCGCTGCCGCGCGATCGCCCGGGAGGCGGCCACCAGGGAGGTGATCGCCTTCTTCCCTTCCCGCAGTTCGTCCAGGTGCCGGGCTATCGCCTGCTGCTGGTAGGCGGCTTCGACGGCCGCCCAGGTGCGGACGACATCCGTCTGCCGCTTGCACCGGACGTCCGCGACGGCGGTCGCGATCTCCCGGGGAGTCGGCCGGTCGGTTCTGAACGCGACGTCGTTGTTCGCCGCCCGCGGCGTGGGATAGTCATGGCCGAGCCGGGCCATGCACGACGACCAGGCCGCGAAGACGCCGGTCACCCGGCTGTCGCTCAGCGAGCGCTCCCAGCTCCACCCCTTCAGGTCGGTGACGCGCCGCATCGCTTCGGCGGCGGGCACGGGGATCAGCCGGTCGTGCGCCTCCGCCTCGCACCCTCCGGGAGGGACGGCGGCGCCGGGACGTCCGGTGCCGTTGGCCGCGGCGAGGTAGCCCGGGTCGGGCGCCCGCTGCGGCCCGGCCCGCGACGCCTCCGACGGGTGGTAGCCGCGGGTCCTGGCGAGTCGTTCGTCCTCCAGCAAATAGCGCTCGTGGTTGCGGTCGATCCCCGTGGCGGGGGCGCCCGTGGGCGCCGTGAAGCCGAGCCTCGCCATACAGCCGCGGAAGAGCTCGGTCCGGGCCCGCAGGACGACGGCCTCCTCCTCAGGGGAGGCGTGATAGGCGTCGAGCGGGAGCACCAGTGGCCGCTGGTCGAGACGGAGGCCCGGGTCCAGGGGCGGCTCCGGCTCCGCCGCGCACGCGGCCAGGGACAGCAGGCATGCCGCCGCGGCGAGCGGTACGAAGCGGTCACGGATGGTTCTGGTTCCCCCGTCGTCCGAAGCCACGTTTCAGCTCCCCCTCAAGCCCCCGAGTGGATCTCCCCCGCTCCACAGCTTGTGCCAGGAGGTGAAGATGAGGCCACACCATTGCGTCCTGACGAAAAGGCGCAGATGAGGACGCGATCTCGTGGGAACGGGTGGACGATCCGGGGCGGCGGGCGGAAAGTGGTGGCGGACGCTCCACCTGACGAACCGGGAGGAACGCATGCCCACCACCCATCACGCCGAGCACGTCGGCAGCCTTCTGCGGCCGCCCGAGCTGCTGCGGGCCCGTGAGGCGCACCGGCGCGGCGAGCTGAGCGAGGAGACCCTCGCGAAGCTGACGGAGGACGCGGCGCTGGCCGCGATCGACCTGCAGCGCGAGGCCGGGATCGAGGTCTTCACCGACGGCGAGATGCGCCGGGCGACCTGGATGGCCGGCCTGCTGGAGTCGCTCGGCGGAGTGGTGCCGGCCGAGGTGACGAACTCGGCCTGGTTCAGAGGCGACGGTCAGCCGGTGCCGCCCGACGAGACCTCCTTCGACATGGTGGCCGCGAACGCCCGGCTCACCCAGAAGAAGCACCTCACCGCCGCCGAGGCCGACTTCCTGATGCGGCACGCGCCCGGCCCCTTCAAGATCACCATGATGAGCTCGTCCATGGGGAACCTGCTGTGGCGGCCGGAGATCAGCGCGGACGCCTACCCTGACCCCGGCGCGATGATGCGCGACCTGGTCGCGTTGCGGATCGAGGAGATCAGGAAGCTGATCAGGCTCGGCGTGCGGTGGATCCAGCTCGACTCGCTGGGCTACAACTTCGTGATCGACCCCGGGTTCCGCATGCGGATGTTCGGCGCCGCCGCCCCTCCCCCGGAGGTGCTGCTGGACGCCACGATCGCGGTGGACGCCGAGCTGGTCCGCGCCACCAAGGCGATCAACCCGGACGTCACGGTCGGCATGCACATCTGCCGCGGCAACAACCGCAGCGCCTGGATGTCCAGCGGCGGCTACGAACCGGTCGCCGAGCGGCTGTTCGGCGAGGTCCCGGTGGACCGGTTCCTGCTGGAGTACGACACCGAGCGGGCCGGCGGCTTCGAGCCGCTGCGGTTCGTGCCCCGGGGGACCACGGTGGTGCTCGGGCTCGTCTCGTCCAAGGTGCCGGTCCTGGAGTCACCCGACGAGCTGCGCCGCCGCATCGACGAGGCCGCCGCGTTCGTGCCTCCGGAGGATCTGGCGATCAGCCCGCAGTGCGGGTTCGCCTCCACCTCCAGGGGCAACCTGCTCACCGTCGACGACCAGCGGCGCAAGCTGGAGCTGGTCGCGCGGACGGCCCGGCTGGTGTGGGGTTAGCCGGCCGCCCGTGCCAGCGCCTCGGCCACCCGTTCGACGTCGGCCTCGGTCGTACGCCAGTTGGAGAAGGCGGCGCGCAGGGCGGGCACGCCCGCGTACACGGTGGGGGTGACGAACGCCTCGCCGGACGCGGCGACCGCCCGCGCCACCTCGTCGGCGCGGGACGGGTCCGCGGCGACGGTGAAGCAGACGACGTTGAGCCGTACCGGGGCGAGCAGCCGGTAGGCGGGCATGGCGGCCAGCCGCTCGCCGAGCCGGGCGGCGAGCGCGACGTCACGCCGGACGATCTCCGCGTGGCCCTCGCGCCCGTAGGCGGCGAGCGTGAACCAGGCCGCCAGCGCCCGCAGCCGCCGCGAGTTCTCCGGGGTCAGGTGGACGAAGTCGGGGTCGTCGCCGACCGCGCCGAGGTACGCGGCGGAGTTCTGGAAGACCCGCGCCTGGAGGTCGCGGCGGCGGGTGAGCTGGACGGCGCTGTCGTACGGGACGTTCAGCCATTTGTGCAGGTCGACGCAGATCGAGTCGGCCTCGCCGAGCCCGTCGACCAGGTGGGCGTGCTCAGGTGAGAGGGCGGCGAAGGCGCCGAAGGCGGCGTCCACGTGCAGCCAGAACGGGTGCCGCTCGCGCAGCGCGGCGATGGCCCGCAGATCGTCGTAGTCGACGGTGTTGACCGTGCCGGCGTTCGCCACCACGATCGCCGGCTCCCCGTCCAGCTCGCGCAGCGCCTCCGCGAGCCGGTCCACGTCGACCGCCTCCCTGCCGGGCAGCGACTCGACCCGCCGCAGCGCCGAGCGGCCGAGGCCGAGCACGGACAGCGCCTTGCCGATGCTGGAGTGCGGGCTGCCGGACAGCACCCGCACCGGGCCGAGCGCGGCGAGCCCCTGCTCCGCGACCGAGACGCCGCGCCGCTCGCCGATCCACTCGCGGGCGATGGCCAGTCCGGTGACGTTGGACATGGTGGCGCCGCTGACGAACGCGCCCTCGTACGCGACCGGCAGGCCGAGCAACTCGCGCAGCCACGAGACCGTCTCACGCTCCAGGCCGGCGGCGGCGGAGTCGAGGTCGCCCACCACGTTCTGGTCCAGCGCGCCGGTCAGCCAGTCGCCCGCGAGCGCGGCGGGGGTGCTGCCGCCGGTGACGAACCCCAGGTAGCGGGGGCCCGCGCTGGCCGAGAAGCCGGGCTCCCAGCGCCGCGCGAACGCCTCCAGCGCACCGCGCGCCCCCTCGCCGCGCTCCGGCAGCGCCACCGGCTCGCGCCGCCCTGGCGGCGGCGCCACCGGCCGCTCCGCCAGCCCTTCCAGGAGGCGTACGGCGTGCTCCTGGGTTTCCTTGAGCAGGTCGGGCAGCTGTACGAGATCGTCGTCGAGTCGCGGGTCCATGGCCCCAGCGTAGGGACGGGGCCGCCAGGAGTATCCGGCCAATCACCGGCAAGTGGCCCGGAACGGATAATCCGTGGCGGTCTCCGGAGGCTGGGGCTTAGCGTGGCGGGCGATGATTCACGAAAGTCCCCTGGGATACCTGCTCGGCATCGAGGGCATGGCGCTGCTGCGGGCCTTCACCGGCGCGCACGGGCGCGAGTTCACCGAGGCGCGCATCGCCGAGATCCGGAAATTTCTGGATGACCCGCGGTTGGCCGACGCCGCCGTGGACGTCGCCCGCGTGGACCCCGTCGCGGGCTACCGCATCTGGTCGGCCACCTACGACGGCCCCAACGCGGCCTTCGACCTCGACGAGCCGATCCTCCACGAGATCCTCGGCGCCATCCCGGCGGGCGAGGCCCTGGACGCGGCGTGCGGCACCGGCAGGCTCACAGCTCTGGTCGCCGGGCACGGCCACCGCGTGCGGGGCGTGGACAGATCGCCGGAGATGCTGGCGCTGGCACGGAAGAAGGCGCCCGGCCGCGAGTTCCTGCCCGGCGACCTGGACCGGCTGCCGGTGGCCGACGACGCCGTCGACCTGGTCACCTGCTCGCTCGCGCTGACGCACGTGCCCGCGCTCGGGCCGGTGCTGGCCGAGTTCGCCCGGGTGCTGCGGCCGGGCGGGCACGTGGTGCTCTCCGACATCCATCCGGACAGCGTGGCGCGCGGCGTGGTCCCGCCCGTGCGCCTGCCGGACGGCAGCCCCGGCCGCGTGACCACCTACCGGCACGGCATCGGCGACTACCTGCGCGCCGCCCTGGCCGCCGGCCTGCGCCCGCGCCGCTGCGAGGAGCTGACGCCGGAGCCGGACGACGGCCCGCCGCCCGCCCCTGCCGAGGCGCTCGGTCCCTGGGACGTGTGGCCGTGGGTGCTGACCGACCTGGCCCCGGAGGCGGCCAGGGCCGCGAGCGCCGGCCTGTCCTCGATGGTCATCTGGCACTTCCAGGCGGACTGACGACCCTCCTGGCCCGGCGGGTGTCCGCTAGCGTTACCGCCGTTGACGTCGAGTCATGGTGGTGACGGAGATGGCGGCGGAGAAGAAGACCCCCGAGGGCGCGGCGGCGCCGCGGCGACGCCGCGATGCCGCCGCGACGCGGCAGGCGCTGCTGGAGGCGGCCCGCCGGCGGTTCGCCGGTGACCGCTACGAGGCCGTCAGCGTCAGGGACGTCGCCGCGGACGCCGGCGTCAACGTCGCCCTGGTGTACCGCTACTTCGGGTCCAAGGCGGGGTTGTTCGCCATGGCCGCGGCGGACTCGGCCATGTTCGGGCAGCTGGACGTGCCGGCCGAGGAACTGCCGGACCGGATGGCCGAGCTGTACGGGTCCGGTTCGGAGAGCCCGCTCGCCCTGGACGACCTGCTCACGGTCTGGCGGCTCCTCGGGGAGACCCCTGGTCAGGTGGAGCTGCCCGAGGAGGTGCGGGACTACGCCGAGAACACCGTCGTCGGCCCGTTCACCACGGTCGCGGCGGGTGACGACCCCCGGCTGCGCGCGGAGCTGGCCGCCGCGCTGCTCGCCGGGATCCGGGTGATGCGGTGGGCGTCCCCGGAGGGGCGGCTGGCCACCGCGCCGCCCGAGCAGGTGGTCGAGTACGTCCGCCAGGGAGTGCGGGCGCTGCTGCACGGTGACACCAGAAAGTAAACGCGTTTACTTACCTGGGAAGCCCCGGCTAGAGTAAACGCGTTTACTTTGCCCGAACGCCGGAGCCTGCCATGAGCACACAGCGCACGCACCACGTCACCACCACCGACGGCGTCACCATCGGCGGGACCGTGCACGGCCGGGGGCGGCCGCTCGTGTTCCTGCACGGAGCCATCGGCGACGGCGACCTCGACTGGGGCCGGCTGGTGGGACACCTCACCGGCCGGTTCACCTGCCATCTGCCGAGCATGCGCGGCCGCGGCCTCAGCGGCGACCACCCCGACCTCAGCCCGGGCAGGCAGGTCGACGACGTCCTCGCCTACCTCGACAGCTTGGGCGAACCGGCCGGACTGGTGGGCTGGTCCGCCGGCGCCAACCTGGCGCTCGGCGCGGCGGCGCGGTCCGGCACGCCGCGATCCGACACGGCGGCGCGATCCGGCGCGGTGGACGCGGTGGTCCTTCTGGAGCCTCCGATGCGGGGCCTGATGGACGGGCGGGAGCTAGCCGTCATCGTCGGCGCCATCGCCCGCATGGGCGAGCTGGCCGCCGGAGGCGACGTGACGGCCGCGATCCGGGCGTTCGCCGGCGGGCCCTTCAGCGACGAGGAACTCGCCGTCGCAGAGGAGGCCGGCTACTTCGAGGCCGCAGGCCGATACGTCCCGCACCTGCTCAGCCTCCTCGGGCAGGTGGAGGCGTCCGGAGGTCCCACCGTCGAGGACCCGGCCGTGCTGGGCGCGGTCTCCACTCCCGTGCTGGTCCTGTACGGGTCCGGCACCATGGCCTTCTACCGCGCGGGCGCGCGGCATGTGGCCGGTCACGTCCGCGACGGCCGGATGCGCGAGATCCCCGGCGCCGGGCACGCCGCCCCGCTGACCCATCCAGAAGCGCTCGCCGAGGCGATCACCCGGTTCTTCGGAGCCGGGTAGCGGCACACCGCCGGGCCCTCGATCGCCCGCTGCACCGGCGGTCGAGGGCCCGGACGGCTCCCGGAGATCGCGCCTGCCGCCTGTCCGGCCGGCGCGCGGGTCACCCCCGGTGGTGATCCGCGCGCCGCCTCGCCGGGCGGTCATCCTCCTGGCGTCCCGGGGACTCACTGGACCGCGCAGGCGGCCCCGTTCAGGGTGAAGGCGGAGGGTTTCGCGGTGTTGCCGGTGTGGGTGGCCTGGAAGCCGAAGGTGACCGTGGCGTTGGGGGCGATGGTGCCGTTGTAGGGCGCGTTGGTGGCCGTGACCTGGCCGCTCGACGGCGTGATCGTGGTGTTCCAGGCGCCGGTGATCGTCTGGCCGGCGGGCAGGGTGAAGGCCAGCGACCAGGCGGTGACGGGTGAGGCGCCCCTGTTGGTGATGGAGACGGCGGTCGTGAAGCCGGTGTTCCAGGTGTTCATGGTGTAGCCGACCTGGCAGGGTCCCGAGACGGTGGGCGTGATGGTGGGTGTGGAGGTGGGGCCGCCGCCGGAGTCGAGGCCGAAGAAGCGGATGGTCTCGGCGGCCATCCCGCCTCTGGGCAGGTCGTGGCCGGCGCCCTGGAGGCTGATCGCCTCGACGGGGGCCGTGCCGCCCGTGCCGCCGTAGCGGGTGCGGGTGTAGCCGGCCTGCGGCGTGTCGGTGGAGGACGGCGTCTGGCCCAGGCCGTGGACGTTCGTCCACTGCTTGATCTGCTCCTGGAAGTTGGGGTAGCGCAGCGTGCTGTCCTCGGTGCCGTGCCAGATCTGCATGCGCGGCCGGGGGCCCGCGTAGCCGGGGTAGGCGGCGCGGACGAGGTCGCCCCACTGCTGCGGCGTCCTGACGATCTGCCCGTTGGCGCACTGGCTGTTCCAGCTCGACCCGTCGGTGGTGGCGAAGCAGCCGAACGGGACGCCCATGTAGGCGGCGCCGGCCTTGAACACGTCGGGATAGTCGCCGAGCAGCACGTTGGTCATCATCGCGCCGGAGGAGACGCCGGTGACGAAGGTGCGGTCCGGGTCGCCGCCGTGGCGCTGGTGGACGTACCGGACCATGGACATGATGCCGACGGGGTCGCTGCCGCCGTCGCGCCGCAGCGCCTGCGGCGAGGAGACGTCGAAGCAGGCCCCGCTCCTGGTGGCCGACGGGTAGACGACGATGAACTTGTGCCGGTCGGCCAGCGAGGCGAACTCGGTGCCGGAGTGCAGGGCGGGGCCCGAGCCGGTGCAGTAGTGCACGGCCAGCAGCACCGGCGGCCGCGACCCCACGCCGTCGGGCACGTACAGGTGCATCCGCAGGTTGGTGGGGTTGGTCCCGAATCCGGTGACCTCCACCAGCTGGGCCGACGAGGCCGGGGCGGCGAGGACCAGGCCGAGGACGGCCAGGAGGGCGGTGGCGACCGCGGCTCCGGCTATACGGTGACGTGCTCTCATCCGCGCCTCTCCCATCGGGGTCGAAACATTTCGATGGTGAGCCGAAATTTTTTGTCGAGCAACCGGTGGCGCGCCCGCCCTCAGCAGGTCAGCCCTCTGACATGCGCAGACGATCTAGCAACGGCAAGAAACTTTCATGGCCGGCCCGGCGGGACCAGGTCGGCGAGCGACAGCGCCAGCCAGATCTGCAGCCGGTGGTCCGGATCGGACAGCGGGCGGCCGGAGACGCGCTCGGCGGCGGCGAGCCGGCGGCGCAGCGTGTTGCGGTGCACGCCCAGGCGGCGGGCGGCGGTCTCCAGGTTCTCCCCCGACTCCAGGTAGGCGCGCACGGACGCGATCAGGTCACCGCCGTGCCGCTCCTCGTGCTCGCGCAGCGGGCGGAGCACCGCGGCGGCGAAGCGACCGGCGGCGTCCGGCACGATCGCCTCCCGCAACAACGCCCACGGCTCCAGGTCGTCGACGTGGGTGTAGCCGCCGAGAGCGGCGAGCCCCGCCGCGTGCCGGACGGCGGCGGGCAGCTCGTCCAGGCGGTGCGCCCGGCAGCCGCCACCCGGAGCGCCGAGCAGGCCGCACAGGTCGCCGCCGCGCCGCCGCCCGTCCTCGGGCAGCACGAACAGCGTGCCCTCGGGCCGGACGCAGACGAAGGCATGGGAGCCGGCCGCCACCTCTTCGAGCGCCTCGACGGCCGTCTCAAGGGCGATCTCCTCCCGTACCAGGACGACCTCGTACGGGGGCGGCGCGACCTGGCACAGCTCGCCGAGCGCGGGTGCGGGCAGCACCCCGTCGAGCGCGGCCGACAGCAGCCGGCCGCGCTGGACGTGCTCCCTGACCCGGCCGGCCCGCACGCCGAGGAGTTCCAGGGCGAGCAGGCAGGCGGCCTGGTTGGCCAGCATCCGCACGTGCCAGTCCAGCGGCGAGGCGGTGCACACCGCCAGCCAGCCGATCGGCGGCCCGGCGAAGCCGAGGCTCTGCACCTGGACGGCCTGGATGCCGTCGTCGAGCACGCCGGCGCTGCGCGGGGCCGCGCGGCCAGCCGCCTCCACGGCGCGGGCGTGCCACGGCCGCTCCCCCTCCGGGCTGGCGGCGGCGGGCTCGGCGCGGGCGCCGAGCAGCAGCGCCACGCCGCCGGCGTGCTCGGCCAGCGCGCGCAGGATGCCCGTCGTGCCCGAGGTCAGCGCGGCCCTGGCCGTCGCCTCCTGGGCGGCGACGACCTTCCGCTCGCCGCGCACCCGCTCGTCGGCGTGCCAGCGGGCGACCGCCTCGGTCACGGCGACGAACGGGGTGAGGATCTCCAGGACCGGCAGCCCGCACGAATCGGCCGCGTCCCGGACGTCGCGCGGCACCTCCGCCATCGCCTCGTCCAGCGCGAAGGCGAGCGCCGCGCAGCCCGCGACGGACAGCCGTTCGACGTACGCGCGCCGCCCCTCGACGTCGCCGGGCAGGCCGAGCCCGATGGTCAGGACCAGCTCGCCGCCGCGCAGCCACGGCACCGGGTCGGCCAGCTCCGACACGTGCGCCCAGCGGACCTCCCGGCCCAGCCCAGCCCGTCCGGCGAGCAGGCGCATGCTCATCCCGGGCAGCGTCATCGCCTGGGCGACGGTCAGGGCCATGACGCATCCTCTGCAAGGTGCATACCGCACTCTAATTCATCGCCAACGGTGCGATTTGCCCCGGGGGCCGGTGCTGTGACCTGCGCATATCGTCATCGCACCCCCTGATGACCCCGGAGGACCCCATGAAACGCGCCAACAGAGCGGCCGGCGCCGCCTTCGTCGGGACCACGATCGAGTGGTACGACTTCTACATCTACGCCACAGCGGCCGCGCTGGTCTTCGGGGATCTCTTCTTCCCGAACGCGTCGAGCCCCACGGTCGCCCTGATGGCGTCGTTCGCCACCTACGCCGTCGGGTTCTTCGCCCGGCCGCTCGGCGGCATCGTGTTCGGCCACTTCGGCGACCGCGTGGGCCGCAAGTCGGCGCTGGTGGTGACGCTGGTCATGATGGGCGCCGCCACCTTCGCGGTCGGCGTGCTGCCCACGTACGAGAGCATCGGCGCGCTCGCGCCGCTGCTGCTGGTGGTGCTCCGCTTCGTGCAGGGGCTGGCCGTCGGCGGCGAGTGGGGCGGGGCCGTGCTGATGGCGGTCGAGCACGCGCCGGAGGGCCGCAAGACGTTCTTCGGCGGGTTCGCCCAGCTCGGCAACCCGGCCGGCGCGCTGCTCGCCACCGGCGCGTTCAGCCTCATCACGCTGCTCGGCGACGACGTGCTGCACACGTGGGGCTGGCGGGTGCCGTTCATCGTCTCGGCCGTGCTGGTGTTCGTGGGCCTGTTCATCCGGCTCCGCGTCGAGGAGTCGCCCGTCTTCCAGAAGGTGGAGAAGGCCGCGACGCCGATCAAGGAGGTGTTCCGCCTCTCGTGGCGGTCGGTCCTGCTCGGCATCGGCACGCTGCCGGTCGCCATCGGCGGCTACTACATCCTCACCACCTTCCTGCTGGCGTACGCGACAGGCGAGTCGGTCGGCGCGTCCGAGCAGCTCATCCTCAGCGGTCTGAGCTTCGCCGCGTTCGTCGAGCTGGTGGCCACGCTGGCCATCGCCTGGGTGGGCGACCGGCTGGGCAGCCGCAAGGTCGTGGTCTTCTTCCTGGTGATCACCGCCGCGCTGGCCGTGCCGCAGTTCGCGGTGCTCGGCTCGCAGAACGCGTTCCTGATCTTCGCGATGCTGGGCCTGATGAGGCTGGCCACCTCGGGGACGTACGGGCCGATGGCGGCCATCCTGTCCGAGATGTTCCCGCCGCAGGTGCGCTACACCGGCATCTCGCTGGCCTACCAGGGCGCGGGCGCGATCTTCGGCGGCCTGTCCCCGATCGTCGCGACCGCCTTCGTGGGCGCGGCAGGCGGCGCGGCCTGGCCGGCCGTGGCGATGCTGGTCGGCATGTGCGCGCTGAGCGCGATCTGCCTGGCCGTGGCGCCCCGCTACCGCGACCCCGCCCCGGCCGCCCCGGCCACCCACTGATCCCGTAAGGAGACTCGCGTGTCCACCATCGTCATCACCGGCGGCAAGGTCATCACCATGGACCCGGCGAACCCCGCCGCGGACGCCGTGGCCGTGCGCGACGGCCGCGTGCTGGCCGTCGGGCGGGAGCCCGAGGTGCTGGCCGCGGCCGGGCCGGGCGCGGAGGTCGTGCTCGCGGGCGGGCGCAGCGTGCTGCCCGGGTTCGTCGACCCGCACAACCACCTGCTGTCCACGGCGGAGTCGCTGGTGGCGGTGGACGCCCGCTATCCGGGGGTGGGCAGCGCGCGGGACCTGGTGGCCAGGATCGCCGCCGAGGCGGCCAGGACCCCGGCCGGCCAGTGGATCCGCGCGTACGGCATGGACGACGCGAAGTTCCCCGGCGGCCGGCCCACCCGGCGGCAGCTCGACGAGGCCACCACCGACCATCCGGTGATCGTCTACCACGTCTCCGGGCACCAGGCCGTGGTGAACTCCGCGGCGCTGGCCTGGCGCGGCATCGGCGAGGACGTGGCCGACCCGGCGGGCGGCGCGTTCGTCAGGGACGAGGGCGGCCGGCTGACCGGGATGGTGCTGGACTCCGCCATGGAGCTGCTGCTGCCCGTGGCCGTCGACATCGGCTGCCACGGCCCGAACTTCCACGTCGACCTGCCGCGCGAGCAGCTGCGCTCCTGGCTGGAGATGTCCGCCGAACCGTACCTGAAGGCCGGCGTCACCACCGTGTGCGACCCGCAGGTGTCGCGCCGCGAGCTGGAGATCTACCGGTCCGCCTGGGACGCGGGCACCCTGCCGGTGCGCACGGTGGTCATGCCGCTGTCGCACATGCTCGACGAGCTTACCTCGATCGGCCTGGCGGGCCCGTTCGGCGACGACCGGCTGCGGTTCGGCGCGATGAAGTTCTACTGCGACGGCACGCTCCTGGGCGGCACCGCGATGTTCGACGAGCCGTACGGGGACGACTTCACCGGCACGCTCTACCACCGGCCGGAGGAGCTCGTCGACCTGGTGCGACGGGCCGCGTCGGCGGGCTGGCAGGTCGGCGTGCACACCCAGGGCGACCGGGCGATGGGCTACACGCTCGACGCGCTCAAGGCCGCGGTCGCGGTGTCCGGCGACGACGCCAGGCCGCGGATCGAGCACTGCGGCCACCCCACGCCGGCGCAGGTGCGCGAGTTCGCCTCACTCGGCGTCATCCCGGTCAACCAGCCGAACTTCCTGTACGACAGCGGCACCGACTTCGTGCGCCGGCTCGGCGACAGGAGGGCCCACCGGCTGCAGCCGATGCGCGAGGAGCTGGACGCGGGGCTGCGCCCGGTGCTGTCGAGCGACTCGTTCGTCTCCTCGCTGCGGCCCATGGAGACGGTGTCCAACGCGGTGCGGCGGCGGACCCGCGAGGGCGGGCCGATCGGCGCCGAGCAGGCCGTCACCCTGGAGGAGGCGCTGCGGGCGCACACCGTCGACGCGGCGTACGCGCTGCGCATGGAGGACGTGATCGGCTCGCTCGCCCCCGGCAAGCTGGCCGACGTGGTGGTGCTCGACGCGGACGTCCGGTCGCTGCCGGCCGACGAGCTGTCCGGCGTGGACGCGTGGCTGACCATGCTCGGCGGCCGGATCGCCTACCGGTCGGGACGGGCGGCCAGCGAGGTGTAGACGTCCACCTCCCCCGGGCTGATCAGGCCGTCCTGGATGGCGCAGATGAGCAGCTTCTCCTTGGTGGGGGCGGGCCGGCCGGCCGCCGCGTACTTGACCCTGGCCCGGTCGATGTACTGGCGCACGGTGCGCTCCTTGATGCCCATCCGGGCCGCCACGGACGCCTTGGACATGGACTGGAACCAGTAGAGGAGCGCCAGCCGCTCCTGGTCGGAGAGCTGGGGCCGGTGCGGGCTCTCGTCGGTGGCGATCGCCTGCGCCATCGGCGGGGTGACGCTGGGCCGGTCGGCGGCCACCTCCAGGATGGTCTCGACGCACGACTCGCGGGTGGCCCGCCCCTTGCCGATGAACGCGGAGGCGCCCGCGTCCAGCACGGCGCGGACCGTCTCCGGCTCCTCGTGCTCGGAGAAGACGATGATCCGCTGCCCGCCCTCGCACAGGTCGCCGATCCGGTCGACGATCATGGTGCCGTTGAGGTTGAGATCGAGCAGCAGCACGTCGGCGTGGACGCCGCGGACCGACTCGATGGTGGGCCCCTGGGCGACGAGCGTCACCGGGCCCGGCTGCCCGAACCAGGACCGGACGCCGTCGACCACCACCTGGTGGTCCTCGACCAGGGCGACCGTCACGGGGCCTGCCAGATGCTGTTGACCCATACCTCCCCTCCCTGCCGCTGGTAGGTGATGACGACCCCGCTCGCCTCGCGCACCGGCGCCGGGCTGACGGGCAGGTCGTCGTTGTCGGCCACGACGGCCACGCTCACCATGGTCGACATGGCGGACACGGTGACCCTGGCCCGCGACCTGGCCCCGTCCAGCGCCTGGAGCGGCACTCTGAGCAGGTCCTCGCGTACGCGGTCGGCCAGGTCGGGCAACGTGCCGCCGAACGGCGGGACCGTCACCAGCACCTTGCGCCGCTCGGCGGCGTCGATGCGCTCGCGCAGCGCGGTGACGAGCGCGTCGGGCACGTCCTCGCGCTCGGTGATGAGGCGGCGCAGCCGCAGGGCGCCGGCCGTGCACTCCTCGCGGACCCGCGCGTCGCCGGGGTCGGCGCCGTCGGCGAGCCGTTCCAGCAGGTCCTCGGCCACGTCGCGGATGGCGGCGTAGCGGCGCAGCCGGTCGGCGTGGATGCGCTGGGCGGACATCCGCCAGGCTTCGTCGGCGGCGAGCCGCCGCGCCAGCAGCGCCGCGTCCTCGGCGCTGGCGCGCAGCGCGTGGCAGCCGACGCTGTAGCCGAGCTGCAGGGTGATGCTGCCGGCCACGACCACCAGATACTTGGCGACCGAGACGCGGTCGAACGTGCCGGTGACGGCCATCGCGGCGAGCATGAGCCCGGCGTTCGCCGCCAGGAACGCGATGAGCTCGGCCCGCCAGCGCGGCCGGTTCCACAGCAGCATGACGCCGACCCAGCCGACCGAGCCCCACCCCCAGTCGATGGTGCCGAGCAGGTCGCGCGGGTGGCAGGCGAGCATGACCGCGACGTCCACGGCCAGCGTCGCGGCCACGAGCAGGCCCGTCCCCGCGGTGGACGGCTCGGCGCCGCGTAACAGGGCCACGGCGGCGACGGCCCCGACGGCGGTGTAGACCACCCAGGCGACGGCCGCGAGCACGGGCCAGCGGAAGTCGTGCCAGCCGGTGACCGTGACCGTCAGGTCGTAGCCGACGTGCCAGACGCCGGCGATGACCACGGCGCCGATCGCCGTGTAGCGGGCGTAGCGCCGCGCGACCTGCTCGATGTCGCCGGTCATGGCCGCCACCACAGGGTGACCCGGGTGCCGTCGCCGCCGGAGGTGATGTCGGCGCCGCCGTTGGGCAGGGCGCGCATGGTGTCGAGGATGGAGCCGCGCACGCCGAACCGGTCGGGCGGCAGCCGGTCGTGGTCGAAGCCGCGGCCGTGGTCGGCGACCTCCACGCGGATCTCGCCGCCGCTCCTGCGCGAGGTCAGCTCGGCCTCGCGCACGCCGGCGTGGCGCGCCACGTTGGACAGGGCCTCGGCGACGGCGCGGGCGAAGCTCTCGGCCACCTCGCCCGGCACGGTCTCGTGGGTGAGCCGCCTGCGCACCCGCAGCCCGGTGGCGCGCCCGGCCACCTCGTCGAGCAGCGCGTCCAGGGCGATGGGCACGCCTTCCCTGCCGGGGGTGTCGCGCAGCCGGTCGAGCGCGGACAGGTCGTGGGACGCCTGTTCGCGCAGCGTGGCCGAGGGCCCGTCGTAGGTTCCCAGCCCGACCATGGTGAGGGTGTGCAGGGACGTCTCGTGCACGCTGCCGACCTGCTTCAGCTCGTCCTCGCGGCGCAGCCGCTCGACCATGAGCGCGACGTCGGCCCTGGCGCTCTCCCGCAGGAAGCCGTCGGCGGAGGCGGCGGAGCGGCGCAGCAGCGTCATCAGCACCGCGATGGCCAGCACCTGGACGAGGTGGATGCCGAGCGAGACGGTCACGTCCTGCCCCGGGTCGGCGAGCCGCATCCCGGCCAGGTACGCCACCGCGACGACCAGGCCGGTGGGCACGGCCGCCGCGGGCCGCCAGACGACGGCGGGCACGATGATCGTCATCGTGACCAGCCCCGCGACCCAGCTCGCGCCGCCGGCCAGCGCCTCCCCTGCCACCAGGTGACGCTGCGCCAGGCAGAGCGCCACGGTGATCGCCACGTCGCCGGCCACGAGCCAGGCGGGCAGCCGCGTGCCGCGCCACATCCGCCACAGGAACAGGGCGGTCCAGCCGAGCTCCACCGCCAGGGCGGGCGCCAGCCAGGCCGCGGAGACGGGCGGGGCGGCCCCGAGCGCCGCGGCGACGGCCGCGACCAGGCCGACGACACCGCGCGCGCCGGCAGCGGTGCGCGCGGCGGTGCGCTCCAGCTGCCTGGCCGCCGAGTCGTAGCGCGTGGAACCGAGGTGAGCCATCGCCCGTCCGCCCGCGACGAGATCACAAGTCGGCACTCACGATAACGCACCGGGCGCGGGCGGGCCGGGTGCGCGGTCATGGATCGCATGGCAGCCTTCCTCGGGCCTGTCTCACCTTCGAACCTTCCACCGTCCGCGCCCTCTGCGGCATGACGGCTGATCGACCGTCATGCCACCCCGGGCGGGGCGGCGTGTACTGATCCGTGTCGCGATCACTGCGGCCGAGGGGGGACCTCAATGACGCTCATCTCGATCTCGATCCTGATCTCCTGCCTGTCGGTGATGGCGGTCCGTGGCAGGCGGGGGCCGTGGCCACCGGGCATTCCGGTGGCACGGCCGCGGCTGTCGGCAGCGGGCGGCACGTACGAGGGCTCGAACGGCCGTCCGTCCGACGTCTACGTGATCCAGGAGCGGCTGATCGCGGTGGCGGACGGAGGGGGGCGAGGCCGGCGCGGTCACACGGCGGCCGCGCTGGCCCTGGGCGCGGTGGTCGCGGCACGACCGCAGACGGCCGGTACGGAAGAGGAGGATCTGGGCGGCTGCGCGCGGGCGGCCCGCGACGAGCTCGCCCTGGCGGAGCGGGCCACCGGCCTGGACCTGATCGTGCTCGACGCGGGCGAGCGCCCGCGCCTGCGCTACGCCCACGTCGGCGGCGGCGCGATCTGGTACTGCGCGAAGGGCGGGCGGCCGCGGCGGCTGACGAGGCCCGGGGACGGCCCGGTGGGGACGGCCGAACCCGAGGTCGGCAGCGTGCCGCTCCACCAGGGCGATCGCATCGTGGTGGTCACCGACGGCGTGGTCACGGCGCTCGGGGCGGAGCGGATGACCGCCCTGTTCGCCGACGGCCGGTCCCCGGCGTCCTGCCTGGATCAGCTGTACGACGAGATGTCGGTGGTGGAGCCGGAGGAGGACGCCACGGTGCTCGTCGCCGACTTCGTCACCGCGTGACGCGCTCCTTGTCCTGGTAGAGGCCGTACACGAAGCGGGCCCGGTAGGTCGCGCCGTCGTGCCGGAAGTCGGCCGCCCAGTGGTGCGGGGCGCCGCCTTCGAGCTGGGTGGCGTCAGGGAAGCCGGCCCCGAGGTCGGCGACCACGCACTCCCAGGGTTCCAGGTCGGCGAAGGCCACCGGCCTGCCGCCGCCGGGGCGGACGAACCACTGGTTCCACACCTCGCCGCCGGGCCCGGTCAGCACCTCGAACTCCAGCTCCGGCCACGACGGCAGCACCCAGCACGCCACCTCGCACGTCAGGCTGCCGACCGGCCGCTCGCCCTCATGGGCCGGCGGGCCGAGCGCCGACCGCAGCGCCGTCAGCCCTTTCGGCGCCCGCGCGGCGTGCGCCAGCCTGGTCCAGTGCGCGTGCGCGGCCCGCAGCTCGGCCCGGGTCGCGCCCAGGTCGCGCAGCGCCCGCTCCACCCGCGGGGCGTTGACGTCGCGCATCCGGTGCATCAGCGTGAGCTCGAACTCGCGTACTCCGTATCTCATCTGCTTCCGATCGGCGCGGGACGACACCGCATCGTCGCACAGCGCGCCCTACTCGGCGCGGACGTCGTCGATGTGCACGTCGCCGCCGGTGTTGAGGAACACCCAGACGGCGCGGACGTCGGCCAGGTCGAGGGTGACGCCGAGCGGGCACGCGATCTGGTCGAACCGCTCGGTGACGGTCCTGCTGGAGTGCGGGCCGATCCAGCCCCACCGGCCGCCCTGGCACCACGACATGTCCTCGCCGACCTGGATGGCGATCTCGCCGACGGTGCCGACCTCGCCGGCCCGCACGTCGAACCTGAGCATGCTCGTGCCGGTGAGGTCGAGCGGCTCGTCCAGCGGCCTGCCGAACCAGTTGCCGGCGACCGGGGTGGACACCTTGAGCCCGCTGGTCCCGTGGGTGTGGAAGAGGGGTGACCGGGCGACGGTTCCGCCGTCGCCGGGGTTGGCGATGGTGAAGCCGTCGGTGCCGGTCTCGAAGGAGAACAGGGTGCGCGAGACCGGCAGCACCGGGCTGTCGTCGGGGACGTCGCCGCAGGTGAGCACCGGTGACGCCCAGTCGGCGTGGACCGCAGCCGCGCCGGACTCGGCGGTCAGGCGCAGCCAGTCGGCGCCGGTGAGGTCCGCGGTGAGCGTGGCGGGCGCCTGGCCGGAGGTCATGGGGCCGCTGGTCGCGGCGGTGCGCGCGTCGGCGTGGACGGTGAACGTGGCGGGGGCGCCGGCCGCCGCCTCGTCGTCGACGCCCACGTCGGTGACCAGGCGGGAGCAGCGGCCGCCGAGGTAGTAGCTGATCTCGCTGCCGGTGGTGGTGCCGAGCCCGCGCTGGTACACGCGGCCGCCGATGGTGATGAGGTTGCCGTCGTCCTCCAGCGGCCCGCCGTTGCTCTGGTCGGCCTCGACGGGTCCGGTGGCGTTGACGGTGCTGACCGGGGCGACGGTGCTGAGGTGGCGGCGGCCGTCCCCGGGGGCGGTCACGACCACGGCGACGATCTCGCTGGACGTGCCGGCGGAGCGGCGGCCCCACCGGTAGGCGGCGGTGATCTCGATCGGGTGGCGGCCGGCTGCCGCGGTCGCGGGGACGCCGATCCGCCAGGCGGTCTCCAGGGCGGCGTCCGTCCGGAGCCGGGCGCTGCCGGACGGGCCGGTCGCGGTGGCGGTCCAGCCCTCGGGCGTCCGCACGGTGACCTTGACGTCGCGGACGTCTCCGGCGCCGCGGTTGGTGACCGCCGTGGTCAGCGTGCCGCCGTCGGCGGGGACGACGGTGCCGAGGGCGGCGCCGGCGACGACGGACGGCGGCACGTCGCCGGGGCCGCGCAGCGGGCTCACCCGGTAGACGACGGTGCCGTGCGCGGGGACGGCGGCGGAGATGGTGGACCGGGCCTGGAGGGTCCGCCCGGTCCACAGGTCGCGCAGGCGGTACGCCCCGGCCCGGCGCAGCCCGGTGTCGGCGGCGGCGACGCCGACCGTGGCGAGCGTGTCGGTGGAGTTGTAGAGGGCGATCGCCCGGTCGCCGCCGGCCAGCGGCTTGTCGAGGACCATGAGCCCGTTCTCGTCGGAGACGACCGCGCCCTGGACGCCCAGCCGGTCCTGGTCGACGGCGATGATCTCGCGGTTGCCGAGGATCTCCAGGGTCTCGGCGGAGGCGGCCCGCAGGTCGGTGCCGATGATCAGCGGGGCGGCCATCATCGCCCACATGCTCATGTGGGTGCGGTACTCGGTGGCCGTCATGCCGCCGTTGCCGATCTCCAGCATGTCGGGGTCGTTCCAGTGTCCCGGTCCCGCGTACGGGGCGAGGGGGGCGTTCTGGCGGATGATGGAGCGGACGCTGGACCAGTCGTCGCTGATGTCGCCGGTGGTGCGCCACAGCTGCCCGACGCCCTCGGCCCAGGTCCACGGCTGGGAGGTGCCCCACTCGCAGATGGAGTAGACGATCGGCCGCCCGGTTCGGGCGAGCGCGTCGCGCATCGCCGTGTAGCGGCGGATGTAGTCCTCCTGCGAGCCGTCGGACTGGTTGTTGCAGTTGTCGTACTTGAGGTAGTCGACACCCCAGCCGGCCCACGTGCGGGCGTCGATCTCCTCGTGGCCGAGGCTGCCCGGATAACCGGCGCACGTCCTGGTGCCGGCGTCGCCGTAGATGCCCAGTTTGAGGCCCTTGGCGTGGACGTAGTCCGCGACGCCGTCGATCCCGCCGGGGAACTTGTCAGGGTCGGGGACGAGCCTGCCGTCGGGTCCGCGCTCGCGCAGGGACCAGCAGTCGTCGATGTTGACGTATTCGTACCCCAGGTCTCTGAGCCCGCTGGAGACCAGGACGTCGGCCGTCTCCTTGATCAGGGTCTCGCTGACCTCGCAGCCGAACGCGTTCCAGTTGTTGAACCCCATCGGCGGGGTGGCGGCGAGGGCGGGCCCCGCGGTCGGCGGCGCGGGGGCCGCGGCCTGGACCGGCGCCGCGACGAGCGTCGCTCCGGCGACGAGCAGGGCGGTGACGAGGGCGGTGAGCCGCATGGACGCCTCCGGCTGATGGCGGGGTACGCGATCGGGGACGCTACCTACGCTGATCCACACCGTCAACGCTTTTCTTAACTGGTTCACCGAACCGACTGAAAGTTTCGCCAGCCCAACACAACTAAGGTCATGTCGTGAACCCTGAATCGGTTAACCACCCGCACATTTGGGGCGCGTGGCGTGAGCATGTAGAAGTGACTGCATGACGACGTCTTCCGGGCCTTTCGCCGGCCGCACCATCGACGACCTCGGCCGCGACCTGCGGGCGGGCCGCACGACGGCCGAGGAGCTGACGCGGGAGGCGCTCGACGCCATCACCAGGCTCGATCCCGTACTGAACGCCTTCGTGAGCGTCGACCAGGACGGCGCGCTGGCGGCGGCCAGGGAGGCCGACGCCGAGCTGGCCGGTGGGGCCGACCGGGGCCCGCTGCACGGGCTGCCGGTGGGGGTCAAGGACCTGCTCCTGGTGGCGGGCATGCCCGCCACCATGGGCTCGCGGCACTTCGCGGGGTACGTCCCCGACACCGACGCGGCGTGCGTGACCCGGCTGCGCGAGGCCGGGGCGGTGATCGTGGGCAAGACCACGACCCAGGAGTTCGCGTACGGGCCGACCGGCGACTGCTCGGCCAACGGCGCGTCCCGCAACCCGTGGGACCCCGCGCGCATGTCGGGCGGCTCCAGCGGCGGCAGCGGCGCAGCCGTGGCCGCGGGGCTGGTGCCGCTGGCGATCGGCACCGACACCGGCGGCTCGGTGCGCATCCCCGCGGCGCTGTGCGGGGTGGCCGGTCTCAAGCCCGCGTACGGCGCGATCCCGGCTGACGGCGCCTTCCCGCTGTCGCCCAGCCTGGACCACGTGGGCGTGCTCGCCCGCACCGCCGGCGAGTGCTTCCTCGCCTACCGTCTCCTCAGCGGCCGGGACGCCGTCGAGAGCGGCTCCGTCACGCCACGCGTCGCCTGGCTCGACCCCTCCGACCTGCACCCCTGCGACCCCGAGGTGGTGCGGGTCGCCGCCGGGGCTGCGGGCGCGAAGGAGCGGGTCGCGCTCCCGCCGGGGGCCGCCGAGGCGTTCATGGACGTGTACGTCACGATCGGCGGCGCCGAGGCGGCCGAGGTGCACGCCGAGCGGGTGGCGGAGGCGCCTGAGCTGTTCCAGCCCGAGGTGCTCGACCGGCTCAGGGGCGCGATGCGGGTGCCGGGCTGGAAGTACGTCCGCGCGACGGCGGAGCGGCGGCGGCTCGCCGGGGTGGCCGAGAAGCTGTTCGAGGACCACGACGTGCTCGCGCTGCCGACCGTGCCGCTCACCGCCCCGCCGCTGGGCCTGCGGGAGACGGTGCTCGACGGCCGGCCGGTCGGCGTCCGCGCCGCGCTGCTGGCCCTGACCTCCCCGTGGAACGTGCTCGGTTTCCCGGCGCTGTCCGTGCCGGCGGGCCTGGCCGGCGGGCTGCCTGTCGGGTTGCAGCTCGTCTGCCGGCCGGGCGACGAGCACCTGCTCGCCGCCGCCGTTCCCACGACGTAGTGCAGGCTGTACCAGCGGTCTCCAGCGGGCTGGATCGATCTTGAGGTGGCGCGCCGACAGGCTGGGTGGTGTTCGAGAACGAGCCATCCGAGCAGAGGGAGCCACCCATGTCGCAGCACCCCGCACGCATCCTGGCGGCGTCGGCACTCGCCACGCTGGCCGGGCTGGGCCTGACCGCCCCGGTCGCGCACGCCGCCCCCGCCGACCCCGTGCAGAAGCGCCTGGACACGCTCGTCCAGGAGTCGTCGTTCCCCGGCGCGATCGCGGCCGTGCGCGGGCGCGACGGGCGGACCCGCACCTACACGGCGGGCGTGGCCGACCTGAAGACCGAGGCGAAGATGCCGGCGGACGCGCGGGTGCGGATCGCCAGCAACACCAAGATGTTCACCGCCGTGGTCGCGCTCCAGCTGGCCGGTGAGGGCAAGCTGGACCTGGACGCGCCCATCGAGAAGTACCTGCCCGGGGTGGTCCGGGGCAAGGGCGTCGACGGGCGGAAGATCACCACCCGCCGGCTGCTCCAGCACACGAGCGGCCTGCGCGACTACGACGACGTCCTCATCGGCGACTTCTTCTCCGTGCTGGAGCGCCACTTCGAGCCGCGCGAGCTGGTGGACACGGCGCTGGCGCGCCGGGACTCCCCCGCCAAGGGCTGGGACTACAGCAACACCAACTACATCCTGGCCGGGCTCGTCGTGCAGAAGGTCACCGGCCGGCCGATCGGCGAGGAGATCACCAGGCGCGTCATCAAGCCGCTGGGCCTGCGCGACACGTACTGGCCAGGCGTCGGCGAGCGGGACATCCGCGGCCCGCACCCCAAGGGCTACCTCGCGCTGAAGCCCGGCGACCCGTACCGGGACGTCACCCGGCTGGACCCGTCGATGGCGTGGGCGGCGGGCGCGCTCGTGGCCACCCCGAAGGATCTCAACACGTTCATGACCGCGCTCATGAACGGCGAGCTGCTCAGGCCCGCACAGCTCAAGCAGATGAAGAAGACCGTCGCCGCGCCCGAGTTCGACACCGTGGGCGGCGCCCGGTACGGGCTGGGCATCGCCACCTTCAAGCTGAGCTGCGGCGGTTTCGCCTGGTCCCACGGCGGTTCCGCCCCCGGCTACGCCACGGGCAACGGCGTCACCGAGGACGGCCGCGCCGCCACCGTCGCGGTCACCTCCCTGCCGTCGGACCTGCCCGCCGTCAAGAACCTGGAAGCCGCCCTGGACACCGCCCTCTGCGCGTGACAGCCTCGATCCGAGGAGGGGCGATCATGACGGCGGGCGAGCAGATCATCGTCGCGGTCCTCTTCGGCGGGGCGGCGTTCCTCGCGCTCGCCCTGGGCCTGCTGGGCGCGTCCCGGCGGCTGCCGCGCAACCCCCTCTTCGGGGTCCGTACGAGGACGTCCATGGCGAGCGATGAGGCCTGGCGGCGGATACACGTCAGATTCGCCCCTTTCTCGTACGCGGTCGCCGTCCTCTGGGCGGTCACCGCGGCCACCCCCTTCGTCACCGGCTGGAACGAGCCGCTGGTGCTCGCCGGGATCGTGCTCGGGCTGGTCGTTCTGCTGGTGGGGGCGGTGCGGGCGCACCGGGATCCGGGGTAGCGCTCCCGCGCGGATCCGGGCGCACAATGGGTGTCAAGGGCATGTCAATCCGCCCGGTGAACACTCATAATCGGTGATCTACGCGGCAGCCTCACCTGCCGGGAGGAGAAACCGGGATGCCCGAGTTCTTACCGCTGCGCGAGGAAGACCCGACCCACGTGGGCCCGTACCGGCTGATCGGCCGGCTCGGCAGGGGCGTGTACGCGGCCGAGGGCGCGGAGGCCGGCCGGCCCGTGGTGGTGAAGCTGCTGGGCCCGCAGGTCGACCAGGAGCGGTTCCTGCGACTGGTCGAGTCGATCCGCGAGGTGTCCGCCTTCTGCTCGGCCCAGGTGCTCGATTCGGGCACGGCGGGCGGCCGCCCTTACGTGGTGAGCGAGTACATCGACGGGCCCACGCTGGCGGCGGTGACGGCGGGCGGGACGCGGCTGCGGGAGGCGGCGCTGCACCGGCTCGCGGTCGGCACGGTGACCGCGCTGGTGGCGATCCACCAGGCGGGGGCGGTCCACGGCGACGTGCGGCCGGAGAACGTGGTGCTCGGTCCCGACGGCCCCCGGCTGATCAACGTGGGCGTGGCGGGGGCGATGGCGGCCTCCGCCGAGACGACGACCCGGCAGGTGGAGACGCCCGCGTTCGCGGCGCCCGAGCGGCTCGACGGGGCGGAGCCGGGGCCGGCGGCGGACATGTTCTCGTGGGCCGCGACCTTGGTGTCGGCGGCCACGGGGCGCTCCCCGTTCGACGGCGGGTCGATGGCGGGCACGGTCAACCGGATCGTCGGCGAGCCGCCTGACCTGCCCGATCTCGGGGACCTGCGGGGCGTCGTCGAGGGGTGCCTGGACAAGGACCCGGCACGCCGCCCCTCCTCCAGCGACGTGCTGCTGCGACTGGTCGGCGAGACGCGGTTCCTGACCGGCAAGCTGCTCCCGCAGGCCGGCGGGAGGGACGAGCCGCCGCCCGCGCGGCGCGGGCGGGGGCCGCTGGTCGCGGTGGCGGCGTTCGCCGCCGGGGCGCTGCTGTCGGGCGCCGCCGTGTACACGCTGGCGCCCCCGTGGGTGACCACCTCGGCGGCTTCGTCCCCCTCGCCCGGCGCGGTCATCACCTCCGGCGCGCCGATCACCCCCAGCGTGACCACGGCGCCGGTCGCCAGCGTCCCCCCGAAGGCGGACAAGGACGTCGAGCTGCCCGACATCGGCGCCACGCTGCACGAGCACCCGGACGACGTCGCGCGCCTGACGGCCTACCTCCAGGTGAGCCGGCCCTTCAAGACGTTCGTCAGGGACGCGTCCGGCCGGTTCGAGGAGGTCGGCCTGGCCGAGGAGCCCCGGGTGTCGCCGGACGGCCGGTGGGTGGCGCTCAACCCGTGGCTCAAGTACCAGAACTCCGACATGGACCACGTCCGGTTCCGCGACCTGTCGACCGGCGAGACCTTCACCGTCCAGACCGTGAAGAAGCCCGAGTCCACGCAGGTGCCCGCATGGTCGCGCGACGGCCGCCGGCTGCTCCTGTCGATCAGGACGGAGGACGCGAAGCTGTTCTCGGGCTTCGTCGTCGTCGACGTGGCCGCGCGCACCTCCACGGTGGTCAACACCCAGTACAAGGACGCGATCTCACTGCCGTTCACGTTCCTCCCGGACGGGACGATCGCCCGCGGCTACTCGGGTGAGAAGTCGCAGGGCATCGAGACGTACGACATGTCGGGCAAGGTGACGACCACCAGGCACTGGGTGGGCATGCCGCGCGACCGCGACTGGTACTCGCCCGACGGCAGGCAGTTCTTCACCGTCTGTCCGAAGAGCGGGGACGTGTGCGTCTGGGACGCGGTGACCGGCGCACGCAAGGCCACGGTGGAGGGCCTCGACGACGACGTCCGGCTGATCGGCTGGTTCGACGACGACCACCTGCTGATCGAGGATCCCGGCAAGAAGAAGGGCCGCCTCCAGGTGAAGGTCGTGGACTTCCTCGGGAGGACGAAGCGCGTGCTCGCGGACGTGGACGAGCGCGGCAGCAACCGCCAGTGGGCGGCGATCCGGCGGTGACCGTGGAGCCGAGGCCGCTGCTGACGGAGGACCCCGCGCGGGTGGGGTCGTACCGCGTCGCGGGGCGGCTGGGCGAGGGCGGGCAGGGCGTCGTCTACCTGGGCGAGTCGGCCACCGGCGAGCGGGTGGCGATCAAGCTGCTGGCGCACGCGCTGGACGAGGAGGCCAGGGCCGACTTCGCCAAGGAGGTCGAGCTGGCGCGGCGGGTCAAGGCGTTCTGCACGGCGAGCGTGCTGGCCAGCGGCGAGCTCGACGGCGTCCCGTACGTGATCAGCGAGTTCGTCGACGGGCCGTCGCTCGCCCGGGTGCTCGCCGAGCGGGGGCCGCTGGGCGGGGCCGAGCTGCGCCGGCTGGCGATCGGCAGCGTGACCGCGCTGGCGGCCATCCACCAGGCGGGGGTGGTGCACCGCGACTTCAAGCCGGGCAACGTGCTGCTCGGCAGGGACGGGCCGCGGGTGATCGACTTCGGCATCTCCAGGACGCTCGACGCCGCGGAACCGGACGGCGACCACCTGACGGGGACGCCGCCGTTCATGGCCCCCGAACAGTTCGGGCGCGGGGCGGGCGCGCCCGCGGACCTGTTCGCGTGGGCGGCCACGGTGGTGTGCGCGGCGACCGGCTCGCCGCCGTTCGGCTCCGGCGACGTGCCCGCGCTGGTGAACCGGATCCTGCGCGCCGAGCCGGACCTGGGCGATCTCTCCGGCGACCTGCGCGAGGTGGTGAGCAGTTGCCTGGCCAAGGACCCGGCGGCCCGGCCGACCGCGCGCACCGCGCTGCTGCGGCTGCTCGGTCACCGGGTGGAGCCGCAGCGCCTGCTCGCCGAGGGCACCAGGAGCGCGGCCCCCGAGCCCGCCCCGCGCGGGCCGCGGCGGCGGGTGCTCGTCGCGGGCGCCGCCGCCGTGGTGCTGGCGGGCGCGGCGACGGCCGCCGTGCTCGGCCTCCGGAGCACGCCGGACGACCCGATCCCGCCGGCGCCGCAGCGCGTCTCCTCCGGTCCGATGAGCACCGGCTCCACCACCACCTCGACGCTCCCCGGCACCGGGGTCGAGCTGCACGAGAACCCCGCCGACCCGATCTGGGCCAGCTCCTACTACGGCGGCTTCGCGGAGGCGGACTTCCCCGCCTACGTCCGCGATCCCCGGACCGGGCAGTTCCGGCGGTTCGGCAGCTTCCAGATCCCGGTCGTCTCCCCCGGCGGCCGGTACGTGGCCGCGCTCCCGGTCTCCAACCTCGACGTGACCGACCACAACACGCTGCGGCTGGTGGACCGCGGCACCGGCGAGGACGTCACGCTGCGGACCGCCGGCAAGCCAGGACTCACGCTGGACCCGGCCTGGACCGCCGACGGCGGCCGCCTGCTCCTGACGCTCAGGGCGGGCCCGGACGAGCAGCGCACCGTCGGCTTCGTCGTCGTCGACCCGGCCGCCAAGAGCGTCCAGACCCGCCGCACGGACTTCGGCGGCGAGGCCGGCTACGGGTGGGGGCCGGACGGCTCGACGCTCGTCACCCAGGGCGGCGACGGCGCCATCCGGTATGTCGGGCTCGACGGCCGGGTGCTGCGCACGTTCACCGGCAAGGGCGCGCTGATCCGGGGCGGCGTCGCGGACACCACGGCCGGCCGGGTTTTCACCACCACCTGCCGGGAGGGGTCGCGCGACGTCTGCCTGTGGGACGCGGCCACCGGCGAGCGGAAGGCGGTGATCCCGCCGGCGAAGGGCATGGTGTTCAACGGCTGGCTGGACCGGAGCCACTTCCTGGCGACCGTCATCGGCCGCGAGAAGGGCCGGCTGGTGCTCGGCGGGATGGACGGCGAGACCGTGCGGGTCCTCGCCGAGGGCCCGGCCGACCAGCTGAACCAGATCAGCGTCTGGTTCACGCCCCGCTGAACCCGAGCACCGTGCGCAGGATCGCCGCCGGGTCGCCGCCGCCGCCCCGCCAGGCCACGTGCTGGTCGGGCCGGACCAGGACGAGCGGCGCGCCGTACCTGTCGAGCAGCCCTTCGCCCGCCAGGTCCACCACCGTGAACGGCACCCCGAGGGCCCGCGCCGCCTCCTCGAAGGCCGGGCCGGGCTCCGGTGTCAGGCGCAGCAGCGTGAGCCCTTCGCCCAGCGTGTCGTACAGGGAACGGCCGCCGGGCAGCCAGGCGTGCGGCAGCCGCGCGCCCGGCCGGGCGGAGCCGTGGTAGTCCTGCGGGGTGTGCGGCGGGACGGGCGAGCCGTCGTCGGCCACGATCGGCGAGCCCGCGTAGTGGTAGCCGAGCACGAGCCCCTCGCTGTAGAACTCGCCGGCCTTGACCCGCAGCGCGGCGGCCGTCTCGGCGCGGGCGCGGGCGGCCTCCGGGCCGGGGCCGGTGAGCGGCCGGTCGGCGAAGGTCGGCGCGAGCAGCTTCTCCTGGGCGGAGCTGTCGGCGACGGTCTGGACGGCCACCGGGCGGCGCTCGGCCTCGTAGCTGTCGAGCAGGCCGGGTCCGCCCCAGCCCTGCAGCACGGCGGCGAGTTTCCACGCGACGTTGACCGCGTCGCCGACGCAGGTGTTGAACCCGTGGCCGCCCCACGGCGGGTTGAGGTGGGCGGCGTCGCCGACCAGGAAGACCCGGCCGGCGCGGTAGCGGTCGGCGAGCAGCATCCGGGCCACCCACGGGTCGGTGCTGACGACGCTGATCGGCAGGTCGGCGCCGATGAGCACGCGCACCAGCCGCTCCGGGTCCGGGGCGGAGGTGCGCACGTCGACGCCCACCATGATCGCCCACCACTTGTCGTCCAGGTCCATCCGGCCCATCAGGCCGGACACCTCCGGATGGATCACCCAGTACTGCACGGCCGGGTCGAGCGGGATCTTCTGCGCCAGGCCGGGCGCCCGGAACACCACGCTCAGGTTGGGCCGCTCGCCGGACGAGCCCTCGTACGACGCGCCGATCGCCTCGCGGCTGACCCCGGCGGCGCCGTCGCAGCCCAGTAAGTAGTCGGCTTCGAGCGCAGAGCCGTCGGAGAGCCGGGCGCGGACCCGGTCGCCGTCCTGGTCGATCGCGGTGACGGCGACCCCGGTCAGCAGCGTGACGGCGGGCAGCTCGGCCACCGCCTCGCGCAGCAGCCGTTCGACGATCGGCTGCGGCACCTGCTGGCCGGGCTCCGCCCACCGCTCGTCGCGCTCGGGGTGGAGGCCGAAGGCGTGGGGGAAGCGGGTGAGCTCGACGCCGAGCAGGTTCGTACAGAACAGGACGTCCTGCGACCAGGAGACGGGCAGCGGCGCGGCGGCGCGCAGCCGGTCGGCGAGCCCCCACCGGCGCAGGTGCTCCATGGTGCGCATGCTGGTGGTCTTGGCGCGCGGCCGGTCCTGGTCGATCGTGGTGCGCGGCTCGACCACGGTGACGGTGACGCCGCGGCGGCCGAGCTCGACGGCCGCGGCCAGCCCGGCGGGGCCGCCGCCCGCGACGAGGACCCGGCTCACGCGCCCCTCCTGCCGGCCGGGCCGGTGACCGGCGTCCGGATCACGCCCAGCCGGTCGACCTCCACCTCGACCACGTCGCCGGGCGTCAGCAGCCGGGGCGGCGTGCGGACGTAGCCGACGCCTTCCGGGGTGCCGGTGGCGATGACGTCGCCGGGGTGGAGTGTCAGCGTGGCGCTGATGCGCGACAGGAGTGCGGGCACGGTGAAGATCATGTCACTGGTGTCGCCGTCCTGCATCACCTCGCCGTTGACCCGGGTGACCACGCGCCATCCGTCCCCGGGGCTCCCGGTCTCGTCGGCGGTGACGATCGGGCCGATCGGGCCGCTGCGGTCGGCGTTCTTGCCGAGCGTCCACTGGCTGGTGAGCTTCTGGGCGGTGCGGGCGGTGATGTCGTTGAACGCGGCGTACCCGAGGACGGCCGCCCCCGCCTCGCTCTCGCCGGCGTCGGCCAGCCGCGCGCCGACGACGGCGGCGACCTCGCCCTCCCAGTCCAGCCCCGGCTCTCCGGCGGGCACCGGCACGGCCGTGCCGGTCACCGAGAGCGAGGCCGTCCACCGGCCGAACACGGTCGGGTGCGCGGGCGGCTCGAAGCCGCCCTCCGCCGCGTGCGCGCGGTAGTTGAGCCCGACGCACAGCACCCGCGCCGACGGCGGCACGGGCGGCGCGAGCTCCACCTCCGCCAGCGGCACCCCGCCGGGCCCCGCCTGGCGCGCCCGGTCCAGCCAGTACGGGACGTCGCTGTAGAAGTCGGTCACCTCGGCGAGGGGCGTGACGGTGCTGTCCGCCAGGACGCCGACCGTGACGTGCCGTCCGTTGTCGCGCGCGGCCATGCCGACGAGCTTCACCGCGGGTCTCCTTCCTCGACCAGCCTGATGTCGAACTCCGCCGCCAGGAACGGGCCGTCCATGCCGAAGCGCGCGCCGGCGGACGGCAGGAAGTCCGTGACGAGCGCGTCCTTGACCGCGAACGCGGCGTCGGAGCCGAGGTAGGGGTCGCCGGCGACGAAGATGTGGGTGGTGAGCGGCCGGTGCCCGGCCGCCTGGACCTTGATGTGCACGTGCGCGGGCCGCATGGGGTGGCGGCCGATCGCCCGCAGCAGCTCGCCGACGGGGCCGTCGGTCGGCACCGGGTAGCTGCTCGGCTTCACCGTGCGGAACCAGTACGCGCCGTCGTCGCCGGTGGTGAGCAGGGCGCGCAGGTTCCCGTCGGGCTGCTCGGCGTCCTGGCTGTCGTACAGGCCGGTGTCGTTCGACTGCCAGACGTCGAGCACCGCGCCGGCGAGGGGGTTGCCGTCGCAGTCGGTGACGCGGCCGTGCACGACGGCGGGCTCGCCGCGGTGCCGCTCGGGGCCCTCGGCGATCCAGGCGCCCATGGGGCGGGGCGGCGCGGGCGAGTGGAAGGGGCCCTCGACCGAGCTGGGGGTCATGGTGGGCGGGCCGGTGTGGTTCACCTCGTCGACGGCCGAGGTGACGCCCAGCATGTCGGACAGCAGGATGAACTCGTTGCGGGTCTCGGTGCAGGTCTGCCCGACGCGGACCAGGAAGTCGACGGCACGCAGCCATTCGGCCTCGGTGGGCCTGCTCTCGCGGACGAACGCGTGCAGGTGGGCGACGAGGCCGCCGACCAGCTCGCGCACCCGCGCGTCCTCACCGCCGACGGAGGCGAGCACCTGCGCGAGCAGGGCGTCGAGCCGGTCGGATCCGGGGTTCGCGGTCATCGTCGCCTCCACATCTGTCTTGATCGGCAAACCCTAGGGCGTGGCCCCGGCGCGCACCAGGGAGGATTTCACTCAATGGCATGCGTCACTGGCACACTGCACGGGTGACGAACGCTCCACGCGGACACCGGCCGCCGCACGGCGCCCCCGTGATCGACCGGGCCTTCGCGCTGCTCGGCGCCTTCTCCGCGACCCGGCGGGCGATGACGCTGGCCGAGCTGAGCCGCGCCACCGGCACGCCGCCGAGCACGGCGCTGCGGCTGGCCCGCCGCCTGCTCCACTGGGGCGCGCTGGAACGCGACGGCGGCGGCCGGTACGTGATCGGGCTGCGGCTGTGGGAGCTCGCCTCGCTCGCGCCGCGCGGGCACGGGCTGCGCGAGGCCGCGCTGCCGTACATGGAGGATCTGTACGAGGCCACGCACCAGCACGTGCTGCTGGCGGTGCGCGACGGGCACGAGGCCCTGCTGGTGGAGCGGCTGTCGGCCAGGGACGCCGTCGACGTGCTCTACCGGGTGGGCGGGCGGCTGCCGCTCCACTCGACCGGCGTCGGCCTGGTGCTGCTGGCGCACGCCGAGCCCGAGCTCCAGGACCGGGTGCTGGCGGAGCCGCTGGTGCACGAGCCCGAGGGGCTGCCCGTCTCACCGGCCGCGCTGCGGCGGACGCTGGCGCGGGTGCGCCAGACAGGGCTGGCGGTGGCCGAGCGGTCGGAGCCGGGGCCGCTCCTCACCGTCGCCGCGCCCGTCCGCGGCGCCGACGACGGGGTGGTGGCGGCGCTGTCGGTGGTGGTCCCCGCCTCCGGCGCCGAGCCACGCGCCCTCGCTCCCGCCCTGCGCGCCACCGCCCGCGCCCTCTCCCGCAGCCTCGGCTCCCCTCGCGCCTCCTGACCGGAATGGCCATGGCACGTACTGGACATTTCGCCGCAAGCCCCAGGACATTACTGTCCGGTGGCTACCGTTGCTGCCGTGGCGCACGTACGGAAAGCCAACAGAGGGCCCAGCGCGGCGGCGGAGAACCGCGCGGCGCTCGTCACAGCGGCCCGGGAGCTGTTCGCGACCGCCGGATTCGGCGCTCCGCTGAGCGCGGTCGCGCGGCGGGCCGGTGTGGGGCAGGGCAGCCTCTACCGCCACTTCCCCGACCGGGCGAGCCTGGCGCTGGCGGTGTTCGACGGAAACGTGACCGAACTGGAATCGCTCGCCGCCGAACGGACGACCACGCTCGACGACCTGTTCGCGCGGATCATCGAGCAGACCGTCGCCTCGGTGGCGTTCCTCGACCTGGTCACCTCGGCCGACGAGCGCATGGCCGCGGTGCGCACCCGGGTGGCCCGGCTGCTGGCGGGCAAGCTCGACCAGGCGCGGCGCGAAGGGACCGTGCGCCCCGACGTCACGGCCGACGACCTGCTGCTGGTCATCGCCATGCTGGCCGGGGTGCTGTCCAGCGCTTCGGCGGAGGCCCGGCCGGCCGCGGCCGAGCGGTCCTGGGCCCTGCTGCGCCGCTCGATCCGCCCCTGACGCCCGTTCCGTTGATCATTGTCCTCCGGATCGCCAGTACCCTGGCTGAGCGGGTCCATGGGCCGTTGCCAGTGAACTCCCAGCTAGAGGCATTAGCCTCGTTCCGCATGAAACGGGTGGCCCCGGGACGCCATCCGGCTGAGACATGCCTCGGAGACGCAAGAGATGAAGATCCGGTACATGCTGTTGCACGCCTACGGCATGGGCGGGACCATCCGCACCGTGGTCAACCAGGCGAACGCCATGGCGGCCGCGGGTCACGACGTGGAGATCGTCAGCGCGGTCCGCCGGCGGACCAAGCCGCAGTTCGCCATCGATCCGCGGGTGAAGGTGTGGGCCCTGGTCGACCAGCGGACGGCGGTCGAGACCGACTCCCTGGCCCGCAAGGTGTGGCGCCGGGCGCGGGGCAAGATCGTGCCCGCGGGCGAGTTCGCCGCCGGCTACTTCACCGAGCGCGTGGAGCGCGCGGTCATCGACTACGTCAGCCCGCTGAGCGACGGCATCCTGGTGACCACCCGCCCAGCGCTGAACCTCATCGCCGCCCGCCGGGCCACGTCCGGCGTGATCCGGGTGGCCCAGGACCACATGAACCTGGGCTCGTACCGGAAGCCCGTACGGGAGCAGATCAGCCGCCACTACAGCCGCTTCGACGCGGTCGTGGTGCTGACCGAGACCAGCCGCGCCGAATACCGCGAGGCGCTCCCCGGCTGCCCGGTCATCCGCATCCCCAACGGGATCCCGATGGCGGGGCGCGTGCACTCCGACCACACCGCACCGGTGGTGATCGCGGTGGGCCGGCTGGTCAAACAGAAGGGCTTCGACTACCTCATCAAGGCGTTCGCGTCGATCGCGGACGAGCGCCCCGAGTGGGAGCTGAAGGTCTTCGGCACCGGCCCGTCCGAGGAGAAGCTGCGCGAGCGCATCGAGGAGGCGGGCCTGACCGGCCGGTTCAAGCTGATGGGCCGCACCGAGACGATCCACGACGAGATGGCCGCGGCGTCGATCTACGCGCTCAGCTCCCGCATCGAGGGCCTGCCGATGGCGATGATCGAGGCGATGGGCCACGCGCTGCCTGTGGTGGCCTTCGACTGCCCGACCGGCCCGGCGGACGTGCTGACGCACGACGTGGACGGGGTGCTGGTGCCGCCGCGCGACCCGGAGGCGCTGGGCGCCGCGCTGTCGCGCCTGATGGGCGACATCGACACCCGCCGGCGGCTGGGCGCCGCCGCGGCGAGGACCGCCCAGAGCTACTCGCCCGAGGTCGTCATGCCGCTGTGGGAGGACCTGTTCACCGCGCTGCACAACGGCGAGCGCCTCGACGGCCCCCGCTGGACGTCACGCTGACCGGAAAAACCGGTTCCGCGTCACCCTCGCGATCATTAGACTCGCCGCCGTACCGCGCGCCGCAGTGGCGCGCTCCGACGTGTGAGGGGAGCCCGCCGTGCGCCACCACAGCACCGCGGCCGCCGTCCCCCCGTCGCGGTACGAGGTGATCCTGGTGTCTCCGGCGGCCCGGTGCCGGCTGCGCGCCCGCCACCGGACGCCGTGACGAACCCCTGATCCTCCCGGGGCGGGGCCCTGCTCTGTCTGCCCTGCCCCTCTTCTCGTCCGGCACATCGCGCCGTCCTGTTCTCCATCCCGCAAGAAGGGTCATGGACCGTGCGCCGTCACACCACCCGATCGCCTGCCGTCGTCCGCAACCTGGGCATCCTCGCCCACGTCGACGCCGGCAAGACCACCCTGACCGAACGCGTCCTGTACGCCACCGGCGCCACCTACAAGCGCGGCGAGGTGCACGACGGGACGACCGTCACCGACTTCGACGCCCAGGAGCGCGACCGCGGCATCACGATCTTCGCCGCGGCCGTGAGCTGCGAGTGGGCCGGACACCGGATCAACCTCATCGACACTCCCGGCCACGTCGACTTCTCCGACGAGGTGGAGCGCTCGCTGCGGGTGCTCGACGGCGCCGTCGCCGTGTTCGACGGGGTCGCGGGCGTCGAGCCGCAGAGCGAGTCGGTGTGGCGGCGGGCCGACCGCCACGGCGTGCCGCGCGTCGCCTTCGTCAACAAGCTGGACCGGGCGGGCGCCGACCTGGACACGGCCGTCGCCTCGATCCGCGACCGGCTGCGGGTGACGCCGCTGGTCGCGCAGCTGCCGATCGGCCGCGAGCACGCCTTCACCGGCGTCGTCGACCTGCCGCGCATGCGGGCCCTGACCTGGGACCGGGACGTGCTCAGGGAAGGCCCGGTGCCGGACGACCTGCTGGACGAGGCGCGGCGGCGCCGCAGACTGCTGGAGGAGGCCGTGGCCGAGCTGCACCCGGGCGCGCTGGAGGAGTTCTGCGCAAGACCGGAGATCTCCGCCGGCACGCTCCAGACGGCGCTGCGCGACCTCACCCGCTCCGGTGACGGCGTCGTGGTGCTGTGCGGGTCCGCGTACCGGAACAGGGGCGTCGAGCCGCTGCTGGACGCCGTCGTCGCGTACCTGCCCTCGCCGCTGGACGTGCCGCCGGTGCGCGGCACGCACGCCGGCGCGGAGCAGGAGCGCGCCGCCGACCCCGAGGCGCCGCTCGCGGCGCTGGCCTTCAAGGTCAGCTCCACCGCGACGGGCCGGCTGACGTTCCTGCGGCTGTACGCGGGGACGCTGCGCAAGGGTGACACGGTGCTGGACGCGGGCGCGGAACGCACCGAACGGGTCGCCCGCATCCTGCGGGTGCAGGCCGACCGGCACACCGAGGTGGACCGGGCGGTCGCCGGGGACATCGTCGCGGTGGCCGGGCCGAAGGCGGCGCGTCCCGGCGCGACGCTGTGCGCACGGGAGGCGCCGCTGCTGCTCGAACCGCCGTCGGCGACCGAGCCCGTGGTGTCCGTGGCCGTCGAACCGCGCCGGAGCACCGACGCCGGGCGGCTGTCGTCGGCGCTGGCGCGGCTGACGGACGAGGACCCGTCCCTGTCCGTACGGACCGATCCCGAGACCGGGCAGACGCTGCTGTCCGGCCTGGGCGAGCTGCACCTGGAGGTGGCGGTGGAGAAGGTGCGCCGCGAGCACGGGATGGCGGTCGCCGTGGGCCGGCCCCGGGTGGCGCTGCGCGAGACGGTCGTGCGCGGCGTGTCCGGGCTCCTCTACCGGCATGTCAAGCAGGACGGCGGGGCCGGGCAGTTCGCGCACGTGGTGCTCGACGTGGAGCCGGGCACCGGGTTCGCGTTCGAGTCGGCGGTGACCGGCGGCCGGGTGCCGCGCGAGTACGTGCGCGCGGTGGCGGCGGGCTGCCGCGACGCGCTGGCCGAGGGCCCGCTCGGCGGCCACCCGGTGACCGGTCTGCGCGTCACGCTGACCGACGGCGCCACGCACGTGAAGGACTCCTCCGAGACGGCCTTCCGCGCGGCGGGCCGGCTGGGCCTGCGCGAGGCGCTGCGGTCCTGCGTGATGGCGCTGCTGGAGCCGGTGGTCGAGGTCACGGTGACGGTGCCGGAGGAGGCCGCGGGCGGCGTGCTGGGCGACCTGGCCGCCCGGCGCGGCCGGATCAGCGGCACGGCGGCGAAGGCCGGCACGGTGGTGGCCACCGCCACGGTGCCGCTGGCCGAGGTGTTCGGCTACGCCACCCATCTGCGCAGCCGTACGCAGGGCCGGGGCACGTTCACCACCCGTGCCGCGGGCTACGCCCGGATACCGTGACGGCCGGGGCCGGTCCCTCCTTTCGGGGGGACCGGCCCTTCGCTGAAGGAAACCTGAAGCATCTCTTAAGAGGGCATCGGCAGCCTTGGGGACATGAACACGGCGGGCTCGGAGAAAGGGCCCGTATCGGGAAGAAGGAGTACGAGATGACGAGCAGGCTGGTGGTTTCCGCCTTCGTTTCGCTGGACGGTGTCATGCAGGCTCCCGGCGGGCCCGGCGAGGACGACGACAACGGCTTCAAGCACGGCGGCTGGCTGGCCCCGCACGTGGACGAGGGGTTCAACCGCATCATGGGCGACCAGCTCGACCGCGCGGACGGCATGCTGCTGGGCCGCAGGTCGTACGACATCCTCTCCTCGTACTGGCCGCACGTGTCCGACGAGGACGGCGGCGCCGAGATCAACAGCATGCCCAAGTACGTCGCCACCAGGTCGCCGATGACGGCCGAGTGGCGCAACACCGAGGTCCTTGCGGGCGAGGCCGCGCAGACGGTCGCCGACCTGAAGCGGCGCACCGACGGCGAGATCATCACCCAGGGCAGCAGCGACCTCATCCGCACGCTGCAGAGGGCCGAGCTGGTCGACGAGTACCGCCTGATGGTCTTCCCCGTCGTCCTCGGGGAGGGCAAGCGGATGTTCGCCGAGGGGGCCCTCCCGGCCGGGCTCAAGCTCACCGGCTGCACCACCACCGACGCGGGCGTCGTCTACATGACCTACGCGTGGACGGGCGACCCCCTGTACAGCTCCGTCGCCTGACTCAGGCGAGACTCCTCACCTTCGTCAGGGGTGTCACTGGACGTTCGGCGGATCCGGCAGGGGTACCGGGCTTCGTACGGTGCTTGCCCATGAAGTCCTTTCTGGCCGGTTTCTCCCTGGTCCTGGCCCTCACCCCCGCCGCCCTCGACGGAGACGCCCGCGTGCCGGGCGAGCTCACGGCCGCCGCCGTCGACGCCTACGCCCGGCAGGCGATGGAGTCGACGGGCGTGCCCGGAATGTCGCTGGTGGTGACCAGGGACGGCGAGGTCGTGCACGCGGCCGGGTACGGGCACGACTCCCGCGGCGCCCCGATCACCGCCGGCACCCCGATGCGGGTGGCCTCGGTCAGCAAGTCGTTCACCGCGGCGGCGGTCATGACGCTCGTCGAGCGGGGCGAGATCCGGCTCGACGAGCCGGTCGCCGCGCAGCTTCCCGGGTTCCGCATGGCCGACCCGCGGGCGGCCGGGATCACCGTGCGGCAGCTGCTCAACCAGACCTCCGGCCTGTCCGACACCTCGGTGGACGTCACGGATCTGGGCGACGCCGCCTCGCTCGCGGACTACACCTCGCGGCTGGCCGACGACCGGCTCGCGGCCGCCCCCGGCACCCGCTGGGAGTACTGCAACGTCAACTACAACCTGGCCGCCAGGCTGGTCGAGACCGCGAGCGGCCGCCGCTTCGGCGACTACCTGCTCGAGCGGATCTTCACCCCGCTGGGCATGACGTCCAGCGCGGTCAGCGACGAGGTCGTCAGACCGGCCGACGGCCGTAACTCGATCTTCGGCCTCTGGCTGCCCCGTCCCGAGCTGGACGGGTTCCTGGACGAGAGCGGCAGCGGCGGCGTCATCACCACCGCCGCCGACATGGGCAGGTGGCTGAGGCTCCACACGGGCGACGGCCGCCCCCTGGTGCAGCGGCAGAGCCTGGAGACCATGCACGCCCCCTCCGGGATCCACGAGTACGGGATGGGCTGGAGCCCCGGCCGCGAGTCCGGCCTGCTCGTGCACTCGGGCAACCTGTTCACCTACAACGCCGTCCAGGCGATCTCCCCCGGGACGGGGTACGGGTTCGCGGTCATGACGGACAGCGCCGGGCTCACCGACGAGACCTACGCGGTCATGACGGGCCTCGTGGCCATGAGCGAGGGCCGGGCGCCCGAGGTGCCCGGAGGCGACCGGCAGCTGTTCGAGCTGGTGCTGGCCGCGATCGCGCTGCTGGCGGCGGGCCTCGGGATCACGGGCGCGCTCCGGGCGCGGCGCTGGGCCGCCGAGCGGGCGGGCAGGCCGCGGTGGCGGATCGCGGTGCGCCTGGTCCCGGCGCTGCTGCCGGTCGCGCTGCTGGCCGCCTATCCGGACCTGGTCTCGACCCTCATGAACGGGCGGACCGTCACCTGGGCCCAGGTCACGTACTACGCCGCCCCGCTGTCGATCGCGCTGCTGGCGGCCGCGGCCGCCGGGGTGCTGGTGACGATCACGCGGCTGGTCCGGCTCGCGAGTTGATGAGAGCAGCTCATGTTTGGGCCTTGCCGGGTCCTTGAGGGCGGCGGATGCTGAGTGCACCCCCCACTTGTGAGGTGTCCGTGAAGAGCCTCCGATCCCTCGTCCGCATCACCTCCGGCCTCGTCCTCCTGGCCGGCTCGCTGATCGCGCAGAGTTCCGCGCCGGCGACCGCCACCTCCGCCACCACCCCGGCCACCGCTTCGGCCGCCGCCGACGTGCGCGGCCTCGTCGACGCCCACAGCCACCTGTTCTCGTACGAGGCGTTCGGCGGCATGCTGATGTGCGGCAAGCCGTTCGATCCCGACGGCATCGCCAAGGCGCTGCGCGACTGCCCCGACCACCTGCCGAACGGCGAGCTGGCCTGGTTCGAGAACTTCACCCGCACCGGCTCGCCCACCGGCACCCACGACCCGGTGGGCTGGCCGACGTTCCGCGACTGGCCCGCGCACGACTCGCTGACCCACCAGCAGGCGTACTACACCTGGGTGGAGCGGGCCTGGCGCGGCGGGCTGCGGGTGATGGTCAACCACCTGGTCGCCAACCGCCAGCTGTGCGCCATCTACCCGCTGCGACGCCACGGCTGCGACGAGATGGACTCCATCAGGCTCCAGGCCCAGCGCGCCCGCGAACTGCAGGCCCACATCGACGCCGAGCACGGCGGGCCGGGCCGGGGCTGGTTCCGGATCGTCCGCGACCCCGCCGAGGCGCGGCAGGTCGTCCAGGCGGGCAAGCTGGCCGTGGTGCTCGGCGTGGAGACCTCCGAGCCGTTCGGCTGCCGGCAGGTCCTCGGCATCTCCGCGTGCACGCGGGCGCAGATCGACCGCGGCCTCGACGAGATGTACGAGCTGGGCGTGCGCAGCATGTTCGCCTGTCACAAGTACGACAACGCGCTGTGCGGGGTGCGGTTCGACTCGGGCACCCAGGGCGCGATCGTGAACATCGGCAACCTGCTCGGCACCGGCAGGTTCTGGCAGGCGCGCACCTGCACCACCGCCGAGCACGACAACACCATCGAGCCCGCGGGCGTGCTGCCCGGTCAGATCGCCCGCCTGCTGCCGCCGGGCGTCTCGCTGCCCATCTATCCCGCGGCCCCGCACTGCAACACGCGCGGCCTGACCTCGCTCGGCCAGTACATGATCGAGGGCATGATGCGGCGCGGCATGATGATCGAGGTCGACCACATGAGCGTCAAGGCCGCCGACAGCGCTCTCGACCTGCTCGAAGCCGCCGGTTACCCGGGCGTCATCTCCTCCCACAGCTGGACCGACCCGCACTACCTGGACCGCATCTACGCCCTCGGCGGCATGGTCACCCAGTACGGTCACGACGCCGAGCACTTCGTGGACGAGTGGCGGCGCACCGAGCCGCTCCGGCAGGCTCACCAGGTGCCGGGTTACGGGTACGGGCTGGACGCCAACGGCATGGGCCGCCTCCCCGCGCCCCGGGCCGGCAACGCGTCGAACCCGGTCACGTACCCCTTCACCTCCCTCGACGGCGTCACCCTCGACCGCCAGCGCACCGGCGAGCGGGTCTGGGACGTCAACCAGGACGGCGTCGCGAACTACGGCCTGGTGCCCGACTGGATCGAGGACATGCGGATCATCGCCGGCCCGGAGATCGTCCAGGACCTGGCCGCCGGCGCCGAGTCCTACCTCCGCACCTGGGCCTCAGCCACCCAGCACGCAAGCCTCCGCTGACACCCGCCCGCCCACCCCGTCCCCCGGGGTGGGCACTCCTTGCGACTGGGCACTCCACGCGCTGAGACGTCCGCCCACCATCACCTCCAGGGTGGGCACTCCTTGCGCCGCACACCGGGCTCGCGTCCAAGCCCTGACGCCAGGTCCGCATGAGGTCCAGGTGACGTACGGGGCCCGCGTCAGGTCCAGGTGACGACCCAGTAGGCGACGCCGAACGGGTCCTCCTCGTACAGGACCTGGGCCTGCCATGGCCGGTCCTCGCAGGCGGCGGCCATGACCTGCCAGGCGGCCCGCCCGGCGACCAGGGCGCGCTCGCAGGCGGCGGGATCGAGGCGCAGCAGCGCGCCGGCGTCGGCCGCCGTGAGCGCGGCCCCGATCCGGGCGTCGAGACCGATCGCGGACGGGTCGAGATGACCGGGAGCCTTCTCACTCCGCCGGGCGCTGCCATCGGCGACCACCAGCAGCCCCGCCGGACGCCCGCCCTCCCTCAGCTCAAGGCCGAGCTCAAGGCAACGGTCACGCGACTCGTCACGACCCACCCCCCGCAAGGTCCACGGCACCGGGCACCCTCCCAGCAGGGACCGCCCGACGGCGAGCGACACCGGAAGAAGATCCTCCACCGCCACCCCCGCGCCGTCTCTCCCCCCGGAACCAGCCGACCCCGGCACGCTCTCGCCACCCGGCCCGGACACCTCTGAGTAAGCACCCTCGGGCAGCACCTCGTCGCCCCGCCGCCCGTTGGGCGCGGGCCGATGGTCAAGACGCGGCCATCGCCGACCGGGGCTGCCGGGTGCCACCCGTTTCTCAGGGCCGCCGGGCACCTCCGGCGAAGCACCCGCCCCGCCCCGCCGCCCGTCGGGCGCGGACCGGCGGTCATGATGCGGCCGTCGCCAGCCCGGTGCCACGCGTTGTTCGGGGCCGGGGGCGTCGGGCGGGAACGGGCGGGTGGCGGGCGCGCCGCCCACCACGACGATCTCCTCCGCCCCCTGGTCGAGCAGCGCGGTGACGGCCGCGGCCATCGCCTCGCGCGCCTTCGCGACCTCCCGCACGGGCCCGCCGGTGACGCCGGGCAGCAGCAGCGGCGCGCCGGGAACGGTCGCCGCCGCGACGATCATGCCAGCCCCCGTACGGTGCGCGCGGGCGGGCGGACGCCGCGCGTCACCGCGACCATGTCGAGCACCTGCCGCGTCTCCGGCACGTTGTGCGCCCGGAACACCAGCGCCCCCTGCCAGGCGCACAGCGCGGTCACGGCGAGCGTGCCCATCAGCCGCTCCCCCACGGGCAGGTCGAGCGACTCGCCCACGAAATCCTTGTTGGACAGCGACACCAGCACCGGCCAGCCGGTGGCCACCAGCTCGTCGACGCGCCGGGTCACCTCCAGGGAGTGCCAGGTGTTCTTGCCGAAGTCGTGAGCCGGGTCGATGATCAGGCGCTCGCGCGGCACCCCGGCCGCCACCGCGCGCTCGGCCAGCGCGACGGTCCGTTCGATCACGTCGGTCACCACGTCGTCGTACTCCACCCGGTGCGGCCGGGTGCGCGGCTCCACCCCGCCGGTGTGGGCGCACACCAGCCCCGCACCGAACTCGGCGGCCACCTCGGCCAGCTTGGGATCGGCCCCGCCCCAGGCGTCGTTGAGCAGGTCGGCCCCGGCCAGGCACACCTCGCGGCCCACCTCGTGACGCCAGGTGTCGACGCTGATCACCAGGTCGGGATGGCGCTCGCGCACCTCGGCCACGAACGGGGCGGTGCGCTCGATCTCCTCGCGCACGTCGACGTCGCCGCCGGGCGCCGCCTTCACCCCGCCGATGTCGACGATGTCGGCCCCCTCGGCCACCACCTGGTCGACCCGGCGCAGCGCCTCCTCACGGGCGAACGTGGCGCCGCGGTCGTAGAAGGAGTCGGGGGTGCGGTTGACGATCGCCATCAGCAGCGGCGTCTCTCCGAACGTCCGGGAGCCGAGCGTGAGCCTCATCCGTCCCTCTCCGGCACGACGCCGTCCCTGACGCGGCAGAACATCGCTCCATCCTACGCCAGCGCCTCGGGGACCGCCCTGCGCGGGGACGAAACACCGCACTTCACCACTCCCGCAGCGCGGCGGCCGATCCGCGGTTATCGTCGCAGTCGATCGCAGCGCGCAACCCCCCGGGATCTGCCATGGCCAGCGGAATACGTCACATAGCGGAGCGCGTCACCCTCACCCTCACGGTGGGCCTGGGCGCGGTGGTCTCGGCCGCCGCCCTGTTCGGCTGGTTCGACCCGGGCATGCTCGGCGCGGCCATTCCGAAGATCACGCTGCTCATCCTGAGCACGGTGACGCTTTTCCTGCTCCTGGAGCTGGACCGGCTCAGGGCGATCGAGAAGATCAAGGACCTGATCGTCACCCTCGACGTCGAGGCCATCGCCCGCGACCGCAAGGTCTCCCACTACGGCGGCGTCACCCGGATCCACCGCCGCTTCGCCGAGGACGTGTTCATCGACCACCTGGTCGCGGCCAGGCGCGAGGCCGCGATCCTGCAGACGTGGATACCTCACCTGCACCGGCTGGAGGACGCGCTGGAGGAGGCCCTGCACCGCGGCGTCCGGGTGCGCGTCCTGCTCCTGCATCCCCGGTCGGCCGTGGCGAAGCTCAGGGAGGAGGCGCTGCGGGTGGTGCGCGACCCGGCACTCGAAGAGGACGTGCCGGCGAACGTGGAGCGGTGCCTGTCCGTCCTCGCCTCGGTGCACAAGAAGGCCGGGGCGAAGAAGCACCTGCTCGGCGTCCGCGTCTACGACTCCCTGCCGTCGATAGCCGTCTACCGCGCCGACGACCGCTACTTCGTCAGCTCGTTCCTGCACGGCAAGCTGGCCGTCGACTCGACGCAGCTGGAGATCGACGGCGCCGACACCCCGATGGGCGCGGAGATCCAGGGCGAGCTGGACATGCTCTGGGCCGTCGGCCACGACGTCGACCTCTCCGACTGGCGCACATCACTCAAGGACATCCCGCCCAGGAGGCCCACATGAAGGAGCTGGACGCGTTCGAGGACGACCTCGTCGAGCGGTTCGAGCGGCACCCGGTGCTGGCCGGCGCGGCCCTGCTCTCCGCCGACGGCTTCGCCGCCGTGCTGCTCCAGCGGCGGTTCCTTTCGCTCGCCTTCACCCCCGCCTACGACCTGGCCATCGACCTGCTGGAGGACGAGTCCAGCCGCCGGATCGCGCGCGTCATCCTGCGCGAGGAGTACCCCGGCGGCGACGGCCGCGTGCCCTCGCACCGGGAGGACATGAAGGCGGACATGCTCCGGCTGGGCGTGTCCAGGAAGGCGCTGGTGGAGACCGCGCCGACCGCCGTCACGGTGGAGGCGACCACCGCGATCTTCCGGCTGATCGCCGAGGCGGGCCGCGGGCCCGACGCCGACCTGAGGCTCGTGACGATCCTGCGGTTCTGGGGCGAGATCCTGGTGGCGGCCGAGTACGGGCGGCTCTGGCCGAGGATGGCCGAGGTGCTGACCGGCGACGGCGTGAACCGGTCGAGGTTCTACCATCCCCACCTCGTCCACGACGCGAAGGCTCACCCCCTCGGCGCGGAGTCGCTCCCGTCCGGGACGCACTCCGACCAGCTCGGCGCCCGGCTGGCCGAGCTGGTCACCGGGGAGGAGTCCGCGGCGGGCTTCCGTGAGACCGAGCAGCGGGTCCTGCGGATCAAGACGGACTTCTACGACCAGTTCCTGCCCCTGGTCCCGGCGCCGGACTGACGGACGGGCCGGCGGCCCGCGAGGGGCCGCCGGCCACGCCCGCTATCGGGTGGTCACGGGGCTGCCGGTGACGGCGGCGGACCAGTAGAGCGCCCGGGCGACCTGCGGGAACAGGCCCTTCGGGTGGTTGCGGAACAGCGGCTCGGTGCCGAAGAGCACCACCGCCGCGCCCCGCTCGTCCCGCCCGCTCACCACGGCCGCCTGACCAGCCGCCGCGTCCTGGCCGCCGGTGCCGTCCGGGTTCGGACGCCAGTGGCCGGAGACGAGCGGGTCGCCGGCCGCGTACGACTGCTCGACCGTCACCTCGGGCCCGAGGCCGGTGAACCAGCGCGGCGAGTAGACGAACGCGTGGGCGGGCGCGTCACCGAGGTCGCGGTGAGCAGCCCCGCGGCGGCGTTGAAGGCCGCGCCGGTGCCGCCGCGCGTGACCACGCCGCCGGTCGTGAGGAACGCGTCGAGCGCCGCCCTGGCCTGGGGGTCGAGCGCGGCGTGGCTGAGCCCGCTGGAGACGACGAGCACGTCCGCGCCGCTCCAGTCGAAGCCGGCGTTGAGCACGGCGGTGGAGACCGGGGTGACGGCGAAGCCCAGCTCGCGCAGCGTGAACAGCTCGTCGGCGGAGACCGCCGCGGCGACGCGGACCGGCGTCAGCGGGACGCCGGCGCCCGAGCGCGCCCTGGTGAAGGCCACGCCGTAGCGGTCGGCCACGGCTTCGGCGGCGCCACGGGCCCCGGCGGGGACGACCACGGCGCCGTCCGCCCAGACCGCCTCGACCCCCTGGGAGAGCAGGTCGTTCACGGCCCGCACCTCCTTGGCGTCACGCACGGCCAGCGCCAGCGGCCCGCGCCCGTCCGGCACGGACCCGGTCGGCGCGGCCGCGCTCACCGGCACGCCGAGCACGTGGAGCGAGCCGGAGGCGACGGTGTCCACCGTGGCGCCCCAGAGCAGGGCGTGGCTCCAGCCGGAGATGTCGTACATGGCATCCACCCGTGGGGAGATGTCCTGCCCCGGCTCCAGCATCACGTTCGCCAGCCCCCGCTTGGGCTGGCGCATGTCGACCACGTACGAGCCCGCCGGATAGGTCTTCCCGCCGGCCCGGAACGGCAGCTTCGCCCGCTCCACCCGGACGTCGTTGGCGACCAGGTGGTCCACCAGGCGGGCCGCCGCGGTGGCCGAGCGCTGCGCGTTGCCCGCCGGGATGACGTACGCGCGCGGGTAGGTGGTGGTGTAGACGTCCTCGGGCCCGAACCCGGGCACGATGCCCAGCGGCACCTCCTTGGCCGGCTCTCCCGCCGCGCCGCGCCTGAACACCTCGATCTGGTCGGCGATGATCCGGTCGTGCCGGGAGTCCACGAACGCGTACGTGGCCCGGACGGCCGCGGCGGCGATGTCGACGTTGATGGCCGAGCGGCGGCGCAGCTCCTCGACGGGCCGGTTGGTGTAGTCGGAGCCGTTCACCCGCATCGGGAACTCGATCGTGTGCGAGGCGACCGCCCCCTGGAACGGCGCGTACTGCGGGGTGAAGATCGGCGGCCAGTCGTCCCAGCCCTCGGCGGAGTCCCGGAACGGGATCTGCGGCGGGAACACCCCGTCCGCCTCCGGCGTGTAGCCGAGCGCCAGGATGGCCGCCTCGATGCCCAGGCCGTTGGGGTAGGCGTTGGTGATGAACAGGTCGTACTCGTAGTTCGCGCCGTGCGGCGGCGTGGTGGGCTCGACGAGCGTGCCGTTGACGTACCCGTGCAGGTCGATCATGGCCACCGGCTGCGTGTCGATCATGATCTGGCGCATCGCCCTGACCTCGGGCTGGGAGGCCGTGATGAAGTCGCGGTTCAGGTCGAACCCGGCGCCGTTCTGCCGGGTCCCGGCGATCCGGCCGTCGGGGTTGGCGGTCACGTTGAAGTACAGCCTGGTCCGCCCCAGCAGGGCGGCGGTCCTGGGGTCGGTGCTGGTGGCGAGCTCCTCGATCACGCGCAGGACGGCGTCGGTGCCCTCCCACTCGTTGCCGTGGATGTTGCCGTTGAAGAAGACCGGCGCCTTGTACTTCTTGACGAGCTTCCGGTCGCGGGCCGCCCCGGCGGGGTCGTTCTCGATGCGCTCGCGGATCCGGTCCTGCTCGCGCGCCTCGCCGCGGCTCTCGGGCGCGGTGACGGTCACCAGGTAGAGGTCGTGGCCGTCGTGGCTGCGGCCGGTGATCTCGGCGCTCACCCGGTCGCTGCGCTTCTGCAGGTCGTTCAGCTTGGCGGCGATGCCGTGGTACGGGACGAGACCGAGCTTGATGGCGGCGTCGGCGGGGTTCTCGGCGGGGACGGGCAGCGTGTTCCGCCGGGGGTAGCCCTGGTCATGGCCGGGACGGCGGCGGAAGTCCTCGCCGGGGGCGGCGCGCAGGGCGGAGGCCCGCTCGCCGAGGCCGGCGGCCTCTTCGTTGCGCTCCGGCCCGTTGCCGAAGTCTCTGGAGGGCGGTACGGGCTCGGCGACGGCCACTCCTGGGGCGAGCAGCGCGACGGAGAAGGCGACGGCCGCGAGGGCGGCGGGTAGACGCACGGAAGGCCTCCACGGGTGTTGTGCGATGCGACGGCGCGGATCCGGGGGTCCGCGCCGTCACCGCGGCCCGCGCCCGTGCCGGGCGCGGGCCGCGATCCGGGACGTCAGTGCGAGAACGCCTGGAACTCGGCGGCCCTGACCTGGTCGCGGGCCGGGCTGGCCGTTCCGCAGTCGGTCGCCGAGTTGGGGTCCTCGTCCTGCTCTCCGGCGTACAGCGGGTTGCCCGTGCACTGGGTGGTCAGCGCGCGGATCATGAGGTGGGTGGCGTCGGTGGCGGGCACGCGGAACGACTTGATGAGCAGGTCGGCTCCGCGGGGCCGGGGCAGCGCCGTGTCGAAGGCGTCCGCCCGGCTGGTGTAGATCTTCCTGAACTTCGCCGGGTCGGCGCAGTCCTTGGCGCAGGCCAGCACCTCGAACGAGCGCAGGGCCGAGAACCGGTTCTGGCCGCCCGGGTCGGCCGGGTCGTTGACGTTGGGCCGCAGCATGGCGCTCACCTGGACGCGGCGGATCTTGACGGGCTTGTCGCCCGCCAGGTCCACGGTGACCGACTTGCCGGCCGGGGCGCCGGTGAGCGAGGCCCAGTTCGTGGCCTCGGTCTCGTCGATGAGCCTGCCGTGGTTGACGCCGTCGCCCGCGGCCGCGGCGCCGGCCGCGCCGGAGGCGTGGTTGCGGGTCAGGGCCAGCGGGAGCGGCAGCGTGACACCGGGCACCACAGCGCCCTTGATCCTGGTGTGCCCGAAGCCGGCTCCGGTGACCACGAAGTCGTACACGCCGGGCGTCATCTCGACGGTGTCGCCCAGCTCGGTGGCCGGGTCGGTGTCGGCGACCGGCACCGCGCGGCCCTCGTAGTCGCCCACGTACAGCCGCAGCGCCGCGCCCTTGGCCTCGCCCAGCGGCTTGAGCTTGAGCGAGCCGTTGCGGCCTTCGGGGTCGACGAAGCTCGGCGTCGGGTCCGGGTCGCCGGAGCCGTTGCTGGCCGCGGCCGCGCCCAGGCCCCGAGCGGCGAACGCGCGCCACATGATGTCGTGGTTCCTGCCGCCGAACCGGATGGTGTCGGCGGCGAGCAGCGCGTCGCGGTGGTCGACGTAGCTGACCGCGCCGGAGGCCATCAGCAGCAGCGCGTCGAACGAGATCTGCGCCCAGCGCCGGTTGCCCGGGCACTTGTCCACCGGCCTCTTGCCGTCCGCGCACTCCCGCTGCTGCTTGGCGGTGCCCTTGCCGTACCTCTTGACGAACGCCTCGCGCACGTCGAACTGGGTCGCCGTCCAGATCTCGCCGTCGGCGTGGACCTGCTGGCCCACCAGGTCGTAGGCGATGTCGCTGTAGTTCAGCGGCGACTTGGACATGTCGTAGTTGCGGATGCCGCGCTCCGGGTCACCGGTGACGTACCCGCCGGTCACGTACGGGGTCTTGCCCGCGGGGCGGAACCCGTACTCGAACAGGTACTCCATCGAGATGAGGTCGGAGGTGCTCTCGTTCATGGCGCCGGCCTGGGCGCCGCTCCAGCCGGCGTTCGGGCCGCCGATCATGCGGCCGGAGATCGCGTGGCTGTACTCGTGCCCGATCACGGACATGTCGTAGTCGCCGTCGACGCACGGCGCGTAGAAGGCGCCGGCGATGGGCTGCCACAGGTACATGTTGGTGATCGGCGCGACCCCGTCGGGTCCGGTGATCTGGTTGGCGTTGTCGCGCACGGTCAGGTCGCGCGCGCCGGCCTGCGCGTTGCCCTGCTCGGGGTCGCCGCCGAGCCCGCCGCGCTCGCCGTTGTCCTGCTGCATGTTCCACGCGGTCTCGGTGAAGCCGAGCCGGTAGGACCAGTCGTGCATGCGGTTGTGCATCACGTGCAGGTTGGCGATCGCGGCCTCCAGGTCGGCCTCGCCCTCCTGGTCGAACACGGCCGGGTTGCACTTGGCCTCGAACCAGGTGTTGCGCCACGGGTACTGGTAGTTCCGGCTCGGCGTGAGCACGTTGCTCCGGGTGCCGACGGTGAACGGGTCGCCGCTGGCCCGGTTCTCGTACGTGCGCGCGGCGTTGCCGAGGCTGGTGCCGGTGGGCTGGTCCGTGGCGTGGTCCACGTCCCACGCCTTGCCGGTCGCCGGGTCGCCGCCGGGCACGTAGTCACAGCCGCGCTCGCCCTCGTGGCACCAGGTCTCGCGGGTGTCGCGGGAGGAGTAGTTCGCCGGCGGGTTGGCGGGGAAGACGTCCCACTTCGGGTTGTCCGCGTCGTGGTGGTGGTCGACGAGGTTCTCGCGGACCAGGATCTGGCCGCTCACCGCGTCCACGTGCGTGGTGTACGCGGCGGCCTCGCCGTCGGCGCCGCCGATCAGGACGACCTCGTACGCGCTGTGCACGCCGTCGGGCGCGGGCACCGCGACCTTGGTGACCCGCTTGGTGACGGCGGTGGCCAGGTCGATCTCGCCGTCCCTCGCCGCGATCTCCAGCGCCTGCTGCTCGCTGAGCGTGGCCGCCGGCGGCGCGGCGCTCTCGCGTGACAGCGTCGAGGTGACGTGCCGTACGGTCCCGTCATGGACGCCGACGGCGACCATGCCGTCCACCCCGGCGGGCAGGTCGCCGAAGCGCTGGCGCAGCAGCACGGCGTGGCCGTCGCCGATCGGGTTGACGGCGACCTTCTCCAGCGCGTCGACCGCCTCGGCGGACAGGCCGAACAGCCGCTCGTTGTTCTTGAGGTACGCGCGCGCGGCCTGCTCGGGGACTGACCCGAGGCCCTCGGCGAGCGGTTGGGCGGCGGTGACGACGGCAGGGGTGCCGAGAGCGTTCCATCGGACGGTCGCCTCGGGCGCGGCGGTGCGCGCGTTGGCCCCGATCGGCGGCGGGACCGTTCCCTGCCGGTTGTCGACGTCGGGTTTGCCGTGTTCCTCTGCTTGGAAGTCGTGGACGATCGGGTCGTTGCCGGCGGTTCGGGTCTGCTCGCTCAGGGCCGGCGTGGCGAGGGGCAGGACTAACGCCGCGGTGGCGGCGACGACAACGGTGCTGCGTAACCAGGGTATGGTCGGCACGTTTTCCCTCCAGTGGTGCCCGGGACGCGCGGTTTCACCCGCATCCGCAAGAGGTAGCACCGGCCGGATGGCCTGACAAGATCTTGTCAAGCACGAAAAATCGGCGTATAAGCAGATACACCCGTTTAGCTGGCTTATTGGTATGTCCAAATGTGGACAAAGCTTGTTCCTTGGCAGTTCTCCATCTTGGAGATTGCCCTGCCTGTTGAGAGCCTGGGTTGAGGCGTTCCTGCGAGCCCAGAGGCAGGTGGGTGAGAGTTGGAGACTCGCCTCGATGGAGGCAACGACGGGGGCGCGACCCGCTTGGGCGCGACAGTGAGGAGGACCGTGCGCTCGTGGACCCCGGCCGTCCACGAGCTGCTGAGACACCTGGAGCGCGTCGGCTTCGCCGGGGCGCCGCGCGTGGTCGGCGTCGACAGCCAGGGGCGGGAGGTCCTGACCTTCCTCGAAGGCGAGACGCTGGGCACCCGCCAGGTGTGGCCCGAGTGGACCCGCACCGAGGACGCGCTGCGGCAGGTGGCCTGGTGGCTGCGTGACTACCACAAGGCCGTGGCGGGGTTCGTGCCGCCGCCGGACGCGGCCTGGCGCGGCGGCGGGCGCTGGCGGCCCGGTCTGATCATCGCGCACAACGACGCCAGCCCGTTCAACGCCGCCTGGCACGACGGCCGCCTGACCGGCTTCTTCGACTGGGACTTCGCCGGCCCGGTCTCGGTGGAGTCCGACGTGGCGTGGATGGCGCTGAGCTGGGTGCCGCTGCACTCCCGGCACGTGGCCGCCGCGGAGGGCTTCACCGCGTTCGAGGCCAGGCCCAAGCGGCTGCGGCAGTTCCTGTCGGCGTACGGCTGGGGCGGCGACCCGCAGGTGATCGTCAACGAGATCCAGGCGCGGATGACCGCCCGCGCGCTGGCGATCCGCCGCGGCGCCGCCGCCGGCGACATCCTCTACACCAAGCTGCTGCGCCTCGGCACCGCCGACGACATGGACCGTGCCGTACGCGAGCTGAACGACTTCAGCGCGGCCAGGTAGCCGTCAGTCGCACCGGCCCTCCAGCCAGCGGCGGTACTCCAGCGGGTAGTTGGTCATGATGCTGATGGGGCGGAGCTTGAGAATGCTCTGCCAGCGGTGGGTGTTGCCCTTCCAGCCGGGCGGCGGCTCGTCCCAGACGACGCTGTCGGTCCAGCGCGCGTGCTCGCCCTTGAGCAGCGACGGGTGGCGCTTGGCCAGCTGGTTCTGGATCCACGGGTCGGTCGAGTAGACCATGATCGGCTGGAGGTCCTGCCGCTCCAGGAGCGGGTAGGAGAGCTCCCGCCACGCGGCGGCGGAGTGAGCCTTGCTGGCCAGGACGCGCTTGGCCTGCGGCTTGACCTCCAGGAGGGCGATCATGCGGACCGACGCGACATGCTGCAGCCAGGCGCGCAGCGTGTAGACCTTCTCGCCCTTGTAGGGGCCGCGGGAGATCCGGCGGGACCTGAGATTGCCGTCGCCGGTGCTCCACCACAGGTCGGTGATCGCCCGCCGGGGACCGGTCAGGCCGTTGGTGGTGGTGTTGTGCCACATGACGGCCTTGGTGCCGTGCTTGGTGAGCTGGACGTCGGCCTCGACGCCCTGGGCGCCGGAGCGCCGCATGTGGCGCACGGCGCTGGGGTTGTTGGCCTGGCGGATGCGGTCCTTGAGGCTGGCGCCGGGGTTGTCGGGATAGCCCCCGTGGCCGAAGATCAGCGGGCAGCGGGGCGGTTTCGCGGCCGCCGCCGGCGTGGTCAGAGCGGATGTGGTGAGTACGACCGCCGCCGTCGCCACAGTGATTTTGCGCGTTCTTGCCATGTGGCCCCCCTAGCCGAACAGGTTTGAACACCCAGAACGAGGCTAGATGCACGCATCCGTACGATCAAGGCACCGCCGGACACGGCGTGGCGAGGTGTCACAACCGTACAAGACCCGGACCGGCCGTTCCGGCTACAACAAGCCCCATGAACGTCGGTTTCCTCGGGCTCGGCCTGATGGGGCAGCCCATGGCAGTGAACCTGGCACGCGCCGGGATCCCCCTCGTGGTGTGGAACCGCACCCCCGGACGCTGCGACCCGGTCCGCGCGGCGGGGGCGGAGGTGGCCGCGAGCCCCGACGAGGTGCTGCGGCGGGCGCGGGTGTCGATCCTCATGCTGGCCGACGAGTCCGCCATGGACACGGTGCTGGGGCGCGGCACGCCGCGGTTCGCCGGGAACGTGGCCGGTCGCGTCATCGTGCACATGGGCACGACCTCGCCCGGCTACTCGGCGGGGCTGGAGGCCGACGTCCTGGCCGCCGGGGGCGGATACGTGGAGTCCCCCGTCTCCGGGTCACGCCGGCCCGCCGAGGAGGGGCGGCTGGTGGCGATGCTCGCCGGGGGCGCCGGGACGGTCGAGGAGGTACGGCCGCTGCTGCGCCCGATGTGCGCCGAGGCCTTCGACTGCGGGCCGGTGCCGGGGGCGCTGCTGATGAAGCTGGCCGTCAACGTGTTCCTGATCACGACGGTCACCGGGCTGGCGGAGGCGGTGCACTTCGCCCGCGGGCACGGGCTGGACGTGCACCGGCTGCGCGAGGTGCTCGACTCGGGGCCGATGGCCAGCGACGTGTCCAGGACCAAGGCGGCCAAGCTGGCGCGGGAGGACTTCACCGCCCAGGCGGCGATCGCGGACGTGCTCAAGAACAACCGGCTGATCGCCGAGGCGGCCAGGGAACGGGGACTGGCCTCGCCCCTGCTGGACGTCTGCCACGCGCTCTTCGGCGAGACGCTCGCACTCGGCCACGGCGCCCAGGACATGGCCGCCGTCATCCACGCCCTCGAAAACCGGACCGCGACCCTCCACCCGGACCCGACCTGACCGGACGACCGCCCCCGCCACCCAGCCGCGATCCGACCCCCTCGGGCGATCGCCCGTACCGGACCGGTCCCGCCCGATCGGGCGACCGCCTGTGCGGAGGGTCCGCGGGAGGTCAGGGGAGGGCGGCTCGCCAGGCGGCCGGGGTGCGGCCGTAGGCGCGTTTGAACATGCGGGTCATGTGGGCCTGGTCGGCGAAGCCCGCCCCCACCGCGGCCTCGCGCGCCGGCGTGCCCGCCAGGAGCAGCCGCCGCACCAGGTCGAGCTGCCGCATGGTGCGGAAGCGCGTCGGGCTCGTGCCGTACGCGGCCCTGAACTGGCGCGCGATCGTCCACCGGTCCAGCCCTGCCACCCGCTCGAACTCCTCGACCGGCCGCCGCACCACCGGGTCGCTCGCGATCAGCTCGCGCACCCGGGCCAGCGCCGCCATCGGGAGCGGCCCCCGGCGCCCGTACCGCGCAGACCCGTACCGTGCCGACCCGTACCGGGCCAGCATCCCGGCGACCAGCACGCCGACCTCCACCCGCGCGAAGCCGTCGAGCGGCTCGTCGAGCCCGGCCAGGCAGGCCGCGAGCGACGCGGGCACGCCACGCCCCCGGATGACCGGGTCGGCCACGAACGGCAGCGGCGCCCCGCCCAGCGCCTCCTGCACCAGCGCCGGGTCGATGTAGAAGATCCGGTAGCCGAACCCGTCGCCGGTGCCCGCCGCCCCGTCGTGCACCTCGTCCGGATGGAGCACGTGCCACTCCCCCGGCAGGCAGTGACGCGACTCGCCCCGGTAACGGAACGTCTGCACCCCGGCGAGCGTCACGCCGATCGCGTACGTGTCGTGGCGGTGCGGCGAGAACGCCACGCCCACCAGCGACGCCTCCAGCCGCTCGATGCCCTCGGCCGCGGGCCCGTAACGCAGCCGGTGACCCGCCGGCATTCCTTCCAGCCGCACGCTTGCGACGCTACCGCGCCGGGCCGGGCCGCGGCTCTGACAAGCTGGCACCATGCGCCTGGCGACGTGGAACGTGAACTCGGTCAAGGCCCGGCTGCCGCGCCTGCTCGACTGGCTGGCCGACAAGGAGCCCGACATCGTCTGCCTCCAGGAGACGAAGTGCCCGGCGGACGGCTTCCCCGCGCGGGAGGTGGCCGCGCTCGGGTACGCGACGGCCGCTCACGGCGACGGCCGGTGGAACGGGGTGGCGGTGCTCTCCAGGATCGGGCTGGAGGACGTGTCACCCGGCTTCCCCGGCGAACCGGGCTTCGACTCGGCGAAGGGCACCGTCACGGTCACGCCCGAACCACGGGCCGTGGGCGCGACCTGCGGAGGGCTGCGGGTCTGGTCGATCTACGCGCCGAACGGGCGCACGCTCGACTCGCCGCACTACACGTACAAGCTGGCCTGGTTCGCCGCCTTCGGCGAGGCGGTGCGGGCGGAGTTGCGGGCCGGGCGCGCGGTGGTGGCGTGCGGCGACTTCAACGTGGCGCCGACGGACGCGGACGTGGGTGGATCCGGCCGTATTCGCCAGGTCCACCCACGTCCGCGTCCGCGGATGTTCCACAAGAACGTGACTCCTCCACTTCCAGAAGGAAGCGGCTTCTCGCTTTCCCCTGCTGGGGTAGGCGACGGACAAGCCCTGCCCGTTTCGAACAAAGAAACTATAACAGGGAAGCGATTCCCCTGCCGGGTGAACGCGGCAATTCCCTCGCTAGATCTCATGGGGATGCGCATCGACCTGGTGTACGCGGCCGCGGGCGTCGCCGATCGGGTGCGGTCGGCGTACGTGGACCGCGAGGCCCGCAAGGGGAAGGGGCCGTCCGATCACGCGCCCGTCGTGGTCGACCTCGACTGAGCCGGCACCCGCACGGCGTCGATGACGACGCCGCTGCGCGGCCGGGTGGGGATCCGCCGCAGCGGGATCGTCAGGTCCTGCGGCGGCAGGGTGTACTCCAGGCCGGCCAGCCGCGCGGAGAGGCTCTTCAGCAGTTCGACGGTGACAGCCTCGCCGGGGCACCGGTGGCCGGTGTGCGGGTCGCCGCCGCCCTGCGGCACCAGGTCGTCGCGGCCCGGGGGCGACTCGACGAACCGGCCGGGGTCGAAGGTGTACGGGTCCTCCCACAGTCCGGCGTCGTGGTTCTGCCCGTACAGGTCGAGCAGGACGAGCGTGCCCTCGGGGATGCGGAGGTCGCGCCAGGTCAGGTCGCCGGCCGCCCGGCCGCCGATGAACGGGGCGAACGGGTAGAAGCGCCTGACCTCCTGGGCGAACGCCTCGGCGTACGCGGGATCGGCGAGCGCTTGCCTGAGGTGCGGCCGGCGGTGCAGCGCGTGCCCGGCGAAGGCGACGAACCAGGCGACGGCGACGGTCGGCCTGATGAGGTTGATCAGCTCGACCGCGGCGACGTGCGACGGCAGCGGCTGCCCCTCGTTGTCGTGGTGGCGTTCGACGAGGTCGGCGGGCGAGCCGGCGGGCAGGGTGACCGAGCCGGAGCGGGCGTCGTCGAACAGCCGGGTGAGCCAGCGCTCCCTGCGTTTCCTGGCACGCCTGGCCCGCCAGTGGCGCGGTCCCGGCGTGGCGAACCCGTCGACCATGGCCACCATGTCCTCCGCGACCGCCTTGACGCCGGCCTCGGCCACGGGCACGCCCGCCCAGCGGCAGGCTCCCCTGGCGATGATCTCCGCGGCCTCGTCGAAGAGCACCACGGGCGAGCGTCCCGGCCAGGTCGCGACGGTCTCGTCCCACGCGTCGCCGACGTGGCGGACCAGGCGGGCGACCGACTCGGGGTCGGCCAGCACGGACATGAAGAGCGCCTTGCGCGCCCGGTGGGCGGCGCCGTCGAGCGAGTGCACCCCGCCCTTGCCGAGCAGGGTGGCCTGGATCGGCTCGGGGAGTGCGCCGTGCCGGAGCACGTGGCGCTCGTCGTACAGGAACCGCACCGCCTCCGGCCCGCGCAGGGCGGTGGCCCGGTTGCCCATGACCCGGGTCATCACGTCGCCGCGGGTCCGCCGGAGCAGGTCGGGCAGCCAGGCGTAACCGCGGGTGAGCAGGACCAACGTGTTGTCGAGCGGGGTGAAACGTCGTCTCGTCACCCGGTGCGACCTGCCCGGCGCTCCCGTCCCGAAACCGGATCGGAGCAGGTCGGGGCCGGTGACCTCGGTCGCGGCGTGGGTAGGCGCATGGCGGACGTCGGCTCCGTTGGAGGGAAGATGCGCTCAACGATCCCACTCGGCCGGATCGGCGGTGTCCCGGTCGGGATGAACCTCAGCGTGCTGCTCATCGTCGCGATCCTGGTGTTCGGGCTGGCCTTCGGCCGGTTCCCGCTGACCTTCCCCGGCCTGTCCACGGCCGCCTACCTGGCCGCCGGGGTGGTGGCCGCCCTGCTGTTCATGGCCTCGCTGCTGGCCCACGAGGTGGCGCACGCGCTGATGGCGGGGCGTCACGGCATCGGGGTGTCGCGGATCACGCTGTGGCTCCTCGGCGGGGTGGCGGAGCTGCGCGGCGAGCCCAAGACGCCCCGCGCCGACCTGCAGATCGCGGTGGTGGGGCCGCTGACGAGCCTGGTGGCGGGCCTGCTGTTCGGTGTGGTGGCGGTGCTGGTCCGGGCCGCCGCCGGGCCGTCGCTCGCCGGGGACGTGTTCGTCTATCTGGCGGCGGTGAACGTGCTGCTGGCCGTCTTCAACCTGGTCCCGGCCGCGCCGCTGGACGGCGGCCGGGTGCTGCGCGCCGCGCTGTGGTGGCGGTGGGGCGACCGCGGCAGGGCCGCCGTCGCCGCCGCCCGGGCCGGGCGGACGTTCGGGTACGTGCTGATCGCGCTCGGCTTCCTCCAGGTGGCGGTCGGGGCCGGCTTCGGCGGGATCTGGCTGGCGCTGATCGGCCTGTTCCTGGTCAACGCCGCGAGCGCCGAGGAGCAGCAGGCGCAGCTCGGCGTGGCACTGCGCGGGGTACGGGTGGGCGAGGTGATGTCCCGCGACCCGGTGGTGTCGCGTCCCGACGAGACCGTGGCGGACCTGATCGAGGAGGTGGTGCTCAGCCGCCGCCTGTCGACCTATCCGCTGGTGGACGAGCGCGGCGGCTTCGCGGGGCTGGTCACGCTGAACCGCATCCGGCAGTTGCCGCCCGAGGAGCGGGCCACCACCCGGCTGGCGGACATCGCCTGCCCGCCCGGCGAGGTGCCCAGGTCCACGCCGGAGGAGCCGCTGATGGACCTGCTGCCCCGGATGACGGGCTGCGCCGACGGCCGGGCGGTGGTGCTCGATCCCGGCGGCCACCTGGTCGGCCTGCTCACGCCGACCGACATCAGCCGCGCCATCCAGACCTCCGGCCTGCACACCGGCGCCCACGCGCCGCGCGGCGCCGACCTGGCCATGCCGTGGCGCCACCACCGGTAGCGGGACGCCGCCCGCTGGGCTGTAGCTTGTGTCGCCGTACCGGACCGTCGAAGGAGCCCCCATGACCGTCATCACCGCCGACCTGTACGACGAGCGCGGCGACGAGCTCGACTCCTGCGACCTGCAACTGCGTCAGTACGGGGGACGTCGCGCGTTCCGCGGCCGGATCGCGACCGTGCGCTGCCACCAGGACAACGCCCTGGTCAAGGCGGCCCTGGCTGAGCCTGGTGAAGGGCGGGTGCTGGTGGTCGACGGCGGCGGCTCGGTGAGCACGGCGCTGATGGGAGACGTGATCGCGGGGTCCGCGGTGGCCAACGGCTGGGCGGGCGTGGTGATCAACGGCGCGGTGCGCGACGTCGCCGCGCTGCGCGAACTCGACCTGGGCGTCAAGGCGCTGGGCAGCAACCCGCGCAAGAGCGCCAAGGACGGCGCGGGCGAGCGTGACGTGCCGGTGACGTTCGGCGGCGTCACCTTCCGTCCGGGCGCGGAGCTGTGGAGCGACGACGACGGGATCCTGGTGACCCGTCTGCCGTGACGGAGAACCGCCGGGGGTCTCGAGCCGCTCCGCGTAGGAGAACACGGGAGCCCCAGAGGGCCCCACGTGTCCGGATTTTTCAGGACTCCTTTGCCTTGGCGTACTCAGCGGCACCACCCGCGAAGTCGTAGACGATCACCTGCTCGTCACCCAGCACCCACGCGTCGTGTCCCGGCGGGCAGACGAAGAGCTCTCCGGGCCCGACCTCCGTCTCGGTGCCGTCGTCCATCCTGATCAAGAGGCGGCCGCGGACCACGAGCCCGTTGTGGTGGATCTGGCAGGACTTCGTTCCGGCGATCTGCTTGACCGACTCCGACCAGCGCCATCCGGGCTCGAAGGTGGCCACGCCGAAGCTGAGCCCGCTCAGCTCCAGCACTTCCATGTGACCCTGCGGGAAGTCGCGGCGCTCGTCCGGCTTGTCGAGACTCTTGACTTCGATCATGACGTCCCCCTCCGTCATTCTCAGTCTCCGCCTCGGCGCGGGGTCACCACAAGGGTGGACGCCCAGGTCACCCGGCCAGCCGCGCGGGGAAGCCGCCGGTGGCGATCGGCCCCCAGCGCTCGATGTGGAGGCGGATGAGCGACTTGTCCTGGCGGCGCATGGCCTCGCGGTACTCGTCCCAGTCGGGGTGCTCGCCGGAGATGCACCGGAAGTACTCGACCAGGCCGTCGAGCGCCTCGGGCATGTCGAGCACCTCCGCGCGCCCGTCTACCTGCACGTACGGGCCGTCCCAGTCGTCGGACAGCACGCAGATGGACACCCGGTCGTCACGGCGGGCGTTGCGCGTCTTGGCCCGGTCGGGGTACGTGGAGATCACGATCCTTCCGTCGCCGTCGACGCCGCAGGCGACGGGCGACAGCTGGGGCCGCCCGTCCGCCCGTGCGGTGGAGAGCAGGCCGTGATGGCGGGGGCGGAGGAAGTCGAGCAGTTCGGGCAGTTCCACGCGCTGGGCGGTGGCGATCCTCGGAGACATGCCGCCCACCCTACGGTGACGGGTAATCCTCCTGACCCGTTCTGACTCCGTGATGCAACAGATGCATTGCCACATCTTCCCTGATAGCCGGATTTATCAATAAGTTCGGGGAACGCGCGCTTTTTGACCCCGGGGTCACCTCCCATGGTTCTGAGGAGCAATCATGCGTTCCCGCCTGCGTAAATGCGTGGTCGGCGCGGTCGCCGCCGCAGTGGCGCTCTCCACGGTCGCCGCCGCCGGACCGGCTCAAGCCCACCCCAAACCCCACGACAACGTAAGCAAGATCGTCAAGGCTGTCTCGGGCAAGAACGTCAAGAAGCACCTCAAGGTGTTCCAGGCGATCGCCGACAGGTTCGACGGCACCCGCGTGTCGGGCACCAGGGGCTACGACGCCTCCCGCGACTACGTCGCCCTGCGGCTGCGCCTGGCCGGCTACAAGGTGACGGTCCAGCCGTTCGAGTTCCTCTTCGAGGGTTACCGGACGCCGCCGGTGCTCAAGCGGACCGCGCCGGAGCAGGAGACCTACACCTACGGGTTCTTCAGCGACTACATCGCCATGGGCGACTCCCCCGCCGGTTCGGTGAGCGGCCAGGTCCAGCCGGTGGACGTGGTCCTGCCGCCGGGCGAGCCCAACAGCTCCAGCTCCGGCTGCGAGGCGAGCGACTTCGAGGGCTTCACCGCGGGCGGCATCGCGCTCATGCAGCGCGGCACCTGCAACTTCCGGGTCAAGGTGGAGAACGCGATCGCCGCGGGCGCGACCGGCGCCATCATCTTCAACGAGGGCCAGGAAGGCCGCACCGAGATCGACCTGAACCCGGTGCTCGGCGGCCCCGGCATCACGATCCCGTCGTTCTTCACCAGCTTCGCCGTCGGCCAGGAGCTCGCCGCCGAGGGCACGTCCGTCACGATGAACTGGGACCCGATCTCCGAGACGCGGACCACGTACAACGTGATCGCGGAGAGCCGGAAGGGGGACCCGGACAACGTGGTCATGCTCGGCGCGCACCTCGACAGCGTGCAGGAGGGCCCCGGCATCAACGACAACGGCTCGGGCAGCGCCGGCACCCTCGAAGTGGCGCTGCAGATGGCCAAGCTCAAGCCGAAGAACAAGATGCGCTTCGCGTTCTGGGGCGCCGAGGAGTTCGGCCTGCTCGGCTCCGAGCACTACGTGGCCAACCTCACGGAGGCGGAGCGGGCCAAGATCGCTCTGTACCTCAACTTCGACATGATCGCCTCACCGAACTACACCTTCGGCATCTACGACGGTGACGGCGACGCCTTCGGCACCGCCGGGCCTCCCGGATCCGACCAGATCGAGGCGGACTTCGAGAAGTTCTTCGCCGATCGCGGCGAGCCGTTCAAGGCGACCGCGTTCACCGGCCGCTCGGACTACGGGCCGTTCATCGCGGTCGGCATCCCGGCCGGCGGCCTGTTCACCGGCGCCGAGGTGCTCAAGACGGAGGAGGAGGCCGCGATCTTCGGCGGCACGGCGGGCATCCCGCTCGACCCGTGCTACCACCAGGCCTGCGACACGATCAAGAACATCAGCGACAAGGCGCTGGACGTGAACTCCGACGCGATCGCCACCCTGGCGGCCACCTACGCCTTCGACACCGGCACGATCGGCGCCGCCGCGCCGACCCAGGCTCGCGCCGCCCAGGCCGAGCACCGCCACGGACCGGCGGAGGCGCTGAAGTAGACACTCTCCCCCGGCGCCCGCTCCCGCACGGGGCGGGCGTCGCCGGGTGTCAGTCGAGTGGGGGCAGTCCGAGCACGTCGATCAGGCGGCGCATCTGCCGCGGGGTGTTGCGGACGACGACGCCGTCGCACGCGGCGAGGCCGAGCAGCGAGCGCAGCCCCGCCAGGTCGATGAAGCCGACGCGGCCGACGTCCACGATCAGGTCGGCGTCGATGCGCCGGGCGCGCTGCAGCGCGGACACCGCCTCCGCGCGGTTGGTGACGTCGATGTCGCCCTCCAGCCGCACCAGCGAGGGACCGGGCATCACCGTGCAGGTGACGCGGAGCAGGCTGTCGACATACAGCAGATGCTCAGCCGCCGGCACGTGGGCGTGCCCGGCACCACTCATCACCATCGTCTCTCCCGCCAGCGCCATCGCCCCGACCCCTCGTCACTAGGCCTCGCCACGACCCGACCAACCTCCTGCCAACACAATACAGGAAGAAGTTTTCTGTATAAAATGTTCCAGTACGGAAATCGAGCCCCAAGGAGGGCGGCAAGTCGATGAGCGGCGTCGTCGATCGGCGATCGGGCTGGACGTTCCTGACCAACCACGCCCGGGTCCTCATAGCCGTGGCCGCCGATCCCGAGGTGCGGCTCCGCGACATCGCCGCGAAGATCGGCATCACCGAGCGGGCCGCCCAGGGCATCGTCTCCGATCTGGAGGACGCCGGATACCTCATGCGCGAGCGGATGGGGCGCCGCAACCGCTATGAGATCAACCCGAGCGCCGAGCTGCGCCACCACACCGAGGCCGGCATCCCGGTCCAGGCGTTGATCGACATGTTCCGCCACCGTGACCTCGGGCCCGCCGGCGCGGAGGAGAGCGACCCCTCCTGATCAGTGCCGCGAGCCGCTCCTGCGCAACGTGAGGATGGCCAGGTCGTCGCCGAAGTCGGCGGCGGTGAACGCGTGCAGGTCGTCCAGCAGGGCCTCGGCGAGGGCCGACGAAGAACGCCTGGCCCAGGCCCGCAGCCGGGGCTCCAGCGGGTAGAAGGCGCCGCGGGGGTCGCGCGCCTCGGTGACCCCGTCGGTGCACAGCAGCATCGTCGCGTCCGGCGGGAAGGCGAAGCGCACCGCCTCGCGGCGCTTGTCCGCCAGCCGGCCCAGGCCGAGAGGGAGCTCCGGCTCGCCCAGGTCGGCCTGCCAGGCGTGGGAGTGGGCGACCAGATAGGGGGCGATGTGGCCGCAGTTGACCGCCTCCACCTCCACCCGGGCGTCGATGTGCAGCACGAGGGCGGTGACGAACCGCTCGTACTCGCCGGTGCGCCGGGCGCCCTCGTTGTGCCTGACCACCGCGGTCTCCAGCGCCTCCACCACCCCGGCCAAACTCCGCTCCCGGTGGGCCGCCTCCCGGAACGCGCCCAGCAGCGCGATGGCCGCCCCGATCGCGTGCAGGCCCTTGCCCTGCACGTCAGCGATCATCACCCGGGTGCCGTGATCGGTGTCGACGACCTCGTACATGTCGCCGCCGACCGTGGCGTCCTCCTCCACGGGCTCGTAGACCCCGTCCACGACCACGTCGGCAGTGCGCACCGGCAACGGGCGGACGATCTGGCTCTGCAGCGCCGCGCCGGCCGAGCGCAGCCGGTGGATCTCCTCTTCGCGGGCGATCCGGTAGCGGCAGCTGAGCACGCTCCACACGCCGAACAGGGCCGTGAACGTCATCGCGCCCAGGTCCATGCCGATGCCCTCGCCCTCGGACGCCACGACGAAGCCGATCACCGCGACCACCCACACGGACGCCGTGGTCGTCTGCGCCACACTGCCCACGCCGGAGATGACCGCGGGCAGGAAGATGAGCAGCGGCACCAGCCGGTCGACGGCCCCGACCAGCAGGCCGAGCCCGAGCACGGCCACGGTGACGACGAGCAGCATGGCGGCGAAAGTCCACTCTGACAGAACGGCCCGCCCGCGCCGCACCCGCCTCGAACCCCTCACGCCTCCCCCGATGCCCTAGCTCCACCTGCCCCATACCCATCGACCTGCGGAAAAGCCGACCTCAAGGCCGCGAAACCGGATGACGGCGCCCGAGATTTTAGGTTTGACTGACGCTCTGTGGACGCATCCTGCCTGTATGGGGGATTTCGGAGGACTGTTTCCACGGGTACCGCACGCCGGGGGCCGGACGGGCTAGCGGCGTGCGACAGGAGTTCGAGGCCACCGCGGCTCCCGGTCCGGAGGCGCGGCAGCTGCATGACCTGCTCGTGGCGGTCATCAACGCCACCGGGGCCCACCTCGGCGCGCTCTACCTGCTCGACGAGGACCAGGAGCTGCTGCTCATGGACGCCGAGCAGGGCTTCCCCATCACGATCGCCAGGGCCTGGTCGAGAGTGCGCGTCAACGGGCCCGTGCCGTCGGCGGTGGCCCTGCGCGAGCGGCGCCTGGTCTGGCTGGCCGACCAGGCGGAGCTGGCCCGTGACTACCCCGGTGCGGCGCTGTCACTGCCGTACGACTTCTCGATGGCCGCCGCTCCCATCTGCGCCGGCGACGCGTGCTGGGGATCGCTGCTGCTGGCCTGGCCGCCGGGCCAGACCGAGCTCACCGAGGAACGGCGGCAGCTGATCGAGCGGACGTGCCACCGGATGGGCGCGGTGCTGAGCGACGCCGCGCGGCGCGGGCAGCCGGTGACGCCCCGCGTCCGGCCGCGCGTGATCTCCCCCCGGCGGGGGCGGCGGCTCGACCCCGACGCCGGCATGGCCGCCCTGGACTGCCTCATCGGCCTGCCCGAAGGCTACCTGGCGCTGAACCTGGAAGGCCGGATCACGTTCCTCACCCCGTCGGCCGCCGAGCTGCTCGGCGACTCGCCTTCCCAACTGCTCGGCCGGCGCGCCTGGGAGGCGCTGCCGTGGCTGAACACCCCCGAGTACGAGGACCGCTACCGGGCGGCGGTGATCAGCCAGGAGGCCACCTCCTTCACCGCCCGGCGGCCCAGCGGGCAGTGGCTGGCCTTCCAGCTCTATCCCGCGCCGATGGGCATCAGCGTCCGCGTCACGCCCAGCACCATGGCGCGTGACCCCGGGCATCTCATGCCGGACCAGATGCTGGCCGGGAGCAGGGGGACGGCCAGTTCCACGCTGCACAGCATGCTGCAGCTGACCGCCATGCTCAGCCAGGCGGCCACCGTGCGGGAGATCGTCGACCTGGTGGGCGACCACCTGCTGCCGGTCTTCAGCGCGCAGTCCCTGTCCATCCTGACCGCCGAGAGCGGCCGGATGATCCTGCTCGGCAGCCGTGGCACGAGCCGGAAGACCATCGACACGTTCAACGAGTGGTCGACGACCAGATCGAGCCCGGCCGGGTCCCCGGCCGACGCCACCGAGCCGGGGTTCTTCGCCTCCCGGCGGGAGCTGCGCACGATCTATCCTCCGGCGGTCGACGACCCCATCGCGGCCTGCGCGGTGCTGCCGCTGACCACGCAGGGACGGTCGTTCGGCACGCTGGTGATCGGCTACGAACGCCCGCACCACTTCACCGAGGACGAGCGCGCCACCCTCACCTCGCTCGCCGGGCTGGTCGCGCAGGCGCTCGACCGGGCCAAGCTGTACGACGCCAAGCACCGGCTCGCGCAGAGCCTTCAGGAAAGCCTGCTCCCCCGCCGCCTGCCGCACATCGACGGGCTGGACGTGGCCGCCCGCTACCTGCCCGCCACCTTCGGCATGGACATCGGCGGCGACTTCTACGACCTGATCAGCCTGGGTGACGAGTGCGCGGCGGCGGTCATCGGCGACGTGCAGGGCCACGACCCGACGGCGGCGGCGCTGATGGGGCAGGTGCGCACGGCGATCCACGCCTACGCGGCCTCGGGAGCCGATCCCGGCGAGATCCTCGCGCACACCAACCGGCTGGTCATCGACCTGACGCCGAACCGGTTCACCAGCTGCCTCTACATCAACCTCGACCTGCACAACAGGGTGCTGGACGTGGCCAGCGCCGGCCACCTGCCGGCGCTGCTGCACCACCACGGCGGGGCGACCCAGCTGATCGAGCCGACCCCCGGGCTCCTGCTCGGCATCGACCCGCACGCCGAGTACGAGGCCTCGCAGGTCGCGCTGCCGCCCGGCGGCACGCTCGCCCTCTACACCGACGGGCTGGTCGAAGCGCCCGGCGTGCTGCTGGACGACGCCATCGCCGAACTCTCCCTGCACCTCGGCAGGCTCGCCCGGCGGCCGCTGCAGGAGCTCGCGGACGCCCTCATCGCCCCCTCGTCCAACGTCGACCAGCGCCTCGACGACATCGCGCTGCTCCTGCTGCGCTCAGTCGACTGACGGGGCGCCGGGGAAGACCTCGGCGCGGGCGGCGCGGCAGGACGGGTCCTCCTCCGCTGCCCTCTCCAGGCGGGCCGACAGGAGAGCGGCCGTCTCCTCCAGCCCGGCGAGCCGGTCGGGGCCGAGTGCGTCGAGGACGAGGCGGCGGACGGAGTCGTCGCGCACCTGCCGGGCGCGGGCGGCCGCCTCGCGCCCCTCGGGGGTGAGCGCGATGTCCCAGCCGCGCGCGTCCTCGGCGCACGACTCGCGCCCCAGGAGGCCGCGCTTGGCCATCCGGCCGACCTGGTGGGACAGCCGGCTCTTCTCCCACTGCAGCACCCAGCGCAGCTCCAGCGCGCGCATCCGGCCGCCGGGGGCGTCGAGCAGCGCGTCGAGGACCTGGTAGTCGGCTTCGGACAGCCCGGTGGCCCGGGTCAGCTCGCGGGACAGGTGAGCCGCGAGCTGGGTGTGCACGGTGCTGTAAGCACGCCACGCGGCCAGGTCGGCTGTCATGCCACCAGCCTACGTCACAAAGGTTGACATGTCATCCATCCCGAATAAGGTTGACACATCTACCATATGGAGGACGGGATGCCCGACTACGGCCACGACCTACGCTTCGGGTCGTTCATCACCCCGCAGAACGGCCGGCCCGAGCTGGCCGTCGAGCTGGCGCGGCTGAGCGAGGAGGCGGGCCTGGACCTGGTGACGTTCCAGGACCACCCGTACCAGGCGACCTTCCTGGACACCTGGACGCTGATGAGCTGGGTGGCGGCGCGCACCGAGCGCGTCCACCTGTCCGGCAACGTGCTCAACCTGCCGCTGCGCCCGCCGGCGGTGCTGGCCAGATCCGTGGCGAGCCTGGACCTGCTGTCAGGCGGGCGGGTCGAGCTCGGCCTGGGCGCGGGCGGGTTCTGGGACGCTATCGAGGCCATGGGCGGCCGGCGGCTGAGCCCCGGCCAGGCGGTGGACGCGCTCAGCGAGGCCATCGACGTGATCCGCGGCGTGTGGGACGCCGACGAGCGGCGCCCGCTGCGGGTCGACGGCGCCCACTACACGGTCAAGGGGGCCAAGCGGGGCCCGGCGCCGGCCCACGACGTGCCGATCTGGCTGGGCGCGTACAAGCCGAGGATGCTGCGGCTGGTCGGCGCGAAGGCGGACGGGTGGCTGCCCAGCCTCGGCTACGCCACGCCGGAGGACCTCACCGCCGGCAACAAGATCATCGACGAGGCGGCGGACGGGGCGGGCCGCGACCCGCGCGAGATCCGCCGCCTGCTCAACCTCATGAGCGAGTTCGCCGGCGATTCCGCCGAGGAGTGGGTGGAGCGGCTGCTGCCGCTGGCCGTCGAGGACGGGATCAGCACGTTCATCCTGCCCGGCGACGACCCGGCCGCCATCGAGCGCTTCGGCCGGGAGGTGGCGCCCGCGCTGCGCGAGGCCGTCGCCGCCGAACGCGCCGCCCGCGGCGTCACGACCGGCCCCGCGCGGCCTCCCCGGGCGCTCGCGCTGCGCCGCCCCGGCATCGACTACGACGCGGTGCCCGCCTCGCTGGCGGGCACCGCGGTGGAGCCCGGCGACCGCGAGTACGAGCGCGTCCGCTCCTCCTACATCTGGACCGGCTCCCCCGGGCTGGTGCTCCGCCCCGCCACGGCCGGGCAGGTGGCCGAGGCTCTCACGTACGCGCGGGGCCAGGACGTGCCGCTGGCCGTGCGCAGCGGCGGGCACGGGATCAGCGGGCGGTCCACCAACGACGGCGGGATCGTCGTCGACGTCGGCGCGCTGGACGCGGTCGAGGTCCTCGACCGCGGGCGGAGGCTGGTGCGCGTCGGCGCCGGCGCCCGCTGGGGCGACGTGGCGAGCGCGCTGAGCCCGCACGGGCTGGCGATCAGCTCGGGCGACTACGGCGACGTCGGCGTGGGCGGGCTGGCCACGGCCGGCGGGCAGGGCTTCCTGGCCCGCTCCTACGGGCTGACGATCGACCACGTGGTGGGCGCCGAGGTGGCGCTGGCCGACGGCCGGACCGTCCGGGCGGACCCAGAGCACCATCCTGACCTGTTCTGGGCGCTGCGCGGCGCGGGCGGCAACCTGGGCGTCGTCACCTCGTTCGACATCGAGGCGACCGAGCTGTCCGACGTGGTGTTCGCGGTCTTCGTGCACGACGCCTCGGACACGGCCGCGTTCCTGGAGCGCTGGGGGCGGGCCGTGGAGGCGAGCCCGCGGAAGCTGACCCCGTTCACCACCGTGTTCCCGGGACAGCAGGGCTACTCGGCGCTGGCCCAGACGTTCGCCGTGTGGGCCGGCGACGACACCGACGCGGCCGTGGCGGCGCTGGAGCCGTTCCTGGAGGTGGCGCCGGTGCTCCAGCAGCAGGCGCAGCTCGCCCCGTACGCGGCCGTCGTCGCGCCGCACCGCAACCGGCACACCGGGCAGCAGGGCGGACTGCGCGGCCACTCCGCCCTGGTGGACCACCTCGACGCGGACACCTCGGGGCGGCTGGCGGAGATGTTCGAGCAGCGGCTGCTCACCATGGTCCAGGTGCGCTCGGTCGGCGGCGCCGTCAACGACGTCGCCCCCGGCGCCACCGCGTACGCCCACCGCACCCAGAACTTCTCCGTCAACGGCGTGATCTCCGCGGCGCGGGCGGCGCGGGCCGAGCGGGCGTGGGACGGGCTGGGCGTGACGGCCGCCTACCTCAGCTTCGAGCCGCGCTTCGAGGACAAGCTGCTGACCAGGGCGTTCCCGCCGGCGACCCTGGCCAGGCTGCGGCAGGTGAAGGCCGCGTACGACCCGGGCAACGTGTTCCGCCACAACTTCCCGATCACGCCCGCCTGACCGCTACCAGGCGACGTGCAGGGACGTCAGGCCGTGGACGATGTGCATGGTGCGGAAGACCGGGGCCGGCTCCGCCTCCCTGAGCGTGGGGAAGCGCTCCAGCAGGGCCGGGAAGGCGATGCGCATCTCCATCCGGGCCAGCGGGGCGCCCAGGCAGTGGTGCACGCCGTGACCGAAGGCCAGGTGGCCGGGCTCGCCGCGCGACAGGTCCAGCGTGTCCGGGTCGGCGGCCAGGCCGGGGTCGCGGTTGCCGGCCGGGAGCGCGCACACCACCAGCTCGCCGGGGCCGATCCGCCGCCCGGCGATCTCGACCTCCGTGGCGGTCAGTTTGAGCGTGCCGGAGTGCACGATGCTCAGCCAGCGCAGCAGCTCCTCGACGGCGGCGTCGATCCTGGCGGGCTCCTTGCGCAGCAGGTCGAGCTGGCCGGGGTGGCGCAGCAGGGCGAGCGTGCCCAGCGCGAGCATGTTGGAGGTGGTCTCGTGCCCGGCGAGCAGCAGCAGCCCGCCGATGCCGATCAGCTCGTCGTCGCTGAGGTCGTCGCCGTGCTCCCGCACCAGCGTGCCGATCAGGTCGTCGCCCGGCTCGGCCCGCTCGCGGGCGACCAGCCCGGCCATGTACGCGCGCGACTCCATCCGGACCGCCAGCGCCTCCTCCGGCGGGGTCGACATGTCGAGCATGCGGCTGGTGCGCCGCTGGAAACCCTCCCGATCCTCGTACGGGACGCCGAGCAGCTCGCAGATGACCAGCGACGGGATCGGCAGCGCGAACGACCGGACCAGGTCGGCGGGCGGGCCGGCCGCCTCCATCGCGTCCAGGTGCTCGGCGACGATGCCGGCGATGCGCGGCTCCAGGCGGCGCATCCGGCGGATGGTGAACTCGGGCGCCAGCATCCGGCGTATCCGGGTGTGGTCGGGCGGGTTCAGCTGCAGCAGGTTGCCGGCGCGCAGGGTGGCGAGCTGCTCCTCCGACAGCTCCGGCGCGCCGGGCAGCTGCGGCAGGCCGAAGAAGGCGATCGGGAAGCGCTCGGCGTCGCCCAGCACCTCGCGGATGTCGGCGTGGCGGGTGACCATCCAGGCGTCGACCCCGAACGGGGTGCCGATCCTGCTGACGCCCTCCGCGCGCAGGGCGGACAGCTCGGGCGCGGGGCCGAAGCCGTCCCTGCGCATGTACATCGGCGGCTGCGTCGGCTCGCTCACGCGATCCCCCTGGAGGTGAGTATCCGGATGCCTCCACTGTGATCGATCCCGCGCCGCCTCGCCAGGGGTCAGCCCTCCTTGGGGACGATCACGCTCCAGGCCGCGGGGCGGAGCGTCCAGGCGTGGTGCGGGGCCGGTGGGAGGAGCTCGCCGTCGGCGTTGGCCGCGACCGGCTCGCCCTCGACGGTGATGCCCCTGCCCCTGACGGTGATCACGTCGGCGCGTTCCGGGTGCCTGCCCCGGCGCAGCAGGACGCCGAAGGCCAGCCTGGCCAGCGGCGATACCGCGTACGAGATCACCACGTCGGCCAGGCCGTCGTCGGGGCGGGCGTGCGGGGCGAGCGGGGTGCCGCCGCCGATCGAGACGCCGTTGCCGATCCCCACCATGAGCACCCGCCGCCGCCCGTCGGTGACCGGCTCGCCGTCCACCTTCACCCGCAGCCGCCACCCCTTGCTGCGCGCCCCGGCGACCAGCGCGCCCACCGCGTACGCGGCCCTGCGCAGCAAGGGCTTGAGCGCGGCCGCGTGCTCGGAGGCGTGCGCGCCGACGCCGACGTGCACGGCGTTCACCACGATGCCGCCCTCGTCGTCGACCAGCAGGTCCAGCGTCCGCTCCCGGCCGTCGGACAGCGCGCGGGCCGCCTCGCGCGCGTCGAGCGGGATGCCCAGCGCGCGGGCCAGGTCGTTGCCGGTGCCGAGCGGCACCAGCCCGATCGGGCGGGTGGCCAGCTCTCCCCTGGTCAGCAGCGCCGCCACGACGGCGTGCACGGTCCCGTCGCCGCCCAGCACCACCGGGACCCTGCCGGGATGCTCCGCCAGCGCGCGCTCGATGTCGCCCGGCCGCTCGACGTCGCACACCACCACGTCACCCGACAGGGCGTCCAGCACCTCCTCGCGCGCCGTCCCGTCGACGCCGCCGGCCGCCGCGTTGCCGATCACCACGAACCCGTGCTCCGCCATGGCCGATGAGGTGCCCGTGTTCGCCGGGAACTAACCGCTTCATCCGCCGGCGGGGTACTTCGCGATCACCTTGCCCGTCGGGTCGGCGGCCAGGTAGCCGCTGGCGTGGTACTCGTCGGAGACGTAGACCCGGATCGCGCCCGTCTCGTGGAAGGCGGCGTCGACGATGATGTAGCGGGTGGTGGGCTTCTTGACCCCGAGCTCCCTGTTCGCCCTGCGGATCAGGGCGGGCAGCGCGTCCCAGTTGTACTTCCGCAGGTCCACGATGGGTTTGCTGACCGTGGAGCCGGGGCCGTCCTTGGTGGCCACGCCGTCGCGGTAGGTGTACCGGTCGTAGACCGTCTTGCGGCCTTTGACCGGGGCGCCGGCGATCGCGTACGTGGGATAGACGGTCAGGTCGACCACCTGGGTGCCGCCCATGACCGGCTTCAGGTCGGCGACGAGGCGGCGCATCCCGGCGGGGGTGAGCAGGTTGACGGGCTCGCGCTCCTCGGTCTCCGCCGGGGCCGGTTCCGTGCCGGTCTCCGCCGGGGTCGGTTCCGTGCCGGTCTCCGCCGAGGTCCCTTCCGTGGCCGGGGTCTCTTCGGCGGCGCTCGTCCGTCTGTCGGCTGCAGGGCTCTCGGAGGCGCCGCCGCGATGGCCGGGCGGCAACACCCACACCACGACCGCCGCCACCGACACCGCCGCCACCCCGGCGACGACCGACGTCGTCACCTGACTCCTGCGCCGGGACGCCCTGGTGGGCGCGGTCACCGAGGGCGGCTCGGTGTTCCACTGCGGGCCGGACGGCCTGGCCGAGCCGGGATACGCGGGCCCACCGGGCACGCCGTGGTACCCGGGCGCGCCGGGATGCCCTGGCGCGCCCGGATAGGCGGGGGCGCCGTGCGAGCCGGGGTACGCGGGACCGGCGGGCCGGTGCGGGCCGGACGGGGGACCTGAGAACGGGCCGGACGATACGCCTGACAGCGGGCCGGACGGTAAGCCTGACGGCGGACCGGTCGGGGGTGGGCGGTGGGGTGGGTGGGCCAAGGGCGGGCCGGGGTGGGGGGAGAAGTTCTGGGGCGGGGCGTCGTGGGCGGCGGCGAGCATGCGGTCCAGGGCGTCGGGGCCGGGCCTGGCGGCGGGGTCGCGGTTGAGCAGGGCGAACAGCACCGGGGTCAGGCTGCCCGCCCGCTCCGGCGCCGGCACCTCCTGGTTGAGCACCGCGGCCAGGGTGGCCAGCGGAGTGGCGCGCCGCAGGGGGTGGCGGCCCTCGACGGCCACGTACAGGAGCATGCCGAGCGACCACAGGTCGGAGGCGGGGTCGCCCTCGTGGCCGTTGATGCGCTCGGGCGCCATGTACTCGGGCGAGCCGATGAACGAGCCGGTCGCGGTCAGCCCGGGCGACTCCCGCACGGCGGCGATGCCGAAGTCGGTGAGGACCGAGCGCCCGTCGGGGCGGAGCAGGACGTTTCCCGGCTTGACGTCACGGTGCAAAATGCCGACGGCGTGCGCGGCGCGTAACGCGGACAGCACCTCACGCCCCAGCCGGGCCGTCTCGGCCGGGGCCATCGGCCCGTCGGACAACCGGTCCTGCAGCGAGCCGCCGGTCACCAGCTCCATGACCAGCCAGGGGAAGCCGTCTTCGCCGGTGTCGACGATGTGGTGGATGGTGACGACGTGCGGGTGGTTGAGCCGGGCCAGGGCGCGGGCCTCGCGCAGCACCCTGGCGCGCAGCTCGCGGTCCCGGGCGGGGTCGGGGTCGCCCAGGGCGGGGTCGGGCGGCCGCACTTCCTTGAGCGCGACCTCCCGGTGCAGCGCCTGGTCCCAGGCCCGCCACACCAGCCCCATGCCCCCGCCGCCGAGCCGCTCCACGAGCTCGAATCGGCCGTCGATCACCCGATTCACCATGCGCAGCAGCGTACGGCCTCAGCGGGCGCCGGTTCTCTTCACCTGTCGCCTGACCTTGTCACCCGTACGGTGTCAGGCGCCGGGTGCGCCGAACCCGGCGCCCGGCCGCGGCCGTCAGTCGTCGTCGACCATGCCGCGCAGCAGCAGGCCGATGCCGAGGCTCTCCATCAGCGACTGCCCGTTCGGCTGCACGTAGACCTGCGAGTACTGGTACGGCTGCACCTGAGCCTGGGCCCGCTGCTGCCCCCGGCCCTGCCACTGGACCTGCGGCTGGACCTGGACCTGCTGCTGAACCTCAGGCTGGTTCTGCGCCTCGGGCTGCGGCTGGGCCTGGGGCTCGGGCTGCGGCTGGGCGTCGGCGCCCGGCGCGGCCGGGGCCGGGGTCGGGTCGTCGGACAGGGCCTGCGAAGCGGACCCGGCCTGCGGGCCGGGCTGCGGCTGGACGGCCGTGGTGCCGGGCAGCATCGACGGGTCGCCGACGCAGACCGAGGCGGTGCCTGACGACCGCTCGATGAGCTCCCTGACGCCGAGTGCGTCGAGCATCGGCCAGTTCGGCGACCAGCCGGGGCCCACCCGGTACCTGATGCAGTTCTCCTCCTCGTTGTCGGCCGTCCGCGCGACGTGGCCGTCGGCGCCCGACTGGCAGGCGAGCTGACCGAGCAGCGCCTTGGCGCCCGACTCGTCCAGCACTGGTGCCGCCGGGCCCGGCTGGACCACCTGGACCAGCTTCTCGACGAACCGCTGGGTCTCCGCGGTGTGGGCCGGAGCGGTCACGCCGCCCACGGAGCCGGATTTCGGGACGGAGCCGGCCGCGGCCGGCGCGCACTGGCCGGCGTCCTCGGCTGCCGCGGGACCCGCGACCAGCAGCACGCTGGTGGCGGCGGTGGCTAGTGCGGTCATGGCGTACTTGTACATGCATCCCCCTGCGGGCGGTGATGTGATCATCCGAAGTGATCAGTACCCATAGTGAGGGATTGGCTACTTAATGTTTGAATCTACTGCTCTTTACTCGGGGTTCTTCCGGACGATCTCCGCGTTCAGGGCGGTGGCGAACGCCGTCCACGTCGCGTACGGGACCAGGAGCAGCCCCGCGGTGCGGTCGGCGCGCATGGCCTTGCGCACGAGCAGCACGTTGGCGGTGTTGAGCGCGACGATCTCCGCCAGCGCCAGGCGCGGCGAGCGGACGCCGAAGAACAGCGCCGGCCAGGCGGCGTTCAGCGCCAGGTTGGCGGCCAGCGTGCGGCCGAGGGCGGCGCGCTCGTCGCCCGCCCGGTCCAGGGCGCGGGCGCCGCCGTAGGCGATGAGCGCGTACAGCGGGTTCCACACCAGCGGGAAGGCGGCCGGTGGCGGCTGCCAGGAGGGCTTGTCGAGCTTCTGGAACCAGGGCCGCCCCGATCTGGTGGCGATCCCGCCCAGGGCGGCCGCGGCGGCGGTGCCGAGCGCCGTGGCCAGCAGTGTCTTCTTCATGACGGTCGCCCCTGCCCCGTCAGCGTGGCGGCTCACCCGCGGGGTTGACACGCGGGCGGTGACGGTCTTGTCTGCAAAGGGGATTACCAGGCACGGGGCGGGGCGCGTGCGGTTCCAGAGGGAGCTTCGCATGGCTGCTGTCCGCCGGTTCGCGCTCGCCCTGGTCGTCGCCGCCTCGCTGGCCGGGGTGCCGCCTCTGCCCGCGCACGCCGCCCCCGCGCCCGGCGGGCCCGGCTCGGCGTCCCACTTCGGGCTCGCGCGCAAGGACTGCGTCGGCACGTCCGCGGGCCGCGAGTCCAAGGTCTGGTTCACGGTGGCGGGCGGCGTTTTGTCCGACGTGTACGAGCCCACCATCGACAACACGAACGTGGAGACCATGCGGTTCGCGGTCACTGACGGCCGCACGTTCACCGAGCTGCAGTCCCGCGACACGACTTATGAGGTGACCACCAGCCGTTCCGGCATGGCCTGCACCGTCACCGCCACGAGCAGGGCCGGCCGCTACCGGCTGACCACCACGTACGTCACCGACCCGGACCGGGACGCCGTCGTGGTCAGCGCCCGGCTGCGGCCCGCGAACCTGCGGCTGTACGCGCTGCTGGACGCGAGCGTGAACGGCAACGGCGGCGGCGGGACCGCGAACGGCGGCGCCGACAGCGGCACGGTCGACGCCGCCACCGGCGCGCCGGTGGTCTCCGACGTGAACACGGTGACGTCCGCGCCCGGCCGCGACTACGCCGTGCCCACCCACCTGGCCCTGCGCGCCGAGCGGCGGCTGCCGGAGGCGAGCGTCGGCTACGCGGGCACCGGGAGCGACGGCGCCGTGCAGCTCGACGGCGCACGCTCGCTCACCCCGTACACCGCCGCCCCGGACGGCAACGTGGTGGCCGCGGTCCGGCTGCCGCTCGACCGGTCGGGCGAGGTGACGTTCGCGCTCGGCTTCGGCCGCACCAAGGCCGCCGCGCTGCGCACCGCGCGCGACGCGGCCGGGCGTCCCTTCGCGGCGATGCTGGCCCGGTACGAGGCGGGCTGGACGGTCTACGACGCCGGGCTGCGGCGCCCGTCGGGACCGCTGGCCGACCGCTACCGGCTGTCGGCGAACGTGCTCAAGGCCAGTGAGGACAAGACGTTCCCGGGCGCGGTCGTCGCCTCGCTGGGCAGCCCGTGGGGGCAGGCTGTCGACGCGGGCGCCGAGGTGGGCGGCCGGGCCGTCTACTTCGGCTCGTACCGCCAGGTGTTCGCCCGCGACGCGTACGAGACGTTCACCGGGTTCCTCACCGCCGGGGACCTGGCCACGGCGCGGGCCGTCACCCGCTTCCTGTTCGAGCGCCAGCAACTGCCCGACGGCCGGATGCCGCGCAACTCGCTGATCAACGGGAGGCTCGCCCCCGACTCGGGCGGCGACCAGCTCGACGAGACGGCGTTCCCGATCCTCATGGCCTACCAGGCGGGGCTCTCCGGCGACCGGAAGCTGTGGCCCCGGGTGCGGGCGGCGGCCGACTTCGTGGTCGCGCACGGGCCGGCGTTCGGCGTGGAGCGGTGGGAGGAGCAGTCGGGCCACTCGCCGTCCACGATCGCCTCCCAGATCGCCGGGCTGGTCGCCGCCGGGGAGATCGCCTCCCGGCAGGACGACCCGGCCAGGGCCAGGCTCTACCGGGCGACCGCCGACCACTTCGCCCGCTCGGTCAAGGGCTGGACCGTGACCACGACGGGCCCGTACGCGGACCGCTACTTCCTGCGCCTGTCGCGCCACGGCGACCCGGACGCCGCCGACTCCTACAACCTGGGCAACGGCGCGCCGACCGAGGACCAGCGGCGGGTCGTCGACGCGGGCTTCCTGGAGCTGACCAGGCTCGGCGTCCTGCCGCCCGGCGACCCGGACGTGCTGGCCAGTCTCCAGGTGGTGGACCGGGTCATCCGGCGGACCACGCCGAACGGCCCCGGCTGGTACCGGTACGGCTCCGGCACCGAGGGCACCGAGGACGGCTACGGCGACTGCTACGAACCCGACCCGACCGCCTGCGCGCCCACCGGCAGCCCGTGGCCCACCACGAACACCGGCTCAGGCCACCTGTGGCCCGTCCTGTCCGGCGAGCGCGCCGAGCACGCGCTGCAGACCGGCGACCGGGCCACCGCCGGATCGCTGCTGGACGCCATGCACGCCATGTCCTCCGGCACCGGCCTCGTCCCCGAGCAGACCTGGGAGAACCCCGCGCTGCCCGCCTCCCCGTACGGGTCCGACCCGGCGACCGCCTCCATCGGCTTCACGGCCGGCGGGCCCGCGGGTTCGGCCTCGCCGCTGACCTGGGCGCAGGCCCAGGAGCTGCGGCTGATCCTGTCGCTCGCCGAGGGCCGCCCGCTGGAGCAGCCCGAGGTGGTCCGCCGCCGCTACGCCGACCACGGCATGCCGGGAACCGTCCCGCTCACGGTCACCGCCCCCGAGAACGGCGCGACCCCCTCCGGCACCTCCGTCACCGTCACCGGCACCACCGCGCCGGGAGCGCGGGTCGACGTCGCCGCCACCCCGGTCGACACGGGCGCCCCCGCCCGCCTGGTGTCGGTACGCGCCCGTACCGACGGCTCGTTCACCGCCGCGGCGCCGGTCTCGTTCGGCGAGGTCGCGCTGGTCGTCACGGCGACCGCGGACGACCGCACCGCCTACGCCCGCCGCTCGGTCGTCGGCGACATCACCGGGGCCACGACCGTGCTCGACGTGACCGACCCGGACGGCGACGACCACGGGCCCGGCACGTACGCCTACCCGACCTCGCCCGACTTCCACGACGGCGCGTTCGACCTGCGCCGCTTCCAGGTGATCACCGACGAGACCACCGTCTACCTCCGGGCCGAGGTACGCGACCTCACCCCGACCTTCGGCAACCAGATGGGCGCCCAGCTGCTCGACGTCTACGTCCAGGACCCGCAGGTGGCCGAGCGGTCGGCCGAGGCCGCGTTCCCGCAGCGCAACCACCGCCTCGCCGACCCGTGGACGCAGCGGGTGGAGGCGCAGGGGTTCGCCGCGCCCGTGTGGGTGACGGCCGGCGGGACCGCGCTGCCGGGCGCCGCGGTGCGCGCCTCGGGCGCCACCAGGACGATCACCGTCGCGCTGCCCCGGGCGTCGTTCGGCACGCCGGGCCCCGGCTGGCGCTTCGCCGTCGTGCTCACCGGCCAGGACGGCTTCAGCGCCGACCAGGCCAGGGGCTTCGCCCCCACGCCGCAGCCGTTCCAGTTCGGCGTGTGCGCGCCGGGCGGCGCCGAGCCCATCTGCTCGTCCGCCCCTGGCGCGGTGCCGAAGGCGCTCGACGTCGTCCTGCCGGCGGGCGTCTCCCAGGCCGACGTGCTGAACCCGCTGCCCGGCCCGGTGACCATCCCCGCCGTCCCCGTACCCTGAGGGGGTCCTGACATGGCCGTCCACGAGATCCGCATCGACCCGAACCGCACCCTCGCCGAGGAGCCGGCCACCGGCCACAACCGGTGGCATCCCGACATCCCGCCCATCCTGCGCGTCCAGCCGGGCGACGAGGTCGTCATGGAGACCCGCGACGCCTTCGACGGCCAGATGGGCCCCGGCGCCACCCTGAAGACCGTCGGCTCCCCCGACCTCGACGTCGTCCACCCGCTCACCGGCCCCGTCTACATCGACGGCGCCCAGCCGGGCGACCTGCTGGAGATCGAGATCCTGGAGGTCGTGCCCGACACCTACGGCTACACGGTGCAGGTGCCCGGCTTCGGCTTCCTCCGCGACCTGTTCCCCGACCCGTACATCGTGCGCTGGCACCTGTCGGACGGCTGGGCGTACTCCCCCGGCCTGCCGGGCGTCCGCATCCCCGCCGCGCCCTTCATGGGCACCATCGGCCTGTCCCCCGGTCACCAGAGCCTCGCCAGGACCGCCGCCCGCGAGCAGGCGTCGATGGAGCGCGGCGGCTTCGTCCTCCCGCCGTCGGCCGACGGCGCCGTCCCCCGCGACCCGGCCATCGCCACCCGCGCCCTGCGCACCATCCCGCCCCGCGAGCAGGCGGGCAACGTCGACATCAAGCAGCTCGGCGCGGGCAGCCGCCTCTACATCCCGGTGGACACGCCCGGCGCCCTCTTCTCCGCCGGCGACGCCCACTACGCCCAGGGCGACAGCGAGACCTGCGGCACCGCCATCGAGATGCGCGCCACCCTGCGCGTCCGCTTCACCGTCCACACCGGCGAGGCCGCGGCCAAGGGCATCCGCGGGCCCCGGTTCGCCCGCTCGGACTACTGGGTCGCGGCCCCCTTCGCCGCCCCGCGCTCCTTCTACGCCACCACCGGCATGTCGGTCAGCCGGGACGGCGAGGTGGCCGCCGAAGACCTCACCCTGGCGGCACGCAACGCCCTCCTGGAGATGATCGACCACCTCGGGGAGCGGGGATTCGACAGGCAGCAGGCGTACGCGATCTGCAGCGTGGCGGTGGACCTGCGGGTCAGCCAGCTCGTGGACGTGCCCAGCTTCCTCGTGTCGGCGCTGCTGCCGGAGGACATATTCTCGGGTCGGTGATCTCCGCGCTCGACGGCGGCGAGGAAGCGCCGTCCGCCTTGTAGGCATACAGGTAAGACCGTGACAGTGCTCACCGGCTCTCCTCGCCGTGACGGCCCGTTCCCGGGGGTCCGGACGGGCCGGAACCCACCTGGAATGGGCGGGTCCCGGAAGGTCGTCAGCCCTGCTGCTGGTCGGGCTGGTCCTCGCCCTCGCCCTTGCCGCCGCCGTAGCGGCGCTGCGCGGCGTCCACGCCCTTGCCTATCTGCTCGTCGTACTTGCCGCCGGTCTTCTCGCTGGCGGCCTGCTCGCCGCGCTCGAGGATCTCGTCGGCCTTGTCCGGGTTCTTCTTGGCCAGGTCTTCGGCCTTCTTGGCCCAGTCGCCCATGCCGCTCATCATCAGTCCCCCTTTCCGATGACTCCGTGTCCCCTTACCCGTCAACCGGACGAGGGAACGGCCTCCCCCACCGGCGCGGATCCTGAAAGTTACAGCGCTTCCCCGCCCATCCGCGCAGGTCACGCCCTTGCGGTGGCCGGCCGCCTTTCCGGGGCGGAGCGGGCTCCTTACGATCTGCGGAGGCGACGACGGGAGCGGGCGATGGCGAGGGCGCGGGTCATCCTGGTGGCGGTGCTGGCGTTGGTGGCGGCGATGCTCGTGGCCGCGAACGGGACCGCGGCGGGCGCGGCCGCGACCCGGATCATGCCTCTCGGCGACTCGATCACCGGCTCCCCCGGCTGCTGGCGTGCGCTGCTGTGGAACCGGCTGCAGGACACCGGTTACCAGGACGTCGACTTCGTCGGCACCCTCCCCCCGCAGGGCTGCTCGGTCGCGTACGACGGCGACAACGAGGGGCACGGCGGCGCGCTCGTCACCAACGTGGCCCGCCAGAACCAGCTGCCGGGCTGGCTGGCGGCCACCAGGCCGGACGTCGTGCTGATGCACTTCGGCACGAACGACGTGTGGAGCAACGTCGCGCCCGCCACCATCCTCGGCGCGTTCACCACGCTGGTGGGTCAGATGCGGGCGAGCAACCCGGCGATGAGGATCCTGGTCGCGCAGATCATCCCGATGAACCCGAGCACCTGCGGCGAGTGCGCGCAGCGGGTCGTGGCCTTCAACAACGCCATCCCGGCCTGGGCCGCGGGCATCTCCACCGCGCAGTCTCCGGTGGTGGTGGTCGACCAGTGGACGGGGTTCAGCACGAGCGCCGACACCTACGACGGGGTGCACCCGAACGCGGCGGGCGACCGCAAGATCGCCGACCGGTGGTACCCGGCGCTGGTGGACGTCCTGTCCGGCCCGCAGCCGACGGTCACCCCGACGGTCACGCCTACCGTCACCCCCACGGTCACGCCGCCGGGCGGCTGCACCGCCGTGTACCGGAACACGAACCAGTGGCAGGGCGGGTTCCAGGGCGAGGTGACGGTCACCAACACGGGCGCCGCCGCGACGAGCGGGTGGCGGGTGTCGTGGACGTTCGCCGACGGGCAGCGCGTCACCCAGATCTGGAACGGCACCCTGGCGGCCTCCGGTGCGAACGTGACCGTGACGCACGTCGGCTGGAACGCCCTCCTCTCCCCCGGCGGGTCGACGAGTTTCGGTTTCCTGGCGTCATGGAACGGCACGAATACCGCGCCCGCCCTTTCATGCTCGACAACCTGACATTTCTCGAAATGTCGCCCAGCGTTTCTCGTACAACTTTCAACGTTGCGGAATCGTGACGACCACACTTCGGCGAAACTCGGCTGACCCTCGTCAGATCACGGTGAAACGACCGCTTAAAGGGAAAGCCGAGACACGATTCCGATGCCGAAAAACTGTAAAAATCGAGCGATAAAGGTCTTCACCGCCCTCCTGACCTCGGTCGGGCTGGTGTATCTGGGCGTCACCGTCCTCGTGCGCGGCACGGACGCGGCCGACGAGGTCGCCGGCGTCATCGGCGGCTTCGTCGTGCTCCTCACCATGCTCGGCCTGCTCCGGGCCAGGGGCGAGCCACCGCCCCGGCGCGGCAAGGCCGCCCGCGGTGCGCGCCCGGAGGCCGTGGCAGGACCTCCGGTCAGCCTCACCAACACCGGCGCCCACGCGCTGATGACCGCGCTCGGCCTCCCGGCCCGCCCCTCGTGCGACCGGCAGTCCGGCGGTCCCGAGTGCGGGCGCCTCGTCAACGCCCGCCCTTTCGCCGCGCCCGCCGAACACGCCGCCGGCCCCTGCGCCGGGAAGGCCGGGCGCCCCGTGGTGGTGGTCGTGCTCAACCGCGCGGAGCCCCGCCTCTGACGGACGCGGGAAGACCGGGCCCCGGTGGCGGGGCCCGGTCAGGGAGGGTGCGGGTCAGATCGGCCCATTGCCCGGCGGCGGAGTACCTCAGGAATTAATCACAATAAAAACGGATAACTGAACACCCTCTCGTTCACAGAGAAGATAACGGCGTCCAGCCGTACCCTCATCGAAAAAGGGATGGCGGGGACGTCCGGACCGGCCGTCAGCCCCACACCTCCCGGGCGGTCTCCGCGATCAGCGCCAGCTTGGCGAACTGCTGGTCGGACGTGAGCACGTTGCCCTCCACCGTCGAGGAGAAGCCGCACTGCGGCGAGAGGCAGATCTGGTCGAGGTCGACGAACTTGGCGGCCTCGTCGATGCGGCGCTTGAGGGTGTCCTTCGACTCCAGTTCGCCACGCTTGGTGGTGACGAGCCCGAGGACCACCATCTTGCCCGGCGGCACGAACCGCAGCGGCTCGAAGCCGCCCGAGCGCTCGTCGTCGAACTCCAGGAAGAACCCGTCGACGGCCAGCTCGGAGAAGAGCGCCTCGGCCACGAAGTCGTAGCCCCCGGCGGCGGCCCACGAGGAGCGGAAGTTGCCGCGGCACATGTGGGTGGTGATGGTCATGCCCTCGGGCTTGGCGGCGAGCGCGGCGTTGATCTGCTTGATGTAGCGCAGGTGCATGTGATCGGCGTCGTCACCGCGTCCGGCCAGTTCGGCGCGCTGGGCGGGGTCGTTCAGGTAGGCCAGGCTGGTGTCGTCGAACTGCAGGTAGGTGCAGCCCAGCTCGCCGATGCGGCGCACCTGCTCGGCGTAGGCGGCGCTGAGGTCGGCCCAGAACTCCTCCACGTCCGGGTAGACGTCCGGGTCGATGGCGGCGGGCCCGCCGCGGTAGTGGACCATGCTGGGCGACGGGATGGTCAGCTTGGGCACCGCGGTGGTGACGGTGTCGCGCAGGAACGCGAAGTCTCCGGCGAAGATCGGCTCCTCCAGCCGGATCCTGTCGTGCACGCGCAGGGCGGCGGGGGTGAACTCGATGTCGCCCCGCTCGTTGTGGAAGCGGACCGTGATGTGCTCGTCCGAGGCCTGGCCGATGCCGCCGAGCCGGTAGATGAAGTCCATGTGCCAGGAGGCGCGCCGGAACTCGCCGTCGGTGGCCGACTGCAGGCCGATCTCCTCCTGCCTGCGCACGACCTCGCGGATCGCCTCGTCCTCGATCTCGCGCAGCGCCTCCCCGGACAGGGTCTCCCTGGCTTGGAGCAGCCGCTGGGGTCGCAGCAGGCTGCCGACGTGGTCCGCGCGGAACGGCGGTGAGGTGCGCATGCGGGGTCATCTCCTCGTGTCACGGGGATCGGGCGGGCCGGAGCCGGCCTCGCCGTAAAGGGCTCTGATCCGGGTCTTGAGCAGCTTGCCGGCCGCGTTCCTGGGCAGCTCGGGCACGAACTCCACGTGTTTCGGGATCTTGTAGCGGGCCAGCCGCCCGTACAGGTGGGCGATCAGCTCGTCGGCCCGCGCGCCCGTGCCGGGGCGGAGCACGACGAGGGCCTTGCCGACCTCGCCCCACTTGTCGTCGGGGACGCCGATGACGGCGACCTCGGCGACCGCGGGATGGCTGTAAAGGGCGCTCTCCACCTCGGCCGGGTAGACGTTCTCGCCGCCGGAGATGAACATGTCGCCGATCCGGTCGGAGATGCGCACGTACCCGTCCTCGTCGGCCACCCCGATGTCGCCGGAGCGGAACCAGCCGTCGTCCGACAGCACCTCGGCGGTCTCCTCGGGCCGCTTCCAGTAGCCGGGCGTGACGTTCGGGCCCTGCACGTACACCTCGCCCGGACTGCCGGGCGCGGCGGGAGAGCCGTCGGGGGCGACCAGCTTGACGTCGGAGAAGAAGCACGGGACGCCGGCCGTGCCCGCCTTGGCGATCGACTGCTCGGCGGCCAGGAACAGCGCGCCGGGCGCGGTCTCGGTCATGCCGTAGCCCTGGAGGAACGTGAGCCCGCGGTCCTGGTAGAGGCGGATGAGCGGCTCGGGCACCGGGGCCCCGCCGCACAACAGGTGGCGCAGGCTCGTCAGGTCGGCGTGCGGCCAGCGGTCCGACTGGGCGAGGAAGGTGAACATGGCGGGCACGCCGAACATGACCGTGACGCGTTCGGCCTCGACGAGGTCGAAGGTGCGGCCGACGTCGAAGGACGGCTCCAGGACGACCCGGCCGCCCTTGAGCACGGTGGGGACGAGCGTCTGGGCGAGCGCGGCGATGTGGAACATCGGGGCGCTGATCAGCGTCACCTCGTCATGCCGGAAGGGCACGTCCACGAGCAGGTTGAAGGTGTTCCAGATGAGGTTGGCGTGGGTGAGCACGGCGCCCTTGGGCCGCCCGGTGGTGCCCGAGGTGTACATGATCAGGCACATGTCGTCCTGGGCCACGGGCTCGTCGAGCGGCGCGGGGTCGCCCGAGGCCACCAGGTCCTCGTACTCCCCCGCCCCGATGTGCCGTCCGGGCAGCCCGGCGCCGTCGTGGCCCTCGCCGAGCAGCAGGATCTCCGCGCCCGCGTCGCGCAGGACGTAGTCCAGCTCGGGCGCGGCCAGGCGGGTGTTGAGCGGCACGAAGACCGCGCCCAGCGCCCCGGCCGCGAAGAACGTCTCGACCAGCGCCGGGTGGTTGGCGCCCAGGTAGGCGATCCGGTCGCCGCGTCGCGCGCCGAGCGCGCGCAGCGCCGACGCGAGCCGGTCCACCCGCGTGGCCAGCTCGCGGTAGGTGCGCCGGTCATCCCGGTACGTGAGAGCCACCCCGTCGGGCGTCATCCGGGTCCTGCGTGCCGGCCACGAGCCCAGCCCCTGATTCCGCATCGCGCTCCTCGACGTTCTCGCCATCAAGTTAGGCCACTATGCAACGGCTGTCACGGTTCTGCCCAACATAGATCGGGAACGGTGTCGAGGAGCTCGTCGGCGATCGCCGCCGCCTCCGGCTTGAACCGCTGGTGCAGCGCGTGGCAGAGCCGCTGGGCCTTCTCGGCGGGCCAGTCGGGCGGCAGGTGGCGCAGCGGCAGCCGGGGGTCGGTCCTGATGATCTGCAGCCACTCGGTGAGCAGCAGCAGCGAGCGGGCCAGGTCGTCGGGCGCGGCCGGCACCGGGTCGGGCCGGTCCCAGCGGCGCAGGAACCCCTCGTAGCGCCGGCCCAGCCCCGCCAGGTCGTAGGCGTCGGCCACCAGCGCCTGCATGTCGGTGGGATGCCGGGGCTCGGCGGAGAACACCTTCACGCCGCCCAGGTCGTCGATCAAACCGGGGGCGTCGACCTCGCCTGGAGCGATCCACAGCCCGTTCTGCAACGGGCCGAACCCGGCCCAGATCAGCCGCGAACGCAGTTCGTGCCGCTGCCGCTGCCACGACTCCGGCAGCGAGAAGCCGACCAGCGTCCACCGGTCGCCTGCGGCGTCGTTGACCACGCCGGTGTGCCAGATCCGCCGCTCGCCGTCCTTGAGCACCTCGGCGCTGGTCGGGGTGAGCCCGAAGTACATGCGCCGCCCCGCGCGCTGGCGGCGCAGCAGGCCGCGCCGGACCATCCGGGTGAGGGTGGACCGGGTGGCCTCCTCGGAGATGCCGACCCGGCCGAACGCCTCGATGAAGCTGCCGGAGAACACGCAGGAGCGTCGGCCGTACACGTGATCGCCGAGAAAGGTCAGGATCACCGATTGCGGCCGCACGCCGCCGTCCCGTTCCACCACAGCCCGCTCCGCCGCAATGTTAGGCATTGTCTTGACAGCCGTAATGTACCTGCCTACATTCGGGCCACTCCCACCAGGAGGTCCTGATGCGCAAGCTTCTACCGTTCCTGGCAAGTCTCGCCGTGGCGCTCGCCGCGTGCGGCGGCAACGGCGGCGGTGGCGGCGGCTCCGGCGCCCAGGACCCGATCCGGGTCGGCCTCATCGTCTCGCTCACCGGCAACTACACGCCGCTCGGCAGCGAGGACAAGAAGGCGGTCGAGCTGGCCGTCGAGCAGGTCAACGCGCAGGGCGGGCTGCTCGGGCGGCAGGTCGAGCTGGTCGTGCGGGACGACAAGACCGCGCCGGACCAGGGCATCGTGGCCTACAACCAGATCAAGGGCGAGATCGACGCGCTCATCGGCCCGGTGTTCTCCAACTCGGCGCTGGCCATCGAGCCGCTCGCGCAGCGCGAGAAGATGCCCTACCTGTCACTGGCCCCGGCCGTCGAGCAGGTCGAGCCGATCAAGTCGTACATCTTCGTCACGCCCGCGCTGTCGAGCATGTACGCCGAGCGCTACCTGCAGTACATCCAGGCGGAGGGCATCAAGACGATCGCGGTGGCCTGGGACTCCAAGAGCGCCTACTCGGTCTCCGGGCACGAGTCCATGGTCGCGCTGGCGCCGAAGTACGGGGTCACGATCGCGGTGGACGAGCCATACGAGACCACCACCGCCGACTTCAGCCCGGTGTTCCAGCACGTGCGCGACTCGGAGGCGGAGGCGCTGGTGTTCTGGGGCTCGGGCGCGCCGGGCGTGACCGCGGCCAAGCAGTACGCGGCGTCCGGGCTGAAGACGCCGCTGTTCCTGACCGCGTCGCAGGCCAGCAAGCTGTGGCTGGAGCCGATGGGCGAGGCCGCCGAGGGCATGACGGTGCAGAGCGCGATCGGCGTGGTGGGCGAGCACCTGCCGGACGGCAAGCAGAAGCAGGTCATCGAGCAGATGGCGAAGCCCTACCAGGAGAAGCACGGCTACCCGCCGCCGCAGTTCGCGCAGGACGGCTACAGCGCGAGCCTGCTGCTGTTCGAGGCGATCAGGAAGGCGGGCGGCACCGACAAGGAGAAGGTCCAGCAGGCGCTGGAGACGATGGACCTGATCACCCCGAACGGCCGCTTCCGCTACTCCCCCACCGACCACTCCGGCCTGACGCCCGAGTACATCTCGGTCAACACCGTGCGGGACGGCGCGTTCGTGCCGACCGAGTGGGCGCGGGAGCAGCTGACCAAGACTGTCGCCGGGCTGGGGTAGCGGGTGCTGGCGGTCACCGGGGTGTCGCGCTCCTTCGGCGGCGTCTACGCCGTGCGGGACGTCTCGCTCGCCGTGGCCGAGGGCGAGCTGTGCGCCATCATCGGGCCGAACGGGGCGGGCAAGTCGACGCTGTTCAACCTCGTCACCGGCCATCTGGCGGCCGACCACGGGGAGATCGCCTTCCTCGGGCACCGGGTGGACCGGCTGGCGCCGCACCGGCGGGCCCGGCTCGGCATGTCGATCGTCTTCCAGGGCGCGCGGGTGTTCCGCGGCATGACGGTCCGGGAGAACGTCATGGTCGGCATGCACGGCCGTACCCGGTCGGGGTTCGTGTCGGCGGCGCTGCGGCTGCCCCGCCACCGGCGCGACGAGCGGGAGATCGGCCGCGAGGCGGACGCGGCGCTGGCGCGGGTGGGGCTGGCCGAGTGGGCGGGACGGCCGGCCGACCGGCTGCCGATCGGCCAGCAGCGGGCGCTGCAGCTGGCCCGCGCGCTGTGCGCGCGGCCCCGGCTGCTGCTGCTCGACGAGCCCGCCTCCGGGCTGCGCGGGCACGAGCGGGAGCGGCTGGCCGCGCTGGTGGAGGAGCTGCGCGCGGACGGGCTGACGATCCTGCTCATCGAGCACGACGTGGGGTTCGTGACCCGGCTGGCCGACCGCGTCGTGGTGCTCGACCTGGGGCGGGTCATCGCCGACGGCCCGCCGGCCGAGATCCGCGAGGACCCGCTCGTGCTCGCCGCCTACCTCGGACAGGCCTCATGATCGACGTCACCGACCTGGTGGTCTCGTACGGCACGGCCATCGCGCTCGACCACGTCACGCTCGCGGTGGGCAAGGGCGAGATGGTGGCGCTGCTCGGCCCGAACGGGGCGGGCAAGTCGACGCTGGCCAACACGCTGGCCGGGCTGCTGGCTCCGGCGTCGGGCACGGTTTCTGGCACGGTGCGGGTGGAGGGCAGGCTGGCGCTGGTGCCGGAGGGCCGCCAGCTTTTTCCAGATATGTCGGTCGCCGACAACCTGGCGCTGGGCGGCTGGCGTTCCGGGCAGCGCGACCCGGCCCCCGTCTACGAGCTGCTGCCGCGCCTGGCCGAGCTGGCCGGGCGGCGGGCGGGCGTGCTGTCCGGCGGCGAGCAGCAGATGGTGGCCGTCGGGCGGGCGCTGATGTCCCGGCCGCAGGTGCTCGTGGTGGACGAGCTGTCGCTCGGCCTGGCCCCGAACATCACCGCCGACCTGGCCGCCCACCTGGCCACGCTCAACCGGGAGCAAGGGCTGGCGGTGCTGCTCATCGAGCAGAACGCGCGGCTGGCATTCGAGCTGTGCTCGCGCGCGTACGTGCTCGAATCGGGGCAGGTGCGTGCGGAGGGGGCGTGCGCGGAGCTGGCGGACGACCCGCGGGTGGCCAGCGCCTACCTGGGCGGGGCGATCACATGAGCGCGTTCCTGACGTACCTGCTGAACGGGCTGGCCGTGGGGTGCGCGATCGCGCTCATCGCCAGCGGGCTGGTCGCCATCCACCGGGTGACCGGGGTGGTCAACTTCGCGCAGGGCACGTTCGCCGTGGTCGCGGGGCTGTGCACGTCCTCGCTGCTCGGGCTCGGGGTGCCGCACGGGGTGAGCGAGGCGGCGGCGGTCCTGCTGGCCGGCGTGGCCGGGCTGCTGACCGGGCTGGCCGCGATCGGCCGGCCGGGCACCACGCCGCTGTCGTCGCTGATCATCACGCTCGGGGTCGGGGTGCTCGCGTACGCAGTCGAGATCGTGCTCTGGGGCGACCAGCCGCGCTCGGCTCCGGGGCTGGCCGGGTCGGTGACGATCGCCGGGGCCCGGATCCAGACGCAGCACCTGCTCGTCATCGCCGTCACCGCCGCCACGTTCGTGCTGCTCGCGCTCTTCTTCGGGCGCACCTACCTGGGCAAGGCGCTGACCGCGTGCGCCTCCAACCCGTACGCGGCCCGCGTGGTCGGCATCGACACCCGGCGGATGGGGCTGCTGGCGTTCGCCCTCGGCGGGCTGCTCGGCGGGCTCGCCGGGGTGCTGATCACGCCGCTGCGGCCGATCTCGTTCGACACGGACGTGACGCTGATCGTGAACGCGTTCGCCGCGGCCGTGTTCGGCGCGCTCACCCGCCCGGTCGTCGCGCTCGGCGGGGCGCTGCTGCTGGGGGTGGCCGAGACGATGGCCGCCGGGTACGGGTACGGCTCCCACCAGCTGGAGGTGGCGCTCGGGCTCATGCTCGTGGTCATGATCGTGCAGGCGAGCCGCCGGTCGGCCATCCATGAGGAGGCGGTGTGAAGAGGATCGCCGCCGCGGCTCTGGTTGTGGCCGTCGCGCTGGGGTTGCCGCTGGTGCTCGACGACAGCGCGCTGGCCGTCTACGTGCTGCTCGGGCTGGCGGCCATCGTGACCGTCGGGGTGTCGCTGCTGATGGGGTTCGCCGGGCAGGTCTCGCTCGGGCAGGGCGCGTTCTACGGCGTCGGCGCGTACACGGCGGCTCTGCTGGCGCTGAACGGGTTCCCGCCGCTGCTGGGGCTGGTGGCCGCGCCGCTGATGGCGGCCGTCTTCGCGGTGCTGATCGGGATGCCGCTGCTGCGGCTGCGCGGCCACCATCTGGCGTTCGCGACGCTGGCGGTGCAGCTCATCCTGCTGTCGCTGGCGGGGCAGCTGGAGTTCACCGGAGGCGACATCGGGCTGCAGGGCATCCCGCAGTTCGGCATCGGGTCGTGGGAGATGGACAGCGCGGCCGCGTACGCCTGGCTGACGTGGGCGGCGCTGGGGCTGGTCATGCTGGTCACGCACCACGTCATCGCCTCGCGGCCCGGACGGGCGCTGCGCGCGCTGGCCACCAGCGAGACGGCCGCCGCCTCCTCCGGCATCCCGGTGGGCCGCTACAAGCTGGTCGTGTTCGCGCTGTCGGCCGCGTTCGCGGGGCTGGCGGGCGGCATCTACTGCTTCTACACCGGGTACGTGGCGCCGGGGTCGTTCCCGGTGCTGATCTCGATCCAGTACATCGTCATGGCGGTCGTGGGCGGGCTGGGCACGGTGTGGGGCGCGCTGGCGGGGGCGAGCGCGATCACCCTGCTCGTGCAGGGGCTCGACCGGCTGGCCGCGCTGCCGGGGATGCCGACCTACGCGCCGAGCGTGCTGTCGTACGCGGTGTACGCGCTGGTGCTGATCGGGGTCGTGCTGTTCCTGCCGCAGGGGCTGGTGCCCGCGCTCACCCGGCGGGACCGGACGGGGCGGCGGGGGCGGGCCTCCTAGAGAGCGCCGGAGTAGACCCAGCGGCCTTCGTGGCGGACGAACCGGCTGTGCTCCTCCATCTCGCCCGGCTTGCCGCGGTGGACGTAGTGGGCGCGGAAACGGACCGTGCCCTCGGTGTGGACGACGCTGCCGCCGGTGCTCTCCAGGATCTCCAGCCGCACCCAGCGCGTCTTCCGCTCCAGGTCGATGCCGGGCGGGCGGCTCGCCGGGTGCCAGGTGCGCATCAGGTAGGCGGAGTCGCGGACGCTGAACGCGGCGAACCGCGAACGCATCAGCTGCTCGGCCGTCGCGGCGGCGGCCTCGCCTCGGTGGAACCGGCCGCAGCAGTCGGCGTAGGCGGCGGGCAGGCCGCAGTGGCAGGTGGCGGGCATGACCCTATTGTGCCCGCAGCGGCGCAGTGGTCGCGGTGAGAGCGGTGAGGGTGGCGCCGAGCGGGGCGTCGACGGTGAGGGTGGCGTGGTGGTCGCCGCCCGTGGCCCCCTGGTTGACGATCGCGATGGGCAGGCCGAGCGCGGCGGCCCGGTCCACGAAGCGCAGGCCGGAGCGGATGGCCAGCGACGAGCCGAGCACGAGTAGCGCCCGCGCCGACCCGACGAGCTCGAAGCACCGCTCGACGCGCGGGCGCGGCACGTTCTCGCCGAAGAACACCACGTCGGGCTTGAGCACGCCGTCGCACGAGCGGCAGCCGACCAGCCGGAAGCCCTCGACCTGTTCGTCGGTGAGCACCGCGTCGCCGTCGGGGTTGATCTGCCCCGCGTCGGCCGCCCAGCCGGGGTTGGCGGCGCGCAGCCGCAGGTCGAGCTCGGCCCGAGGGGTGCGCTCGCGGCAGGACAGGCAGACCACCCGGTCCAGGCCTCCGTGCAGCTCGATCACCTGCCGCGCCCCGGCCGCCTGGTGGAGCCCGTCGACGTTCTGGGTGACGATGCCTGACAGGAGGCCGCGCCGCTCCAGCGCGGCGACCGCCCGGTGCCCGGCGTTGGGGAGCGCGGCGCCGATCTGCCGCCAGCCGACGTGGCTGCGCGCCCAGTAGCGGCGGCGCGCCTGCTCGCTGCCGACGAAGCGCTGGTAGGTCATCGGCTGGGCGTTGCGGGACCGGCCGGTCGGGCCGCGGTAGTCGGGGATGCCCGACTCGGTGGACAGGCCCGCCCCGCTGAGCACCACCACCCCGCCGCACTCCACCAGCCCGGCCAGCCGGCCGAGCGCGGTGCCTTCTGCTACGGTCACGTCTCCATGGTGCACGACCGGGCGGGATGCCCGGTCACCCGGCCTCGCGCAGCAGGCCCTCCTCTGTGACGGCCGACAGCAGCAGCTCGCGGTAGCCGCCCTCGTGGAACAGCACGGTCAGCCGGTCCTCCTCACGGCGGATGACCTCGCCCGGCCCCCACTCGACGTGCTCGACGCGGGCGTGCATCGGGAACCGGACGTCGCCGGCCGGCTCCGGGTGGGACGCGGTGCCGGCCAGGCAGGTGTCGCAGGCGCCGCACGGGCCGGGCAGCCGCTCGCCGAAGTAGCCGAGCAGGAAGCCGCGGCGGCAGTCGCGGGTCTCGGCGTAGCGGCGCATCATCTCCAGCCGGGTGCGCTCCACCTCCCGGTGCCGCTCGGCGACCTCGCGGGCGGCCCGTGCCGCCTCCTCCGGGGCGGGCGCGTCCTCGGCGGCGGCGACGGAGCGGGTGCCGAGCCGGACCGCGCCCGCCTTCTCCAGCAGGTTCAGCAGCGACGTGACGCGGCGGGCGGTGATGCCGAGCCGTTCGCGCAGGTGCTTGCGGTCGGTCCGCCCGCCCTCCTCGCCGAGGGCGCGGGCGACCGCGGCCAGCGCGTCCTCGTCCGGCAGCCCGCCGGTGAAGAACCGCTGCATCCCCAGATCCTCCGCCCGGTAGAACAGCACCGCCGCGGCGGGCTCGCCGTCCCTGCCAGCCCTGCCGATCTCCTGGTAGTACGAGTCGAGCGAGCCGGGCACCTGGGCGTGCACCACGAACCGGACGTCCGGCTTGTCGATGCCCATGCCGAACGCGTTGGTGGCCACCACCACGTCGAGCTCCCCGGCCATGAACGCCTCCTGGACGGCGTCGCGGTCGGCCCGCCGCATCCCGGCGTGGTAGGCGGCCGCCCGCACGCCCCGCTCGCCCAGCCGTCCGGCCAGCTCGGCGGCCCGCTTGCGGGTGGCGGTGTAGACGAGTCCTGGCTTGGCCAGCGCCTCGACGGCCTCGGCCACGTCCTCGCCGTCGCCGGTGGTCCCCCGTACCTCCAGGCTGATGTTGGGGCGGTCGAAGCCGCACACCACCTCCAGCGGGTCGCGCATGCGGAGCCGTTCGACGATCTCGGCCCGCACCGGGGGCGCGGCCGTCGCGGTCAGCGCGGCCACGACCGGCCGGCCGAGAGCGTCGGCGACGGCGCCCAGCCGCAGGTAGTCGGGCCGGAAGTCGTGGCCCCAGGCCGAGACGCAGTGGGCCTCGTCCACCACCAGCAGGGACGGCTTCGCCGCGGCCAGCTCGCGCACCACGTCGGGCCTGGCGAGCTGCTCGGGCGCGCAGAACAGGAACTCGGTCTCGCCCGCGCGCAGCGACTCGAACGACGACTCACGCTCGCCCTTCGAGGTGCCGGCGTCCAGCCTGACCGCCTGCTCGTCACGCTCGCGCAGCGCCTCCACCTGGTCGCGCTGGAGCGCGATCAGCGGCGACACCACCAGCGTCGGCCCGTCCAGCAGCAGCGCGGGGACCTGGTAGACGGCCGACTTGCCGCCTCCCGTCGGCATGACCACGAGCGTGTCGCGGCCCTCCGCCAGCGCCGCCATCGCCTCGGGCTGGCCGGGCCGCAGCTCGTCCAGCCCGAGAGCCTCCCTGGCCACCCGTTCCACCCGCCGCTCGGCGCTCGTCCCCATCCGGCCTCCCGTCCGCGAAGGCTCCCCTCTTCCCCTCGGTTCCGGCTTTCACTCCTGGCGGAGCAGTTCGGCCACGGTCACGAACCGGTACCCGTCGGCCCGCAGCCCCGAGACGACGCCGCCGATGGCCTCCCGGGTCCGGGCGCCGCTCTCGTACCAGGGATGGAGCAGCACGATCGAGCCCGGCCGCACCTGCTCGCGGACCTCGGCCACGATCCGCTCCGCGGTGGGGGTGCGGCCCGAGTCGGGCTCGACGTCCCACATCACCGTGACCCGCTCCCGTTCGGCCAGGTAGAGAGGGAGCGCGAGCAGCTTCTTGCCGGTGGGCGGCCGGAACGGGATGTCGCCGCGCTGCCCGGCGGCGCGGATGAGCGCGTCGGTCGGCTCCACCTCTTCGGCCACGGTCGAGCCGGACACGAACACCATCCTGCGGTGCGTGAACGTGTGGTTGCCGAGCTGGTGGCCGGCCCGCACCAGCGCGGCCGCGTGCCCGGGGCGGGCGCGCAGCTCCGACCCGACGACGAAGAACGTGGCACGCACCCGCTCCTTCGCGAGCACGTCGATGATCTCCCGCGTGTGCTCGTCGGGACCGTCGTCGAAGGTGAGCGCGACGACCTTCTCCGCCGTCTCCACCCGGTCGACCAGCTTCCCCGCGAGCTGGAACGTGCGTGCGTTGACCAGCTCGTAGCAGCCCCACGCGGCTACGAGGACGAGCGCCGCCACGGCGACCCACAGTTTTCTTTTCATGATCCAGAGGAGTGTAAGGGTTCGATCACTTGCTCCATGGAGGTTCGCGGGTGAATCATCTTCGATCAGGTTCGATCGGTACTATGAGGTGGCTCCCGAGGAGGGACTATGACGAACACGGCGACCGGCCCGCCCCTCCGGGCCGCGGAGACCGCCCGTCCCGGCCCACTGCTCAACCTCTGGGGAGCGGCCGCCTCTCCGGGCGCGCTGGCCCGCGTCCTGCTGGATCCCGGCCGCGCGCTGCCCGCCCCCGACCTGGCGGGCGAGCCGGCGCGGCGGGCGCTGGAGCCGGTGCGCGAGCGGGCGGAGGCCGAGCGCGGCTCGCCGTGGCCGCAGCCGCTCGCCTCGCAGTACGCGCGCTACTTCCAGGACGGCGACCGCACGGTCTACGAGCGCAACGTGTTCGACCGCCAGGACCGGCTGACCCGGGCCGTGCTCATGGCGGCGGCCACCGGCGACGACGGGTGGCTGGCCGAGGCCGCCGACGGGATCGTGCTGCTGTGCGAGCAGAGCTCGTGGTGCTGGCCGGCGCACGAGGAGTCCTGCCGGCCGCGCGGCGCCGTGCTGCCGGACCCGGCCGTCCCCTGCCTCGACCTCGGCGCCGGCGACGTGGCCGCCCAGCTCGCCTGGGCCGACCAGGCGATCGGCGAGCGGCTGGACGAGCGCTTCCCCGGCGTGCGCGAGCGGGTGCGCGCCGAGGTGCGGGCGCGGGTGCTGGAGCCGTTCACCCGGCGGCGCGACTGGCACTGGCTCGGGCTCGACGGTCACGTGCACAACTGGTGCCCGTGGATCTGCGGCAACGTGCTGGTCGCCGCGCTGCGCCTGGCCGAGCCGGGCGAGGAGCGGGCGCTGCAGGTCGCGCTGGCCGTCGAGGGCGTCGACCGCTATCTGGCGGCGCTGCCTCCCGACGGGTCGGTGGACGAGGGCTACGAATACTGGTGGAACGGCGCCTGCCGCGCGCTGGAGGCGCTCGACGTGCTGGCGCACGCCACCTCGGGGGTGCTGGACGCGGCCGGGGCGCCGGTGGTCCGCGCGACCGTGCGCTTCCCGTACCTGATGCATCTGGGCGGCGGGTGGTACGTGAACGTCGCCGACGCCCGCGCGCGGCCGCCCGCCGGCCAGCCCTGGGACGTGCTCCACCGGTGGGCGCGGCGGGTCGGCGATCCCGACGGCGTCCGCCACGCGGCCGCCCAGCGCGCCGCCGCCGTCTCCCCCGCCGCCGAGCTGGGGCGGGTCATGACCGCGCTGGGCGACCCGGCGTGGCTGGCGGCCGAGGCCGCCGGGCCGCCGCTGGTCGCCTCCGCGTGGCTGCCGGGCACTCAGGTGGGCGTCGCGCGCGCGGCCGGCGGCACCGACCGGGGGCTCGCGCTCGTGGTCAAGGGCGGGCACAACGCGGAGAACCACAACCACAACGACGTCGGTTCCGTGATCGTGGCCGTCGACGGGGTGCCGGCCGTGGTCGACGCGGGGCGGCCCACGTACACGGCGCGGACGTTCGGGCCCGACCGCTACGCGATCTGGACGATGCGCGGTGACTGGCACAACGTGCCCGAGGTCCGCGGCACGCCGCAGCGTGCGGGCGCGTCCTACCGAGCCAGGGACGTCGAGGTGGCCGACGAGCCCGGCCTCTTCCGGGTACGGCTGGACCTCGCGGCCGCCTACCCGGTCGGCGGGCTGGAGCGGTGGTGGCGGACGGCGCTGCTCGACCGCTCGTCCGGCGAGGTGACGATCGAGGACGCCTGGCGCTTCACCGGCGACGGGGAGCCGAGCGCGCTGCGGTTCCTGCTGGCCGGCGAGGTGCGGCAGGACGGGCCCGGGGAGGTGGAGGTGCGGCCGCCCGGCGGCGGGCGGGCCGCGGTCCTCACGTGGGACCCGGAGCGGGCGGCCGGTTCGCTGACCGTGCGCGAGCTGGACGACCCGATGCTCACCGCGGTGTGGGGCGACCGGCTGACCCGGCTGGAGCTGGCCCTGCCCGGCACCGCCGAAGGGTCGGTCCTGGTGCGGGTGGGGGTGCGGGGATGACCGGGACCGGTTCGCCGGCGCCGCTGCCGGACGAGCGCCGCGCCCAGGTGGTCGAGCTGCTGCGGCAGCGCGGCGTGGTGCGCGTCACCGACCTGGCCGAGGAGCTGGACGTCTCCGCCATCACCATCCGCCGCGACATCGCGCTGCTCGCCTCCCAGGGGGTGATCCGGCGGGTGCGCGGCGGGGCCGTGCTGCACGGCGGCGCGCTCGTCGGCGAGCCGGAAGGGGCCGCGCCGCCGCAGCCCGTCCCCGAGGAGAACGGCGGCGAGGCGCGGCGGCTCACGATCGGGATGGTCGTGCCGTCGCTCGACTACTACTGGCCCGACGTGATCCGCGGCGTCCGGCAGGCCGCGGCGGCGGCCGGGGCCAGGATCGTCCTGCGCGGCGCCTCCTACCAGGCGGCCGACGAGCGGCGGCAGCTGTCGTGGCTGGTGGAGTTCGTGGGCGTGGACGGGCTGCTCGTCGCGCCCACGACCACCGGCGACGACGGCGAGGAGCTGGTGCGGTGGCTGCGCCAGGCGCCCGTCCCGGTCGTGCTCGTCGAACGCGCCGCCACCATCGGTCCCTACCAGGAGGCCATGGAGTCCGTCGTCAGCGACCACGCGCTCGGGGCCGCGATGGCCGTGCGCCACCTGGCCGCGCTGGGGCACCGCCGGATCGGCGTCATCACCACCGAGCAGAGCCCGACCGCGCCGCACGTGCGGCGCGGGTGGCGGCAGGCGAGCGAGGAGCTCGGCCTGGAGGGCGCCCCCGACCTGACCGTGGTCGACCGGCGTGATCCCGGCTGGACGGCGGCCCTGGACCAAATCCTCGACGCCTGCCTCGCCACGGGCACCACGGCGCTGCTCGTCCATCCGGATCCGGAGGCGATCGGCCTGGTCGAGCGCTGCCAGGAACGCGGCCTGCGGGTGCCAGGAGACCTGGGGGTGGTCACGTACGACGACGAGGTGGCCGAGCTGTGCGACCCGCCGCTGTCGGCGGTGCGTCCGCCGAAGGCGGCCATCGGGCGTGCGGCGTTCGCGCTGCTGGCGGCCCGCCTGGCCGACCGGGACCCGCACCGACCGGCTCACCGCGTGGTCGTCGAGCCCCGGCTGATCGTGCGCTCCTCCTCCTCCGCCTGACCGCCGTCCCGTCAGCGGAGGAGGGCGGGAAGGTCGAGGGTGTCGGTGACGCCGTCCGGCCAGGAGATGCGGGCTGTGGTGGCGGTCCAGGCGATCTCGGGGGCCGGGGAGGCGGCCGTGCCGAGATGGACGCCGGCGACGTACCAGCGGCCGGGCTCGGCGGCGGCGGTGGTGCCGCACCAGGGGATGAAGGTCTCCGGGGACAGCGGGGTGGCGTCCTCGGCGCGGGTGACGTCCGCCAGGTCGAGGCCGGGGCCGGGGACGATCAGGGAGTCGGAGGCCGACGAGACCGGCCAGCCGCCGATCCGCAAAGGAGACGTGCATGGGGCGGCCACCTGGACGAGCCGGACCTCCCAGGGGCCGCGCAGCGCGGACACGACCGTGAGCGTCGGGCCGGGGGTGGCGGCGCCGGCGCGGCCCGAGCCGTGGTCCGGGGCGTCCAGGCCGGGCTCGACCCAGTGGGCCCGCCAGCGGGAGGCGCCGAGCGCGGTGCCGGTGGGGAGGCGGTCGGCGAGGAGGGCGTCGAAGCCGGTGCGGTGGCTGGGCCGGCCCGACGGGTCGAGGAGGGTGACCGACTGGTCGAGCGGGTCGGCGGCGTGCGGGCCGGCCAGGACGGGCGAGGTGGCGGTGGAGTAGCCCAGGCGGGCGTAGAGCGGGGAGTCGGACAGCTGGTCGCCGGGCAGCGCGTGGTCGGTGCCGTGGTTGACGACGCGGACGACGCCGTCGGCGCGGGTGCCGGAGACCAGCCAGCCGGGTGACCGGATCGCGAGCTGGAAGTCGCCCTCCTCCACCGGCAGCGGCTCCTCGACGGCGGTCCACACGGGGTGGTCGGCGGGCAGCGCCAGGCCGTACAGGCCCTTGGCGGCCCAGTAGGGCGAGCCGGTGCCGGAGTAGGACTGGGCGATCGGCCGCCACGGGCCGTGCCAGCCGAGCGTCAGCAGGCCGTCGTCATCGGGGGCGCCGCGCTCGGCGAAGTGGCGGACGATGCCGGAGGCGGCGCGGCGCAGCAGGCCGGGCGACCCGACCCCGGCCCTGGCGCCCGCCCAGAACGGGGCGGCGGCGGCGAACCGGTAGGTGAGGCTGCGGCCCTGGATGAGCGGCGACCCGTCGGCGCCGACGAGGTGGACGGCGTCGCGCAGGAAGCGCTCCAGCCTGGACAGGTAGGCGGAGCGGCGGGTGTCGGCGGCCGGGTCGCCGGCGGCCATCTCGGTCCACAGCAGCGGGTAGAAGTGCAGCGCCCAGCCGACGTAGTGGTCGTAGGCGCGTTTGTCGCCGTCGGCGTACCAGCCCTGCTCGCGGGCGAACCCGTCGGTGAGCGCGAGCCCGGCCTCGATGTCGGCGGGAGAGCACGGCCCGCCGACGGAGGCGAGGAACTGCTCGACCACGATCTGGAACCACACCCAGTTGATCGGCGGATACCAGGACCCGATCGCCGGGGCCAGATAGGCGACCACCCGCTCCCGGACGCCGTCGTCGAGCCGGTCCCACAGCCACGGCCTGGTCAGGTGGAGCACCAGCGCGATGGAGGCGGCCTCGACCTTGGCCTGGTCGTGCTCGTCCAGCCGCACCCACCGCTCGGGGGAGGCCGGGTCGGTGCCGGCGGCCAGGCCGCGCGCGTACCACTCCAGGTGGCCGTGCGGGTCGCGGCCGCCCTCGCCGGCCACCCGGAACCCGGCGGCCAGGAACGTGCGCGCGAACCCTTCCAGCCCGTCCACGTCGGGGCCGTAGCCGCCCGGCTCGCCGGGGAAGGAGATCCGCGCGTGGGACGGGGACGCGTGGCGCCGCGCCGACAGCAGGAGGTGGTCGGCCAGCGCCGCCCAGTGGTCGCGGGTCCAGCCGGTGTGGGGCGAGAGTTTCCGGTCGTCCAGCTCCCGCAGCCAGCGCATCGGGCCTCCCAGTCAGCGATGAGTTCAGGCGATGCTGGCACCACCGAGCGAACACGTCAAGCAAACACTGATCAAAAGCGCTCACTTCGATCAGCCTTCACGCCGAAATGCGCCGCCAAGCCTGACCTTGACGATCGATAACGATCGTATAGCGCCCTAAAGAGATCTTGACGTGATTGAAATGATCGGACATGATCAGCGACACTGGTAAGCGCTTGCTGCCGAAAGGACCCGGGTGAGAGACCGTCGTCGACCACAGGCCCTGCTGGTCATGGATCCTGCGCACTTCGGGGTGCAGTTTCAGGAGCCGCAGTTACGACGGTTGCACGAACTCGTCGAACTCACCGATCCTATCTCGACCATGAACTTCGACGACCCGCTCGTACGGCGCAGGCTGCGCGAGGTCGAGGTGCTCGTCACCTCGTGGGGCTGCCCGCCGCTGACGAAGGAGCTGCTGGCCGGTGCGCCGGAGCTCCGGGCGATCTTCCATTGCGCGGGCACGGTACGCTCCTTCGTCACCGACGAGGTATGGCGGCGCGGGATACTCGTGACCAACGCCGCCGACGAGAACGCGATACCGGTCGCCGAGTTCACCCTCGCCGCGATCATCTTCGCGGGCAAGAAGGCCCCGTTCCTGGCCCACGACGCGCGCAAACATCGCGACGACTGGTCCTACGCGGCCGGGCGCGGCGAGCTGTCCAACCGCGGGCGCACGATCGGCGTCGTCGGCTTCTCGCGGGTGGGCCGCAGGGTCACCGAAAGGCTTCGCGGCCTGGAGGTCGACATCCTGGTGGCCGACCCGTACGCCGACCCGGCCGAGGTGCGCGCGGCCGGCGGCAGGCTGGTCGAGCTGCCCGACCTGCTGCGGCGCTGCGACGTGCTCACCCTGCACGTGCCCGCGCTGCCCGAAACGCGTCACCTGATCGGGGCGGCGGAGCTCGCCCTGCTGAGGGACGGCGCGACCGTCATCAACACGGCGCGTGGGTCCGTGCTCGACACCGCCGCTCTGGAGAGCGAGTGCGTGACGGGGCGGCTCGACGCGATCCTCGACGTCACCGACCCGGAGCCGCTGCCCGCCGACTCGCCGTTGTACGACCTGCACAACGTCATGATCACCCCCCACGTCGCCGGATCTCTGGGATCAGAGACCCGGCGGATGAGTGAGAGCGCCCTCGACGAGCTCGAACGCTACCTGTCCGGCCTGCCGCCACGGGCGCCGGTCACAGCCGACGAGATCAGCGTGAGCGCCTGAGCCCGGCTTCATGGAAGGAGACCGGATCAATGATCCCTTCGAACCCCCCCAAGGCCAGAGTGCGCCGCCATCTTGTGAAGACCGCGGGAGTGGCCACCGCGCTCGCCCTCGCGGTCGCCGCGTGCGGTGGCGGCGGCTCCGGTGAGACCGCCGAAGGCGGCGGGAGCACCACCCTCACGATCACCGTGTGGAACCTCGCCAAGACGCCGGAGTTCACCGCCCTGTTCGACGCCTTCGAGAAGGCGAACCCCGGGGTCACGGTGAAGCCGGCCGACATTCTCGCGGACGACTATCCCGAGAAGGTCACCACGATGCTGGCCGGTGGCGACAAGACCGATGTGATCACCATGAAGAACGTGACGGACTACTCGCGCTACTCCGCCCGCGGGCAGCTCCTCGACATCACGGACATGGTCAAGTCGACCGACACCTCCAAGCTCGCCGGCCTGGACGCCTTCAACGTCAACGACAGCTACTTCGCGCTGCCGTACCGCCAGGACTTCTGGCTGCTCTACTACAACAAGGCCATGTTCGACAAGGCGAACATCAAGCTCGACGGCCCCATCACCTGGGACGACTACGCCAAGTACGCCCAGCAGCTCAGCCAGGGCGACGGCAACCAGAAGGTCTACGGCACCTACCACCACACCTGGCGGTCGGTGATCCAGGCGATCTCGGCGGCCCAGACCGGCGGCGACCAGCTCAGCGGCGACTACAACTTCTTCGCCGACCAGTACAACATGGCGCTGTCGCTGCAGAAGGGCGGCAACGCGCTGGACTTCGGCACCGCGACGGCCCAGCAGGCCGACTACCGGACCATGTTCGAGACCGCCGCGACGGCCATGATGCCCATGGGCACCTGGTACATCTCCGGCATCCTCGAGGCCAAGGAGAAGGGCGAGAGCCAGGTCGACTGGGCGCTGGCCCCGATGCCGCAGCGGCCGGGCGCCACCGACGTCACCACGTTCGGGTCGCCGACGGCGTTCGCGGTGAACAAGCGGAGCGAGAACGCCGACCTGGCCAGGAAGTTCGTCCAGTTCGCCGCGAGCAAGGCCGGCGCGGAGGCGATCACCAAGGTGGGCGTGGTTCCCGCACTGCAGGACCCGGCGATCACCGAGGCGTACTTCGGCCTCAAGGGCATGCCGGCCGACGACCTGTCGAAGAAGGCGTTCGAGCCGGACAAGGTCGTGCTGGAGATGCCGGTGAGCGACAAGACCTCCGACGTCGACACCATCCTCAACGAGGAGCACCAGCTGATCATGGTCGGCGACAAGTCGGTGGCCGAGGGGATCAAGTCGATGAACGACCGCGTCAAGAGCGAAGTCCTCAACTAAGGGACGCCGTGGCGGGCGCAGGGGGGCGCCCGCCGCTCCCGCATCAGGTTCGCGAAGGAGTCTTCGCGAAAGGAGCCATAGAGGGACACCATGGCGCACGTAATGACGCACCCGGCGCCGGGCGGATCGCAGGCGCCCCGCCGTCGGCGGGCCTGGCGCGACACCCTGATCGGGTGGAGCTTCATCCTGCCGAACTTCCTGGGTTTCGCCCTGTTCACGCTCGTCCCGGTGCTCGCCGCGTTCGCGCTGGCGTTCATGGAATGGGACTCCGCCAACGACCCAGAATGGGTGGGGCTGGAGAACTTCGCGCGGCTGTGGAACGACGAGAACTTCCACGTGGCGCTCCGCAACACCATCTACTACTCGGCCGGCCACATCCCGCTGACCCTCGCCGCCGCCCTCGGGCTGGCCATGGCGCTGAACCGCAGGCTGCGCGGCGTCGAGTTCTTCCGCACCGCGGCGTTCTTCCCGTACGTCACCTCGCTGGTCGCGGTGGCCGTGGTCTGGAACATGCTGTTCAACCCCACGGCGGGGCCGGTCAACCTGTTCCTGGAGGCGATCGGCGTCCAGGACCCGCCGCGCTGGGTCGCGAGCACCGACTGGGCGATGCCCGCGGTCATCGCCACCAGCGTGTGGCGTGACATGGGCTACTACATGGTGCTCTATCTGGCCGGTCTGCAGACGATCCCCAAGGAGTACTACGAGGCCGCCATGGTCGACGGGGCCAACGCCTGGCAGCGGTTCTGGCGCATCACGCTCCCGTCGCTGCGGCCGACCACGTTCTTCGTGCTGGTCATGCTGACCATCCAGAGCTTCAAGGTGCTCGACCTGATCGTGGTCATGACCGACGGCGGGCCGGGCCGCAGCACGCTGGTGCTGGCCCAGCTCATCTTCCGTGAGGGCATCAGGGAGGGCGAGTTCGGCTACTCGTCGGCGATCGCGCTGGTGCTGTTCCTCCTGGTGTTCACCGTGACCGTCGTCCAGTTCCGCATCAACGAACGGAGGAGCTCCTGATGACCACGCTGCGCGAGGCTCCCCCGGCCGCCGGCCCCGGCGCGAGCCAGGCCGGCCCGCCGCCGCGCGGGCCCAGGATCTTCCGCAGGACGCTGGCGTACGTGTCGCTCGTCGCGGTGACGCTGCTGGTGCTGCTGCCGCTCGGGTGGATGGTCACCTCGTCGCTGAAGCGGAACAACGAGGTCTTCACCATCCCCATCGAGTGGATCCCGCGGGAGTTCCGCTGGTCGAACTACGTGGAGATCTGGGAGCAGATCCCGATGGCGACCTACCTGGGCAACTCGCTCTACCTGTCGGTCGTCATCACGTTTCTTCAGGTGCTGACCGGCAGCTTCGCCGCCTACGGCTTCTCCAAGGTGAGCTTCCCCGGCCGGGACGGGCTCTTCCTGGCCTACATCGCCACGATCGCGGTGCCGTGGCAGGCCTACATGGTGCCGCAGTACATCATGATGCAGCGGGCCGACCTGATCAACACGCACCTGTCGATCATCCTGCTGCAGGCGTTCGGCGCGTTCGGCGTCTTCCTGATGCGGCAGTACTACATGTCGATCCCGGACGAGCTGTGCCAGGCCGCGCGGATCGACGGGCTCAGCGAGTACGGCATCTACCGGCGGATCATCCTGCCGCTCTCCAAGCCGGCGCTGGCGAGCCTGGCCCTGCTCACGTTCGTCAGCACCTGGAACGACTACATGGGGCCGTTCATCTACCTGACGAGCAACGAGCTGTGGACCGTGCAGCTCGGCCTGCGCTCCTTCGTCGGGCAGTACCAGGCCGACTACGCCATGATCATGACGGGCGCGGTGCTGTCGGTGCTGCCGGTCATGGTCATCTTCCTGTTCGGGCAGCGCTACTTCATCCAAGGCATCGCGACGAGCGGGTTGAAAGGATGAGCGCGGCGCGCGGCCTGCTGCGTCCGGCTCGGCAGGAGACGTACGAGAAGGTCTTCGGCACCGTCTACGTCGGGCTGATGACGAACGTGCTGCTGGCGCTGTCGTGCGCGCCGCTGCTGGCCGCGCTGGCGCTGGTGCGCGACCCGCTGCTGTCGTGGCCGTTCTTCGCGGTGCTGTCCGCGGTGTGCGCGCCGGCGCTGGCGGGCGCGTTCCGGTGCTTCGCCCTGCTGGACGACGGCTCGACGGCGGTGCTGCGCGCCTTCTGGTCCGGCTACCGGCGGGCCGCGACGCGCGCGCTGGCCGCGTGGCTGGCGGGGGCGGTCGCGGTGAGCGTGCTCGCGGTCGACGCGGTGGTGGTCGCCGGCGCCTCGTGGGGTGCGGCCCTGGTGCCGTTCTTCGCCACCGGGGCCGCGCTGGTCGTGGCCGTGACGGTGGCGGTGCTGGTGGTGGTGGCGGAGTCGCCGCGCCGGGTGCGCGAGCTGGTGCGGCCGTGCCTGTACCTGGTGGCCCGCCGCTGGTACCTGACGGCGCCGACGCTCGCGGTGCTCGCGCTCGCGGTCGCGGTGGTGCTGCTCAAGCCGGTGCTCGGCCTGCTGCTGGCGCTCGCGCCGCTGCTGTACGTGGTCTGGGCCACGATGAGGTACGTGGTGCGGCCGCTCTTGACGGAGAGCTGATCCGCAAGGTCCATCGGACGTCCACTTCCGCGTCAACACTTCGTCATGACGGCACGTCAGGTTCGGTGCGTAGGCGACTCCCCGCTATCGAGGAGACCCATGTCCCGAAGCACACGCACCGTCCTCATGACCGTCCTGGTGGCCCTGGCCATGGTCACCAGCCTGGTCACCAGCCCGTTCACCGTCCCGGCCGGGGCCGCGCCGCCCGCCGGGGTCTCCAACGTCGCCCACCGCGGGGCCTCCGCCTACGCTCCCGAGAACACGATCGGCGCTCTCAAGCTGGCCGCCCGGCAGGGCGCCGACATGTTCGAGCTCGACGTCCAGGAGACCAAGGACCGCGCGCTGATCCTCATGCACGACACCACGCTCACCCGCACCACCGACGTGGAGTCCGTGTTCCCCGACCGGTCGCCGTGGCGGGTGGGCGACTTCACCCTCGCCGAGATCCGCCGGCTGGACGCCGGCTCGTGGTTCGGCCCCTCGTTCGCGGGCACGCGGGTGCCGACCCTCCGGCAGGCGCTGAAGGCGATGAACCGCACCGGCCTCGGCCTGCTGCTGGAGATCAAGGCCCCGGAGCTCTATCCCGGCATCGAGCGCCGCACGGTGCTGGAGCTGCGCCGCTCGTGGCCGGGCCCGGTGGTGGTGGAGTCGTTCGACTGGGACTCGATGCGGACCTTCCACCGGCTGATGCCGGACGTGCCGGTCGGCCTGCTCGGCACGCCCACGGCAGACGAGCTGGCAGGGCTCGCCGAGTTCGCGGGCCAGGTCAACCCGCCGTACCGGGACCTCACCCCCGGCTACGTGGAGGCGGTCCAGGAGCTCGGCATGCAGGTCTTCACCTGGACGGTGGACGACCCGGAGATCATGCGGCGGCTCGTCTCGTACCGGGTGGACGGCATCATCACCAACCGGCCGGACGTGCTGGCGGGCCTCTAGCGGGTAGCGCCAAACCATGACAGATCAGCACGGCAGCGGAGACCCCGACCCCGCGCACCGGCGGCCGCCGGGCGTGACCGACGAGGTCGTCGAGGCGCTCGGCCTGTTCAGCGAGGCCCTGGAGAAGATCCATCGGGCGCGTGGCCACCTCTACGCCTTCCACCAGCTCACCGGCGGCGCCGACAACGCCCTCGACGAGGTGGCCGAGCTGCTGCGCGGCGCCGGGCACGGCGAGCTGGCCGGGCGCATCGAACGGGAGCTGATCGGGCTGAACGTGCTGGAAGGCCGGTGGACGTTCCAGGTCGTCGAGGAGTACGACGCCGGCTACTACGCGACGTTCCAGCGGCTGGAGGCCGAGGCCCGCGACCGGCTGGTGGGCGGGCGCACGCACGTCTACGAGGCCGAGATGAAGGCCCGCCGCCGCACCCGCGGCCTCCCGGGGCACGAGAGCGCGCCCGGCGCGGCCACCTGATGACCGTTCCCGGCTCAGGTCCTCGAACCGGCGCGGTAGGCGGGCAGCCCGAGGCGGTCCCTGATCGTCTGCTGGACCGTCGCCTGGTCGTCGCGCGCGTCGACCACCACCACGTACTCCTTGCGGCGGAACAGGTCGATCACCGGGTCGGTCTTGCCGTGGTAGTCGCGCAGCCGCCGGGCCAGGGCCTCCGGCGTGTCGTCGGCGCGGGTGACCAGCTCGCCGCCGCACACGTCGCACCGGCCCTCGGTCTCGGGGCGGTGCGCGATGAGGTTGTAGTCCATGCCGCAGCGCGAGCACAGGCGGCGGGCCAGCACCCGGCGGCGCACCTCGTCGTCCGGCAGGTCGAGCAGGATGACGCCGTCGATGTCGTAGCTCTCCAGGAAGAACTCGGTCTGCCGCCGGTTGCGCGGGAAGCCGTCGACGACGAAGCCGAAGTTCCAGTCGTGCTGCTGGAGCCGCTCGCGCACGACGTCCTCCACCAGGTCGTCGCCGACCAGCTCACCGGCCGCGACGAGGCGGCGGACCTGGGCGCCGATCTTGGTGTGGTTCTTGACGTGCCAGCGGAAGATGTTGCCCACGTTGATGTGCACGAGGTCGAGATCGTCGCAGAGCATCGCCGCCTGCGTCCCCTTGCCGCTCCCCTGCACCCCCATGATCACAAATTTCCGCATGTCTGCCTTTCTGCCACCGTCAGGGCACCGTACCCCTTTTCTTGCAGCACGGCCGGAGACGTCAGCGGGTCCGGGAGCGTACCGGGGTGCTCTCGCGGAGCAGCACCGTCGTCGAGGTCTGCACGCTCACCGGCCCCGGGTCGTCCGACAGGGCGACCCGCATCGCGGTGAGCCCCACCTCGCGCAGCGGCACGGCCACGGTGGTGAGCGCGGGCGTCACGTCCACGGCGGAGTCGATGTCGTCGAAACCCGCGACGCCGATGTCCCTGCCGGGGACGAGGCCGGCGTCACGGAAGGCGGACATGGCGCCGATCGCCATCACGTCGGTGACGGCGAAGACCACCTCCAGCCCGTCCAGGCCGCGCTCGGCGAGGCGGCGCGCGGCCTCGTAGCCGCCGGCGCGGGTGAACTCGGTCTCGACCACGAACCGGTCCTCGACGGCCAGGCCCAGCTCGCGCAGTCCCGCCAGGAAGCCGGCGCACCGGTCACGCGAGGTGCGCACGGTGGCGGGCGCGCGGAACAGCGCGAACCGCCGGTAGCCGGCCGCCGCCAGCGCGCGGGCGAGCTGGTACGCGCCGCCCGCGTTGTCGATGGTCACCGTGTCGAACGGCAGGTCGCGCTGGCTGATCATGACGACGCGGCCCCCGGCGGACCGGTACGCCTCCAGCTCGCCGGAGAGCGCGGCCCTGGTCGCGGCGCCGTCGATGCGGCTGCCGGCGACGGCGATCAGGCGGGGGCGCTGGCCGCGCAGCGTGCGGATGATCTCCAGCTCGCGTTCGGGGGAACGGCCGGCCACCGCCATGGTGACGATCAGCCCGGCCGCCTCCGCGGCCTCGGTGACGCCGGCGGCGATGGCGGAGAAGTACGGGTCGGCCACGTCGCCCACGACCAGGGCCGCGGTCCTGGTCTGGCCCCTGGCGATGGCCTGCGCCGACAGGTGCGGCCGGTAGTTGAGCTTGGCCGCGGCGGCCCGGACCCGGGAGGCGTTCTCGGTGCGGACGTTGCGCGCGCTGCCGTTGAGCGCGCGGGACGCGGTGGCGACGGAGACCCCCGCCTCCCGCGCCACGTCATGCAGGGTCACCGCGCCCGGCCCCTCGGCCCCGTCAGGCATCACGCCCGACCCTTCAGACCCGTCAAGCATCACGGCCGGACGCCGGGCGCACGGGCGGATGGACGGGCGCGTGCGCGGGTGGATCGGCGGGTGAGTGCGTGGGTTGAGAGACAGGTGAGTGCGTGGAGGGCTTGACGGGTGGGTGCGCAGGTTCAGAGTCGGGTGGATGCGCGGGTTCAGAGACGGACGCGTGAGCGGGCGGATCGACGGATGGGTGCGCGGGTTGAGAGACGGGCGCGTGAGCGGGTGGATCGACGGGTGAATGCCCGGGTTCAGAGACGGACGCGTGCGCGGGCGGATCGACGGGTGAGTGCGTGGGTTGAGAGACGGGTGAGTGCGCGGAGGGCTTGACGGGTGGGTGCGTGGAGGGATGGACGGGGGCGTGGACGATGGGGCGGGTGACGTCGTGGGCGCGGAGGTGGCCGCACATGCCCCAGCGCTCCTGCGGCGGCGCCTCCAGGAGCATGGCGTGCCGCAGGTGGATGCCGTCGCCTCGGCCGAGGGCGTCGAGCACCTCGGCGGTGTCGCGGGTCCCGGCGGCGACCGTGGTCTCCCAGATGCGCCGCCACCCCGCGACCTTGGGCCGGACCAGGGCGACGGCGCTGTCGTAGAAGCGCAGCAGCGGCCCGTAGTCGCCCGCGCGGGCGCTCTCGGCCAGCCGGAGGAACCCCTCGACGGCGAGGTCACGCCGCCGCGCCACGGCCGCTTCCTCCCCGCCAGGGGGCAGCCCGGCCGCCTCCTGGTAGGCGTCCCGGTCGGACACCACCTCCGGCGGGAACGTCATGACGGCGTCGCCCGCCTCGGGCAGCCCGGCGTTCTGCATGACGACGACCACCTCCAGGCCGCCCCGGTTGACGGCCCGGTGGATGGTGCCCGGCGTGAACCACACGGTCGTCCCCGCGGTCAGCTCCGTTTCGCGCAGGCCGTTCATGTCGAGCGTCTGCAGCGCGCCGCGCCCGCCGGTGACGACGTAGGCCTCGGTGGAGGCGGTGTGCAGGTGCGGGGTGCCGCCTTCGAGCCCGTCGGCGCACGCGCCGGTGTAGACCGACAGCCGGGAGACGGAGGTGCCGCCGGGGAACGCCGTCATGCGACGGCCCCGCCCGGCGGCGCCAAGGCGGCGGGCACGTCGGCCGGCACGTCGGCCCGCACGTCGGCCGGCACGTCGGCCAGCACGTCGGCCGGCACGTCGGCCAGCACCGCGCGGCCCCGCTCGGCCAGCAGCGCGCTGCCCTCGTCGCCCCGGTCTCCGTCGGCGATCACGACCGCGTACCGGAAGCCGAGCGTGCGGCCGTGTTCGACCCGCAGCTCCTCGCCGAAGAACGGCGCCGGGCACAGGCAGGCGAACATCTCGCTGCGGGCGAACCACCGCGGCGGGTGCTGAGGGTTGGCCGCGTCGTCCACCATGACGATCGTGGACCAGCCGCCGGTCTCGTCGTGCCGGCCGCGGAACCCGAACCACTCGGCCCGCGTCCCCCGCAGCTCGTCGCCGCCCGCCCCGGACGGCGACTGGATGATCCCGCCGGTGAACGAGCGCGGGCCGCGCCAGAACAGCCCGCCGTAACCGGCGTTCTCGCGTCCCTTGGTGGTCGGGGAGCCGAAGTCGAGCGGCCCGCCTGACACGTTCGTCATGGCCGTGCCGAAGACCAGCGCCCAGGTCGTCTCGTCCAGCACGGTGGCCATGAGCGAGCGCCGCTCCTCGATCACCGGCCGCCCCGCCTGGGAGATCCAGTCGAGCCGGTGCGCCAGACCGGCGCGCCCGCCGTCCGCGCCGAGCGCGGTCATCTCGCGGTGCACGGCGCTGCCGTTGTTGTCGAGCTGTACGTAGCCGCGCCCGCGTTCGTACGTGGGCCCGCCCCAGAAGTTGTGCTCGCCCACGTGCGGCAGCGACCAGGCGATGCCCTTGTGCCAGACGTGGTCGTGCGGCCGGTAGAGCGACACCACGTCGCCGCCCAGGGTGCGCACCGGGTGCAGGTAGGGCTTGGGCGACTCCAGGACGGGCGTGTCGGGACGGTAGACGTAGGCGAACAGCTCGACGTCCCCGGCCGTGACGGCGACGGACCGGCCCAGCGTGTGGACGGCCTGGAGGGCGGTCATCCGTCCGTTCCTTCCCAGGGGGCGCCGGTGCCGTCCATGCGCCGGGCGAACGGGCTGCCGGGGCCGACCTGCCCGCGCGTGATCCGCTCGCCGGTGAAGGCGGAGGCGTACAGGGCGGCCACGAACTCCATCGTCACGCGGGCGTCCGCCAGCGTGACCGGCGGCGCCTCGTCCCGGTCGAGCGCGTCGAGCACCGCCGCGAGCTGGCCGTGGTGGCCGCTGGAATCGGCGCTGCGGCCCTCGGCCGACCAGCGCTTGGTCACGTCCTCGCAGCCGGGGGCGGGGGTGACGCTCCAGTCGGCGTCGGTGTAGCCGTACAGGTGCTCCAGCTCGACGGTGGCGCGCTCGAAGTCGAAGCGGAGCACGGACGTCTCGCGCGGCGACAGCACCGAGTTGACCACCGAGGCGACCGCGCCGCTCTCGAACGTGACCATGGCCATCGACACGTCCTCGGTCTCGGTGTCGCGCGCCTGGCGGACGGCCAGGCCGCTGACCTCGCGCCACGGGCCGAGCACGGAGAACAGCAGGTCGAACTGGTGGATGCCGTGGCCCATGGTGGGGCCGCCGCCCTCCGACGCCCAGGTGCCGCGCCAGGGGACCTCGAAGTAGGCGTCGCCGCGGTACCACTGGGTCAGGCAGGTGGCGACCAGCGGGCGGCCCAGTTCGCCGCCGGCCAGCATGCGGCGCAGCCGGGCCGCGCCGGGGCCGAAGCGGTGCTGGAAGACGGTCGCCATGTGGGCCGTCGAGCGGCTCTCGGCCTCGGCGAGCGCGTCGAGCTCCGCCAGGGAGAGGGTGGGCGGCTTCTCGACGAGCACCGTGACGCCCGCTTCGAGGCATTCGAGCGCGAGCGGGGCGTGCAGGAGGGGCGGGGTGCAGAGGTGGACCAGGTCGACCCGCTCCTCGCGGAGCAGCTCGGTCAGAGTCGTGAAGGTGCGGGGAACCTGCCAGGTGGCGGCGAAGGTCTCGGCCCTGCCGAGGTCGACGTCGACGGCCGCGACGAGGCGCGCCCGCCCGCCGGACCCGGCGACGGCCTGTGCGTGGGCGGTGGCGATCCCGCCGGTGCCGACGATCGCGGACCGGTAGCTGCGTTGAGACATGTGACCCTTCGGGGGCGTGGGGGGCGCGCGCCGGGAAAACGCATTCCGCAGTCTGCCTTTTCCCGGACTTCACCGTCAAGGGGCATTCAGCCGGACCGCGACGCCCGCCTCGGGGCGGGCGGAAGCCTCGGCGGGGAACGGTTCCCGCGGGTCAGGGGGTTCTGCGGATGGGGTTACCGCCGGACGACGACGCCCGGCTCAGGGCGGGTGGCGGCCCCGGCGGGAACGGTTCCCGCGGGTCAGGGGCGGGTGGTTCCGCGGATGACGAGGGTGCCCTGGACCGTCAGGTGTTCGGGTTCGGGGGTCTCCCTGAGCGCCAGGCGGATGGCTTCGGCGCCGACGTGGGCCAGCGGGAGCGCGACCGTCGTCAGCCTCGGCGTCACGTCCTCCGCGAGCTGGATGTCGTCGATGCCCGCCACCGACACCTCGGCGGGGACGGGCACCCCGGCCTCTCGGAGGGCCGCCAGGGCGCCGATCGCGAGGACGTCGCTGACCGCCGCGACCGCATCCGGCGGCCCGCTCCTGATCAGCCGCCGGACCGCCGCGTACCCGCCGTCCCTGCCGGCCTCGCAGGGCACGACGCGCACCTGGCGGGCGGGCACCCCGCCCCGGCGCAGGCCCTCGGCGCAGCCCGCGACCCTGGCGGCGAAGTTCGCCCGGTCCTCGGGGCCGGCCAGGATCGCCACCCGCCGGTGGCCGGTCATGGCCAGATGGGTCCCCATCACCCGGCCCGCGCCGTGGTCGTCGAAGGCGATCGAGTCGAACGCCCGGTCCGTCACGCCGACGATCACCACCCGTCCGCCCGCTCGCTCGTACGCGCGCAACTCGTCCGTCAGGCGGTCGTCGAGCGCGTTCGCGCGGAACCGGGAGGAGGTCAGCACGAGCGCGCGCGGCCGCAGCGCGCGCAGCAGGCGCACCGTTTCGAGCTGCCGCTCCAGGGCGCCGTGGGTGGCGGAGACGGTCACGAACACGCCGGTCATCCTGGCCTGGCGCTCCATCGCGGACACGACGACGCCCATGGCAGGGGTGGTCAGGTCGTCGGTGACGAGCGTGATCGCCTCGCTCCCCCGCCGCATGGCGCGCGCCGCCGCGTCCGCGGTGTAGCGCAGGGCCTCCGCCGCGGCCAGGACGCGCCGCTCGTACTCGGGGGCGACGGCGCGCGAGCTGCCGCCCAGCACCCGTGACGCGGTCGCCACCGAGACCCCGGCGGCCGCCGCCACGTCGCGCAGCGTGACCGTACGTCTCGCCGCGTGAGGCATCCGGCCGGCTCCCTTCTTCCGCGACGCCGACTCACGGCGGCGCGGCCGGAGCCGACGCCCATGCGGGCCGGCTCTTCCGCGACGCCGACTCACGAGGGTAAGGGATGCGCCGCGGCTCCGAAACTTTCGGAGCCGGGAGGGAACGCCGAAGGCCCGGACGCGCGCGCCCGGGCCCTTCACGGCGAGACGATCACCCGTACGACCGCCCCGGCTCACGTCCGGTGCGGTCGGCCGGTCAGCTGCTGCTGCCGAGGAAGCCGTTCTGCTCCAGCCATTCGGCGGTGACCGCGCCGGGCTCCTTGCCGTCCACGTCGACCTGGGCGTTGAGCGCCTGCATGGTGGCGTCGTCCAGCTTCGCGATGACCGGGTTCAGCACCTGCTCCAGGGCCGGGTGCTTCTTGTACAGGTCGTCCTTGACGGTGACCGCGGCGTTGTAGATCGGGAAGAAGCTCTTGTCGTCCTCCAGGACGGTCAGGTCGAGCGCGGCGATGCGGCCGTCGGTGGTGAACACCTCGCCGAAGTTGCAGGTCTCGCCCTTGTCCGTCTCGGTGTAGACGACGCCGGTGTCCAGCAGCGCGATCCGGTCCTTGGGCATCTCGAAGTCGTACTTCTTGGTCAGGCCGGGCAGGCCGTCGTCGCGGGTGGAGAACTCGGTCTCGATGCACATCGTGACCTCCTCCGGCTTGGTCTTCGCCAGCTCGGCCACGTCGGAGACCGTCTTGACGCCCAGCTCCTGCGCCTTCTCCGAGCGGATGGCCAAGGCGTAGGTGTTGTTGAGCGGCGTCGGGCCGATCCAGCGGATCTGGTTCTGCTCCAGGTCGGCCTCCGCGGTGGCCTTGAACTGCTCGGCGGAGTCCTGGATCGGCTCGGTCTTCTTCAGGTGCTCGATCCAGCCGGTGCCGGAGTACTCCCAGTACAGGTCGATCTCACCGGCCTGCAGCGCCTTGCGGTTGGTTACCGTGCCGCCCAGGTTGGTCTTGTCCTCGACCTCGGCGCCGTGCGCCTTGAGCAGCTGCACGGCGATCTTGCCGAGCACGATGTTCTCGGTGAAGTCCTTGGAGCCGACGACGAACGAGGCGCCCTCCAGCTCGGTGCCTGCGCTGGACGCCTCGACGGCGCTTCCGCCGCCACCGCATCCGGCGGCCGCTGTCAGGGTCAGGGCCGCTGCTGCGAGCACGGCGAACTTGCGGCGGACGGGGCGGGAAAACACGTGAAAACACCTCTCGCGGTGGGGGTCTTACGAAAAATCGGGATTCGAGGGATGGGAAGTCGACGGGATCACATGCCACGGGGCTTGAGCAGCTTCTCGGCGAGGCTGCCCAGCCAGTCGATGAAGAAGGCGATGCACGCGGTCAGCACGCCGCCGACGATGGTGACGGGCATCCGGTTGAGCTTGAGCCCGTTGATGATCAGTTCGCCCAGCCCGCCCGCGGCCACGAAGGCGCCGAGCGTGGCGACTCCGACGGTCAGCACCAGGGCGGTGCGCAGACCGGCGAGGATGGCGGGCACCGCGAGCTTGAGCTCGACCCGGCGCAGCACCTGGCCCTTGGTCATGCCCATGCCGCGGGCGGACTCGACGAGCGCGGGGTCGATCTGCTGCAGCCCGACCATGGTGTTGCGCAGCACCGGCAGCACGGCGTAGATGACCAGGCCGACCAGCGCGGTCTGGAAGCCCACGCCCAGCACGAACGTGGCCAGCACGAGCAGCCCGATGCACGGCACGGCCTGCCCGAGGTTGCCCGCGGTGAGGATGACCGGGGTGATGAACCGGTTCCTGGAGCGCGAGGCGACGATGCCCAGCGGGACCGCGATGATCACCACGAGGGCGGTGGCCGCCACGGTCATCTGCAGGTGCTCGATCACCTTGGCGACGATCACCTCGCGGTTGAGGCTGCGGCGCTCGATGGAGTCCAGCTCCAGCGTGCTCACCCAGGCGTAGAGGGCGACCAGGACGACGGCGATCGCGGCCGGGGTGAGCACGTGGCGCAGACCGGAAGCGCGGACGGGCGCGCCGGCCCGGCCGATGGCGATCGTGTCAGCGGTCACCGGCCGCCACCTCCTCGCGGCCGGTCTTCGCGCCGTCCGTGCCCACGGCCTCGCACAGCGCGGTGTAGGTGAGCACCCCGGACGGGGTGGCGCACCTGTCGCTGCCGTGGGCGACCATGGTGTCCAGCGCCTCGCGCAGGCTGGTGCCCGCGTCCACCCGGGGCAGCCCGTTGCTCGACGGTACGGGCCCGACGGCCGGCACGTCGTCCACTGTCAGCAGCGCCAGCCGCTTCAGCGTGGCGTCCTGGCCGATGAAGCCGGCCACGTAGTCGTCGGCGGGCGCGGCCAGGATGTTGGCGGGCGTGTCGTACTGGGCGATGTGCGAGCGCTCGCGCAGCACCGCGATGCGGTCGCCGAGCGTGATCGCCTCCTCGAAGTCGTGCGTGACGAAGATGATCGTCTTGCGCAGCTTCTTCTGCAGCTTGGCGAACTCGCTCTGCAGGTGCTCGCGGGTGATCGGGTCGGTGGCGCCGAAGGGCTCGTCCATCAGCATCACCGGCGGGTCGGCGGCCAGCGCGCGGGCCACGCCGACCCGCTGCTGCTGCCCTCCGGACAGCTGACGCGGGTAGCGGTCGTGGTACGCGCCGGGCTCCAGGTTGACCAGCGAGAGCAGCTCCTCGACCCGGTCCGCGACCTTGGCCGCGGGCCAGCCGAGCAGCTTGGGCACCAGGGCCACGTTCTCGCCCACGGTCAGGTGGGGGAACAGCCCCACCTGCTGGATGGCGTACCCGATGTGCCGGCGCAGCTCGTCGGGGTGCAGGTTGAGCACGTCCTCGCCGCCGATGCGGATCTCCCCGGAGGTGGGCTCCACCAGCCGGTTGATCATCTTCATCGTGGTGGTCTTGCCACAGCCGGACGGCCCGACGAAGACGACCAGCTCACCGGCCGGGATGTCGAGGTTGACGTTGTCGACCGCTGGAGCCGGCTGCCCCGGGTAGTGCTTGGTCAGCCCCCGCAACTCGATGCGGACGCCTGCTGGATCACGGTCGAACACGAAGCCCCCTTGGGGTGGTCAGCTGGCGGACGGCGAAGAAGAACGCGTCGAAGAGCACCGCGATGACCACGATGCCGAGCGTTCCGGCGAGCGTCGCGTTCAGCGAGTTCACCGAGCCGAGCCTGGCCAGTCCTTCGAAGATCTGGGTGCCGAGGCCGGGGCCGTCGACGTAGGCGGCGATGGCCGCGATGCCGATGAGCATCTGGGCCGAGACCCGGACGCCGGTCAGGATCAGCGGCCAGGCCAGCGGGAGCCGCACCTTCAGCAGCACCCTCGCGGCGCTCAGGCCCATCCCGCGGCCCGCCTCGACGGTGGCGGCGTCGACGCCGTTCAGCCCGGTCACCGTGTTCCTGATGATCGGCAGGAAGGCGTACCCGGTGAGCGCGACGAGCGTGGGCCCCCAGCCGAGTCCGGTGATCGGGATGAGCAGAGTGAGCAGTGCCAGCGAGGGGATGGTGAGGATGCCCGCGGACAGCGCCAGCGAGGCTCCGCGCACCTTGGGCGCCTGGAAACCGAGGAGTCCGATGCCGACGCCCACCACGGTCGCGATGCCGATCGCGATGGCGACGACCAGGGCGTGTTCGGCAGCGGCCAGCGAGAGAGTCCCCCATCGAGAGACCACGTACTCGCCGAAAGTCATGAAAGAACCGCCTTCGCTTACTCTTGCACTGGCATGTAAACGTATGACCGTGTTGCGGTGATTGCAAAATCTGTTGCACTTAGCGCAACACCATTGTTATGAACGGATGAGCATGACCGAGAGGCCGGCAGTGTCGTCGGCGGGTCTCCGCCGAGACCTGGAGATCCTTGACGTTCTCGCTGGTCACGGCGCTGAACGTGACGCCGAGGGATTCGGCGTGAGCTGGATCGCGCAACGCCTGGGGCGGGAGAAGAGCCAGGTGTCACGGGCGCTGCGCGCGCTGGAGGCCGAGGGCATGGTCGAACGCGACCCGCTGACCCGGCGCTACCGGCTCGGCTGGCGGCTGTTCGCGCTCGCGGCCCGCACCCAGCAGGCCCGGCTGGCGCAGATGGCGGCGCCGTGCCTGCGGCGGCTGGCGTCCACCTTCGACGAGGACACCCACCTGTGCGTGCTCCGCGGCGAGCAGGTGCTCACCCTGCTGTCGGCCCCCTCGTCACGGGCGTACCACCGGGTCTGGGAAGGCGTCGCGGTGCCGGTTCTCATGGCGGGCGCGGGGCGGGCGCTGCTCGCCGACTGGCACCAGGACCACGTGCGCGAGCTGCTGCGCGCCTCCCTGCCGGGCGGCCTGGACTCGGCGATCGCCGACGAGGAGCAGTGGCTCGCCGACCTGGCGCACGTCCGGGAGTTCGGGTACGTGGTGAGCGCGGTCGAGCTGGACGACCTCCCCGGGGGCATCACGGCCCCGGTGCGCGACCACCGCCGCCTCATCGTCGCGGCCATCAGCATGTCGCTGACCCGCGTGCCCCCGGAGTCGCGCCTGGAGGAGATGGGCAAGGTGGTGGCGGAGTCGGCCCAGGAGCTGTCCGCCGCCCTCGGTTACCCGCGGCCCTAGCGTCACCGGCCCCCGCGTCCGCGCGGGGGCCTTTGTTCTGCCAGAGCTGCAACCGCTTGCCGCAGCAACAGTGCAGTTTTACTAGGAACCATTGACGTTTCAGGAGAGCTACGTCAACGTTTCGTGCAACCGATTGCCACCCTCACGAGAGGTTGCGCATGCGACTTCTGTCACTCCCCCCGGTGATCGCCGTCATGATCATCGCGGCGGCCGCCCCCGCCGCCGCCGCTCCCCCGCCCAGGAGCGTCATCGTGGTCGCCGCCGACGGCTCCGGCGACCACACCACCGTGCAGGACGCCGTGGACGCCGTGCCCTCCGGCAACGCCAGGCCGGTGACCGTCCTCGTCCGCGAGGGCACCTACAAGCAGCAGGTCGTCATCCCCGCCGACAAGCCGCACATCACCCTCGCCGGAGACACCGACGACCCCGCCAAGGTGGTGCTGACCTTCGACGCCGCCGCCACGATCCAGCGGCCCGACGGCTCCGGGCCGTACGGCACCTCGGGCAGCGCCTCGTACGTGATCAGCGCGCCCGACTTCACCGCGCGCGACCTCACGTTCGAGAACTCCTACGACGAGGCCGCGAACGGCCCCAGCCAGGCCGTCGCCGTCCGCACCACCGGCGACCGGCAGGTGTACGACAACGTCCGGTTCATCGGCAACCAGGACACGCTCTACGCCAACACCGAGAGCGCGGGCGCGACCGCCCGGCAGTACTTCCACGACTGCTACGTGGAAGGCGACGTGGACTTCATCTTCGGCCGGGCCACCGCCGTCTTCGACCGGTGCGTCATCAAGGCCCTGGACCGGGGCGACGCCGCCAACAACGGCTACGTCACCGCCGCGAGCACCGAGGTGGCCAACCCGTACGGGTTCCTGATCCACCGCAGCCACCTGGTCAGCGACGCACCCGCCGGGACGTACCACCTGGGCCGGCCGTGGCCGGCGGGCGGGTCGCCGACGGCGCGCGGGCAGGTGCTGGTCCGCGAGTCGTGGCTGGGCCAGCAGTTCAAGGACGCCCCGTGGACCGACATGTCGGGCCTGAGCTGGCGGGACGCGCGCCTGTCCGAGTACCGCAACCACGGCCCCGGCGCCACCGCCGGCGAGGACCGGCCGCAGCTCTCCGCCCGGGACGCCGCCCGCCTCACTCCTCACCACTACCTGAAGGGCCGCGACGGCTGGAACCCCGTCCGCCACCACCACGACCGGCCCGACCCGTACCGGCTGGGCCGCGAGACGCTCGGCGAGAAGGACGGCTGGGCGGCGGCCGGCACCGGCACCACGGGCGGTTCCGCCGCCCGCCCGGAGGACGTGCACGTCGTCTCCACCAGGGCCGGGCTGATCGCCGCGCTCGGTGAGCCGGCCGACAACCGGCCGCGGATCGTGTACGTGAAGGGCGTGATAGACGCCGACACCGACGCCGCGGGCAACCCGCTGACCTGCGCGGACTACGCCGTCGGCGGCTACAGCCTGGAGGCGTACCTGGCCGCCTACGACCCGGCCGTGTGGGGCCGCTCCAGCCCGCCGTCAGGGCCGCTGGAGGACGCGCGCCGCGCCTCGTACAACGCCATGAGCGAGCACGTGAGCATCGCGGTCGGCTCCAACGTCACCCTGGCCGGGCTGGGCGCGACGCCGCGCTGAAGAGCTTCGGCCTGCGGATCAGGAACGCCGACAACGTGATCGTGCGCAACCTCACGATCAGCGACACGGCCGACTGCTTCCCGCAGTGGGACCCGACGGACGGCGAGGAGGGCAACTGGAACGCCTCCTTCGACAACGTCGAGATCTCCGGCTCGACCCACGTGTGGCTGGACCACAACACGCTGAACGACGGCGACAACCCGGACGCGAACCAGCCGCTGTACTTCGGCCGGCCGTACCAGGTGCACGACGGGCTGCTCGACGTGGTGCGCGGCTCGAACTACGTGACCCTGTCGTGGAACCACCTGAGCGACCACGACAAGGTGACGCTGATCGGCAACACCGACAACCCCGCTTCGTACCAGGAGGCGGACAAGCTGAAGGTGACCGTGCACCACAACTACTTCGAAGGGCTCGGCCAGCGGACCCCGCGGGTGCGCTTCGGCCAGGTGCACGTCTACAACAACTACTTCACGGGTGGCGGCCCGTACGTGTACAGCATCGGCGTCGGCTTCCAGTCGCAGGTGTACGCGAACGCCAACGCGTTCGACGGCATCGCCGCCGAGAAGGTGCTGACCGTGTTCAAGGGCGCCGCCATCACCGCGAAGGACAACCTGGTCGACGGCCGGCCGGTCGACCTGGTCGCCGCCCACAACGCCGCCGCCGGCGCGAGCCTCGGCGGTGACGCCGGCTGGACGCCGGCCCTGTACACCCGCGTCCACCCGCCGCGGGCGCTGCGCGCCCTGGTTCCCGCCGGTGCGGGCGCGGGACGCATCCGCTGAAACCTGCCACGCGCCGGTCTGCGTGACCGGCCGCGCAGCGGATGCGCGGCCGGGATGGCCCGCCTGACCCGGGCCCTCCCGGCCGGACCGGCCGCCGTCAGCGGCCGGCGGTCAGCTCCGCCAGGCGGCGCTCGATCGCGGCCAGCCGGTCGTCGAGCGACCGGCTGTGCAGCAGCTCGGCGAGCCGGTCGGCTTCGTCGGGCTCCAGCTCGGCCGTGCGGCCGACGTCGTCGGAGTCGTCCTCGCCGTAAAAGGTCAGCGCGCGTCGGCCGTCGTGGTAATCGATGAAGGCGAGCCGGTCACCTCTTCTGGTTCTGATCTGGTAAATGTGGCCGGTTCCGGGGACCGTCGCCGGTGTGATCTCCATCTCCCTCTGCCTCCGTTGTTCTTGTGGGGTCGGTCGGGTCTGGGGTCCGGATCGCCGCTCTCGCCGTGCCAGCGGGCCAGCCGGCCGCGGCGGCCGACGGCTCGCAGGCGCCGCTCGACCTCGTCGCGGGTGCGGGAGGTGGCGACGATCAGCAGCTGGTCGCCCTCGTACAGCCGGGACTCTGGAAGGGGCACGAGCGCGGAGCTGCCGCGGATGACCAGGCTGATGACCGCCGGACGGGGCAGACGCAGCTCCGACACCTCCACCCCGTGCAGCATCGATCCTTCGGGGACGGAGACCGTGAGCAGCTCGGCGTCGAGCACGTCGAGCGGCGCCGACTCGATGTCCACCTCCCGGGCCTCCTCGGGCCTGACCAGGCCGAGCAGGCGGGTGATCCCGAGCAGGCCGGGCCCCTGGATCAAGGTGAACACCACGACCAGCACGAAGACGATGTGCAGCAGGTCGAGCGCGCCGGGCACCTGGGCCACGATCGGGAACGTCGTCAGCACGATCGGCACCGCCCCGCGCAGCCCCGCCCAGGAGATGAACGCCTGCTCACGCCAGGGCACCCGGAACGGCACCAGGCACAGGAGCACCGAGACCGGCCGGGCCACCAGCAGCAGGAAGGCGCCGATGACGAGCGCCGGCAGCAGCGCGTCGAGCAGCTCGCTCGGATCGACCAGCAGGCCGAGCATGACGAACAGCCCGATCTGCGCGAGCCAGCCCGCGCCCTCGGCGAAGGACCGGGTGGCGGCCCGGTGCGGCAGCACGGCGTTGCCGAGCACGATCCCCGACAAGTAGGCGGCGATGATGCCGGAGGCGTTGGCCGCGCCCGCCGCGGCGAAGGCGCAGATGCCGAAACCGAAGGAGGCCAGCGGGTACAGCCCGGTGGCGGGCAGCGCCACGTAGCGCAGCGTCACCACGCCGACCAGGGCCACGCCCAGACCGATGAGCGCGCCCGTGGCGATCTGGTAGACCATCTGCCCGCCGATGGCGAACGGGCCGGGCAGGCCACCGGAGGCGCTGAAGACCAGCACCAGGATCACGGTGGGCGCGTCGTTGAAGCCGGACTCGGCCTCGACCATGCTGGCCAGCTTGCGCGGCAGCGGCAGCGACCGCAGCACGGCGAAGACCGCCGCCGCGTCGGTGGACGACACGATGGCGCCGAGCAGCAGCGCGAGCTGCCAGTCCATGCCCAGCAGGTAGTGCGCGCCCGTGGCGGTCACGAGCACGCTGATGACCACGCCGGCGGTGGCCAGCAGGGCCGAGGGGGCGAGCAGCCGGCGGACGTCGGCCCACCGGGTGCTCAGCCCGCCCTCGACCAGGATGACGGCCAGCGCCGTCGTTCCCAGGGTCTGGGCGAGCTGGGCGTCGTTGAAGGGGATGCCCAGCACGTCCTCCCCGACCAGGACGCCCAGCCCGAGGAACAGCAGAAGGCTGGGCAGGCCGAGGCGGGCTGCGGTGCGCGCCGCGGCGATGCTGGCGAGCAGCACCAGGCCGCCCACCAGCAACACCACGTACAGCTGCGGCAACGTCATCGTCGCCCCTCCTCACTCAGACGAAATAGCGCAGCCAGACGTAGAGCCAGGCCATTGCTGTGCTGATCGCCGTGACGAGGATGCCGTACTTGGTGAACTGCCAGAACGTGATCTTGTGGCCGGAGCGGGCAGCCAGGCCGATGGCGACCACGTTCGCGCTGGCCGCCACCGCGGTGCCGTTGCCGCCGAAGTCCGCGCCCAGCGCGAACGCCCACCACAACGCCTGCCCGGTGTCAGGATCGGGAGCCTGCGCGACCAGCCCTTCCACGATAGGTGCCATGGTGGCCACATAGGGGATGTTGTCGAAGAACGCGCCGAGGATCGCCGAACCCCAGACCAGCGCGGTCGCCGCGCCGAAGAAGTTGTCGCCGACGGCCTCGACCGCCCAGACGCCGATGGTCTCGATGACCCCGGTGTGCACGAGCCCGGCGACCATGACGAACAGTCCGATGAAGAAGACCAGCGTCGGCCACTCGACCTCGGCCATGACCTCGGACGTCTCGGCCCGCGCCACCAGCATCATCACGCCCGCGCCGACCAGCGCCACGATGGACGGCTCGACGTGCACGATGGCGTGCAGCCCGAACCCGACGATCACCAGGGCGAGTACGATCATGCACCGGACCAGGAGCTTCGGGTCCGTGATGGCCCGCTTCTCCTGCAGCTTCATCACTTCGGCGACCCGGTCGGGGTTGTACTGGAACGACTTCCTGAACATCACCCGCGTCAGCAGCAGGAAGGCCACGAAGACCACCACGACGATGGGCGACATGTGCACGAGGAAGTCGTTGAAGGTCAGGCCCGCGCGGCTGCCGATGATGATGTTCGGCGGGTCGCCGATGAGGGTGGCCGCGCCGCCGATGTTGGAGGCGAGCACCTCGGCGATGATGTAGGGCTGGGCTGGGATGTCAAGACGTTCACACACCATCAACGTCACCGGCACGACCAGCATGATCGTGGTGACGTTGTCAAGGAAGGGGGAGGCGATCGCGGTGATGGCCATGAGCATCACCATCAGCCGGTAGGGCTTCCCCTGCGACTTCTTCGCGGCCCAGATGGCCAGGAAGTCGAAAAGTCCCGTCTGTTTGATGATCCCCACGATGATCATCATGCCGAGCAGCAGGAAGATGACGTTCCAGTCGATGCCCTCGTGCTCGGAGTAGAAGACTTCCGCGCCGGGGATCAGCCCGAGCACCGCCATGATGCCGGCGGCCACGAGCACCACCTTGACCTTGTTCACCTTCTCGGTGGCGATGAAGTAGTACGCCACCACGAAGACGGTCAGGGCGATGACACCGCTCATCGGGCGTGCCCCGGCGGGCCGGTGCGAGCCGGACGGCAAACGGGCAACAGATACGGTGCAGATATGGCGGGATGTCTCATGGTTTCCAGTTTCGGTAACGGACCGGTAACCACGCCATCGGGTCTGACACCCATCTCCGGTGGGGGAAACCATGTAGGCACGCACAAGGAGATGGGTGCTGCTACGGATGGACACGCACGCCGTCCGGCGGCGACTCTGAGGATATGAAAGAGCGACGTCCGGTATCCGCCCGCTCACCTGCGCAGGCGCTGTTCCGGCGGCTCATCGTGATCAACGGCCTGGTGTTCACGGTCGGCACGCTGGTCCTGGCGGTGTCACCCGCCACGGTGTCCGCGCCGGTGCTGCTCACCGAGATCCCGGTGCTGACGATCGGCCTGGCGCTGATGCTGAGCGCCAACGCGGTGCTGCTGCGCCGCAGCCTGGCCCCGCTGGTGGCGCTCACCGCGCTCATGCAGCGGGTCGACCTGCTGCGCTCCCGCGACCGGCTCGCCGAGAGCGGCAACGGCGACCTGACCGACGTGGTGGCGACCTTCAACGCGATGCTGGACCGGCTGGAGGCCGAGCGCAGCACCGCCGCCGCGCACGCGCTGGCCGCCCAGGAGGGCGAGCGGCAGCGCATCGCGCGCGAGCTGCACGACGAGATCGGCCAGAGCCTGACGGTGGTGCTGCTCGGCCTCAAGCGCGCCGTCGACCTCGCGCCGGAGGAGCTGCGCGAGGAGCTGCACAACATCCAGGAGACGGTACGGGGCAGCCTGGACGAGGTGCGCCAGGTGGCCAGGCGGCTGCGCCCGGGGATGCTGGAGGACCTGGGGCTGATCGCCTCGCTGAACGCGCTGGCCGCCGACTTCGGCGAGATGTCCGACGCCCACGTCACCCGCCGCCTGGAGTCGCACCTGCCGGAGCTGGGCGAGGAGGCCGAGCTGGTGGTCTACCGCATCGCGCAGGAGGGGCTGACCAACGTGGCCAGGCACGCCAGGGCGACCAAGGTCGAGCTCTCGCTCTGCCGCCAGCCCGACGGCGTGGTGCTGAAGATCGCCGACAACGGCCGGGGCGGCCCGATGACCGAGGGCACGGGCGTACGCGGCATGCGTGAGCGCGCGCTGCTGATCGGCGCCCGCTTGACCATCACCAGCCCACCGGGGGGCGGAACGACCGTGCGGCTGGCCATACCGGTCCGGCCGGAAAGGAACTGATCAGGTTGGAACGGACCCGCATCCTGCTCGCCGACGACCACGCCCTCGTGCGGCGTGGGCTGCGGATGATCCTGGACGCCGAGCCCGACCTCGTCGTGGTCGCCGAGGCCGGCAACGGCGCGGAGGCCGTCGAGCTGGCCGGCGAGGGAGTCGACCTGGCCATCCTCGACATCGCCATGCCGCGCATGACCGGCATCCAGGCGGCGCGCGAGATCTCCCGGCGCGCCCCCGAGGTGCGCCTGCTGATGCTGTCCATGTACGACAACGAGCAGTACCTGTTCGAGTCGCTGAAGGCCGGGGCGTCCGGCTACGTGCTCAAGTCGGTGGCCGACCGCGACCTGTTGGAGGCGTGCCGCGCGGCGATGCGCGGCGAGCCCTTTCTCTACCCGGGCGCGGTGACCGCGCTCATCCGCGACTTCCTGCAGCGCGACACCCGGGGCGAGGAGCTGCCGGGGAGCCTGCTCACGCCGCGCGAGGAGGAGATCGTCAAGCTCATAGCCGAGGGCCACTCGTCCAAAGCGATAGCGGACATGCTGGTGATCAGCATAAAGACGGTCGACCGGCACCGCGCCAACGTGCTGGCCAAACTTGGCATGCGCGACCGGCTGGAGCTGACCAGGTACGCGATAAGAGCGGGTCTCATAGAGCCCTGAGCTCCCGCCCGTTGACATCCCGACAAACCGCCCCATACGTTTTGCGAAACGTTTCGATCCGCGTCCTGGCAGGAACCGGAGGGGCATGACCTCGTTGCGCGACGTGGCCGAGCGCGCCCAGGTGGCCGTCAGCACGGTCTCCGCCGCGCTCAACGGGACCCGTCCGGTGAAGGCGGAGACCAAGCGCCGCATCGAGCGGGCCGCGGCCGAGCTGGGCTACCGGCCCAACCTGCTGGCCCGCGGCCTGGTGTCCAAGCGGACCCGCATCCTGGCGCTGCTGTTCCCCCGCCCGGCAGCGGGTTCGGGCTGACCGAGATGCAGTTCGCGACCGGAGCCGCCGAGCTGGGCTACCACCTGCTGCTGTCGCCCGAGAGCGCCGATTCGGTCGAGGAGCTGCGCTACCTGACCGGGGTGACTCCTCCACTTCCTGAAGGAAGCGGCTTCTCGCTTTCCCCTGCTGAGGTAGGCGACGGACAAGCCCTGCCCGTTTCGAACAAAGAAACTATAACAGGGAAGCGATTCCCCTGCCGGGTGAACCCGGCAGTCCCCTCGCTAGATCTGATGGAGGTGCGGCTCGCCGACGAGCGCACCTGGCCGGGCTGGGCCACCAGGCCATCGCCTTGCTCAACCACTCCACCGGCGTCTACTCCCCCGAGTACGGGCCCGCGGTCCGGGCCGGCGAGGAGTTCGCGGCCGCGGCGCGCGAGGCAGGTCTGTGGTACGCGGGCGACGTGCGCGCCGGCACGGCCGGCGAGGGCCGGCTCGCCTTCGAGCGGCTGATGGCCGAGCACCCCGAGGTGACGGCGGTGGCCGCGATGAGCGACCAGGCGGCGGTCGGCGTGCTCCAGGCGGTCGAGGAGCGCGGCTGGCGCGTCCCCGGTGACCTGTCGCTCCTGCTGGCCAGCGCCTCGGCCCGGGTGGCGGAGATGTTCCGGCCCCGGCTGACCACGCTGGAGCCGCCCGGGGCCGAGCTGGGCAGGCTGGGCGCCCGCATGCTCATCGACCGGCTGGAGTCCCCCGGCTCGCCGCCGGCGCAGCGCCTGGTGCCGTGCCGGCTGGTGATCGGCGACAGCTCGGCGCCGCCGCGCGGGAGCGGGGCCGCGCGGTGAGCCCCGGCCTGCGCGACCTGACCCGGCGGCACGGGCTGCTGTTCGGCGGCGACTACAACCCCGAGCAGTGGCCGGAGGAGGTCTGGGCCGAGGACGTCCGGCTGATGCGGGAGGCCGGGGTCAACCTGGTCACGGTCGGCGTGTTCAGCTGGGCGCGGATCGAGCCGGAGCCGGGCGTCAGGGACTTCGGCTGGCTGGACCGGGTGCTCGACCTGCTCGCCGGCGCGGGCGTCGCGGTGGACCTGGCCACGCCCACCGCCTCGCCGCCGCCCTGGCTGGGGCACCGGTGGCCGGAGACGCTGCCGGTGGACGAGTCGGGGCACCGGCTCTGGTACGGCTCGCGCAACCAGTTCTGCCCGTCCTCGCCGGTCTACCGGGAACGGGCGCTGGCCCTGGTGGAGGACCTGGCCGGCCGCTACGCCGGGCATCCGGCGCTGGCCATGTGGCACGTGGGCAACGAGTACGGGCAGGTGTGCCACTGCGACACCACCGCCGGGGCGTTCCGTGCCTGGTTACGGGAGCGGCACGGCGACCTCGGCGCGCTGAACGACGCGTGGGGCACGGCCTTCTGGAGCCAGCGTTACAGCGCCTGGGAGGAGGTGCTGCCGCCCCGGCGCGCTCCTTACCTGGTCAACCCGGCGCAGCGGCTCGACTTCCGGCGGTTCTGCTCCGACGCGCTGCTCGCGCATTTCAGGGCCGAGCGCGACGTGCTGCGCGCCCACACCCCGGACATCCCGGTCACCACGAACTTCATGGGGTTCTTCAACCTCGTCGACTACTGGTCGTGGGCGCCCGAGGAGGACGTCGTCTCCGACGACTGGTACCCGGACCCGGCCGACCCGCTGTCCCACGTGCGGGCCGCGCTCACGCACGACCTGATGCGCTCGCTCGCCGGCGGGCCGTGGATGCTCATGGAGCAGGCGGTCTCCGCCGTGAACTGGCGGCCGCACAACCTGCCCAAACCACCCGGGCAGCTGCGGCTGGAGTCCTTCCAGGCCGTGGCGCGGGGCGCGGACGGGCTCTGCTATTTCCAGTGGCGGGCCTCCCGCTCCGGCTCCGAGCGCTTCCATTCGGCGATGGTCCCGCACGCCGGGCCGGACACGCGGCTGCATCGCGAGGTTCGCGCGCACGGCGCGGAGCTGCGCGCGCTCGCCGGGGTGGCGGGCACGCGGGTGCCCGCGCGGGTGGCGCTGGTGTTCGACTGGCCGAGCTGGTGGGCGGCGACCGAGCGCGGCCTGCCCAGCGACCGGCTCGACCCGGTGGAGGAGCTGTTCCGCTACTACCGGCCGTTCTGGGAGCGCGGGGTGAGCGTGGACCTCGCCCCGCCCTCGGCCGACCTGTCCGGCTACGCGCTGGTGGTGGCCCCCAGCCTGTTCCTGCTCGGCGAGGACGACGCGGCGTCGCTGACCTCGTACGTGCGCGGCGGCGGCACGCTCGCGGTCGGCCCCTTCTCCGGGGTCGCCGACCGGGACGCGCGCGTCCACCGGGGACGGTTCCCCGCGCCGCTGCGTGAGGTGCTGGGCCTGTCCGGCGAGGAGTGGCTGCCCGTGCCGGAGGACCGGGCGGTGCCCTGCGCGTGGACGGACGGCGGCGCGTTCACCGCGCGCCTCTGGACCGAGCTGGTACGGGCCGAGGGCGCCGAAGCGGTCGCCGTCTTCGCCGGGAGCGGGGATCCGGCGGTGCTGCGGCACCCCTGCGGCGCGGGCACCGCGTGGTACGTGGCCACGCGGCCCGAGCACGACGCGCTCGCCACGCTGGCCGGGCGCCTGCTCGCCGACGCGGGCGTCACCGGCGCGCTGCCCGGCCCGCCGCCGCCCGGCGTCGAGGCGGTCCGGCGCGGCCCCGCGATCTTCCTCCTCAACCACGGCGACGGAACCGCCCGCGTGCCGATCCCCGGCCCAGCGCGGGACCTGCTGACCGGAGCCGTCGTGGACGGCGCGGTCACCCTGGCCCCCCGGGAGGCCGTCGCCCTGCAGAGCCCGGAGCACGAAGCATCGAACACTGAGGAGTGACTCCCCGATGACAACCTTCCCCGACGACTTCCTGTGGGGCACGGCCACGGCCGCCTACCAGGTCGAGGGCGCCTGGAACGAGGACGGCCGCGGGCCGTCGATCTGGGACACCTTTTCCCACACGCCCGGCCTGGTGACCGGCGGCGACACCGGCGACCTGGCGTGCGACCACTACCACCGGCTGGAGGAGGACCTGGACCTCCTCGCGGCGCTGGGCGTCGGCGCCTACCGCTTCTCCATCTCCTGGCCGCGCGTGCTGCCCGGCGGCGGCGACCGGGTCAACCAGGCCGGGCTGGACTTCTACCGGCGGCTGGTCGACGGACTGCTGACCAGGAACATCGCCCCGGTGGCCACCCTGTACCACTGGGACCTGCCGCAGGAGCTGGAGGACGCGGGCGGCTGGCCGAACCGCGACACCGCGTACCGGTTCGCCGAGTACGCCCGGCAGACGGGCGAGGCGCTCGGCGACGGCGTGCGCACCTGGATCACGCTCAACGAGCCGTGGTGCTCGGCCTACCTCGGCTACGGCTCCGGCGTGCATGCCCCCGGCCGCACCGATCCGGCCGCGGCGCTGGCCGCCGTGCACCACCTGAACCTGGGCCACGGGCTGGCCGCCCGCGCGCTGCGCGAGGTGGTCGACCCTGCCGCCCAGGTGTCGGTCACGCTCAACCTGCACCACGCGCGCGGCGTCTCCGAGCAGGACGCGGAGGCGGTGCGCCGGGTGGACGCGCTGGCCAACCGGGCCTTCCTCGGCCCGATGCTGGACGGCGCCTACCCGCGCGACCTCATCGACGACACCGCCTCGGTCACCGACTGGTCGTTCGTCAAGGACGGCGACGAGGCGACCGCCGCCGCGCCGATCGAGGTGCTGGGCGTCAACTACTACAACCCGATCCTGGTGCGGCAGTGGGACGGGACCAGCGCCCGCGACACGGCCGACGGGCACGCGGACGGCGCGGCCTCACCGTGGATCAACTGCGCCGACGTCGAGTTCGTCCAGCAGCCCGGACCGTACACCGAGATGGGCTGGAACATCGACGAGACCGGCCTGACGGAGCTGCTGCTGCGGCTGCGCCGCGACTACCCGTCGCTGCCCGTCATGATCACCGAGAACGGCGCGGCCTTCCCCGACGAGGTCTCCGCCGACGGCCGCGTGCACGACGACGACCGGATCGACTACCTGCGCCGCCACCTGACGGCGGTGGCCGAGGCGATCGAGGGCGGGGCGGACGTGCGCGGCTACTTCCTGTGGTCGCTGATGGACAACTTCGAGTGGGCCCACGGGTACGGCAAGCGCTTCGGCATCGTCCGCGTGGACCGCGACACCATGGAGCGCACCTGGAAGGACAGCGCCCGCTGGTACCACGACGTGGTGGCGGCCAACGCGCTCCCCGCCGAGGCGGCCTCCCCGGCGTCGTAGGCACTATCAGCAAGGGCATCGGCCGCCGCGTCGCGGGAGCGCTCCCGCGACGCGGCGGGCCGGGCCGTCAGGTCAGGACCTCGACGGTGCCGCGCTCGCCGTCCACGCGGACGCGGTCGCCGTCGCGCAGCCGCATCGTGGCGTTGCCCGTGCCCACCACGGCGGGGATGCCCAGCTCCCTGGCCACGATCGAGGCGTGCGACAGCGGCGCCCCCATGTCCGTCACCACCGCCGCCGCCCTCGGGAACAGCGGCGTCCAGCCCACGTTGGTCAGCGTCGTCACCAGGATCTCGCCCGGCCTGAGCCGGTCGCCGTCCTCCGGCCCGCCGATCAGCCGGGCCACGCCCTCGACCACCCCGGGGGCGCCGGGGAAGCCGGTGACCGTGTCCTGGGGCGGGACGCCGCCGCGCGCGTCGAACAGGTCGGCGCGCCGGTCGGGGTCGGCTGCCCAGCGCACCGGGTCGAACGGGCCGACGATCAGCGCCGGGTAGGCGGGCAGCGCGGCGTAGCGCTCGTAGGTGGCGCGCCGCAAGGGCACCTCGGCCAGCGGGCCGGTGTCGCCGCGCAGCACCGCGGCGATCTCCTCCCGGTCCAGGAAGAACAGCTCGTCGCCGCGCCCGGTCAGCTCCCCGGCGCGCAGCACGTACGCGCGCACCACCCAGAACGCGCGGACGACCTCCGAGCGGGCGGTCTCCCGGTCGCGCACCACCGCGTTCCAGCGCCGCACCTTCTCCCGCATCCCGGCGACCTTGCGCGGGTGACTCCGGGCGAACCTGGCCCACGCCGCGCCGGCCGCCTCGCGCTGGCGCTCCAGCAGCGTCCCGGTGTCCTCGGGCAGGTCGCGCAGCCCGGCGAGCTGGGCGTCGAGCCAGGCCGGGTCCTCGCCCGGCCGCGGCATCGAGATCTCGAACTCGTGCGGGCCCCGATGCCCGTGGCGGCGGGCGAACTCCTCGCGGGTGATCTCGCCTCTGGCGACCTTGCCGAGCCCGGTGAGCAGGCCGAGGCTGGCCAGCTCGCCGTCGGCGTTCACGCCGGTGAGCATGGCCTCGGCGTCCACCTCGCCCGCCAGCTTGCGCAGCCGCACGCGGGTGAGCACCAGCGCCGCGCCGCCCTGCCGCCCGGCGGCCTCCAGCATCCGGCAGGCGGTGACGAGGTACGGCAGGATCTCGCGCTCCCCCAGCTCCGCCAGCTCGGGCCCGGAATCGACGGCGGCGATCCGGGCGCGCAGCTCGCCGGCGCGCTCCGGCGCCTCGGCCAGGAACGCCCGCATGCCCTTGAGGTTGCGGCGCACCCGCCTGCGCACCTCGACGGCCACCGGCAGGACCCGCCTGAACAGCTCCCAGCGGGACACGTCGAGCAACGGCACGTCCAGCCCGGCCGGGACCTTGCCGAACACCTCCTCCAGCGCGCTGAGCCGGGACTGAAGCCCGAAGGCGTGGGCCACGGAGTAGGCGATGCTCAGGTTCATGTAGAACCGGCCGCCGATGTTGCCCACCAGGCGGAACCCGGGCAGCGTGGACGCGTACATGGCCTCGCGGATGAAGAGCCGCACGAACGACCAGGTGGCAGGCGTCATCACGTCGGGGATGGCCTCCCCCAGGTTGCCCCCGCTCCATAAGTGGCCGCCCTCGGCCGCGTCGTTCCACTCCTCGTGGCGCTGCCCGAGCGCGGTGATCGGGCGCGCCTGGAGGATGGCGAACGCGCCGTCGCGCCTGGCCCACTCCACGTCCATCGGCGTCCCGTACAACTCCTCGACGCGCGCGCCGAGCGCGGCGAGCTCGACCGCCTGCCGCTCGTCCAGCACGGGCGCGCGGCGCAGCTCCGCGGGGACGGGCCGCTCGCGGGTGCCGTCCTCGGTGCGCACGGTCATGACGGCCTTGTCACCGGTACGGGAGCGCGTGACCCGCCCCTGCGAGACCACCACCGTGTCGGGGGTGACCTGGCCGCCGACGACCGCCTCGCCGAGACCCCAGGCGGCGTCGATCACGGTCTCGTCCCGGGCCCCGGCGACGGGGTCGGCGGTGAACATCACGCCCGCCGCGTCGGCGTCCACCAGCTCCTGCACCACCACGGCGAGCGCCACCTCGGCGTGCGGGACCCGGTTGTGGTCGCGGTAGGCGATGGCGCGGGCGTTCCAGAGCGAGGCCCAGCAGCGCCTGACCGCGTCGAGGAGCGTGTCGGCCCGGACGTTCAGGTACGTGTCCTGCTGGCCGGCGAACGACATGTCCGGCAGGTCCTCGGCGGTGGCCGACGAGCGCACCGCCACCGGGGCCCCGACAGCCTCGTAGGCGGCCAGGATCTCGGCGGCCAGGTCGCCCGGCACGTCCCGGGCGGCGAACAGTCCGGCGATGCGCTCGGCGTCGCCGGCCTCGGCCGCTTCGAGGATCTCGTCCCGGAAGCCGGCGGTGAACGCGCGGTAGGCCTCGGTGGTGACGACGAACCCGCCGGGCACCGGCAGCCCCGCCCCGGCCAGCCGCGCCAGCGAGGCGCCCTTGCCCCCGGCCGTGGCGAGATCACCCGCGGCGTCGAGCGGTATCACGACCTTCATCACGCCTCCCTCGACTCGGAAAGGTCCGCGCCGGTCAGCCCGCGGCGGGCGGTCTTCTCCAGCTCGGGAAGGACCGCGCCGGTCAGCTCGCAGCGGACGGTCTTCTTCATCACTTCTCCTCGGGAAGCGTCGCGACGCCGAGGGAGACGGCGAGCTTGCGGCAGGCGATCTCCTCGATGGCGTCGAGGCAGGCGCGGGTGGCGCGGGCGACGCCCGGATCCGGGGGCGCGCCGGTGCCGAGCGTCCGGCCGACGGCGTCGGCGACCAGCTCGGCGACGCGCTCGTCCGGCAGCCGCCACTCCTCAGGCCGCATCCCCTGCGGGACCAGGAACCCGAACAGCAGCGCCGTGACCAGGGCGAGCCCTTCGTCGGCGCCGAGGTCGGAGCGGACGGCGCCGAGCGCGGCCAGCTCGTCCAGGTAACGGTCGAAGGCGGCGGCGCCCTCGGTGGCGCCGCCGCTCTCCAGCTTCTGCCGGGTCAGCTTGCCGAGCATCTGGGAATCGCCGACCACGGCCGCCCGCGTCAACGGCCTGCGCAGCAGCGCCGTGGTCAGCGCGCCGATCAGCTCGGGCAGGGTGCCGGGCGCCGCCGCGCGCACCTGCCGCACCATGAGCACCCGGTCCCGGCGGAGCAGCGCGACGAAGAGCGCGTCGCGGGTCTTCCAGTGCAGGTAGATCGTGCCCTTGGCGACACCCGCCGCGCGGGCCACGTCCTCGATGGTCGTCTTGTCGTAGCCCCAGCGCAGGATCAGCTCGGCGGCGGCGTCGAGGATCCGGTGCGCCCGCTCCAGCTGGCGGGCCGGGTCCTGCGGCGGCCGTCCTGGTCTGGCCATCCGTTCCCCCAATGTTTGACCAGATAAGCTTATACGGTCATTTTATTCACCACAAGTTTCCTCTCGTACGGCGAAATGTCGGTTTTTAGGGGAGTTTGGCGAGCAAGGTCTTGGCCTCCAGCGTGAACGTCTCGTCGCCGCTCGCCACGGCCCGCTCCAGCAGGCGGCGGGCGGCGTCCGGGTCGCCGTCGGCCATGCGGACCTCGCCGAGCCGGCAGGCGGCCTCGGCCACCAGCTCCGGCCGGTCCGTCAGCGTCAGGGTCAGCTCGTAGTACCGCACGGTCCCGTCGCGGTCGCCTAGCCAGTACGCCAGCTCGCCCAGGTGCGCCGCGGCCATCCCCGCCTCGGGGTCGCCGGCGTCGATGACCCGCTGGTACCAGCCGAGCGCCTCGGGGAAGTCGCGCCGCCGCTTGGCCAGCGCGCCCAGGTACATCGCGCCGAGCGCGCTCACGTGCCCCTCGGTGGCGTGCACCGCCTGCACGTACCAGGCGCGGGCGGCCGCCTCGTCCTCGTCGTGGTAGGTGTTGCCGAGCGCCACCATCGCCCGCGCCGCCGCCTCGGGGTCGCCGGCCTCCAACACCCGCCGGTAGGCCGCCCGCCCTTCGGCCTCCTTGCCGGCGGCGACCAGGGCCTGCGCGTACACGGTCAGCGCCGTCGGCTCGCCGCTCTCCGCCGCCTCCCGCAGCGTGCGCAGCGACGTCTCGGTGTCGCCCTGCCGCTCCTGCAGCATGCCCAGCAGGCTGCCGAACACCGGCCGCGCCGGGCTGTCCGCGTCGCCCGCCCGCCGTTCGGCCAGCCTGTAGAACGCGTCGGCGTCGCCCTGCGCGTCGAGCAGCTCCAGCAGCCTGCTCCCGGCCACGAACCGCACCTCGGGGTCGTCGGCCTCGTTCAGCCGCTCGTAGACCTCCCTGGCCTGCCCGGTCTCCCCCAGCGCGGCCAGCCGCGCGGCCGCCTCCAGCTCGGCGAACGGGTCGCCCGCCAGCGCGTAGTAGGCGCGCACGGCCTCCGGGTCCTCGCACTCCTCGCCGATCTCCCGGCCGGCCGCGGCGGCGTGCTCCCCCATCCGCGACAGCACCTGGAGGGCGAGCCGGTGCTCGCCGCGCCCGCACGCCTGCCGCGCCAGCACGGTCAGGTTGCCGACGGCCAGCCGGGCGGCCTCGGACTCGCCGCCCGCGTCCACGGCGACGGCGAACGCGTCGGCGGCGCCCAGCGGGTCGCCGTCCTCGTGCAGCCAGCAGCCCAGGTCGAGCGCCGCCTGCGCGGCCGCGTCCGCGTCCTCGGACTCGATCGCCAGCCGGGCCTCCTCGGCGGCGCCCGCCGCGTCGCCGAGCGCGCGCAGCGCCCTGGCCAGGTCGCCGCGGACGGCGGGCACGGCGCGCCGGTATCCGGCCTCGACGGCCTTGCGCAGCATCAGCACCGCGCCCGCCAGGTCGCCGCCGCTCCGGCAGGCCTCGCCCCACGCCCAATAGCCCATCGTGACGGTCTCCTGGTCGCCGGTGCCGGCCGCGCGCTCCGCCTGCTCCCTGACTTCCTCGTACGCCTGCTGCTCCAGCAGCACCACGAGCAGGTGGCGCAGGCTCTCCAGGTCACCGGCCGCGACCCCGGCGGCGAGCGCCGCACGCGCCCCCTCCCCGTCGCCGCGTTCCCGCCGCAGCTCGGCGAGCTGTACGGCGGAGCCCGGCATGGCGGCGTGCAGCGCCTCGGCGGCGCCGTCCAGGTCACCTCTGGCGCGCCTGGCCCGGCCGATGCCCTCCCAGGCGTGGGCGGCGGCGTCCTCGTCCCCGGTGGCGGGCAGCAGGCACAGCTCGGCGCGACTGTGCTCGCCCCGCTCGGCCAGCACCCCGCCCAGCCCCAGCCTCGCCTGCGCGGACACCCTCGGCTCGCCGAGCTCCACCAGCATCCGGTACAGCTCCTCCGCGGGCTCCTCCCCGTCCAGCCCCCGCGCCGCCGCCAGCACCTCGTCGTACGACTCCGCGGCCGACCGCTCCACCAGCAGGTGCCGCACCTCGGCGACGTCGTCCTCATGCAGCGCCAGCAGCAGCTCCGCCATCTCCGCCGACCCGGCGACCCCGGCCAGCGCCGTCAACGCCGCCTCCCGCTCCCCCAGCGCGGCCAGCGCCCACGGCAACTCCTCCGCACTCGCCCTCCCCAGCCGAGCCCTGGCCACCGCCGCCGCCCTCTCGTCCGCACCCCCGGCGGCCCGCTCGAACGCCTCCCACGCCCCCCGAGAGTCCCCACCCTGAGCCAGCAACTCCCCCAGCAACAACTCCCCCTCACCCCCAAGCACCCCAACGACGGCAGCGCGCTCACCGAAGGCGTGGTCCTCACCCCCGAGAACGGTGCGCCCCTCACCGACGATGGCGGCGCGCTCGCCGGGGGTGAGATTCTCACCCCCGAGAGCAGTGCTCACCTCCCGGGACGCTGCATCCGCCGCACCTAGAGATGAGCCCGCCTTCCGCTCGCCGGGGGTGGGGTACTCACCGCCGAGAACAGTGCGCCCCTCACCGGACGCTGCATCCACCCCACCCTGAGGCGAACCCACCTCACCAGCGGCGGCGTGCTCGCCAGGGGCGGGATTCTCACCGCCGACAGCAGTGCGCACCTCCAGGGACGGTGCGTCCAGGGGCGAACCCACCTCACCAGCGGCGGCGTGCTCGCCAGGGGCGGGGTCCTCACCGCCGAGAGCGGTGCCCACCTCCCCGGACGCTGCACCCAGTGGGGTGTCCGGCTGGGCGCCTCGGGCACGGGCGGCTTGGAGGGTGGTGATGGCTTCGGTGAGGTGGCCGTGGGTGCGGAGGGAGCGCGCGAGGTGGAGGGCGGCGTCGTGCGGGGAGTGCGCCGACAGGAGGGCGCGGGCCTCGGGCAGGCGGCCCGCGGCTACCAGGGCGTCCGCGAGGCGGGTGGCCGCACGGAGGTCGGCGGGGTCGAGGGCGAGTGCTCGCCGGTACGCCGAGGCCGCGTCGTCGTGGCGACCGGCGGACTGCCGCACGGCGCCCAGGTGGCGCAGCGCCATCGCGGCCAGCCTGTCGTCGTCACCTTCGGCGGCAAGTTCCCATGCCGAGGCGGCCCCCGCCAGGTCGCCGGACTCCTGGCGGAGCGCCCCCAGATAGCAGGCCGCCTCCTGGACGACCTCGGCGTGCCCGGAGTCCAGCGCCAGCGTCAGCGCACTGTCGGCCGCCTCCCGGTCACCACGCCGCTGCCACGCGTGCGCGCTCTGCATCGCCAGCATCGCCGCGAGCCCTCGCAACTCCCCGCCGATCCCGCCAAGCGCCCGCCCTGCCGCCGAGAACTCCCGATCGAGCAGCGCCCTCCCGTACCGCCCGAACTCCCCGTACGAGTCCCGCCCGTCCGAGACCACCCCAGACGCAGCAGCCCCCTCGAACCCGACGGCCCGATCTCCAGCCGCGTCCGACCCCAGCTCCCCGTACGACGCCCGCCCCTCCGAAACCATCCCGGACGCGACCCGACTCTCGGACACGGACGGAACGCCGGACACGGACCGGTTGTCGGACGCGGACCGAGTGTCGGACGCGGACCGAGTGTCGGACGCGGCGTGAACCCTCGGCGCGGACCGAACCCCGGACGGGGACCGACTCTCGGACACGGACCGACTCTCGGACGCCGCCTGAACCCCGGACGCGGAGCGACTCTCGGACGGAATCTGAATCTCGGACGCAGTCTGAAGCTCGGACGCAGTTTGGCCCTCGGACGCGACCCGACCCCCGGACGCGGGGTCACCCGCCCCGTCCGGCACCAGTTCGAAGGCGGCCCGTGCACCCTCCAGGTCGTCCAGCCGCACCCGGGTGAGGCCCAGGAGCCAGGCGGCGCGGACGGCGTCCCGGCCGCCGTGCGCGATGACCCGCTCGTGCAGGCGGCAGGCCGCGAGCAGGTCGCCCTGCTCCTCGTACACCCGCGCCAGCCCCGCCGCCGCCTCCCGCCGCAGCCCTTCGTGCGCGGACGACAGGGCCTCGGTGTACGCCTGACGGGCCAGGGCCAGCTCGTCGGTCATGCCCGCGAGCGCGTGCGCGACCCACGGAGCCAGCGCGGGATACCCGCCGAGCCGGGCGCGGCGCAGCAGGTCAGCGGCCTCGTCCCGCTCCCGCAGCACGTCCCTGCCGATCACCGCCGCGTACGACAGCGCCAGCGGGTCGCCGGAGCCGGCGGCCCGCCGCAGCAGCCCGGCCGCCTCCGACAGGTCGAGCCCGAGCGAGCCCGCCACCTGCGCGAACACGGCGGTCCCGACGGCCGCCACGCCAGGGTCGGCGGCGTCCATGGCCTCCCGGTAGCGGGCCAGCCCTTCCTCCCGCCCCAGCCGCTGATGGGCGACGACCGCCCGCAACACCGGGTGCGGCTCGTCGCCGGAGCGCTCCAGCAGGCACAGCAGGAACGCCGCGGTGAAGCCCTGCGGCACGTCCTCACCCTCGGCGACGTAGGTGAGCAGCTCGTCCGCCTGCTCCCGGTCGCCCTCGCCCAGCTCCAGCTCGGCGAGCGCCATCATGGCCCGCACCGCCTGGGCGCCCGCGCCGGAGTCGGCGGCCCGCCGCAGCAGCCGCCTGGCCTCAGCCAGGTCTCCGGCGCGCAGCTGGGCCAGCCCTTCGTCGGCGTCCTGCAGCGCCTGCTCCTCGACGGGGTCCGACAGCGGCTCCCGCCGCGCGTCGTGGTCGAGCAGCAGCGCCGCCTTGAAGGCGGCGTCGGGGTCGGGGTGCCGGGAGGCCGCGCACACCAGCTCCATGATCTCCTCGTACGCCTCCGCGTGCCGTTCGAGCAGCATGGCCAGGAGCGTCACCGACACCGAGGCCCACTCGCTCTCCCCCGCCGTGAGCACGACCCGCAGCGCGTCCAGCGCCTCGGCCACCTCGCCGGCCTCGGTGTGCAGCTGGGCCAGGCAGGCCTGCGCCTCCAGCGCGTACTCGCGCTGCCCGCTGGCGATCACCCGGCGGAAGATCGCCTTGGTCCGGTCCTCGTCGCCGAGATGGCCGATGACCTTGGCCTGCTCCAGCAGCGCGGGCAGCCGCATCTCCGGCCGCGGGTCCTCGGCGGCGCGGGCGTAGGCGGCCACCGACTCGGCGTACTCGCCCAGGTCCACCAGGACGGCGCCGAGCAGCTTGTACGCCATGGACAGGTGGTCGGGGTGACCGGCGGCGACGGCGTGCTCGCAGACGGCCCTGGCCTCCTCGAACCGCTCCTCGTCCGCGTACTGCCGGTAGAGCCGGAACGCCGACAGCGACACCACCTCGGGGTCGCCGCCGGTGAGCAGGTCCCGGTAGTCGTCCTCGTCCCGCGCCTGCTCGTACAGCTCCCTGGCGGAGCCGGCCGGCGGGAAGTCCGGCAGCCGCAGCCGGGCCGCGAGCTCGGCCACCGCGGGGCTGCCGGAGCGGCGCGCCCGGTCCAGCGCCTGGCCGGCGCCCGCCTCGTCGCCCAGCTCGGTGCAGACCAGCACCATCGCCGTCTCGGCGAGCGCGGCCACCTCGAAGTCGGCCCCGTCGGCCGCGATCGACAGCACCCGGTGCGCCGCGGGCCACTCCCTGGCGTTGATCAGCATCATGCCCATGGCCATCGCCGAGCGCTGCCCGTACACCGGGTCGCCCGACTGGATCACCGCGCGGTGCGCGGCCTCGGCGCCGTCCAGGTCGCCCTGCTCCTCCAGCAGGCACGCCAGCAGGTGCGACGCCTGGGCGTCCCCGGTAGCGGCCACCTCCCTGAACAGCGCGGCGGCCCCTTCGAGATCTCCCGCTTCCCAGCGGTCCATGGCCGGCCCGAGCTGTTCTGACGTCATTTACGCTCCCTGTTTAACCACTGAAGTGAAAAAACTACACATCTGTCACCTGCGTCACAGGCCATTCGGTGATACTCGGCGCCCGGCCCGCGCCGTACGGTAGAGCTCATGGGCAAGGCGTTCTGGATCGACCAGGAGTTCGACAGGGACCGTGACGGGCGCTACGCCGTGCACGTGCGCAAGAACCTCGACGCGTTCGAGTGGGGCGACATCGCGCCGGTGCGCTTCGCGTGCGCGGCCTGGGAGCTGGCCACGCCGCCGTCGCTGTCGCCCGGCTACGTGCGCTGGGACCGGCGGGTGCTGGAGGCGGCCTGCGTCCGCAACACCTGGGACGGCACGCTCAACGCGCGCATCAGGCTCGTCTCGCCGCCGCCCGCGGAGCTGACCCGCTCGCGCGCCTGGTGGCGCGACCGCGGCTGGCTCGGCTGGCAGGAGACGTTCGGCCAGTACGTCGAGCCCTCGCAGTCCGACCTGGCCCGCCACCCGTTCCTGCGGGCGAGCCTGCTCGTCGAGGCGCCGGTGCCGCTCGACGACCTGCCGCCGGAGCCCGAGGGCCCGCACGACGAGGTGGAGCAGAGCGCCCGGCGGGCCGTGACGGTGCTCGCCCGCGAGCTGAACGCGCTGGTCGCGCCGATCCTGGAGCAGCTCGGCCCCTGAGCATGCCGGATGGTCTTCCGGGTAGCCCACGGTCATGAGACTCGTCGTGGGTGTGATGCTCGCGGTGCTCGCCACCGGCTGTGTCGCCGACACCGCCGGGCCCTCCAGGGCCGCGGAGCGCTTCCACGCCGCACTCGCCGACCGCCAACTGGAGGCGGCCTGCGGCCTGCTCGCCCCCAAGACGGCCGACAAGCTGCCCGATCCCGGTCAGACGTGCGCCGACGCGCTGCGCGAGCTGGCGCTCGGGCCGGGCGGCGGCGTCACCGAGGTCAGCGTCTGGGGTGACGAGGCGCAGGTGCGCCTGGAGGGCGACACCCTGTTCCTGCACCACTTCGCCGACGGCTGGCGGGTCGTCGCCGCGGGCTGCGCGCCGGTCCGCGACCTCCCGTACGAGTGCGAGGTGGAGAACTGATGAAGGTGATGTTCACGCTCACCCTGCTCGTCATCGTGTCCGGGCTGGCCTTCTTCTACGCGATCGGATGGTCCCACCTTTGAGGCGGTTCAAGGACAACGCGCTGTCCGCGGCCTTCCTCGTCCTGTTCCTCGTCTGCCTGGCCGGGCAGGCCCTGGCCGGGATGCTGGACTACAACGAGCGGCAGCTCGTCGACGGCGGCGAGCCGGTCTCCTTCCTGCGGTACGTGTTCTCCTCCGACTACGCGGTGGACGTCGCGGAGAACTGGCAGTCGGAGTACCTGCAGTTCTTCATGTTCATCATGCTCACCGTCTGGCTGGTCCAGCGGGGCTCGCCGGAGTCGAAGGAGCCCGGCCAGGCGGGCGCCGAGTCCGACGAGCAGCAGCTGATCGGCCGATACGCCGGTCCCGGCTCGCCCGCCTGGGCCAGGGCGAAGGGGGCGCGCCTGTGGCTCTACAGCAACTCGCTGGGCCTGGTGATGGGCTCGATCTTCCTGCTGTCGTGGGGGGCGCAGTCGGTGGCGGGGCTGGCGTCGTACAACGCGGAGCGGCTGACCGACCTGCGTGACCCGGTCGGCTGGGGCTCGTACGTGACCTCGCCCGACTTCTGGAACCGCAGCCTGCAGAACTGGCAGTCGGAGCTGCTCGCCGTGCTGTCGATGGTGGTGCTCTCGATCTACCTGCGTCAGCGCGGCTCGCCCGAGTCGAAGCCGGTCGGCGCGCCCCACGCGGCCACCGGGGTCGAGGGCTGACCGGTGACCACGGCGACGACGCGGGCGCCGGCGGGGAAGACGCCGCGGCGGGCCAGGCCCACGATGCCGAGCAGCATCTTGGCGACGTAGACCCGCTCCACCCGGTGCTCGGCGGCGAACGCGGTGAGCTCCGGCGTGGTGCGGGCGTAGCCGCCGAAGTGGTGGCCGAGGTCGATCGCCCAGTTGTCCCATACTCGCCCGTACGCCTCGCGCTGCAGCCTCGCCACCTCGCCGGCGAGGAACGCGGCCCCCTTGAGCACGGCGAACCCGAGGGCCCGCTTGCCCTCGGGCAGCCCGGCCGCGATGCCGGCGAGCGTGCCCCCGGTCCCGACCGGGCAGCAGACCACGTCGTACGGGACCGGGATGTCGGCGGGCAGCTCGGCGCAGCCGCGGACGGCGGCGGCGTTGCTGCCGCCCTCGGGCAGGATCGCCACGTCGCCCCAGCGCTCGCGCAGCCGCGCCACCACCTCGGGGGTGTCCTTGCGCCGGTACGAGTCGCGGTCGAGGTAGTCGAGCCGCATCCCGCAGGCGACGGCGTAGGCCAGTGACGGGTTCAGCGGGAGGCGCTCCTCGCCGCGGATCACGCCGACGGTCTCGAACCCGTGGCGGCGCCCGGCGGCCGCCACCGCCCTGATGTGGTTGGAGTAGGCGCCGCCGAAGGTGAGCACGCGCGGGTGGCCCAGGTTGTGGCGGAGCTTGCGCGCCTTGTTGTCGTCGTGCATGAGAAAGACCCGCACCGAACCGAGCGCGGGATCCAGCAGCTCCTCCACGCTCCTCCTGGTGCCGCTCGTACCGCTCGTGCCGCTAGTCTACGGTCGGGTCCTTGTTGAAGGGTGTTGGAATATGCGGGTTGTTGAAGCTTTCCGTGCCGCTTTCGGCGCCGAGCCGGCGACCGTCTGGCGCGCGCCCGGCCGGGTCAACCTGATCGGCGAGCACACCGACTACAACGACGGCTTCGTGCTGCCGTTCGCGGTCCCGTGGGGCGTCACCGCGGCGGTCAGCCCGCGCGACGACCAGACGATCCGCCTGCTGTCGCTGCAGGCGCCCTCGCCCGAGCCCCTGGTCCTCGCGGCCCGCGACGACGCCCGGGGCTGGACCCGCTACGTGGTCGGCGTCCTCGCCATGCTGGGCGACCGGGTGCGCGGCGCCGACATCGCCGTCGACGGGGACGTCCCCCAGGGCGCCGGGCTCAGCTCCAGCGCCGCGCTGGAGGTGTCGGTGGCCTCCGCGCTCAACGAGCTGCACGGCCTCGGCATGACTCCGATGGAGGTGGCGCTGCTCGGCCAGCGGGCCGAGAACGACTTCGTCGGCATGCCGTGCGGCATCATGGACCAGGCCGCCTCGGCGCTGTGCCGGGAGGGCCACGCGCTGTTCCTCGACTGCCGCACCCTCGGCTCCCGCAACGTCCCGCTCGACCTGGCCGCCCACGGGCTGCGCATCCTGATCATCGACACCCGGGTGCACCACGAGCACGCGGGCGGCGAGTACGCCAAGCGGCGGGCCGAGTGCGAGTCCGCCGCCCGCACGCTCGGCGTCGACGCGCTGCGGGACGTGACCGACCTGGGCGCGGCGCTGGCCCGGCTGCGGGGCGAGGAGCGCAAGCGGGTCGAGCACGTGGTGACCGAGAGCCACCGGGTGGAGGCGGTCGTGGGCCTGCTGCGCGCCGGCCGGCCCGCGGAGATCGGCGCCCTGCTCAACGCCTCCCACCTGTCGCTGCGCGACAAGTACGAGGTGTCGTCGCCCGAGCTGGACGTCGCGGTGGAGGCGGCCGTGCGCGGCGGGGCGCGGGGCGCCCGCATGACGGGCGGCGGCTTCGGCGGCTCGGCCATCGCCCTGGTGGCCGAGGACCGGCTGGACACGGTCCGGCAGGCGGTGTCCTCGGCCTACGAGGAGCGTTCCTGGCAGCCGCCCCGCTTCCTCCCTGCCACCCCGGCCCCCGGCGCCCACCCCCTCACCTGACGCCGCGGGCCCCCGGGGTGCGCCGGGTCAGAGGGAGGGGAAGTCGGGGTCGCGGCGCTCCACGAAGCTGGCGACGCCCTCGGCGAAGTCCGGACGGCCGAACGACGCCAGCATCTCCTCCGTCGCCCGCTGGTACGACTCGTCCAGCGTCGTCACCCAGTCGCCCCACACCTGCCGTTTGATCACCGCCATCGAGGCCGGGGAGCTGAGGGCGGCCAGCTCCCCCGCGTACGCCCGCGCCTCCTCCAGCAGCCGGTCCCCGGGCACCGCCCGCAGGGCCAGGCCCATCTCGCACGCCTCGCGCCCGGTGAACGTCCGGCCCGACAGCAGCACGTCCATGGCCCGCTGCTGCCCCATGATCCGCGGCAGCACCCATCCCAGCCCGTACTCGGCCACCAGGCCGCGGCGCGCGAAGGCGGTGGTCCACTTGGCGTCCTCGGCGGTGAACACCAGGTCGCACATGAGCGCGTGGACCAGCCCGAGCCCGGCGCAGGCGCCGTTGACCGCCGCGATCACCGGCTTGGCGATCGTGACGGGGAAGGTGTTGGGCCGTGGGTCCGGCTCCCCTTCGTAGGTGCCCTGCTGGATCGACGCCAGCGCCTCGAAGTCGGCCCCCGCGCAGAAGCCCCGGCCGGCTCCCGTGACGACGACGGCGCGCACCCGCGGGTCCTTCTCCGCCTCCGCCAGCAGGTCGAAGTAGCGGCGGCCGAGGGCGTCGGTCCAGGCGTTGAGCCGGTCCGGGCGGTTGAAGGTGAGCGTGAGCACGCCTCGGTCGAGCGAGGAGAGTACGAGTTCTGCCATGGGCCAACAGAAACATGTTCTAGAGCGGGGTGCAACGCCCATCAGTGACGAGCCACGAAGTTCGGCGTGAGCAGGGGGTTGTCGTAGTAGCGGTGGAAGACGGGGGTGACGCCGCCCGAGATCGGCGGCACGATCCAGGACCAGTCGGCCGGGCAGACCCGCCCCGCCTTCTCCTCCCTGGCCAGGTGGGTGAGGAACCGGCGGGACTCGGTGTGGTGGTCGGTCATCGTCACCCCGGCCTTCTCGAACGAGTGCAGCACCGCCACGTTCAGCTCCACCAGCGCGTGGTCACGCCAGAGCGACCGCTCGGACGAGACGTCCAGCCCGAGCCGCGCGGCCACCACGGGCAGCTGGTCGTAGCGGTCGGCGTCGGCCAGGTTGCGGGCGCCGATCTCCGCCCCCATGTACCAGCCGTTGAACGGCGCGCACGGGTAACACACGCCGCCGATCTCCAGGCACATGCCGGAGATCGCCGGCACGGCGTGCCAGCGCAGCCCCAGCTCGGCGAACCAGGGGAACTCCGGATGCTCGATCGGCACCTCCAGCACCACGTCGCCCGGCACGTTGCACAGCAGGGGCTCGCCCATCCCCGGCTGGATCACCAGGGGCAGCACGTCGAACCGGCCTCCCCCGCCCCGCCAGCCCAGCGAGGTCGCCAGCTCGGTGAGGCCGACGTGGCGGGGATCGCCGACGACGGACCCGCCGGGTTCGCGGTATCCGGCGTAGCGGATCAGCTGGTCGTTCAGCACCCGGGGCGCCCGGCGGGCGGGCAGGTCGGGCGGGAACACGGTGATGACCGGCCTGATCTTGCCCCCGTTGGTGGCCTCCCGCAGGTGCTCCACGCACTCCAGGGCCACCCCTTCGGCACTGGTGGTCCGGCGGCGGTCACGCACCCTCAGCGACTTCCAGTACAGCCGGCCGATGCAGCGGTTGCTGTTGCGCCAGGCCACCCGGGCGCCGAACTCCAGCTCCTCGGAGGTGTGCGTGTACGAGCCGCGCCGGGCGATCTCCCTGGCCACGTCCCGCAGCCGCGCGGCCGGGTCGCCGGCTTCCGGGTGCTCCTCGTGGAAGAGCCTGACGAAGCGCTCGGCCTCGCGATGGTCGGTGGTGCGCTCGATGAGGGTCGGTACGGGCAGGGCGTCGAAGGGTCGCAGCGTTCTGATCCAGGTAGGCAACGCAGTAACCAGCACTTTTCCGGTCACGGATCGCCCCGCCGGTTCCGGGCCGGCAGTACGTCCTGGTGGCGGCGCCCTCTCCGCACCGCCGTGACGGCTTGTCCGCGGCAGCTTTCATCCTGACCCGTCGGTACCGGTTCTGTCCGGCAAAACAGGAAAGTGGGTGGCGTGAGGCGCATATGCCCTATTTGTTCTGTTAGAAGCGATATAGCGTACATTATTTCTATTGTGATAATTAAAGCCGTTACGTTCCTCTGGCTCGTAATTCTGTGCAAATCATCCAGAGTTTGAGCCCTTCGCCCCAGTGGGAGGATATTTGTGCCACAGAACTAATCTGTGTCCTTATGGGGGAATCTCATGTATGCAAAAACTCTGCTCGTCGGCGGCCTGGGGGGCATTCTGCTCGCCTGCGCCCTGCCGATGGCCGCTTGGGCGGCGCAGGACGGCCACCACAGAGGCGAGACCACCGTGACCTGCGGACAGGTCATCACCAGATCCATCAAGCTCGCCAACGACCTGCACAACTGCCGCGGCAATGGACTCGAAGTCGGCGCGTCCAGGATCACCATCGACCTCAACGGCCACACCATCGACGGCAGCGGGGGCGCGCTGCCCTTCAGCGGGATCGACAACACCCCGGAGGGATTGTCCCGCACCGGTCACTTCGGGGTGACCATCAAGAACGGCACCGTCACCGACTTCGGGGGTGGAATCACTCTCGGGAATGGGGCCGACCGCAACCGCGTCCAGCGCATCCTCGCCACCGAGAACGGCGGCGCCGGGATTTCCGCCAGGAACGTGGACCGCCCGCACATCAGCGAAAGCGCCGCCACCGAAAACTCTCGTTTTGGGATTTTCCTCGAGCTCGTCACCAACGCGCGCGTCGAGCACAGCGCCGCCCTCAACAACGGCAGCGACGGGATCGCCGTCACAGCAAGCAGACGGACCGTGCTGTACCGCAACAGCGCGGTGAACAACCGGGACGACGGCATCGACGTCGCGGCCAGTGCGACCGCCACGCGCATCGACGACAACGACGCCAACGGCAATGGCCGAAACGGGGAGAACGGCATCAACGTCCGCGCGACCGATGCGGCCACCGTGATCAGGGACAACCGCGCACGTAACAACGACGAGTTCGGCATTCGAGCCGAACGAGGGGTCACCGACGGTGGCGGCAACCGGGCCAGCGGCAACGGCAACCCCGCCCAATGCCTCAACATCATCTGCACCCCCTGAGTCGGAGGGAGTGACATACCGACACGGATTCCTCGCTCCTCGACGGGGCGGGGGATCCTATGCCCGGCATGCCGATCCATCGCCGATCTCATCGGGCTAGTGGCTCCGGGAACGACTCAGGCCCCTCTCCCTTGATCCAGGAGAGGGGCCTGATGGCGTCTTGCCGAAGCTCCCGCGAGAGGACTCGAACCTCTAACCTGCCGGTTAACAGCCGGCTGCTCTGCCGTTGAGCTACGCGGGATCGATCGGATCCGCGCTGATCGGAGGGCCTGTCGGGCCGCCCGTCGTGCGCAGGAATAGATTAGCGCACTCCTGGAGTGCGTGTCGCATCGTGATCCGGGTAGTGCCGTGAGAGCGGAGGTGCAATATGCGGTATCGAATGCCATTCGTTATGGGACTGGCCGTCGGGTACGTGCTCGGCAGCCGGGCCGGACGTGAACGGTACGAACAGATCAAGAGAACGGCCCAGCGTGTCGCCGACGACCCCCGGGTCCAGGAGGCCGCGGGGGTGATGGGCGCGAAGGCGTCCAAGGTAGGCGAGATGGCCCGGTCGAAGATGAGCGGGTCCATGCAGGACAAGATGCCGTTCGGCAAGAAGCACAAGGCCGACCAGGGCACCGGGTGGCCGGACGAGAAGGTCACCGAGCCGGCCACGGCCGACCGGACGGGGATTCCCTACTGACGGGAGCATGGGCGTGTGACTCGTCACACGCCCATGCTGCGTCGCATCCCTTCGAGCGCCTGCTCGGCCTGGGCCCGAAGGCCCGGGTCGTCGGGGTCGAGGCCCTCGTCGAACACGAGCTTCCAGCCGACGACCTCGCCGCCGGGTCTGCGCCTGGCCACCAGGCGCACCCCGCCGCGGCCGGGCAGCTCCACGTGCTTGTTGACCACGATGGTGGCGTTGACGCGCTCGCGCAGGGTCTCGGGCAGCAGCCGCGGCTCTGCCACCCGCACGGCGTGGATCGTGCCGTCGCCGGTGACCAGCCGCAGGCCGTCCTCGTCCCACGAGGCCTTGTCGATGGTCTCGTACGGCACTCTCGTGCCGTCGGGCAGGAACAGCGCCAGTGTGGTCGCCACGAGGTGGCCGTCGTCTGACGGGGTGAAGGCGAGCACGCGCTCCCCCGGCTCGGTGGTCAGGGACTCGCGGACGCTAGCGGGCAGGCGACGGAAGACTTTCACCTCTCCACCGTATCCACCGTGTCATCGGTCGTGTCGGCGAGCAGGTCCAGGGTGAGCGCCGCGCTCCAGGAGAAGTCCCGGCAGCCGCGACCGCTGCCGTCGAACGGGTCGAAGCACTCGCGGAACCCTGCCTGCCTGACCAGGCGCAGCGTGCCGTTGGTGAGCTGCTGACCGAGCGACTCCAGGCCGTGCACGGCGGCGGCGCGGCGCAGCAGCCAGTTGGTGTTCACCCAGGACGGGCCCCGCCAGTAGCGGGTGCGGTCGAACTGGACGGCGCGGATCTCGCAGCTGGGCACCGGGTAGCCGGTGGCGCCCATGAACCGGGCCGACTCCAGCACCTCGACGGCCGTGTTCACCTGCAGGGCGGGCAGCCCGGGGTCGAGCAGCGGTCCGAACCCACCCACGGTGCAGATGCGGACGAGACGCTCGTCGCGCAGGTCGCGGGCGTAGAAGCAGCCGTCCCACAGCCGGTCGAGCAGGGCGCTTCTGATGCGCTCGGCCTGCTCGACGTGCGGCACGGGGTCGGCACCCGCGATCGGGGCCAGCTCGGCCAGGGCCTGGCACGAGGCGAGCCAGATGCCGTTGAACAGCGGGTCCTCGATGGCGAACGGGTGCTCGTCGCGCAGGTATCCGGCCTGGTAGCCGGCGTTGCGGTAGCGCAGCGCCAGCCACACGTACCGGTCGTGGTCGCTGTCGGGGTGCCGCTCGTCCAGGTCGACGTTGCGGTAGCCGTAGCGGATCTCGGGGAGCGCGGCGAGCGCGCCGTCCCACGCCGGGCTGTCGTCCATGCCCGACTCCCAGGGGTGCACGATCGCGGCCAGCCCCGCGCCGCCGAGGTCGCGGGCGCCGGCGAGGTAGGCGTGCTGGGCGGCCAGGGCCGGGAAGGCCCGCCTGACGAAGGCGTCGTCGCCGGTGTGCCGGTAGAGCCACCACAGCGCCAGCCCGTGCAGCGGCGGCGCGGTCAGCCCCGAGGTGAGCACCCGGGGCGCCGCCGGGTGGTCCTCGGAGCGCCATACGGCCGGGCCGGGGAAGTACGCCTCCGGCGTGTGGAAGACGATGTGCGGGATCATCCCGGTCGCCCACTGCCCGTCCAGCAGGCCGAGCAGCTCGGCGCGGGCCCGGTCGGGGCGGTGCCTGGCCAGGCCGATCGCGACGAACGCCGAGTCCCAGCTCCATTGGTGCGGGTAGAGGCCGGGCGCGGGCACGGTGGCGCTTCCCGTCCAGTTCGCCTCGAGCACGGACAGTGCTTCGCGCCCGAGCGCGGCGTCGTCGACCGCCGGCCGCGCTTCCATCCACCCACTATGCGCCGGTAAGCCCGAGGACGCTACGTCCCGCTGCTCCGCTTCGTCAGCAGCATGACGCCGGCCGCGACGGCGCCGATGATGAGCGCCCACTTGAGCAGGTCGAAGATGAATCCGACAAGTGGCCCGAGCAGGATAAATGCCGCGATGATGGCTGCGATGACCAGAAGTATTCGTCCCATGACTTGAACGGTACGAGATCCTTTAAGCGGATTGCAGGTAAGACAGGGTTCAATCAGGGACAAGTCAGGGTCCCCCCTATGGCATCGGGAGCGTGATGAGCCAGGGCCCACCCATGAGCAGAGAAGGCGCAGAGCACGCGCTGCGCGCGAGGGCGGCCGAGCGTGACCGCATCTCGGGCGACCTGCTCGATCTGGAGTCGCACACGACCTACCAGTTACTCAAGGGCGCCTCCTTACGCGACGCGACCCGGCTCCGCTGGGAGGAGGCGCAGGCCGCGCTGGCCAGGCTCTGGTCCCTGTACGACGCGTACCGGGGGGTGCTGCGCGACGCGGAGCAGGTCAGGGCCGAGCGGTCCCGGCTCGGCGGCGAGCAGCTGGAGGCGCTGACCGCGTTGCTGTCGGGCCGGTCGGTGCTGCTGAAGGCGCCGGCCAAGCCCGTCGAGCAGCGCTCCCTGCTTCCCCCGGTGGAGGAGCGGCTGACCCTGGACGAGACCGTCCTGCGGATGGACGCGGCCTTCCAGCTCGCCACCGACGCGCTCACCGAGATCGACTCCGTCTGGTCGGCGCTGCTCCCCCGGGTGGACTCGGCCGCCGCCGCGCTCGCCGGGGCGCGCGAGCTGGGCAGCCGGCTGGGCGAGCCGGTCGACCTGACCCGCCAGGACGCCGACCTGACCCGCCTGCGCGCCGCCGTGCTGGCGGACCCGCTCGGATCGGGACACGTCAAGCAGGAGCTCGACACGCTGGTCCGCCACCTGGAGAACGTCCGCGCCGACCTGGAGCAGGCGCTGACGGTCAAGGACGAGTACGGCGCGCGCAGGGAGAACCTGAAGGCGGCGCTCGACCTCGTACGGGCGGCCGAGAGCGAGGCGCGGCTGGCGCACGGCGCCGTCGTCGTCAAGATAGCGCTGCCGCCGCAGGCGCAGCCCAGGAGCGGCGTGCCTGAGCTGGAGGCCGCGCTGGCGGCGTTGGACGCCTCGGCCGACTCGTGGCTGGAGCGGGCCAGACGGCTCACGGTGCTGGAGCGACAGGCCGTGGAGGCCGAGGCGAAGGCGGGGGCGGCGGCGCGGGCGCTGCGCGGGCTGCTGAACAGGCGTGACGAGCTGCGCGGCCTGCTCGGCGCCTGCCAGGCCAAGGCCGCGCGCACCGGCATGGTCGAGGATCCGGCCGCGATGCGGCTGTACGAGCGGGCGCGGCTGCTGCTGTGGAGCTCGCCGTGCGACCTGACGAGGGCGGCCGCGGCCGTCGACGAGTACAAGCGGGCCATCAACGGAGGTGGGCGATGACGTCGTGCGCGCAGCCTGGCTGCACGGGCACGATCGACGAGGGTTACTGCGACCTGTGCGGTCACGCCGCCGTCTCACCCCCGGTGGCCGCGCAGGCGAGCGGCCCGGCGGAGGGCTCGGTCGGGGTGTGGACGGGGCACCCGGCCGTGTCGCAGCCCGCCGGCGTCACCCGGCCCGTACGCGGGACGGGGCCCTCCAGCAGGGGCGTGTCGGGGCCGATGAGCAGCGGCCGGTCGCGCGCCGGTGTGCTCGCGGAGATCGCCGATCTGCCGTCCGTGCCGTACCGCGACCCCGAGACCGCGGTGCAGTCCGACCCTCAGGTGCCGGAGAACAAGCGGTTCTGCGCCAAGCTCGACTGCGGCAAGCCGGTCGGCCGGTCGGTGGACGGGCGGCCAGGCCGCACCGACGGGTTCTGCCCGCACTGCCGGACGCCGTACTCCTTCTCCCCCAAGCTGGCCAAGGGCGACCTGGTGGGCGGCCAGTACCGGGTGCTCGGCTGCCTGGCCCACGGCGGCCTCGGCTGGATCTACCTGGCCTCCGACGAGAACCTGGACGGCCGCTGGATGGTCCTGAAGGGCCTGCTCAACACCGCCGACGCCGAGGCGCTCGCGGCGGCGGAGGCCGAGCGGCGCTTCCTGACGATGGTCGACCACCCGAACATCGTCAAGATCTTCAACTTCCAGCGCTCCGGCGGCCTCGGCTACATCGTCATGGAGTACGTCGGCGGCCAGTCGCTGCACGAGCTGCGCGGCCAGGGCCCGCTGCCGCTGCGGGAGACGCTCATGTACGGGCGTGAGATCCTGCGCGCGTTCGCCTACCTGCACGAGCACGACCTGGTCTACTGCGATCTCAAGCCGGCCAACGTGATCCGGGTCGGCAGGCGGCTCAAGCTCATCGACCTGGGCGCGGTGCAGCGCGCCGGCTCGCCGCCCGGGTCCTCCTGGGTGACGACCGGCTACCACGCGCCCGAGCTGGACACCCAGCCGTCGTCCGTCGCCTCCGACCTCTACACGGTGGCCAGGACCCTGGCGGCACTCGCCGTCCCCGGGTTCAGCCCCACCAGGGGCGGGGTGGCCGCGCCACTGCCGGACGACTGCGGCCACGAGTCGTTCGCCCGGCTGCTGCGCCGCGCCACCGACCCGGACCCGGCCGCCAGGTTCCACAGCGCCCAGGAGATGGAGGAGCAGCTCGTCGGCGTGCTGCGCGAGATCTCCGCGCTGGAGGACGGCGTGCCGTACCCGGCGCCGTCCGCGCTGTTCGGGCCCGAGCGGGACGCGGTGGGCAGGGCGCTGTCCGACGACCCGCAGCGGGTGTTCGACGCGCTGGACCCGATGGCGGCGGTGACGTCGCTGCCCGTGCCGCTGGCCGACCCCGCCGACCCCGCGGCCGGGGCGCTGGCCGGGCTGGCCGGCAGCCACCCGCACGAGCTGGCCGCCCAGGTGGGGGCCATGCCGGAGACGCCGGAGACCCGGCTGACGCTGGCCAGGCTGGCGGCCGAGGACGGCTTCGCGGGAGTGCGGGACATGCTGGACGACCTGGACCGGGCCCTGCCGGGCGACTGGCGCGTCACCTGGTACCGCGGCGTGGCCGGGCTCGCCGTCCGCGACCCCGATCTCGCGGTGAGGTCGTTCGACCGGTGCGTGTCGATGATGCCGGGAGAGCGGGCGCCCAAGCTCGCGCTCGGCTTCGCGCTGGAGCTCGCCGGTCGCGATCCGGTCCCCTGGTACGAGAGCGTGTGGCGGACCGACCACGCCTACGTCAGCGCCGCCTTCGGGCTGGCCAGGGCGGGCCGGACGGCGGTGCTCGACGAGGTGCCGGCGTCCTCCAGCCACCGGGTGGCCGCGCAGCTCGCGCTGGTGGCCGCCGCCGCCCGCCGGGACCCGCGGGCGCTGCACCCGGGCGAGCTGACCGCCGCCGCCGACCGCCTCGGCAAGCTGGCCGACCTCGACCCGCGCCGCCGCAAGCGGCTGACGGCCGAGATCCTGCGTGCCGCGCTCACCTGGCTCGACGGCAACCAGCCGGCGCCCGGCGCGCGGGTTGCGGACACCCCCTTCACGGAGCGGGGCGTGCGGGGGCGGCTGGAGTCGATCTACCGCGAGCTCGCCGGCGCGGCGTCCTCGCGGCAGGAACGGTACGCGCTGGTCGACCTGGCCAACACCGTCCGGCCCCGGACGTGGCTGTGATGTGCCCGCTGTGCGAGGCGCCCGTGGCCCGGGGCGACTCCTTCTGCGAAGCCTGCGGCCACCCGCTCGCCTCCCCCTCCTGCATGTCCTGCGGCGCCGCCGCCGTGGACGCGGAGGGCTACTGCGAACGCTGCGGCGTGCGCCAGCCCACGGCCAGGGACCATGCCGAGTCCGTCCTCCCCCACGGCGCCGCCGCCGTCACGGACCGCGGCCTGCGCCGCGCCCGCAACGAGGACGCGGTAACCCTGCTAACGCTCACCCCACCCCCGCCGAACCCGATCCCACCAGAAGCGACCACCATCCCGGTAACCACATCAGCCCCAAGAACACCCCCACCCGGCCCGCCCCGAACAGGCGGGACAATCCCGCCAGAGACGCTCCCGCCCCGCGCGGCGGGGGCTGTCCCGCTAGGGACGCCTCCCGGCGCGACCCCGGCAGACCCGGCGGGGACTTTCCCTCCTCCCGGCGCGACCTCAGCAGGCAGGCCGGTCCCGTCGGGCACGGCCACTTCCGGCGCGGCGGGGACAGTCCCGTCAGGGACGTTTCCTCCCAGCGTGACTCCAGCAGGTGGGGCGGTCCCGTTGGGTGCGGTCGGTTCGGGGACGATCGCTGTGGTTTGTGATGGGGTGGGGAGTTCGCCGCGGGCTGATGAGGCGGCGGCAGCGGCTGTGGCGGCGGCAGCGGCGGCGCTGGCGGGGGGGCGGCCGCATGAGGAGGCGTTCGCGCTGGCCGGCCTGGCGGTGGGCAAGCTCGCCGGCTCCCCCGACCATGCCCCGGCCTGTACGTACGTGGCCGCGGTGGCGCGCCCCGGCGAGATCACGCTCTGCTGGGCGGGCGACACCCGCGCGTACTGGCTCGCCGACGTCCCCGCCGCCGGGGGCGTGCGGCGGGAGGGGACGCTGCTCACCGAGGACGACGTCGCGCCCACCGGGGAGATCACCGCCTGGCTCGGGGCCGACTACCCCGACGTGCGCCCCCGTACGCGCGTCTTCACGCCGCCGGGACCCGGCCTGCTGCTGGTGTGCAGCGACGGGCTGTGGCGCTACCTCGCCGGCTACCGCTTCCCCACCGAGGGAACCCCGCTCGACCAGGCCCGCCAGATGCTGCGCCACGCGCTCGACTCCGGCGGCCACGACAACGTGACCATCGCCTTGATCCCTCTAGGAGGCACGCATGGGTGACCAGCCCTCTTTCACCTTGCAGATCGACCAGAACAAATTCCTCCCGGTGGACGGCCGGGAGGTGCACGCCATCCTCACGATCGGCTCCACCGGCGAGGCCGTGGCGGAGACCGCCACCGAGGCCGCCGAAGTGATCATCGTGGACACGTCGGGTTCGATGAGCGGCAGCAAGATCCGTGACGCCCGGACGGCCGCCGCCACGGCCGTGGAGACACTGCGCGACGGCGCGTACTTCGCGGTGGTCTCCGGCACCTCGACGGCCAAGGTGGTCTACCCGCACGGCCACGGCCTGGTCCGGGCCACCCCGGCGACCCGGGCCGAGGCGCAGCAGGCGATCTCCCGGCTGACCGCCCGCGGCGGCACCGCGATGGGCGAGTGGCTCAACCTGGCCGGCCACCTGCTGTCGGCGCACCCGAACGCGGTCCGGCACGCCATCCTCATGACCGACGGCCAGAACAACGAGCGCGAGGAGACGTTCCAGCACGTGCTGCGCGCCTGGAGCGGCACGTTCGTCTGCGACAGCCTCGGCGTCGGCGCCGACTGGGTGCCCGCCCAGCTCCGCATGGTGTCGGAGGCGCTGCTCGGCAGCTTCGAGTTCGTCAGGAACCAGCACGAACTGGCCGAGTTCTTCCGCCGGATCACCCAGACGGCGATGGCCAAGACCGTGCCCGACCTGTCGCTGCGCGTGTGGGTGCCGCAGACCGCCACGCTCAAGTTCGTCAAGCAGGTCTCGCCCACGCTGCTCGACCTGACCGGCAAGCGCGCCGACGTCAACCCGATGACCGGCGACTACCCGACCGGCTCGTGGGGTCAGGAGGAGCGCGAGTACCACCTGTGCGTGGAGGTCGCCCCCGGCCAGATCGGCCAGGAGATCAGGGCCGGGTGGGTGAAGCTGGTGCGGCCCGACACGGACGAGGTGCTGGCCTCGGGCAACGTGCTCGCCCAGTGGACCGACGACCTGGCCCAGTCCACCCGCATCAACCCCAAGGTCATCCACTACACCGGCCAGGCCGAGCTGCACCAGCTGATCCAGGACGGCCTGAGCGACCGCGCGGCCGGCAACGTGGAGGCCGCCACCGCCCGCCTGGCCAGGGCCAGGAAGATCGCCGCCGACTCGGGCCGCGAGGACACCGCGCGGCTGCTGGACAAGGTGGTCGAGGTCGATCCCGTCCAGGGCACCGCCCGGCTGGTCAGGAACGTCGACAAGGCCGACGAACTGGAGCTGGACACCGGCTCCGTACGCACGAGCAGGCTCCGCAGGACGGAGGGCGGCTGATGGCGACCTGCCCGCAGGGGCACGCGTCGAGCACCGACGACTACTGCGACGTGTGCGGGACGCAGATGTCCGCGCCCGCCCCGCAGCAGCCGGGGCCGTCCCAGCCGCAGGGGTCGCGGCCGGCGGAGAGCTGCCCGATCTGCGCCACCCCGCGCGTCGGCCAGTTCTGCGAGGTGTGCGGCCACTCCTTCGACGGCGGCGCGCTGCCCGCGCAGACCCCGGCGGCCGGGGCCCGCTGGGAGGCGGTGACCGCCGCCGACCGCGCCTACTACGACCAGGTCATCGCCCAGAACGGCCCGGACGCCGCGGCCATGGCCTTCCCCCCGTACTGCCCGGAACGCTCGTTCCCGCTCATCGGCGAGCAGGTGCGCATCGGGCGCAGCCGCAGGGGCCGTGACCTGACGCCCGAGATCGATCTGGCCGGGCCGCCGACCGATCCGGGCGTGTCGGGCCTGCACGCGGTGCTGCTGGCCACGCCCGGCGGGACCTGGATGCTGGTCGACCCGGGCTCGGCGAACGGCACCCAGGTCAACGGCAAGCCCGTCACGGTGAACGTGCCGGTCCCGGTGGGGCCGGGCGACCGCATCCACCTCGGCGCGTGGACCGTGATCACGATCAGGGAGGGCACGCCTTGACGGTGACGCCGATCTCACCCGCGCCGCCCGCACCGCACCAGGCCGCGCCTCCGGTCAGGCGGCGGGCCGCGCGCAGCGTGCCCGGCAGGGTCCGGGTGCTCACCGGGGTGGCGGCCGCGGCGCTCGCGCTGCTGTTCGCCGCCGTCGCCGCCGGCGGCACCACCGCGGGCGACGGCCTGCGCGTCATCGGCCGCGACGCCGGCCCCCAAGTGGTCGCCACCTCCGGCCTGTACTTCGGGCTGAGCGACATGGACGCGCTGATCGCCGACGTGCTGGTGATGGGCCCCGAGGACGGAGGACTCAGGGCCAAGGCCCTCGCGCGGTACGAGCAGCAGCGCTCGGCCGCCAACCTGGCGCTGCTGGAGGCGTTCCAGCTGGCCGGCGACGACCAGGCGGAGCGCCGTACCATCCAGTCCGTGCTGGACGGGCTGGGCCGCTACGAGCAGCTGGTCGCGCGGGCGCTGCTGCTCGACAGCCAGTCCAGTCACGCCGCCGGGGACCCGCCCGCCTCGGTCCTCGGGGTCTACCGGGACGCCACCGACCTGATGCGCCAGGTGCTGCTGCCGCAGGCCTACAACCTGACGCTGGAGAGCGGCACCATCGTGCGCCGCACCTACGACGACACGGCCGGGATGCTGCCGCTGGTGCGGGCCGCGGTGATCGTGGCCGGGCTGCTCGCGCTCGGGTGCCTGCTGTACCTGCAGGTGTACCTGGCCCGGCGGTTCCGCCGGGTGCTCGGGCTGGCGCTCGTCGGCGCCACCCTGGCGACCGCGGGCGCGATGGCGGCCGGGCTGAGCGTGATCCAGCGGGACATCGACTTCCTGCGGACGGCCAAGTTCGAAGGCTTCGACTCGGTGGTGACGCTGGCCAGGGCCCGCGCCATCGGCAACAGCATGCAGGGCGACCAGAGCCGCTTCCTGCTGGACAAGGAGCGGGCCGACACCTACGAGCACCGGTTCCTGGACAAGTCGCAGCGGCTGATGTACGTCGAGGCGGGGAGCCTGGCGAAGTACCAGACCGCGGTGCGGGGGGCGGAGGACTTCCGGGGCATGCTGGGCCCCGAGCTCGCCGGCGCGACCGCCGAGCCCGTGCTCGACGCCTACCTCCGCTACCAGGAGGCCGACAGCCTGATGCGCGCGCGGGCGGCCACGGGCCGCACCGGTGAGGCGGTCGCGATCAGGCTCGGCGAGGTGCGGCAGGCGTTCGCGAAGTACGACGAGGAGCTCGTGAAGGTGGCCGAGCGCAAGCAGAGCGTCTTCACCTCCGCCGTCGACCGCGGCGAGCGGGCGCTGGACGAGCTGTGGACCCTGCTGCCGTTCGCCATGGGCGGCATCGGCGTGCTGCTGGCCCTGGGCGTGTGGCCACGACTGAGGGAGTACCGTTGAAGCGGCTGATGATCGTGATGCTCGCGGCGGTCGCGCTGGTGGCCGCCGGATGCGGCGCCGGCGCCCCCGGGTCCCTGCTCGACAAGGACGAGATCGTCATCGGCGTCCGGCCCGACCTGCCGTCGGTGGGGTTCCAGAAGGGCAGCGGGTTCGAGGGCTTCGACGTCGACGTGGCCGCCTACGTCGCCGGGCGGCTCGGCAAGGACTACCGGCTGGTCCCGGTGCTGGCCGCCGAGCGTGAGGACGCGGTGCTCTCCGGCGAGGCCGACCTGGTCGTGGCCACGTACACGATCAGTGAGGACCGCAAGCAGAAGGTGCTGTTCGCGGGCCCGTACCACATCTCCTACCAGGACATCCTGATCCGGCCCGACGAGAGCCGGATCAAGGACGTGCGCGACCTGCGGGGCCGGCGCATCTGCGAGGTGGAGGGCGCGAACGCGGCCCAGCGGGTGGTCGAGGAGCGCGGGGTGGCGGCGGAGGTCAGGCCGTTCCCCGACTACCAGGCGTGCATGGTGGCGCTGAAGCAGAACCAGGTGGACGCCATCACCACCAACGACGTCATCCTGGCCGGGCTGGCCAAGCAGGACGGCGGCGGGCTGCGCCTGGCCAACGCCCAGTTCAACGAGCAGCGGACCGGCATCGGCATGCGCCGGGGAGACGTGGCCGGGTGTGAGGAGGTCAACCGGGCGATCACCGACATGTACCAGGACGGGACCGCCGCCAAGCTGCTGCGCGAGTGGTTCGGCGGCACCGGCCTGGACTTCGGCACGGTCGCGGTGCCGCAGTTCGAGGGCTGCTCGTGACACGACGGCGGGCCGGGGAGGCTCCCCGGCCCGCCGTCGTGACCACTCAGTCCAGATAGTCGCGCAGCATCTGCGCCCTCGTCGGGTGGCGGAGCTTGGCCAGGGTCTTCGACTCGATCTGCCGGATGCGCTCCCGGGTGACGCCGAACTCCCTGCCCACCTCCTCCAGCGTGCGCGGATGGCCGTCGGCCAGGCCGAAGCGGAGCTGGATGATGCGCTGCTCGCGGTCGGACAAGGTCGCCAGGATGTCGTCGAGCTGGTCCTGCAGCATGATGAACGCCGCCGCCTCCATGGGCACGACCGCGTCGGCGTCCTCGATGAAGTCACCGAGGTCGGAGTCCTCCTCGCCGATCGGAGACTGCAGCGACACCGGCTCCTGCGCGATGCGCTGGATCTCCACGACCCGGTCGACGGGGAGGTCCATCTCCTTGGCGATCTCCTCCGGGATCGGCTCGCGGCCGAGGTCCTGGTGGAGCTGCCGCTGCACCCTGACGAGCTTGTTGATCGTCTCCACCATGTGCACGGGGATGCGGATGGTCCGCGCCTGGTCGGCGATCGCCCGCGTGATGGCCTGACGGATCCACCAGGTGGCGTAGGTGGAGAACTTGTAGCCCTTGGTGTAGTCGAACTTCTCCACGGCCCGGATCAGGCCGAGGTTGCCCTCCTGGATCAGGTCCAGGAACAGCATGCCGCGGCCGACGTACCGCTTCGCGATCGACACCACGAGCCGCAGGTTGGCCTCGATGAGGCGCTGCTTGGCCCGGGTGCCTTGCCAGACGAGCTCCCTGAACTCAGGGAAGGCCAGACGCGAGACCCCGTTGCCGAGCTTGTCCTCCGCGAACAGGCCGGCTTCGATCGACTTGGCGAGCTCCACCTCCTCTTCCGCCGTCAGCAGCGGCACCCGGCCGATCTCCCGCAGGTAGATACGGACCAGATCACTGGTCGGCGCCCGCTTGCCTACGTCTTCCTCATCGGCGCGGGTGGTCTCCTCGTCGCCCTGGGGCTCGAGGACCTCCACACCGTTCTCGGCGAGCATCCGCACGACGCGCTCCAGCGCGTCGGAGGGAAGCTCGGATCGGTCAAGCGCGGCTGCGACGTCATCGACGGTTACGCTCCCGCGCTCCCTTCCCTTAGCGACGAGGTCCGCCACCTGATCTACGGATGGCGGTCCACTTGGCAGCACCGATGCACCCACGGGAGACAGTCTGCAGTATTGGTTCCATAAAATGGCAGACCCATTTTTGTCACCGAAGGTAAGGCCATCACCCTTACCGAATTGAGATCCCTTTAAGGTTTAGCCGGAGTTTGATCAGGAAAGTAAAGTCAATTACGCGGTCTGGATTGGTGTGTCCGGCTCGGTGAAGCGCCGGACACATGGGTCTGCCCGGATGCCGCTTTGTGCGGCATTACCGGGTCTACCACTCGGCTATGCGCCGATCAGCCACCCGCGTGGTAGACCGTCCCTCCGGCGGGCCTGTCGTACGTTTCGACGATCTCGGCCCGCTTCTCATCGAGATCCACGCGCACCCGCCGGTCCATTCCCCCGCCGTCGCCGCGTACGGTCACCTCCGCCGTTCCGGTCCATGTCGCCGCGGCCGGGCGGACGCCCGCCGGAAGCTGGACCCTCGCGGTCACCTTCCGCGAGCCGAGGTCGTAGACGATCATCGACGGCCGCTCCCCCGGCACGTACACGGCCAGCCGCCGTCCGTCGGCGGCCGCCGCCGCCACCCTGGGCCGGTCGTCGCCCCCGCCGTCGGCCACGGACGAGGGCCGGCGGGGCAGGTTGTGGGCGACCACCTGCGGCGGCACGTCCCTGCGCAGGGTGCGCCCGCGCAGATCGGTGACCCGCGCGGCGATCAGCATGCTCTCCTCCACCCGCAGCAGCTCCCCGCCGTCGCCACTGAACCCGGCCGTGCAGGAGAAGCCGTCCTCGGCCGGGAGCGTGCCGACGGCCCGGCCCGAGCGCACGTCGTAGACCCGGATCCGCCTGCCCGGGTCGTTGGGCAGGTACGCCAGCCGCGACCCGTCCGGCGACAGCAGCAGGCGGGTCGCGTCCACGCCGACCTCGTTCGCGGGCTGCTTGACCGTGCCGACGAACCGCCGCTTCCCGCCGAGCTCGTAGGCGATCAGCCTGCGGTCCCCCGCCCGGAAGTAGGCGACGCGGCTGCCGTCGGCGCTGACCGCCACCGGCTCGTGCCCCTCGCCGGTCGAGGTGTCGGGCAACTCGTGCGCGCTCCCGTCGGCCAGGACGAGGCGCAGCTTGCCACACGCCTTCTCGCCGCAGACCCGCTGCACGGCGTAGCGGATGTGCGTGCCCTCCGCGCCAGCCGGAACGCCCGTGATGACGAGGGAGAGCACCAGCATCGCGTTGATCATCACTTCACCGGTCCCGTGGCTGCGATCTCGTACGCGTCCAGCCGCCGGGTCTTCCCGGTCACCGGATCGAGGGCGTGGATCCAGAACGACGCGGCGCCCATGTCCCCCAGCTCCCTGACGAGCCGCAGCCGGCCGTTCGGCCCCCACTCCAGCGAGCCCGCGCCGTACCGGGGCCCGACCACCCTGCCGGGGCCCAGCCACGCCCCGCGCCGCAGGTCGTAGCGGCGCACCTGCTGCGGCGCCTTCTCGCTCGTCAATCCCTGCGGCAGCAGCGCCAGGAGCGTCCGCCCGTCGGCGGCCAGCGCCAGGGCGGTGTGGTGGATCACCACCTCCTGCGGCGGCGTGACCGCGTGCGAACCGCCGCGGAGCCGGTGGACGACGACCTGGACGGTCCGGTCGGGCCGGTCCCGGGTGGCCAGCACCTCGTCCCCGTCGGCGCTGAACCCGAGCGCCCGGTCCCCCGCCGGGACGCCCCTCAGCGTCCGCCCGGACGACGTGTCGACCACCACGCCGTCGCGCCGCTTCGCCGCGTCGCTGAAGTCGACCAGCAGCCGCCGCCCGTCGGCCGAGAGCAGCAACCGGACGTGCGCGGTGCCGGCCCCCTCGCCGTAGGCCGGGAGCACGACCGGCTTCCCGCCGGGCCCCCGTCGCACCACCAGCCGCCCGTCGCCGGCCCGGAAGTAGGCGATGGCGCGGCCGTCGCCGCTGACCTCCAGCGGCGACGGCCCGTCCTCCGCCTCGCCCGCCCGCGACCCGTCGGCCTTCGTCGCGTAGCGGGCCGCGTCGGGCAGCTTCACCCAGCGCCCGTCACGCATCAGCAGCCGGTACGGCTCGCCCTCGCACGGCTTGAAGTAGTCGCCGCCGCAGTTGGGCAGCCATCCCGTCCGCACCGGGACGTCCGCGACGGCGACGCCGCCACCGCCCGCCAGGACGGCGGACCCCGCCACCAGAACGGTCACCATTCGGATCTTCACGGGGTGTTGGACAGAGGCCGCCCGGCGAAAGTTCGCCGGCGTCCGGCGGGCTAGCTTCCGGCCGCCCGGTCGCGCAGGACCCGGCGCTGCTGCTCCAGGGCCACCAGCTCGCCGAAGAGCTTGTTGTATTCCTGCTGCTCGTCGACCGGGTTGAGCCGCTGGATGCGGGACTTCACCTGGGCGATGGCCCGGTCGACGGCGATGGCCTCGATGGCCGCGAGCATCGCGCCCGCGTAGCGCTCCTCGGCGTGGGAGTCGGCCTGGATGGTCTCCACCGCGAACCGGGTCACCAGCGCCGCCGCGCCCTCCTCGTGGGCGTGTTCGAGCAGCCGGTCGACCCACGGGCGGCCGCCGTGACCCGCCGCCGCCAGCCCGCCCGCCGCCGCGATCAACCGCTGCAGCGTCACGTGGTCGGGCGCGGTGAACGCCTGCGGGTCGAGCGCGTCGAAGCGCGGCCCGAGCAGCGCCGGCCGCTGCACGGCCAGCTTGAGCAGCTCGGCCTCCACCCGTACGTGCGGATCGACCGGAGCGGGCCGGGGGGCCTGCTGCGGGCGGCCCGCCTGCGCCCGCCCCACCTCGCCGATGCGCTGCATGACGAACCGCTCGTCCATGAACCCGAGCCACCGGTCGAGGTCGATGGCGTAGCGCTTGCGCAGCCCCGCGTCCTTGATGCCGGCCACGATCGGCGCCGCCGCGTCGAGCGCCGCGATCTTGCCTTCGTTGCTGCGCAGGTCGTAGCGGTCGATGGTGCTGCGGATGGCGAACTGGAACAGCGGCTCGCGGCTCGCGACCAGGTCGCGCACCGCCGCGTCGCCCTGCTTGACCCGCAGGTCGCACGGGTCGAGCCCGTCGGCCTGGATGGCGACGTAGGTCTGCGTGACGAACTTCTGCTCGTCGGCGAAGGCCCGCAGCGCCGCCTTCTGGCCGGCCGCGTCGCCGTCGAAGGTGAAGATCACCTCGCCCCGGAACTCGGCCTGGTCGAGCAGGAACCGGCGCAGGATCTTGATGTGCTCTTCGCCGAACGAGGTGCCGCAGGTCGCCACCGCCGTCGGCACGCCCGCCAGGTGGCAGGCCATCACGTCGGTGTAGCCCTCGACGATCACCGCCTGGGCCCGCTTGGAGATCTCGCGCTTGGCCAGGTCGATGCCGTAGAGCACCTGGCTCTTCTTGTAGAGCGGGGAGTCGGGGGTGTTGAGGTATTTGGGGCCGTCGTCGGAGTCGAGCAGCTTGCGGGCGCCGAACCCGATCACGTCGCCGGTCGAGTCCTTGATCGGCCAGATCAGCCGCCCGCGGAACCGGTCGATCGGCCCGCGCCGCCCCTGCTTGGCCAGCCCGCCCTTGACCAGCTCCTCGGCGCTGAACCCGCGCGCCAGCAGGTGGCGGGTCAGCGCCTCCCACTCGGCCGGGGCGTAACCGACCTGGAACAGCTCGGCGTCGGCCCGCTCGAACCCCCGCTCCGACAGGAACCGCCGCCCGGCGCCGGCGTCGGGCGCGAACAGCTTGGCGGCGTAGAACTCCGCGGCCAGCCGGTGCGCCTCGATCAGCCGCGCCCGCTCGCCGTGGTCGCGCCGCGGCACGTAGCCGCCCTGCTCGTACTGCAACTGGATGCCGGCCCGCTGCGCCAGCCGCTCGACCGCCTCGCCGAAGGTCAGATGCTCGACCTTCTCCACGAAGGTGATCACATCACCGCCTTCGGAGCAGCCGAAACAGTAGTACATCCCCCGCTCGGGGGTGACGTTGAAGGAAGGCGACTTCTCATCGTGGAACGGGCACAACCCCTTGAGGTTGCCGCCTCCGGCGTTGCGCAACTGGATGTGCTCGCCGATCACGTCGGCGATGGGGGAACGCTCGCGTACGAGCGCGATGTCGACGTCACGGATCCGGCCAGCCACGCCGGTGAGTCTATGCGGAGCGCCCGACACTTCTCCCACTGAGAGCGATGTGACCTGCGGGACGGAGAGGAAGCAGCGGGATGGAACAGGTCGCACCCGTTGGTCCGAAAGACGTTATGGGACCGCTCCCTGTCGGCTACAAAGGTAAAGGTTGTCCTCGGATACGGTGGAGATCATGCGAGCGGGGCGGATCGGCCTGTTGGCGGCGTCGGCCGGCGCCGCGCTGCTGGTGAGCGGCTGCAGCCAGCCGGCCGGGATCGCGGGCGTGCGGTCGGCCGCCACCACGTCCGGCGCGGGCTCCGCGGCGGTGACCTCGCCGGCCCCGACACCGGCCCCGCAGGGCCCCGTCGAGCCGCCCGCGGGCGACGACCCGGTGCGGGTGCCGCCTCCGAAGCTCTCCAAGTACACCTACACCTTCCCCGTCAAGGGCTGCGAGGTGACCTACCAGAGCAAGCTGCTGGTGCTGCCGAAGACGACGATCTGGGCGCCGCGGGGATGCGCGTTCGTGGCGCCGGTCGACGGCGTGGTCGACGAGGTCAACACCGCCAACCGGTGGCTGCCGTCCACCGACGAGGGCGCCCACCGCGAGGGCAGGTTCGTCACGGTCATCGGCGACGACGGGGTGCGCTACCTGGGCGCCCACCTCGACAGCGTGGCCGAGGGCATCCGGCCGGGTGTGAAGGTGAAGGGCGGCCAGACGCTGGGCCGGGTCGGCACGTCGGGCAACGCCCGCGACACCGGCCCCAACCTCTACTTCGCGATCTCCTGGAAGACCGGCCCGGCGTTCTGGTGGGTGCGCAGGGGCATGGTCGAGCCGTGGGACTATCTCGACGCGTGGCGGTCCGGCAACCGCACGTTCTCGCCCCGCCAGGAGACGCTGGCGCTACGCCGCAAGCTCGGCGAGACGCCGCCGTGCAGGCTGCTGTGCGGCGGGAAGCGGGCCGAGCCCGCGTCGGCCGAGCCGACCCCGACGCCGACGCGGAAGAAGAAGCGCGCCACCCCCACGCCGGAGCTCGCGATCACGCTCGCGCCGACGGCGTCGGTCGGCACCGTGCGGTGACGCGCTCAGCGTGACAGCCGCCGGTGCCAGGCGACGGCGGAGGTGTCGGTCAGCGAGGCGATCTGGTCGATGACCACCCGCACGCGGTCCGCGTCGCCGGCCGCCTCGTCGAAGGCGCGCCTGAAGGCGGGCTCCAGCGTGCCGGGCGCGCCGAGGGTGATGAGCGAGGCCAGCTCCATGATCAGCTCACGCTGCCTGGCCTGGTTGGCGTGGTGGTCCTCGGTGGCCATCACGTAGTGGGCGGTGATGCCCTTGAGCAGCGCGCACTCCAGGCGGGTCGACTCCGGCACGACGAGGCTGGTCCGGTGGCGCAGGCCGTACGACTCCCTGGTGGCCGTCTGGGCGGCGCGGCAGAAGCGGCCGATGAGCCCGCTGGTGAGCGCCTTGAGCCCGGCCAGGTCGGAGAGGGTGGCCGTGAAGCGGCGGGGCCACGGCGGGGCGGCGACCAGCTCCGCGAAGAGCTCCTCCAGCTCGGCGAGGTCGGCGCCGGGCGCGTACCAGGTGCGGGTCGTCACGCAGACGGCCGCGCGCTCGGCGGGCGAACGCAGGGCCTCCGGGACGACGTGGCCGGAGTGCAGCGCGTCCTCCAGGTCGTGCACCGAGTAGGCGACGTCGTCGGCCCAGTCCATGATCTGCGCCTCGAAGCTGACCCGGCCGTCGGGCGCGCCGTCCCTGATCCACCGGAACACCGGCAGGTCGTCGTCGTAGACGCCGAACTTGGGCGACTCGCCGCGGGTCCACGGGTACTTGATGGAGGCGTCCAGCGCGGCCCTGGTGAGGTTGAGCCCGGCGCTGGTGCCGTCGTCGGCGATGACCTTGGCCTCCAGCCGGGTGAGCAGCCGCAGGCTCTGCGCGTTGCCCTCGAAGCCGCCGCAGGGCTCGGCCAGCTCGGCGAGCGCCGTCTCCCCGTTGTGGCCGAACGGCGGGTGGCCCAGGTCGTGCGCGAGGCAGGCGGTCTCCACCAGGTCGGGGTCGACGCCGAGGGTGGCGCCCATCTCGCGGCCGACCTGGGCGCACTCCAGCGAGTGGGTGAGCCGGGTGCGCGGGATGTGCTGGCCGGCGCCGAGCGCCTCGGCCGGGCCGACCACCTGCGTCTTGGCGGCGAGCCTGCGCAGCGCGGCGCTGTGGAGCACCCGTGCGCGGTCTCGTTCGAACGCGCTGCGCTCGGGGTTGCCGGGTGGTTCGGGCACCCAGCGTGCGGTGTCGTGTTCGTCGTAGCCGGCCATAAGGGAGCGATTTTATCCGGTTTCCGGTTTTCGCTAGGGTCGAAGCCACGCCAGAGTCCCCCCGTCCCCGGGAGCCCTCACCCATGACGACCGCGTTCCGGGCCGTCCTCGCCTTCTGCCTGCTCGCCGGCTTCTACGTGCTCGTCGGCGTGATCGTGCTGGCGGCGGTCGCGCTCGACGTGCTGCTGATCATCGACTTCCACGCCAACTTGATCAAGTTCGCCGTGGTGCTGACGCTGGCCGCCGCCGCGCTCGTCCGGACACTGATCATGGTCAGCCGCAGGCAAAGCGGCGAGCAGCCGGGCGTGGCGGTCACCAGGGAGCACGAGCCGGTGCTGTGGCAGACCGTCGAGGACCTGGCCCGCCGGGTCCGCACCGCGCCGCCTGACGAGATCCGGCTGCTGCCGGACGTCAACGCGGCGGTCGCGGAAGACACCCGGTTCCTCGGGCTGAAGGCCACCAGGCGGCGCATGTACATCGGGCTGCCGCTGCTGCAGACGCTCACGGTCGACGAGATGCGGGCGGTGCTCGGGCACGAGCTGGGCCACTACAGCGGCGCGCACACCCGGCTCGGCGCGCCCGTCTACCGCGGGCGGGTCTCGCTCATCGCGACCGTGCGGGGCCTGGACCGCCACCCGTTCGTCCAGCGGCTGTTCACCTGGTACGCCAAGCTCTACATGCGGGTGTCGCAGGCCGTGTCGCGCAGGCAGGAGCTGGAGGCCGACGAGCTCGCGGTGGCGATCGGCGGGCGGCAGGCGATGGCCGACGCGCTGCGCAAGATCCACTACACGGCGGCGGCCTGGGAGCTCTACACGGCCACGTACCTGTCGATGGCGGGGGCGGGCGGCTGCCGGCCCGCGGCCGTGTTCGGCGGCTTCCAGTCGCTGCTGAACGACGAGTCCCGGCGGGCCCAGCTGACCGAGCTGGCCGCGCGGCCCGAGGAGACGTCCCCGTACGACTCGCATCCGAGCCTGTCCGAGCGGCTGGCGGCGGTGGAGCGGCTGCCGGAGCCCGAGCACGTGCCCGACCCGCGCTCAGCGCTGATGCTGCTGCACGACGCCGACGTTGCCGCCAACGCCGTGGAAGGGTCCCTGTGGACGCCGCAGGCGGCGGCCGCCCTGCGTCCGGTGTCCTGGGACGAGCTGGTCTCACAGGGCATGTACGAGGGTCGCAACGCCGAGGCGCTGCGCGACCTGGCGGTGGCGGGTGCCCGGGTGGTCGGGGCGTCCAGGCCGTACCTGGACGCGGCCTTCGAGGCCATCGCCAGAGGGCGTCAGGCGGAGCTGGAGGCGGCTCTGCGCGAGCTGGGGTGGGCCGCCGAGGAGGGACTGCTCGCGCGCGTGCTGGGCGCCGCCCTGGAGGGCCTGCTGATCCAGCACGGCCAGGCCCGCTGGGCGCTGTCCTGGTCGGGGCCGGCGCGGCTGCTGTACGACGACGGCGAGGAGGTGGCCCTCTCCGGCTACGCGGCCCAGGTGTCCGCCGACCCCGCGGCCATCGGCGGCCTCCGGACCTGGCTCGGCGACCTCGGCGTACGCCACGACTACATCCCAGCCAACGCCGAACCAACCCCCATCCCGTCCCCCTGACCTCCCCCGTACGAGCCCCATCCTCAAGACTCTCCGTACGGGACCTTCCCTCGTACGAACCCTCGCCCGTACGAGACCTCCCCCCGACAGGACGCGTCCCCGAAACTCCCCGTACGGGACCTTCCTCGTACGAACCTTCCCCGTACGAGACCTTCCTCGGAGGGGACCTTCCTCGGTCGGACCTCCAGACAGGGCCCGACCCCGAAACTCCCCGTACGAGACCTCTCCTCGTACGAGACCCTCCCCGGGTAGGACGCGTCCCCGAAACCTTCCATACGGGACCATCCCCCGGACGAGACCGTCCCCGAACCCCCATGCGAGACCCTCCCCAGGCAGGACCCGTTCCCGAAACTCTCCGCGCGGGACCATCTCCGCACGAGACCATCCCGGGAAGTCTCCGTACGGGACCTTCCCCATACGAGACATTCCCTGAGGTAGGACGCGTCCCCGAGACCCTCCGTACGGGACCGTCCCCCGGACGAGACCGTCCCCGAAACTCCACGCACGGGACCATCCCCCCGCCACAGAACTCCCCGTACAGGACCCTCCCCGTACGGGACTATCCCCCGGACGGGACCCGTCTCGGAACTTCCCGTACGAGACCTCTTCTCGTACGGGATCTCCCCCAGATAGGGCGCGTCCCCGAAACTCTCCGTAGGGGACCATCGTCCGCCGGAAACTCCCCGTACGGGGGCCTCTCCTCGTACGAGACCTCCCCGGACGGGACCCGGCCCGGGAGCTCCCCGTACGAGGACTTCCTCGGACGGGGTCTTTCCGGTGGGGGAAGGTCGGTCAGCGGGTGTCGGAGTCGGTGTCGCTGAGGGCGGCGCGGCCGGCTTCGAGGCGGGCGACCGGGATGCGGAAGGGTGAGCAGGAGACGTAGTCGAGCCCGGTGTCGTGGCAGAAATGGACGGAGTCCGGGTCGCCGCCGTGCTCGCCGCAGATGCCGATCTTGAGGTCGGGCCTGGTGGCACGGCCTTCCTCGGTGGCGATCGCGACCAGCCGGCCGACACCCTCGCGGTCGAGGGTCTCGAACGGGGAGACGCCGAAGATGCCCAGCTCCAGGTAGCGGGAGAAGAACGAGGCCTCGACGTCGTCGCGGGAGAAGCCCCACGCCATCTGGGTGAGGTCGTTGGTGCCGAACGAGAAGAACTCGGCGGCCTCGGCGACCTGCCCGGCGGTCAGGGCGGCCCGCGGCGTCTCGACCATGGTGCCGATCAGCGCGTCGACACCCACCTCCGCGAGGATGGCGGCGGCCTCCTCGCGGACGCACTCCAGCTCCTGCACGGCGGCGATGAGCGGGATCATGATCTCCGGCCGGGCGCCGGGGACCTCCTTGGCGGCCTGGGCGATGGCGCGTACCTGCATGGCGAACAGGCCGGGGATGACCAGGCCGAGCCGTACGCCGCGCAGGCCGAGCATCGGGTTCTGCTCGTGCAGTCTCTTGACGGCGGCCAGCAGGGCGCGGTCCTTGTCCGTGGCCTCGCCGGTGGCGACCTTGACGGACAACCCGACGATGTCGGGCAGGAACTCGTGCAGCGGCGGGTCGATGAGCCGGATGGTCACCGGCCGGTCACCCATCGCCTGGAAGATGCCCACGAAGTCGGACTTCTGGAGGGGTTCGAGCGCGTCCAGCGCGGCCTGCCGCTCCTCGGCTCCGGCGGCGAGCACCAGGTCCTCGACGAGCTGGCGGCGGTCGCCGAGGAACATGTGCTCGGTGCGGCACAGCCCGATGCCCTCGGCGCCGAAGCGGACCGCCCTGGCGGCGTCCTCGGGGTTGTCGGCGTTGGCCCGCACGCCCAGGCGGCGTGCCCCGTCGGCGTGCCGCATGATGCGGTCGACCGCCTTGACCAGGTCGTCCTCGGGCTCGGCGCCTTCGAAGTACTCGACCACGGCGGAGGCGACCACCGGCACCTCGCCGAGGAAGATCTCTCCGCTGGTGCCGTCGATGGAGATCACGTCGCCCTCGTTGACGACCACGCCGCCGGGGGCGGAGAACGTGCGGCCGGCCGTGTCGACGTCCAGCTCCTCGGCGCCGCACACGCAGGTCTTGCCCATGCCGCGGGCGACCACGGCGGCGTGCGAGGTCTTGCCGCCTCGGCTGGTGAGGATGCCGCGGGCGGCGATCATGCCGGACAGGTCGTCCGGGTTGGTCTCGCGGCGCACCAGGATGACGTCCTCGCCCTGGGCGGCCAGCTCGGCGGCCCGCTCGGAGGAGAAGACGGCCTTGCCGACGGCCGCGCCCGGCGAGGCGTTCATGCCCTTGGCGATGCGCCGCTTGTCCGCGCCGGCGTCGAAGCGGGGGAACATGAGGCGGGCGAGCTGGTCGCCGGTGACCCGGGTGACGGCCTCGTCCATGGTGATGAGGCCCTGGTCGACGAGCTGGGTGGCGATGCGGAAGGCGGCGCCGGCGGTGCGCTTGCCGACGCGGGTCTGCAGCATCCAGAGCTTGCCGCGCTCGATGGTGAACTCGATGTCGCACAGGTCGCGGTAGTGGTTCTCCAGCGTCTCCATGATCGACAGCAGTTCGTCGTAGGAGCGCTTGTCGAGCCGCTCCAGCTCCTGCAGCGGGATCGTGTTGCGGATGCCGGCGACGACGTCCTCGCCCTGCGCGTTCTGCAGGTAGTCGCCGTAGATGCCCTGGCGGCCGCTGCCGGGGTCGCGGGTGAAGGCGACGCCGGTGCCGGAGTCGCCGCCGCAGTTGCCGAAGACCATGGAGCAGATGTTGACGGCGGTGCCGAGGTCGGCCGGGATGCGCTCCTGGCGGCGGTAGAGGATCGCGCGCGGCGCGTTCCAGGAGTCGAAGACGGCCATGACGGCCATCCGCATCTGCTCGCGCGCGTCGGCGGGGAAGTCGTCGCCGGTCTGGTCGCGGACGATGCCCTTGTACGACTCGACCAGGCGCTGGAGCTCACCGGCGTCGAGGTCGGTGTCCTGGCGGCCGTCTTTCAGAGCGTCGAGGGCGTCCTCGAACAGGTCGCCGTCGATGCCGAGCACGGTCTTGCCGAACATCTGGATGAGCCTGCGGTAGGAGTCCCAGGCGAAGCGGTCGTTGCCGCCCGCCTGCTTCGCCAGGCCGTGCACGGACTCGTCGTTGAGCCCGATGTTGAGCACCGTCTCCATCATGCCCGGCATCGAGAACTTGGCACCCGAGCGCACGCTGACGAGCAACGGGTCGTCGGCCTGGCCGAGCCGCTTGCCCATGCTCTCCTCAAGCGCCCGCAGGTGCTCCTCGACCTCCCGGTCGAGACCTTCGGGCAGGGCGCCCTCTGCCAGGTAGTGGCGGCACGCCTCAGTAGTGATCGTGAACCCCGGAGGAACGGGCAGCCCGAGATTGGTCATCTCGGCGAGGTTGGCGCCCTTTCCGCCCAGGAGATCTTTGAGATTCCTGTTGCCCTCGGTGAAGTCGTAAACGTACTTGGCCACCACAGCTCCAATCAACGCTTCTACTCGGACTCTACCGGCGGAATTGATGATGAAACTACACTCTTCGGTTAAGTCAACGTTTCCCCAGCTCAGACGCCCTTCAGAGGTCTAATCCATTGATTATTCCGACCACTTCGGGAAGTGGTTTATACCAATGGTTCAAACCAATTCTTGAGCATCGGGCGCAGAATCGGATCACTGCTATACAAGCCGTCGGAAGGGCTGGCGTACGGGTCGGTCATGGAGATCAGCCGGCACCCGCGCGGCGGCCCGCGGATGCCGCAGGCGCGACGATGGCAGCAGGCCGGACCGTCAGGGGAACGGGTTGTGGTCGGGCGCCGGGCCGGGGGCGCCGCCGCGGGCCGGTAGCCACAGCACGAACGTGGCCCCTTCCCCGATCCGCGAGTGCACCGCCACCCTGCCGCCGTGCGACTCCACGATCTGCCTGACGATCGCCAGCCCCAGCCCGGTGTGCCGGTCGCGGCGGCTGGCCTCTCCGCGCCAGAACCGGTCGAACACCCGCGCCTGGTCCTCCGCCGCCAGCCCCGGGCCGTCGTCGCGCACGGCCACCCACAGCCAGCCGCCGGCTTCGTCCACGGCGGCCTCCCGGTGACCGGCCTTCTGGTGGCCGGACCTCGCGGCCGCCCAGCCCGCCGCGCGGTGCAGCGGCCGCAGGCGGGACGCTCCGCCGGAGATCATGTCCGTCGCCCCCCACCGCCCGGCGGCCACCCGCACGCGCCCGCCCGGCGGGGACAGCCGCACCGCGTTGGACAGCAGGTTGGCCACCGCCCGCCGGAGCGCGTCCTGGTCGCCGGTCGTCTCCAGGCCGGGCACCAGCCGCCTGGTGATGGTGAGGCCGCGCGCGGTGGCCAGCGCCGCGTACTCCTCGCAGGCCTCGACGGCCACCCGCGACAGGTCCAGGTCGGTGTCGGCGAACGCGGTGCCCTGCCTGCGGGCGCTGGCCAGCAGGTCCTCGACCAGGCGGGTCATCCGGGTGGTGGCCCGGTCCACGACGGCGACGGCCCGGCCGCGCTCCTCCTCGCTCGTCTCCGGCGACAGCAGCACCGCGTCCACGTTCGCCCTGATGATCGTCAGCGGGCTGCGCAGCTCGTGGGAGGCGTCGTCGATGAGCTGCCGTTGCGCCCGGAACGCCTCCTCCAGCCTGTCGAGCATGGTGTCGATGGTGTCGGCCAGGTCCTTCAACTCGTCGCTCGGGCCGCGCAGGGTGATCCGCCGTGACAGGTCCGTCGCCTGGATCTCCTCGGTGGTACGGGTGATCGACCGGACCGGCCGCAGCACCCGGCCCGACAGCAGCCAGCCGATGCCCAGGCTCGCCGCGAACAGCCCGCCCAGCGTGTACAGCGAGTAGTCGCGCAGGGTGGCGAGCGTCCCGACGTTGATCGCGTTCTCCACCTCTTCGATGAACACCACTTCCTGCTTGCCGACGTACTCGCCGTCCCGGTACGTCTTCGCGATCTCGGTCGCGTACGAGCGCTGCTCGGTCGTACGGGAGACCGCGTAGTAGATGCCGCCCAGCACCAGCGCCGCGAGCAGGAAGAGCAGCCCCGAGTAGAGCACGGTGAGCCGGAACCGGATGGTGTGGATCATGCGGGCTCCCTGAGCCGGTACCCCCGGCTGATGACGGTCTCGATCAGGCCGTCGGCCTGGAGCTTGCGGCGCAGGTTGCCGACGGTCACCCGGACGGTGTTGGTGAACGGGTCGGCGTGCTCGTCCCAGACGTGCTCCAGCAGTTCTTCGCTGGAGACCACGTAGCCCGGTCTGGTCATCAGGTAGTGCAGGACGCCGTACTCCTTGGGGGTGAGCGCCAGCGCCCGCCCGTCCAGCGACACCTCCATCCTCGCGGTATCGATCCGCAGCGTTCCCACCTCGAGGACGGAGGTGCCGCCGGTGTCCCTGCGCAGCAGGGCTCTGACCCTCGCCAGCAGTTCGGGAAAGGCGAACGGCTTGACCAGGTAGTCGTCGGCGCCCTCGTCGAGTCCGCGCACGCGGTCGTCCAGCCGGTCCCGCGCGGTGACCATGATGATGCGCACGCCGTCGCCCGTCGCCCTGACCGCCCGGCACAGCTGGAAACCGTCGCCGCCGGGCAGGTTGAGATCGAGCAGCACCAGGTCGTAGGAGTTGACCTGGAGCTTCTCGTGCGCGGTGAGGGCGTCGGCGGCCACGTCGACCGCGTATCCGGCCCGGACCAGGCCCACGCGTAACGCCTCCACCAGGTCTTCCTCGTCCTCGACGACCAGCAATCGCATACTTCGGACCCTAGTTTCGGATGAGGCGGTCCGCGATGGGCGCGGCCCGGTCGATGGGGATGGCGAACCCGATGCCGATGTTGCCACCGCCCCGCCCGGCCGCGATCGCGGTGTTCACCCCCACGACCTGGCCGCGGGCGTTGACCAGCGGGCCGCCGGAGTTGCCCGGGTTGATGGAGGCGTCGGTCTGCACCGCGGTACGGGACGCGCCGCCCAGCCGCACCTCCCGATCGGTGGCGCTGACGATGCCGGCGGTGACCGTCCCCGACAGGCCGAGCGGCGAGCCGATGGCGAGCACCTGCTCCCCCACCGACAGGTCCGCCGACCGGCCCAGCGTGGCCGGCGGCAGCCGGGCGGAACCCGCGCCCACCACCTCCAGCACGGCCAGGTCCTCGTCGTCGTCGGAGCCGAGTACCCGCGCGCCCAGCCTGCGGCCGTCGCTGAGCACCACCGTCACGTCGAACGCGCCCCGCACCACGTGCGCGTTGGTGAGGACATGGCCGCTCCCGTCCACCACGAAGCCGGACCCGCCTGCCCGGCCCGCCTCGACGGACACCACGCTCGGCAGGACCATCGAGGCCGTCGCGCTCAGCCCGGTCGCGCCGCCCGAGACGGCCGGCGCCGCCCGGGGCAGTGCGGTGGCGGGTTCCCCGTATCGGAAGGCGGCCGCCCCCGCCAGTCCGGCCGCGGCACCGGTGACCGCCGCGACGAGCACGGCGGTCACCAGGAGACGACCGCCCCGGCGCGCGGGTTCCACGGGGCGGGAGGGCGGCGGGACGGCAAGGGGCACCTGCGTGAAGGCGGGGCCGCTGGGCCTGCCGAGCCCGTTCACGGCAGCCTCGCGAACCAGAGCATCGAGGTGGCCGCCGCCAGCAGCGCCGCGATCAGTCCCGCCGCGACGAACCACTGCCAGATCTCCTGCCGTTCGGTCCGATAGCCGACCGAGGTGCCGATGTCCTCGTACACGGCCTGGAGCTCATCGCCGCTGGCCGCCTCGTAGAAGCCGCCACCGGCCGTCTCCGCGAGCCGTTGCAGCGCGGGGCCGTCCACCGGCACGGGCAACTGTCTTCCCTGGAGTTCGATGACGCCCTCCTGCGTGCCATAGGCGATCGTGGTGACGGGCACGCCTCGGGCCGCCGCCTCGCGCGCCGACTCCTCGACGGTCCGGCCGGTCGTGTTCTCGCCGTCGGAGAGCAGCACGATGTGCGCGGGCGGGGCCTGCTCCTCGGTGTCGAGCGCCTCGATGGCGTCCAGCGAGGAGTAGACGGCCTCGCCGATGGCGGTGCCCGCGGTGGTGGTCAGCCGGTCGAGCGCGCCGAGCACGGCCGGGCGGTCGGTGGTCGGCGGCACGACGACCGAAGCGTTCTCGGAGAACGCCACCAGGCCCAGGTTGAACCGGGGCGGCAGGTGCTCCACGAACTGGGTGGCCGCCTGCCTGGCCGCGCTGAACCGGTCGGGGCTGACGTCGGTGGCCGCCATCGAGGCGGACACGTCGAACGCCACCATGATCGTGGCCCGTTCCCTCGGCACCGTCACCTCGGCCGTCGGCCTGGCGAACCCGCCCACCAGCAGCACGAACATGGCGAGCGACAACGCCGCCGGCACGTGTTTGCGCCACCCCGGCCCGCGCGGGGCGACCTTGTCCAGCAGATCGAGATTCGTGAACCGCACCGCGTACTCGGTGCGCCGCCTCTGCGCGACCACGTACCCTGCCGCGAGCAACGCGACGGGCACCAGCAACAGCAGCCACATCGGCGAGAGCAGCGTCATGCGACCTCACCCCCTCCCGGCGGAGGCCCCTCACCGACGACCTGCCCCCTCCCAGCCGGCCGCCCCTGACCGAGCGGACGGTCTTCCTCAGACGGGGCGTCGGAGCGGGCGAGGGCGCGGCGGAAGGCGGCGAGCCGGGCAAGCCCCCGTCTCCGGCCCTCTCCGGATCCAGCGGGCTCGGGTGAGGGGCCGTTTCCGGAAGGGCGGCCTGCCGTCGTGGTGGTTGAAAGGGGTGCCGGGGAAGGCCCCGCGGTGGCGGAGCGGTGGGCGAGGCGGCGGTGTTTCAGGACGTGGCGCACCAGGTCGCGTACCCAGTCGCCGTCCGTGCGCAGGCGCAGGTGGGCGACCCCCGCGCGGCGCAGGCCGGCTTCGATGGCGGCCCGCTGGCCGGCGGCCGCTTCGGCGTAGCGCAGGCGGAGACGGACGCCGGCCGTGGAGACCTCGCGCCGCCGCCCCGTCTCCGGGTCGACGAGCGTCAGGACGCCCACGTCGGGGAGCGACAGCTCCCGCGGGTCCAGGACCTCGACCGCCAGCACCTGGTGCTGGGCGGTGAGCCGTCGCAGCGGCCCCTCCCACGTCCGCGGCGCGTCCAGGAAGTCCGACACCACGACCACGAGGCCGCGCCGCCTGACAGGCCGGCAGAGCTGATCGGCGGCGGCGCCCAGGAGCGACCCAGGGGTGCCGGGCGGGGTGCGCGGCAGCGAGAACACGGCTCGCAGCAGCGCCATCAGGTGCGGCCGCCCGGTCCTGGCCGGCAGCACCCGGACGCCGTCTCCGTGCAGCAGGTGCGCGCCCATGCGGTTGCCGGTGCGCTGGGTGAGGAAGCCGACCGCGGCGAGGGCGGCCAGCGCCAGCTCCCGCTTCTCCATCGACGCCGTGCCGAAGTCCATGCTGGCGCTGGCGTCGAGCAGCGCCCAGATCTCCAGCTCGCGGTCGGCGACGAGCTCGCGCACATGGGGTTCGTTCGTGCGCGCGGTGACGTTCCAGTCCATCCGCCGCACGTCGTCTCCGGCCAGGTACGGGCGAGCCTCCGCGGATTCGCTGCCCGGCCCGGGGAACAGTCCGAGATGCTCGCCCTGCAGCAGCCCGTCCAGCCGCCTGGTGATGGTCAGCTCCAGCCTGCGCAGCGCGGGCTCGGCCGTCAGGTAGGAGCTCATGCCGCTGACTCCTGCTGCGGGGCGACGACCGGCAGCGGCACCGCCGCGAGCACCCGGTCCACGACGGCCCGCGGCGGGACGTCGTCGGCCAGCGCGTCGAACGACAGCACCAGCCGGTGCGCCATCACGTCGTGCGCCAGGTCTCGCACGTCCTCGGGCAGCACGTACTCGCGACCCCGCATGAGCGCCAGCGCCCGGCCGGAGGCGAGCAGACCGAGGGTGGCGCGCGGGCCGGCGCCGAAGGCGAGCAGCCCGCGCAGGTCGGGCAGCCCGTAACGCTCGGGCTCGCGGGTGGCGTGGACGAGGCGGACGGCGTACTCGGCGACGGCGTGGTGCACGAACACCTCGTCGGCGCGCCGTTGCAGCGCCACAACCTGATCAGGGGTGAGGACCGGCTGTGGTCGCGGCGGGTCCACGCTCATGCGGTAGGCGATCGCCAGTTCCTCCGACTCGCTGGGATAGCCGACGTCCACCTTGAGCAGGAACCGATCGCGCTGCGCCTCCGGCAGGTGGTAGACGCCTTCCGACTCGATGGGGTTCTGGGTGGCCAGCACCAGGAACGGCCTGGGCACCTCGTAGGTGCGCCCGCCGATGCTGACCTGACGCTCAGCCATGATCTCCAGCAGCGCCGACTGCACCTTGGCGGGCGCCCGGTTGATCTCGTCGGCGAGCAGCAGGTTGACCATCACCGGGCCGAGCTCGATGTCGAAGGTCTCGGTCGACGGCCGGTAGATCCGGGTGCCGACGATGTCGGACGGCACCAGGTCGGGCGTGAACTGGATGCGCGAGAACGTGCCGCCGACGACCGTGGCGGTGGTCTCGGCGGCCAGCGTCTTGGCGATGCCGGGCACCCCTTCGAGCAGGCAGTGCCCGCGGGCCAGGACCGCGACGAGCAGCCGCTCCACCATGTGGTCCTGCCCCACGATCACCCTCTTGACCTCGAACAGCGCCCGTTCGAGCAGCGCGGCGTCGGTCATGGCCTGGCCTCGGGGCAGTCGTCGACGACGACCCGCAGTTCCAGCGCCGAAGGCTCCGGCTCGGCCATGGCGGCGCCGCCGGTCGCGAGGAGCGCACCGGCGGCGGCCAGGACGAGCGCGAGAAGTGTTGTGCGTGCCATGGATCCCCCTGTCTTTCAGCTATGGGGGCCACTCCATCAAGGGCACGCGAAAAAGGGCGTAACACCGGCTTTTACATGATTTTTCGGTGCACGGGGTCTGGAGTGAGCGGCGCGGCACACAACAGAAGGGGGCCCCTCCGTAGAGAGGCCCCCCGCGACGCGGCGCGCGTCAGTCGTTGAGGTGCTGGCGCAGGTAGCTCTCCACCTGGTCGATGGAGATGCGCTCCTGGCCCATGGAGTCGCGCTCGCGGATGGTCACGGCGTTGTCCTCGAGCGTGTCGAAGTCGACCGTGATGCAGAACGGAGTGCCGATCTCGTCCTGGCGGCGGTAGCGGCGGCCGATCGCGCCCGCGTCGTCGAACTCGACGTTCCACCGCCTGCGCAGCGCCGCGGCCAGGTCGCGGGCCTTGGGCGACAGGTCGGCGTTGCGCGACAGCGGCAGCACCGCGGCCTTGACCGGGGCGAGCCGGTGGTCGAGCCGCATGACCGTGCGCTTCTCCATGACGCCCTTGGCGTTGGGCGCCTCGTCCTCGGTGTAGGCGTCGATGAGGAAGGTGAGCGTGGCCCGGTCGACGCCGGCCGACGGCTCGATCACGTAGGGCACGTAGCGCTCGCCGGTCTCCTGCTCGAAGAAGCTCAGGTCGGTGCCGGACGCCTTGGAGTGGGCGGTCAGGTCGAAGTCGGTCCGGTTGGCGATGCCCTCCAGCTCACCCCACTCGCCGCCGGCGAAGTTGAAGCGGTACTCGATGTCGACGGTGCGCTTGGCGTAGTGGGAGAGCTTCTCCTGCGGGTGCTCGTAGAGGCGCAGGTTGTCCTTGGCGATGCCGAGATCGGAGTACCACCGGAAGCGCTCGTCGATCCAGTATTGGTGCCACTCCTCGTCAGAACCGGGCTTGACGAAGAACTCCAGCTCCATCTGCTCGAACTCGCGGGTGCGGAAGATGAAGTTGCCCGGCGTGATCTCGTTGCGGAACGACTTGCCGATCTGGCCGATGCCGAACGGGATCTTCTTGCGCGCCGACTGCTGCACGTTGAGGTAGTTGATGAAGATGCCCTGCGCGGTCTCCGGCCGGAGGTAGGCCAGGCCGGACTCGTCCTCGACCGGGCCGAGGTAGGTCTTGAGCAGGCCGCTGAACTGGCGGGGCTCGGTGAAGGCGCCCTTGTTGCCGCAGTTGGGGCAGGTGACGTCGGCCAGGCCGCGCTCGGGGGCCTTGCCGTTCTTCTCTTCGTACGCCTCGAGCAGGTGGTCGGCGCGGTAGCGCTTGTGGCAGGACTGGCACTCGGTGAGCGGGTCGGTGAAGGTCTCGACGTGGCCGCTGGCCTGCCAGACCTCGCGGGCCAGGACGACGCTGGAGTCGAGGCCCACCACGTCGTCGCGCGACTGGACCGTCGACAGCCACCACTGCCGTTTGACGTTGTTCTTCAGCTCGACGCCCAGCGGGCCGTAGTCCCAGGACGCGCGCAGTCCGCCGTAGATCTCGCTCGACGGGTATACGAGCCCGCGGCGCTTGGCGAGGCTGACGATGGTGTCCATGACGTCGGTGCGTCGTGCCATGTTGATCGGATCTCTTTCCGGCTGGAGGTCGGCGAGGAAATGAATGTGTGAGATCCCAGCTTAGGGGAAGGGCGAGCGGCTCCGCGCCCGACTATCGCTACGCCCCGTCTTGGACGAGAACGTCCTCGAAGGCGGACGGTTCGTTCACCATGAGGATCATGAGCGGGTACATCTCCATCCGGGCGGTGGACAGCGCCCGGCGGTAGAACCCGGCGCCCTCCCACTCGGTGACCAGGGCCCACAGGTTGGGCTCGTCGACCGATCTGGCGAGCCTGCCGCGCAGGTAGCCGGGCTGGGCGGCGAGCGTGTCGAGGATGACCTCGGCCTGCTTGGCGAAGCCTTGCGACTGGGCCTCTGGAACGGTGTAACGGATCACGGCGAGCACGCCCCCAGCATGTCAGACGTTCGATGGATGCCGGGGCGATTCGGGCGGCGCTAGGCTCGGGCCGTGGCCACTGACGACGACCGCCTCAGGCATCCGCTGGCGCAGCCCCGCAAGGATCACCAGGGCAAGCCCAAGCGGCCGCTGCCGCCGGGCGAGCAGTTCTTCACGCCCGGGGCGACGGGGATGCGCAAGGCCGTGGAGCGGCGCAGCGCGGCGCCGATGGCGTTCCTGTTCACGCAGGTGCCGCGCTGGGTGACGCCCGCCGTGATGGTGGTGCTGCTGCTGGCCGGGTTCGCGGTGCAGAGCTGGCTGGGCGGGCTGGCCGCGCTGCCGGTCGTGGTGTTCGTCGGCTGGCTGGCCTATCTGTCGTGGCCGTCGCTCGGGGTGGGCGGCAAGCTGTTGCGGGTGGCGATGCTGACGTTCCTGGTGCTGCTGGTGGCGACCCGGTTCGGGCTCCTCTAGGGGATGAGCGTGTAACCGGGGAAGTTGCCCGGCAGGCGCTCTCCGTCGGGGCCCTGGGTGGCGGCCCTGACGAGCAGCTCGCCGCCGACGAACGCGCCGCGCCAGGAGGCGCCGAGCCCGCCGAACAGCTCCTCGCGGTCACCCCGCGAGCGTGGCCGGTTGTGGCCGACCTTGAACGCCCGCACGTCCGGGGCGAGCCTGCGGTACGTGTCCTCCTCGTCGCAGGAGAGCGTGGCGACCAGCGCGCCGTTGCTGGCGTTCATCGCGGCCAGCAGCTCCGCCTCGGTGTCGACGAGCACGAAGCTGTCGACGGGGCCGAACGGCTCGGCGTGGTGGAGCGGGGACGAGCGGGGCGGGTCGAGCAGGGCCACCGGCGCAAAATAAGCCGAAATATCCTGACCGGGCAGGAAATTTCCGGACTCCACGGACGCCCGGTGCAGCGGCACCGCCCCCCGCGCCACCGCCTCGTCCACCTGGTCGGCCAGCTCCTTGGCCTTCGAGGCGTTGATCAGCGGCCCGAAGTCCAGCTCCGGCAGCGGATCGCCGGGATGGGCGACGGCGAGCGGATGCCCGAACCGCAGCGACCCCACCGCCTCCAGGTAGGCCCCGAGGAACTCGTGGAACAGCGACCGCTGCACCACGAACCGCGGGTAGGCGGTGCACCGCTGCTTCCCGTAGTCGAAGGAGGCCCGGATCTGCCGGCTGAGCAGCTCCCAGCCGGAGTACTCCCACACGCCCCAGCAGTTGAGCCCCTCCTGCTCCAGCACGTGCCGCCGGTCCAGGTCGGACAGCGAGCCCGCGACGTTCCCGCCGGCGTCCCTGCCGCCCACGAACGACACGCAGCCCAGCGACCTGCCCGCCACCAGCACCGGTGACAGCTCCGCCCCGCTCCCGCTGACCAGCGTGAACGGCAGCCCTTCCCGGACCGCGAGCGCGCACGCCAGGGTGAGGCAGCACAGCCCGCCGTCGGTCGGCGTCTTGGCGATGACCGCGTTGCCGGCCAGCGCCTGCACGAGCATGGCGTGCATGAGCACGCTCATCGGGTAGTTCCAGCTCGCGATGTTGCTGACGGGGCCGGGCAGCGGGGCGCGCCCCGCCGCCATCCGGTCGATCTCCTCCACGTACCAGCGCACCCCGTCGAGGCAGCGGTCGACGTCGGCGCGGGCCGTCTTCCACGGCTTGCCGATCTCCCACACCAGCAGCAGCGCGAGCAGGTCGCGGTGCGCGGCCATGGACTCCACGGCCGCCGACACCCGCGCCTTGCGCTCCTCCAGCGGCACGTGCCGCCACCGCCGGTGCTCCTCCACCGCGCCCGCCACGGCGCGCGCGGCGCCGGCCCGGTCGAGCCGGGGCGGCCCGGCGATGGCGGTGCCGTCCACCGGCGAGAACACCGGCGCGGGCCGCCCGTCCCGCTGCCAGAACCCGCCCCAGTGGTTGAGCACCCTGTCGTGGTGGAACGCCTCCGGCGCCCCCTCGCAGCACCTGTCGTACGCGTCCTGCCAGGACGTGCCCGGTTTGACCTGCATGAGCCTTCCTCTCAGTCTGACCAGTCGACGGCGACGAGTTCGGGCAGCGGCTCGAACTCTTTGACGGCGTCCAGCGAAGGACCCATGGCGGCGTTGGCCTCGCGCTCCACCATCACCTCCACCAGCACCGGAAGCCGCCGGCGGGCCGCCTCGCCGGACGCCCATGCCAGCGCGTCGCGGATGTCGCCGGGCAGTTCCACCCGGCGTGCCGGGCAGCCGAAGGACTCCATGGCCTTGACATGGTCGATGCCGCCCTCCCCGTAGTGCAGGTCCACCGCGAAGTTCATGCCGTACGGGATCTCGGCCTGCCTGATGAGACCCAGATACTCGTTGTTGATCATGACGATCACGAACGGGATGTTGTACTGGGCGGCGACCGCGACCTCCTCCATGAGGAACTGGAAGGAGTAGTCGCCGACGACCACCACGACGTCGCGCTCCGGGTGCGCGGTCTTCACCCCGATCGCGGCCGGCACCTCCCACCCGAGCGGCCCGGCCTGCCCGCACACGAGGTAGCGGCGCGGCAGGTAGGTCGTCTGGAACTGGCCGGACCAGATCTGGTAGAGCCCGATGGCGGTGACGAACGTGGTGTCCCTGCCGAAGTGCTCGTTGATCTCGCGGAACACCCTCGGCGGCTTGATCGGCACGTCCTCGAAGTCGTCCCTGCGGACCAGGGTGGCGCGCAGCTCGCCGACCCGGCGCACCCACTTGCCCGGCCGGCGCGGGGCGGGGTGCCGGGAGCGCGCCTCGTCCAGCAGCCCGGCCAGCACCGGCCGGGCGTGCCCGACGATCCCGAGGTCGGGCTCGAAGACCCGGCCGAGCTGCATGGGCTCGATGTCGACGTGGATGAACCGCCGGTTCCCCCGGTAGACGTCGAGGTCGCCGGTGTGCCGGTCGCCGAACCTGGCGCCGACGGCCAGCACGAGGTCGCTGTCGAGGAAGGCGGCGTTGCCCCACCGGGTCTGGGTCTGGATGCCGGCCATCCCGGCGAACAGCGGGTGGTCCTCCGGGAAGGCGCCCTTGCCCATGAGCGTCACCTGCACCGGCACCTGAAGGTGCTCGGCCAGGCGGCGCAGCTCCTCGTGCGCGTCGGCGATGATCACGCCGCCGCCGGCCAGGATCAGCGGCCGTTTGGCGGCGGCCAGCAGGTCCACCGCCCTGCGCACCGCCTGGGGCAGCGGCCTGGGCTCCTCGACGGGCAGCGGCGCGTCGACCGCGGGATCGTACCGGCAGGTCCCGCGCTGCACGTCCAGCGGCAGGTCGACGAGCACCGGCCCCGGCCGGCCCGAGCGGGCGATCCGGAACGCCTCGCGGAACAGCCACGGCGCCTGCGCGGGCTCCTTGAGCTGCACCGCCCACTTGGTGACCGGTTTGGCGATCTCCACGATGTCGACCGCCTGGAACGCCTCCTGGTGCAGCTTCGAGCTGACCGCCTGACCGGTGACGCAGATCATCGGGATCGAGTCGGCCATCGCCGTGTAGAGCCCGGTGATCATGTTGGTGCCGGCGGGGCCGGAGGTGCCGATGCACACGCCCACGTTCCCGGTCACGCGGGCCCAGCCGTCGGCGGCGTGCGTGCCGCCCTCCTCGTGGCGGACCGTGATGTGCCGGATCGAGCTGTGCTGGAGCGCCGCGTACAGCGGCAGGATGGCGGCGCCCGGGATGCCGAAGACGGTGTCCACGCCCTCCGACTCCAGCACCTTGACCACGGCCTCCATGCACGGGACGGCGTTCATCCGTTGAACCTTTCGACGACCTTGAGCAGGGCGGAGTGGTCGAGCGAGCCGTGGCCCTGGGCGCGGGCGGCCGCGACGAGCTGGGCCACCTGCGCGGTGAGCGGCAGCGCGACGCCGGCCTCGCGGGCGGCGGCCACGGCGATGCCCATGTCCTTGTGGTGCAGGTCGATGCGGAAGCCCGGGGCGAACTCCCGTTTGATCATGGTGTGCCGCTTGATGTCGAGGATCCGGGAGCCGGCCAGACCGCCCGCGAGCACGTCCAGACCGGCCACCGGGTCCACCCCCGACGCCTCCAGGAGCACGATGGCCTCCGCCACCAGGCCGTAGATCCCGCCCACCACGAGCTGGTTGGCGGCCTTGACCGTCTGGCCCGCGCCGGGCGGGCCGACGTGCACGATCGTGGTGCCGAGCGCGCCGAGCACCGGCCGGGCCGCCGCGAAGTCCTCGGGGTCGCCACCCACCATGATCGACAGGGTGCCGTCGACGGCGCCGCGCTCGCCGCCGCTCACCGGCGCGTCCAGGGCGCGGACGCCCTTGGCGGCGGCCTCGCGGGCGACCCACCGGGAGGTGTCCGGCCTGATCGTGCTCATGTCCAGGTAGATCAGGCCGGACGCGCCGTGCGCGACGACGACCGGCGCGACCTCCTCGACCTGCGGCGAGTCGGGCAGCATGGTGATCACCACGTCCGCGTCGGCGACCGCCTCGGCCACCCCGGCCGCGCCCTTGCCGCCGCGGGCCTCCAGCTCGGCGACCCGTTCGGCGCTGACGTCGTAGCCGACGACGTCGTACCCGGCCTTGACGAGGTTGGCGGCCATCGGGCTGCCCATGATCCCGAGGCCGATGAAAGCTATGGTCACTGCCGCCTCCAAGCGAACGCGCCCGGCCCCTCGTGCCGGTACTCCAGCCCGACGTGCCCCCGGTAGCCCGCCGCCGCCAGCCGGGCGAAGATCTCCGGGTACGGCATGCGCCCGCTGCCGGGTTGCCCGCGGCCGGGGTCGTCGGCGATCTGCACGTGACCGAACCGGGCGGCGTGCGCGTCGATGAGCGCGAGCACGTCCTCCCCCATCACGTGCAGGTGGTACAGGTCGGCCAGGAAGGCCACGTTGTCCCGGCCCACCTCGTCGATCAGGTCGAAGGCGGCGGCCGACGAGGTGATCGGGTAGTGCGGGTTCTCCCGGGAGTTGAGCGCCTCGACGACCACGGTGGCGCCGGCGTCCGCCGCCGCGTCGGCAGCCGCCCGCAGGTTCGCCACGGCCAGCGCCCGGTCGGTGCCCGGGTCGTTGCCGTACAGCGCGTTGAGCGTGCCGCAGCCCAGCTCGGCGGCGAAGTCGGCGGCGACGCCGACGTTGGCCAGGAAGCGCGCGGAGTCGTCCGGCCGGGCGAGCAGGCCGCGCTCGCCCGCCGCCATGTCCCCGGCGTCGAAGTTGAGCCCCACCAGGCGCACGCCGGCGTCCTCGATGGCCGCGCGGAGCGCGTCCAGCTCGGCGCGGGACGGCTCGGCCGTGCCGAACGGCCACCACAGCTCCACCGCGTCGAACCCGGCCTTGGCCGCGGCGGCGGGCCGCTCCAGCAGCGGCAGGTCGGTGAACAGGATGGACAGGTTGACGTCGAACCTCATGGCGAGAGCCTCCCGAGCGCCGAGCGCAGCAGCCGCGCCGTCTCGGACGGGGTGCGGCCGACCCGGACGCCGACCGCCTCCAGGGCCTCCTTCTTGGCCTGGGCGGTGCCGGACGAGCCGGACACGATCGCGCCCGCGTGCCCCATGGTCTTGCCTTCCGGCGCGGTGAACCCGGCGACGTAGGCCACGACCGGCTTGGTGACGTGCCCGGCGATGTAGGCGGCGGCCCGCTCCTCGGCGTCGCCGCCGATCTCGCCGATCATCACGATCGCGTCGGTGCCGGGGTCCTCCTGGAAGGCCGCCAGGCAGTCGATGTGCGTGGTGCCCACCACCGGGTCGCCGCCGATCCCGACCGCGGTGGAGAAGCCGAGGTCGCGCAGCTCGTACATGAGCTGGTACGTGAGCGTGCCGGACTTGGACACCAGGCCGATCCGCCCGGCGGAGGTGATGTCGGCGGGGATGATCCCGGCCGACGACTGGCCGGGGCTGATCAGGCCGGGGCAGTTCGGGCCGATGATCCGGGTGCCGGCGCGGGCCGCCAGGGCGCGGAACCGTACCGTGTCGTGCACCGGCACGCCCTCGGTGATGACCACGCAGAGCGGCACCCGCGCGGCGACGGCCTCCTCGACGGCGCCGAAGGTGAAGCGCGGCGGCACGAACACCACCGACACCTCCGCGCCGGTCTCCGCCGCGGCCTCGGCCACCGAGCCGAACACCGGCACCGTGCGCTCGCCGAAGTCGACCGTGCGGCCGCCCTTGCCGGGCGTCACCCCGGCCACCACGTCGGTGCCGGCGGCCAGCATGCGGGCCGTGTGCCGGGTGCCCTCCGCGCCGGTCATGCCCTGCACGAGCACCCGGCTGTCCTTGGTCAGGAAGATCGCCATCACGCACCTGCCGCGAGTCTGGCCGCCGTCTCGGCGGCGCCGTCCATGGTGGGGACCTGCCGGACCGCCGGGTGCCTGGCCTCGCTCAGGATGCGCCGCCCGGCCTCCGCGTTGTTGCCGTCCAGCCGTACGACGATCGGCCGGCCGAGGCCGCGCTCGCCGAGCAGTTCCAGAGCCGTCACGATGCCGTTGGCCACCGCGTCGCAGGCGGTGATGCCGCCGAAGACGTTCACCAGCACCGAGCGCACGTCCGGGTCGGCCAGGATGATCTCCAACCCGTCGGCCATCACCTGGGCCGAGGCGCCGCCGCCGATGTCGAGGAAGTTGGCCGGGGCCGCGCCCGCGCCCGCCACCACGTCCAGCGTGCTCATCACCAGGCCGGCGCCGTTGCCGATGACGCCGACCCGCCCGTCGAGCTTCACGTAGTTGAGCCCTTTGGCCCTGGCCCTGTCCTCCAGGCTGTCCGCGGGCTCCGCGTACTCCCAGGAGTGGCGGTAGGCGGCGTTGCCGTCGAGCGTCACCTTGCCGTCGAGGGCCACGATCCGCTGGTCTGCGGTGCAGATCAGCGGGTTCACCTCGACCAGGACGGCGTCCTCGGCCACCATCACCCGCCACAGCCGCTCCAGCACCTGCGCGGCGGCCTCCGGCAGCCCTGCCTTGGCCGCGAGCTGCCGGGCCGTCTCCGCGTCCACACCGGTCTCAGGGTCGATCTGGACGCGCACGATGGCGTCGGGGTCGGTGGCCGCCAGCTCCTCGATCTCCATGCCGCCCTGGGCGGACACCATGGCGAGGAACCCGCCCTCGGCCCGGTCCACGAGGAAGGCCGCGTAGTACTCCTCGAAGGGCACGGTGGCGGTCTCGACGAGCACGCGGTGCGCGGTGTGCCCCTTGATGTCCATGCCGATCACGTGGCCGGCCTCGTCCTCGGCGGCGGCCGGGCCGGGGGCGGTCCTGATGCCGCCCGCCTTGCCGCGTCCGCCGGTCTTCACCTGGGCCTTGATGACGACGGGCGCGCCCAGCTCGGCGGCGATCGCGCGGGCCTCCTGGGGGGTGGCCGCGACCCTGCCCGCGGGGATCGGTATCCCGTGGCGCCCGAAGAGCTCCTTCGCCTGATACTCGTACAGGTCCATTCGAGCCTCCTTTGTAGACGGTATACCGTATGGAATATCCCTCGTCCAGACCCTCGACAGGGCTCGGTGTACCGGATATTCCATACGGTATGGAGAATGCAACAACTGTCAGAGACTGGCGCGGGCGCTCCTACCTCGTGGGACCGGTGCCCGCCGACCGCACCCGGATGTTCCGTCTCGCGCTGGCCGCCATGGCCGCGATCGGTCCCCTGCAGTACGGCTTCGCGGCCCTGCTGGCCACGGACGCGAACGGGCTGATCCTGCTGGCCGCCTGCATCGTCTTCCAGGCCGTGGGCGCGCTGCCCACCCTGCGACTGGTCCGCCGCGGCCGCCTGCCGGTCCGCGCCGCGCTGGCCGCCGGCGCCGCCCTGACGACGCTCGGCTTACTGACGGCCGCCGTCGTGGGCGCCGGAACCGGAACGGCGGCGTTCCCCCTCGCCCTGCTCGGATACGCCGTGCTCGGCGGACTCGGCGCCGGAGCCGTGTACGGGGTCTGCGGCGAAGTGGTCTCCTCCTGGTATCCCGACCGTCCCGCCGCCCGGGTGAGCATGGTGACGGGCGCCTTCGGGTACGGGTCCGCGCCGCTCCTGGTGTGGGCCGGGCTCGCGCCCGCCATGACGCCGGCCGTGTTCGCGGTGGCGGCGCTGCTGGCCGCGGCGGCGATCGGGACGGCGGCCAGGTCCCTGCGGCTGGCCCCCGAGGGCTGGTGGCCGGAGACGGTGGAGCCCCGCGCGCACGCGCTGGAGGCGGCGCGGCTGCGCAGGACGCCCGGCGCGGTGCGGCAGTTCGGGCTGGCCCAGGCGCTGCGCACCCGGGCGCTGCCGGCCCTGGCGGTGATCCTGGCCTGCGCGGGCGCGGTGTCGGTGTTCGACGTGGTGGTCGTGGCGAGCACCGGAGCGTGGGGCGCGCTGGCCCTCATGGTGGCGCTCAACGGCGGCGGGCGGGCGGTCGCGATGCGGCTGTCGGAGTTCTTCGGCCGCCGCCTGGTGCTGGCCTCGGTGCTCGGACTCCTCGCGGTGGGCCAGGTCCTCCTGGCAGGCGCCATGAACCCCACCGCCAGACCGGCCGGCGGCGTGGCGGGCCTGCCCCCGGAAGCCGCGAACGCGGCCGCGCTGGACGCGGGGGCCGCGCCAGGGACCGGGGCCGCGCTGGACGCCGGGGCCGTGCTGGGGGTCGCGGCCGGGAGCCCGCTGCTCTGGCTCGGCGCGATCGCCGCCGGGCTGGGCGGCGGGGCGTTCTACCCGCTGGTCGCGAGCCTGGTCAGGGAGTTCTTCGGCGAACGGCAGACCTGCGAGATCCACGCGGTTGTTTACAGCGCCAAGGCCGTGGCAGGAGTGCTCGGTGTGGCCATGGCCGCGTACGCGCTCACCGCGCCCGCGACGGCGCTCCTGCTCGCCGCGGGGCTCGCCGCGCTGCCCGCGCTGGCGTCGACGCGGCTGCGCACCCCCGGCCTGCCCGCCACGATCCCGTTGTGACGGGCCGGCCCGTCACGATCCCCCCTATGACGGGCCTCCCCGTCATGATGCCCCTGTGACCTCGGTCTCTGTGATGAGACTCACGATCAGCCGAAGGTACGGGGCGGTATGCTGTAGGCAGTCGACCAAAACCATTTCGTCAGCCCCTGGAGTCAGAATCATGTTGCTGTCGGATCAGGCCGGTCGGGCGGCGGCCCCCAAGATCCCCCGCCCAGCCACGCTCCGGGAGAGCGTGATCGAGGCCATCCAGGAGCTCATCGTCTCCGGCCAGCTCAAGCCCGGCCAGCACCTGGTCGAGAGCGAGCTGGCCGAGCTGCTCGGCGTGTCGCGGCAGCCCGTCCGCGAGGCGCTGCAGCAGCTCAGCGGCGAGGGCTGGGTCGACCTGCACCCCGGTCAGGGCGCGTTCGTCCACATCCCCACGATGGAGGAGGCCGACCAGCTGCTCGCAGTCCGCGCGCTGCTGGAGACCGAGTCCGCCAGGCTCGCCGCGCGGCACGCCGGCGAGGACGGGGTGGCCCGGCTGCGCGCCCTGTGCCGGCGCGGCATCGAGGCCGTCCAGTCCGACGACGTGGACGGCGCGGTGGCCACCAACTCCGAGCTGCACGCCCTGGTCACCGAGCTGTCCGGCAACAAGGTGCTGTCCGAGCTGGCCAGCCAGGTCGCCCGCCGCGTGCGGTGGTACCACACGCCCGTGGCCCGGCAGCGCGGCATGGCCTCCTGGGAGGAGCACACCGCCCTGATCGACGCCATCGAGCGCGGCGACCAGGAGAGGGCCGCCCACATCATGCGCGAGCACACCGAGCACACCCGCGCCTCCTACATGGAGCAGCGCGAGAGCGAGCCGGTGGAGCCCGCACCCAAGCCGGTCCGGCGCCGCCGCCCGCGGACGCCGGCCACCGGTTGACCCGGCGTTCACACCCGGACGCCTATCCCGTAACACCTCGGGCAGAGGATGGGGACGCGGAAGTCGCCCCCGGCACTTCGAGCAGAGGTTTGGGACGATTTTTGTCTGAAACCAGGCGACGAAAGGAGGTGAACAGAGATGAAGAAGCTTGCCCGCTTCCTCCTTGGAGATCCCCTCGGTCAGCCCGCCGACGGCCGGCCGATCGGGATCGGCCTGGCCACCGCGCTCAGGAAGCAGCGTTCCGCCGACGACGCGGAGCGGTTCCTGACCCGGTGGGCCGAGCAGCGCCACGTGCACAAGAGCGCGCGCTGACGGCTGAGGTGCCGCGCACAGGGGTGGCGCCCCCCGCGCGCGGCGCGCCTCAGCGCTCCGAGTCCGAACGCACCGGATCGGACGACGCCGAGTCCTCCTCCAGCGGCTCCCCTGCCGCCTTCGCGTCGCGGGCCGACTTCATCAGGCTCAGCACCGTGGTCACGGCGAGAGTCCCGAGGATGACGCCCAGAGAGACCAGGATCGGGATCTCCGGCGCCCACGACACGCCGTCGTGGTGCATCGCCTCCAAGATGAGTTTGACTCCGATGAAGGCCAGCACCACCGACAGTCCCTTGCTCAGGTAGACCAGCCGGTCGAGCAGGCCGCCGATCAGGAAGAACAGCTGCCGCAGCCCCATGAGGGCGAAGGCGTTGGCGGTGAACACGAGGTAGGGCTCCTTGGTGAGCCCGAAGATGGCCGGGATCGAGTCGAGCGCGAACAGCAGGTCGGTGGTGCCGATGGCGACCATGACGATCAGCATCGGCGTCACCATCCTGCGGCCCAGGTGCACGGTGAGCCGGGCGCCGTAGTAGGTGTCCGTGGTCGGGAGCACCCGGCGCACCGCGCGCAGGGCGGCGTTCTCGCTGAACTCGGCCTCGTCCTCCTCGTGCCCGATCAGTTTCCAGGCGGTGTAGACCAGGAAGGCGCCGAAGACGTAGAACAGCCAGTCGAACCTGGCCACGGCCTCGGCGCCGGCGGCGATGAAGGCGCCGCGCATCAACAGGGCCAGGACGATCCCGATGAGCAGCACCTTCTGCCGGTACTGCCGAGGCACCCTGAACCTGCTCATGATCAGAATGAAGACGAACAGGTTGTCGACGCTGAGCGAGTATTCGGTGATCCATCCCGCGAAGAACTCGCCGCCGTGCTGCGCCCCCGAGACGAAGAGCAGCCCGCACCCGAAGGCGATGGCCAGGGCGACGTAGAACGACACCCAGGCCACGCACTCCCGGAAGGAGGGCTCGCGGGGGTTGCGGGCGACGAGGTAGAAGTCCAGCGCGAGCACGATCGCGAAACCGCCGATCGTGGCGAGCCAGACCCAGGCGGGCAGGTTCATCGACGAGCTCCCTTCCTGGTCTGCATGACCTGGGCATGGCGGACGTACAGGCCGAACAGCGCCTCGGCGCGGGGGTTGCCCGCGCGGCGGCGCATCAGCCAGGGCGGCATGACCCGTTCGTGCAGGAAGACGAAGCCGATCGCGAAGCCGAGACTCACCATCGCCTGGAACAGCAGGAAGGTGAGCACGCCGTCGTTCGCCCCGGCCCCGGCGACGCTCTCCTGGAGCAGCCGGGACAGCGGGAAGGCGGCCATCCAGTAGAGCCCGGTGGGGCCGAACGTGCCGGGCCGGAACACGCCGCGTCCGAGCAGCACCCCGTACAGCCCGCCGAAGAAGGCGAGCGGCGCGGACAGTGCGAGCGCGGACTGGGCGGCCAGGCCGGCGGGGACCTCCGCGAGGAGGGTCAGCCCGCCGGCCAGCGCACCGGCGACGGCTCCGATCGTCGCCCCGGGCAGGGCGAGTTCGAGGTCGTCCCGATCGATCATCAACCCACGACCACCCCGAAGGCGAACAGGCTGTAGAACAGCATGCCCAGATAGAACACCGCGCCGAGGCCGATGATCACGTTGGTCCACCACTTCGGCCTGATCGGTTTGGGCAGCATGCGGTTGTTGACCAGCAGCAGCGTCACGCAGTACGCGCCCATCGCGAACGTCGACAGGAACGCCAGCGTGTCCAGGATCCCCTCAGGCCCGTCGGCCGGGCCGAAGAGCAGGATCAGGATGCCGAAGATGATCACGCCCCACAGGAAGCCCGCGTACAGGTGCGACATGCGCAGCTTCTTCGCGCCGGGCACGAAGTTGTAGGTCATGTCGGCCTGGCCGCGCGAGAACGAGTCGAAGAGCCCCAGCGTGGCGTTGAGCCCGATCAGCGCGATGAACCCAAGGAAGACGCCGCCGAGCACCGAGCTGCCCGCCGAGGAGACGGCCTCGGACATGGCGCTCAGCGCCACGTCCCGGTCGTCGCCCCGCAGCGCGGTCTGCACCTCGGGGTTCAGCCGCGCCGCCGACTGGGCGATCACCGTGAAGGAGATCGTGACCAGCATGGTGATGCCCCAGAAGAGCGCCAGCGCGTCGAAGGTGACCCAGCGCCGCCAGCCCTTCCACTTGGCCATCTCCGCGGGGTCCTCGGTGTCGAACATGAAGCCCCGCGAGGGCATGGCCTCTTCCTCGCCCGCGTGCCGCAGCCCGCGGACCTTCGGGATGTGCGCGCCCATGCCGGCTCCGGAGTCGCGCAGGTGCAGCGTGTACCACATCTGCTGCATGCCCGACGGTCCGGCGAAGGCGCAGGCGCCCACGATGACCGGGAACCACGCCGCTGTCATGGCCTCCTCCGGAAGATAGCCGAAGGCGAACATGCCGGTGATGGTGGTGACCACGTCGTTCCACGAGCCCACCATCGCGGCGACCACGGAGGTGCCGATCACGAGCGTGCCGATGAGCAAGGACAGCACGTTCTCCAGGACGTTGTAGATCACCTTGGCCAGGCTGAAGATCACCCCGACCAGGATGAGCCCGGCTATGGCCGTGACCATCCACGGGATCCCGGTTATCTGCTCGAACGCCGCCGCGCCGGCCGACAGGTGGCCCGGCCAGATGTAGACCAGGACGGCGACGATGAAGAAGAACCACATGATGGGCTTGAACACCCGGGCCGCGCCGGAGAAGATGCTCTCCCCCGTGGCCATGGCGTACCGCGCCATCTCCAGCATCACCACGGCCTGCAGGGTGACGCCGATCAGGAACAGCCACCTGATCTCCGGCCCGAACAGCAGCACGAGCCTGGGCCACATGTAGGACTCGCCCATCCCCACGCCCAGGGCGACGAGGAAGACGGTGGGCCCCAGGATGTGCACCGAGGGAGGCGCATCGGGGAGTTTCCTGATGGGCATCGGCTCAAGCCGGCCCGCTTTCCATACTCGTTTGTCCTCATCCGGCGGCGCAGACGTCGCCGGGGTGTTGGATGTGTCCACCTACGGACCTCCTGGGGGGTTGGTTGTTCTCCTGCGCTGCCCCGATCGCCCCCTCGCCAGGTGATGAGCTCGGCTCTTAGCTCAGCAGCCCGGCCGCTCTTGCCCAGCGGTACTTGGCGCCCAGCACCGCCACCGGCTTCTCGGTCGTGTAGGGGTACGCGACCACGCCGTGCTCGAACAGGTACTCCGACGCCTCCTCGACCTCGGTGTCTCCGGCAAGCGAAGCCACGACGGGCTTGACGTTGCCCTTCTCCCGCTCCTCCGCCACGACGCGGGCGATCAGCTCCGCGAAGACCATCGGCGGGGTCACGATGGTGTGCCAGTAGCCCAGCACGAGCGCGTGGATCCGGTCGTCGGCCAGGCCGAGCCGGACCGTGTTCTGGTAGGTCGACGGCGGCTCGCCGCCGGTGATGTCGACCGGGTTGCCGGCCGCGCCGAACGGCGGGATGAAGGCGCGGAACGCCTCGTCCAGGTCCGGCGGGATGTCCATCAGCGTCAGCCCGGCGTCCACGCAGGCGTCCGAGAGGAGCACCCCGGAACCGCCCGCCCCGGTGATGATGACGACGTTCTCGCCCTTGGGCGCGGGCAGGATCGGCAGCGCCCGCGCGTACTCGAGCATGTCGTTGAGCCCGGGCGCGCGCACCACGCCGGCCTGCCGCAGGATGTCGTCGTACACCTTGTCGTCGCCCGCCAGCGCCCCCGTGTGGGAGCCGGCGGCCCGCGCGCCCATGGCGGTGCGCCCCGCCTTGAGCACGATGACCGGCTTCTCCTTGACGACCCGGCGGGCCGCGTCGACGAAGCCGCGGCCGTCCTTGAGGTCCTCCAGGTGCATGGCGACGGCCTTGGTGTTGTCGTCCTGCTCGAAGAACGTCAGCAGGTCGTCCTCGTCCACGTCGGCCTTGTTGCCGACGCCGACGATCGCCGACACGCCCATCTTGGTGGTCCGGCTGAAGCCCAGGATGGCCATCCCGATGCCGCCGCTCTGCGAGGTCAGCGCCACGCTGCCCTTGACGTCGTACGGGGTGCAGAACGTCGCGCAGAGGTTCTCCGGCGTGTAGTAGTAGCCGTAGATGTTGGGGCCGAGCATCCGCACGCCGTGCCGCCTGGCGATCTCCACGATCTCCTGCTGGCCCTCGACGTTGCCGGTCTCGGCGAACCCCGACGGGATCATGATCGCGCCGGCCACTCCCTTGCGCCCGGCGTCCTCCAGCGCGGCCGGGACGAACTTGGCGGGGATGGCGAACACGGCCACGTCCACGTCGTGCGGCACGTCGGAGATGCTCTGGTACGCGGGCAGCCCCATGATCTCGGGGGCCTTGGGGTTGATCGGGAAGATCCTGCCCTGGTAGCCGCCGTTGATGAGGTTGCGCATGACCGAGTTGCCGATCTTGCCGTCCTCGGCGGAGGCGCCGATCACGGCCACCGAGCGCGGCTTGAAGATCCGCGTCATCTGCCGCAGGATCTCCTCCCTCGGCAGCCGGTCGGGCTCCCTGGCCGGCTCGCCGATGATGATGCGCACGTCCGCGGCGACCGCCCCGCGCGCGTCGGCGAAGACCGGGTTGAGGTCCACCTCGGCGATCTCGGGGAAGTCCGTGACGAGCCTGCTCACGCGTTCGATCAGTTCCGCCAGCGCCTTGCGGTCGGCCGGCTCCGCGCCGCGTGCCCCACGCAGCACCTCAGCCGCTTTGATGTCGTCCAGCATCCCCAGCGCCTCATCACCCGAAACCGGGGCAAGCCGGAAGGTGACGTCCTTGAGCACCTCGACCAGGACACCGCCGAGGCCGAACGCGACGACCTTGCCGAAGGTGGGGTCGGTGACCGCGCCCACGATGACCTCGTGGCCGCCGCCGACGAGCTGCTGCACCTGGACGCCGTCGATGCGGGCGTCGGGGTCGTACGCCCGCGCGTTGGCCAGGATCTCGTCGAAGCCCTCCCGTACCTCCTCGGCCGTCTTCACCCCGACCAGCACGCCGCCGGCGTCGGTCTTGTGCAGGATGTCCGGTGAGACGATCTTCAGGACGACCGGGAAGCCGATCTCGGCCGCCAGCTCGGCGGACTGCCCCGCCGAGGTGGCCAGGCCCTCCCCGGGGGTGGCGATCCCGTACGCCTGGCAGATGCCGCGCCCCTCGGGGGCGGTCAGTGCCGTGCGGCCCTCGGCCAGCGCCTTGTCCAGCACGTCCCTGACCGCGCCGCGCGCCCCTTGCTCCACTAGATGACTCCGTTCGTCTTGAGCTCGGCCAGCTCGTCGGGGCTCACGCCCAGCTCGCCGTAGATCTCCTGGTTGTGCTCGCCGAGCAGGGGCGACGTCCTGACCTCCACCGGGGAGTCGGACAGCTGCAGCGGGCTGCCGACGGTGAGGAACTCGCCCCGCTCCGGGTGGTCGACCGCGACGACCATGCCCTCCTCGCGCAGCGACTCGTCCTCGATCAGCTCCTTGGTGGACAGGATCGGCCCGCACGGCACGTTGGCCGCGTTCAGCTTGTCGAGGACCGTCCACTTGTCGTGCCTGATCGTCCACTCCTCGATGAGCTGGAACATCTTGTCCAGCTTGGGCAGCCGCGCCTCGGGCGTGGCCCACTCGGGGTCGTCGGCCAGCTCGGCGCGGCCGATGATCTCCGAGATGGGCTTCCAGCCGACCGGCTGGACGATCACGTAGATGTAGTCGTTCGGCCCGCCGGGCGCGCAGCGCACCGCCCAGCCGGGCTGGCCGCCGCCGCTGGCGTTGCCGGAGCGGGGCACCTCGTCGCCGAAGGTCTTGTTCGGGTACTCGCGCAGCGGGCCGTGCGCCAGCCGCTGCTGGTCGCGGAGCTTGACCCGGGCGAGGTTCAGTACCGCGTGCTGCATGGCCACCTGCACCCGCTGGCCCCGGTCCGTGGTCTGGCGCTGATAGAGCGCGGCCAGGATGCCGGCGACGGCGTGGATGCCGGTGCCGGAGTCGCCGATCTGCGCGCCGGTGGCCAGCGGCGGGCCGTCCTCGAAGCCGGTGGTGGTCATCGAGCCGCCCATCGCCTGGGCGATCACCTCGTACGCCTTGAACGCGCGGTAGCGGCCGGGGCCGAAGCCCTTGATGGAGGCGTAGATCAGGCGCGGGTTGAGCTCCTGGAGCCGCTCCCAGGTGAAGCCCATCCGGTCGACGGCGCCGGGGCCGAAGTTCTCCACCAGGACGTCGGACTGCTTCACCAGCTCGGTGAAGATCTCCTTGCCGCGCTCGGACTTCATGTTGAGCGTGATGCTGCGCTTGTTGCAGTTCAGCATCGTGAAGTAGAGGCTGTCGACGCCGGGCAGGTCACGCAGCTGCTGCCGGGTGATGTCGCCGGTGATGGACTCCAGCTTGACCACGTCGGCGCCCAGCCAGGCGAGCAACTGGGTGGCGGACGGGCCCGACTGGACATGGGTCATGTCGAGGACGCGGACACCTTCGAGTGCCTTCATGTTCGGACCTGCCTACTTGTACATGGTCTGGTTCATGGTTCCCGGGGCGTACACGTCGGGATCGACCCAGACGTTGATGAGCGACGGTTTGCCGGACTCCCGGGCCCGCTCCAGCGCGGGGCGGATGTCGGCCGGGTCGCGGACCTCCTCGCCGTGGCCGCCGAGCAGCTTGGCGAACTCGCCGTAGCGGACGTCGCCCAGCGTGTTGCCGACGCGGGCGCGGTCCTCGCCGTACTTGGCGGCCTGGCCGTACCTGATCTGGTTCATGGACGAGTTGTTGCCGATCACGCCGATGAACGGCAGGTCGAAGCGGACCATGGTCTCGAAGTCCCAGCCGGTGAGGCTGAAGGCGCCGTCGCCGAAGAGGCAGAGCACCTCCTTGTCCGGGCGGGCCTTCTTCGCAGCCATCGCGAACGCCATGCCGACGCCGAGCGTGCCGAGCGGGCCCGGGTCCATCCAGTGGCCGGGCGACTTGGGCTGCACGACCTGGCCGGAGAAGGTGACGATGTCGCCGCCGTCGCCGATGTAGATGGTGTCCTCGGTGAGGAACTCGTTGATCTCGTGGACCAGCCGGTACGGGTCGATGGGCTGGGCGTCGGAGAGCTGGCGGGGCAGCCGCTTCTCGTACGCTCGCGTCTCGACCGCGCGCAGCTCCTCGATCCACTCCTTGCGGCGGGCGGCGCCGTTCTCCACCCGCCCGCTGGCCGCCTGCGCCGCGGCCGACAGGATGAGGCCGGGGTCGCCGACGATGCCGAGGTCGATGTCGCGGTTCTTGCCGACGGTGCGGTAGTCGAGGTCGATCTGGACGACCTTGGCGGTGGGCGACAAGCGCTTGCCGTAGCCCATGCGGAAGTCGAACGGGGTGCCGACGATGATGATCAGGTCGGCCTCGGTGAAGGCGTAGCGGCGGCTGAGCTGGAAGTGCATCGGGTCGCCCGGCGGCAGCGTGCCGCGCGCCGAGCCGTTCATGTAGGCCGGGACGTCGAGGCCGCGCACGAAGTCGATGGCCGCGTCGGTGGCCCGGCAGGTCTGCACCTGGCTGCCGAGCAGGATCGCCGGCTTCTCCGCGTGCGCCAGCATGTCGGCCAGGCGCTCGATCGACTCCGGGTCGCCGGCCTGGCGGGTGGAGGCCCGGTAGTTCTTCGGGATCCTGGCCTTGTCGAGCGGCACCTTGGCGTCCAGCACGTCACGCGGGATCTCCAGGAACGACGGCCCCGGCGCGCCGTGATAGCACTCGCGGAAGGCCATCGACACCAGGTCGGCCACCCGTTCCGTGGTCGGCACCGTGGCCGCGAACTTGGTGATCGGGGCCATCATGTCGACGTGGGGCAGGTCCTGCAGCGAGCCCATCTTGTGCTGGCTCAGCGCGCCCTGGCCGCCGATCAGCAACATCGGGCTCTCGGCCCTGAAGGCGTTGGCCACGCCGGTCACCGCGTCGGTCGTGCCCGGCCCCGCGGTGACGACCGCGCAACCGGGCTTGCCGGTGATGCGGGCGTAACCGTCGGCGGCGTGCGCGGCCACCTGCTCGTGTCGTACGTCGATGACCTCGATGCCCTCATCGACACAACCGTCGTAGATGTCGATGATGTGGCCGCCGCAGAGCGTGTAGATCACTTCCACGCCCTCGGCCTTGAGCGCTTTGGCTACCAGATGACCGCCAGAGATCGTTTCCGACATCATGCACCCTTTCCGGCGACTGTCTATCGCATACTGCATACCGTATGAAGGCAATGGTTACCCTCTCCTCACCGAGCTGTCTAGCCCCCAGTGGGCAACTCGATCAGCTCGACCTGCTCCCCCGACCACCCCGGCGGCACCACCGCCAGGGCCTCGGCCAGCGCCGCTCCCCACAACGACCCCGGCCTGTCGTGCCCGACGGGAATCGCGCCCCGGCCCGACCTGAGCACCGGAACCAGCCGGGTGTCCCGCTCGTGCGCCCGCACCGGCCCCGCCAGCGCGCTGCTCTCCCGCCGCACCCCTGCCCCCCGCATCCCCCGCAGTACGGGAACGAGCAGCGTCATGGCGGCGGCCAGCGCCGCGAACGGGTTCCCCGGCAGGCCCACCACGAGCGTCCCCCCGGGCAGGCGGGCGAGCAGCTGCGGATGCCCCGGCCGCACCGCCACCCCGTCCACGAGCACCTCCGCCCCCAACTCCCCCAGCACCCCCCGCAAATGATCAGCCGGCCCCCGCGACGACGCCCCACAAACCACCACCACCTCCACCCCACCTCCCTCCCCGGAACGGACCTGGAGGTCCTCTCGGGCTTCACGACCCTCATCAGTAAGAACCCGCAGGTCTTCGCAGGACGGAAGTCCCTCCCGCGGCGGGGACTCCTCACCGGAACGGAACCGGAGGTCCTCTCGGGGTGGACGGCCCTCACCGGGAAGAGGCGGGTCTTCGCGGGGCGGAAGTCCCTCCCGGGGAGGGAAACCCTCCGGGGGCGGGGACTTCTCGCCGGAACGGAACCGGAGGTCTTCTCGGAGCTGGGGGTTCTCTCCGGGAGAGAACCCCTCTCGCGAAGGCTCATCACCTCGGGGTTGGGAACTTTCTTCGGGAGAAGACCCCCTTCGAGGCGAAGGCTGCTCACCAAAGCGGAACCGAACGTCTTCTCGGGGTTCACGGCCCTCTTCGGGAAGAAGCGGCAGGTCTCCGCGGAGAGGAAGCTCCTCGCGGGAACGGAAACCCTCCCGTGGCGGGGACTCCTCACCGGAACGGAACCGGAGGTCTTCTCGGAGCTGGGGGTTCTCTCCGGGAGAGAACCCCTCTCGCGAAGGCTCCTCGCCTCGGGGTTCGGGAGAAGAACCTTCTCGGGGTGGGGGGTTCTCGCCGGGGCAGGAGCTGAGGTGTTCTTGGGGGTTCTGTCTGGGGTGGGGTGGCGGGGCGAGGGATGACAGGGCTGTGTGGAGGGGGGTGGCGCCGTCGGGGAGGCGGGTGTGGGAGGCGAGGCGTCCTCCGGCCCAGGCGATCAGTCCCGGGAGGAACGGGCCGATGGCGTCGCGGACCCGGCCCGGTCCCGGGAGGCCGTGGTCGACCACCTCGTCGCCGGTCACCAGCACCGCGACGGACGGCACTGGCCGTACGGTGAGGATGTCGTGACCCAGCGCGGCGGCGAGCCCGGCGACGACAGGCGTCACGACGGCCCCGGCCCCGAGCACGACGGCGCCCTCGGCGATGTCCTCGCCCCGCCGCCGGATGTGCCGCCCGGCCTCGATCCGCCCGTCCACCCACGTCCCGCCCGACGCCCGCTCGTACGGGAGGACCGACTCGGACCCCGGCGGCACCGGGGCGCCCGTGGCGATCTCCACCGCCTCACCAGGCCGCAGCGCGTCCCCGTACGGGAGACCTCCCGCGAGGACCCGGCCCACCACGCGCCAGGGCGGCGCCCCCGCCACCGCGTACCCGTCCATCGCCGACACGTCCGAGCCGGGCACCGCCACCAGGGCACGCAGCGGCCCAGCGAGGCGGCAGCCGAGCGCCCAGGAGAGGGGCAGGTCAGCCGGGGGCAGCGGACGGGCGGAGCGGGCCGCGAGGTCGCGGGCGGCCGGCCACGAGAGCGCGCGCACGGCGGCCTCATGTCGAACAACGGTCATCGACGTGCTCCTTGACCCGAATTTTTCCATACTGTATACCGAATGCAAATCCGACGCGAGAACGGAGCGAGAGCATGAAGGTCGCTGTTCTTGGCGCCGGCGCCATCGGCGCGTATGTGGGGGCCGCCCTCCACAGGGCGGGAGTCGAGGTCCACCTCATCGCGAGAGGGCCGCACCTCGAGGCCATACGCAAGTCCGGTGTGATGGTGCTCAGCCCCCGGGGCGACTTCGTCGCCCACCCCCATGCCACCGACGACCCGTCCGAGGTCGGCCCGGTGGACCACGTCTTCCTGGGCCTCAAGGCGAACCACTACGCCGCCTCGGGCCCCATGATCAAGCCGCTGCTGCACGAGGCCACGAGCGTCATCGCCGCGCAGAACGGCATCCCGTGGTGGTACTTCCACGGACTCAAGGGCCCCTACGAGGGCTACCGCATCGAGAGCGTCGACCCGGGGGGCACGGTCACCGCCGCGCTCCCCCTGCACAGGGCTGTCGGATGTGTCGTCTACGCGGCCACCGAGATCGAGCGGCCCGGAGTCATCCGTCACTACGAGGGCACCCGCTTCTCCATCGGGGAACCGAGCGGCGAGCCGACCGCGCGCTGCGCGGAGTTCAGCGAGGCCATGGTGGCGGGCGGGCTGAAGTGCCCGGTGGAGACGGATCTGCGCCGGGACGTGTGGATCAAGCTCATGGGCAACATCGCCTTCAACCCGATCAGCGCGCTGGCCCGGGCCACGATGGCCGGGATCTGCCGCCACGACGGCGCGCGGGAGCTGGTCAGATCGATGATGACCGAGACGGTGGACGTGGCCAGGCGGGTCGGCTGCGATCCCGGGATCTCGATCGAGCGCCGCCTGCGCGGAGCGGAGAAGGCCGGCGAGCACAAGACCTCCACCCTCCAGGACCTGGAGAAGGGCAAACCGCTGGAGCTCGACGTGCTGCTCGCGGCGGTGGTCGAGCTGGCCGATCTCACCGGGGCCGACGTGCCCACGTTGCGCGCCATCCACGCGGTGAGCGATCTGCTCAACGAGAACCTTGTCCGTGCGGTCTGAGGACACATACCGTAGTCTGTATACAGAATGGAGGGATCATGAGCTATGACCGCCTGACCCATCCACTGGTGCGCGAGGACGGCGTGCTGCGCAGGGCGACCTGGGAAGAGGCGCTCGACCGCGCCGCCGAGGGTTTCCGCCGCAACGTCGCCGAGCACGGCCCCGACAGCTTCGCCATGCTGTCGTGCGCCCGTTCGACGAACGAGATGAACTACGTGGGGCAGAAGTTCACCCGCGTGGTCATCGGCACCAACAACGTGGACTCCTGCAACCGCACCTGTCACGCGCCCAGCGTGGCGGGGCTCTCCGCGGTGTTCGGCAGTGGCGGCGGCACCTCCTCATACCAGGAGGTCGAGGACACCGACGTGATCGTGATGTGGGGCTCGGCGGCCCGGAACGCGCATCCGATCTTCTTCCAGCACGTCTTGAAGGGCATACACAACGGCGCCCGGATGTTCGCCGTGGATCCACGGCGCACCGGCACCGCGCAGTGGGCGGACCTGTGGCTGGGCCTGAACGTGGGCACCGACATCCCGCTCGCCCACGCCATAGCCCGCGAGATCATCCACGCCGGGCTGCACAACGAGGCGTTCATCGAGCGCGCCACGACCGGCTTCGAGGAGTTCCGCGCGTCGGTCGAGCCGTGGACGCTCGGCGTGGCCGAGCAGGTCACCGGCGTGCCCGCGGACGCGATCAGGGAGCTGGCGCACGCCTACGCCCGCGCCGACCGCGCCCAGCTCTGCTGGACGCTCGGCATCACCGAGCACCACAACGCCACCGACAACGTCCGCGCGCTGATCAACCTCAGCCTGCTGACCGGCCACGTCGGCCGCTACGGTTCCGGCCTGTCGCCGCTGCGCGGCCAGAACAACGTGCAGGGCGGCGGCGACATGGGCGCCATCCCCAACCGGCTGCCGGGCTTCCAGGACATCCTGGACCCGGAGATCCGGGCCACCTTCGAGCGGGCGTGGGGGGCGCCGATCCAGCCGAAGTACGGCCACAACCTCACCGAGATGCTGGAGGCGATGGCCGAGGGCCACGTCACCACCTGCTATCTCATCGGTGAGAATCCGGTTCAGTCCGAGGCCGACTCGCTGGCCTGCATCAAGCGCCTGTCCATGCTCGACCACCTCGTGGTGCAGGACATCTTCCTCACCAAGACCGCCCAGATGGCCCACGTGGTGCTGCCCGCCAGCGCCGCGTGGTGCGAGGCCGACGGCACGTTCACCAACAGCGAGCGGCGGGTGCAACGGGTGCGCAAGGCGCTCGATCCACCGGGCGAGGCCCGCGACGACATCGAGATCCTCTGCCAGCTGGCCCGCAGGCTGGGCCACGACTGGAGTTACGACGGCGCCGAGCAGGTCTGGGACGAGCTGCGCTCGGTCTCCCCCGTGCACCACGGGATGACCTACCGGCGGCTGGACGAGCACCAGGGCATCCAGTGGCCGTGCTTCTCCGAGGACACGCTGGAGCCGCCGTACCTGCACGCGCGGCTGTGGGAGACCGACCCGGTCAAGCGCGGCATGCCCGCCGCGTTCGCGGTGCTGCGCCACTCGCCGCCGGTCGACCTGCTGGACGAGGAGTATCCGCTCCGCCTCACCACCGGGCGCAGGCTCGACTCGTACAACACGGGTGTGCAGTCCTCGGGGTTCGCCTCGCCGCTGCGGCGCGGGGAGACGATCGACATGTGCCCGGAGGACGCCGAGCGGCTCGGCCTCGTGGCCGGCGAGGAGGTGCGCATCACCTCGCGCCGGGCCTCGGTGGTCGCGCCCGTGTACATCGACCCCGCCCTGCGGCCGGGGCTGGTGTTCATGACGTTCCACTTCCCGGACGAGGTCGACGTCAACTCGCTGACCATCGAGGCCACCTGTCCCATCGCGGGCACCGCCGAGTTCAAGGCGGCCGCCGTACGCGTCGAGAAGCTCGTCAAGGTCGGGTGAGCGATGGATCTGCGATTCCGTGACGCGGAGCCGACGGCCGAGGAGCGCGAGGCGGTCGACGCGCTGCTCGGGCCGCCCGCCTCCGCCTGGGACGGCGGCGAGCGGACCGCGACCGACCTGCGGGTCGCGGCCCGCGCCGAGAGCTCCCGCGACCTGCTGCTGCCGGCCCTGCACGCGGTCAACGACCGGGTGGGGTGGATCAGCGAGGGCGCGCTCGACTACATCTGCCGCCGCCTCACCGTGCCGCCCGCCGAGGCGTACGGGGTGGCGACCTTCTACTCGCTGCTCTCCGTGAAACCGCGCCCGCCCCGGGTGCTGCACGTCTGCACCGACCTCGCCTGCCACGCCAAGGGCGCGGACGCGGTACGGCGGCGCGTCGAGGAGCGGCTCGGCCCGCCCGGCGAGTCCTGGCAGCCGAGCCCGTGCCTCGGCCTGTGCGAGCGCGCCCCGGCGGCCCTCGCCCTGGAGGCGGGCGACCCGCCCACGGCCGACGTGTACGGGCCGGTTCTCCCGGAGACGATCGGGGACGGAATCTGGACGGGCTTGCCCGGCTCGGGCGGCGTCCCGCTCAACGACTCCTCCAGCACGACCTCCAACGGCGCGGCCGCGAACGGCACGGCCGCCTCCGACGGGCCGCGCGCCAGGCAGACGGGGGACGCCGGGGAGCCTCCCGCCGAGGCCGCCGTGCCCCAGGCCGGGCAGGACGGGCTCGTCCTGCTGCGCCGCATCGGCGTGGCGGACCCGGCGAGCCTGGACGACTACCGGGCCAACGGCGGGTACGCCGCGCTGCGCCGGGCCTTCCGGCTCGGCCCCGCCGGGGTGATCCGCGAGGTGCTGGAGTCGGGGCTGGTCGGCCGGGGCGGCGCGGCCTTCCCGACGGGCCGCAAGTGGGACGCCGCCGCACGCCAGCCCGACCACCCGCACTACCTGGTGTGCAACGCCGACGAGAGCGAGCCGGGCACCTTCAAGGATCGCGTGATCATGGAGGGCGACCCGTACGCGCTCGTCGAGGCCATGACGATCGCCGCCTACGCCACCGGCTGCGCCAAGGGCTACCTCTACATCAGGGGCGAGTACCCGAGGGCCGTCAGGAGGCTGGAGCACGCGATCGCCACCGCCCGCGCCAGGGGCCTGCTCGGCGCCGGCATCCTCGGCCACGACTTCGACTTCGACATCGAGCTGAGAAGGGGCGCGGGCGCGTACATCTGCGGCGAGGAGACCGCGATCTTCAACTCCATCGAGGGCTTCCGCGGCGAGCCGCGCAGCAAGCCGCCGTTCCCGGTGGAGAAGGGCCTGTTCGGCAAGCCCACGGTGGTCAACAACGTGGAGACGCTGGTCAACGTGCTGCCGATCCTGGAGCACGGCGCCCAGGCGTACGCCGCGACCGGCACCGGGTCCTCGACCGGCACGAAGCTGTTCTGCGTGTCCGGCGGCGTCGCCCGGCCCGGCATCTACGAGCTGCCGTTCGGGGCGACGCTCCGCGAGCTGATGGACCTGGCGGGCCCGGTGGGCGAGCCGCGGGCGGTGCTCCTCGGCGGCGCGGCCGGGGCGTTCGTGACCGATCCCGACATCCCGCTGACGTTCGAGGGCACCAGGCAGGCGGGCGCCACGCTGGGCTCCGGCGTGGTGCTCGTGCTGGACGACAGCGTGGACCTCAAGGCGATCCTGCTGCGCATCGCCGAGTTCTTCCGTGACGAGTCGTGCGGGCAGTGCGTGCCCTGCCGGGTCGGCACCGTACGACAGGAGGAGGCGCTGCACCGCCTGTCGGAGCGGGTGGACGAGCGGGACCTGCTGCTGCTGCGCGAGGTCGGGCAGACCATGCGGGACGCCTCGATCTGCGGGCTCGGCCAGACCGCCTGGAACGCCGTGGAATCAGCCATCGACCGCTTGGGGGTGTACCGGTGATCCCGCTGCAGCCGCCTCGGCGGCTCGTCGACGTCGAGATCGACGGCGAGAACGTCCGCGTGCCTGAAGGCTCGACGATCCTGGACGCCTGCGCGGCGGCGGGCAAGGACGTCCCGACCCTCTGCTACGGCGACACGCTCACCCCGAAGAACGCCTGCCGGGTGTGCGTCGTCGAGGTGGAGGGGTCGCGGACGCTCGCCCCCGCCTGCTCCAGGAAGGTGGAGCCGGGCATGACGGTCGGCACCGACACCGAGCGCACCCGCCACAGCCGAAAGGTCGTGCTGGAACTGCTCGGCTCGTCGGTCGACCTGTCCACGACGCCGCGGGCGGCCGAGTGGATCGAGGAGTACGGCGCCGAACCCGGCCGGTTCGGCGACGACGCCGCCACCGTCGAGCAGCCCGCCAAGGTCGACAACGAGCTGTACGTGCGCGACTACGGCAAATGCATCCTCTGCTACAAGTGCGTCGACGCGTGCGGCGAGCAGTGGCAGAACTCGTTCGCCATCGGCGTGGCCGGCCGGGGCTTCGACGCGACGATCTCCACCGAGTTCGACGCGCCGCTCACCGACTCGGCCTGCGTCTACTGCGGCAACTGCGTGGAGGTGTGCCCCACCGGGGCGCTGTCGTTCAAGACCGAGTTCGACATGCGGGCCGAGGGCACCTGGGACGAGTCGCGGCAGACCGAGACCACGACGATCTGCAGCTACTGCGGGGTCGGCTGCAACCTGACCCTGCACGTGCAGGACAACAAGATCGTGAAGGTGACGTCGCCGCACGACAACCCGGTCACCCATGGCAATCTCTGCGTCAAGGGACGGTTCGGGTTCGGCTATGTCTAGGGTCTCCGTCAAGCGCCGCATCCTGCGCATCAGGGACGCCGCCCCGACGCGCAGGATCGACTCGCTCGCCGCGGAGGAGCCGCTGGAGATCCGGCTCGACGGCACCCCGCTGACCGTCACCATGCGGACCCCGGGCGACGACTTCGACCTGGCCGCCGGTTTCCTCGTCAGCGAGGGGGCCGTCGGCTCGGCGGACGACATCGCCACGATCCGCTACTGCGCGGGCGCCACCGCAGACGGGCAGAACACCTACAACGTCCTGGACGTGCGGCTCGCGCCAGGCGTCCAGGCCCCGGCCCCGCGCAACTTCTACACCACCTCCTCCTGCGGGGTCTGCGGCAAGGCCTCGCTGGAGGCGGTGCGCACCGTCGCCCGCTGGGCCGCGCACGACGACCCCGTCGAACTCGGCCGGGCGACCGTGGCGGCCCTGCCCGGCAGGCTGCGCGCGGCCCAGCGGGTCTTCGACCGGACCGGCGGGCTGCACGCCGCCGGTCTGTTCACCGCCGAGGGGGAGCCGCTCTGCGTCCGCGAGGACGTGGGCCGGCACAACGCGGTGGACAAGCTCCTGGGCTGGGCGCTCAGGAACGGGCGGCTGCCGTTGCGCGGCACCGTCCTGATGGTGTCCGGCCGGGCCTCCTTCGAGCTGGTGCAGAAGGCGGTGATGGGGGGCGTCCCGGTGCTCGCCGCGGTCTCCGCCCCGTCCTCCCTCGCGGTCGAGCTGGCCGCCGAGGAGGGCCTGACGCTCATCGGGTTCCTGCGCGGGGACTCGATGAACGTCTACGCGGGCGAACAGCGGCTGGACCTCACCTCGGGTGCCGGCTACGGCTCAGCCGGCGTACCTCCCCCGAGGTGATGGCGGGATGCCGTGCGGAAGGCCTGGCCCCCAGCCGCCGTCCGGCATCCCAAGCCATCGATTTTGACAACCATTTTCATTTCCCGGCATACTGACTCACATGATGTCAGGACATTCCCGTATGCGGGTCGCTGGGGCGCTCGCGGGCGCGACGTTGCTGGCCACGACCGCGTGCGGCGCCGACGCCGGGACCGGCGCGGCCACCGGAGACACTCCGCAGGTGGTCGCCGCCTTCTATCCGCTGCAGTGGATCACCGAGCAGGTCGGCGGCTCCGACGTCCAGGTGTCGAGCCTGACCACTCCCGGTGTCGAGCCGCACGACATGGAGCTGGGCGCCCACCAGATGGCCCAGCTGGAGGACGCGGCGCTCACCGTCTACATCAAGGGCGTCCAGCCCGCCGTGGACGAGGCCGTCACGCCCGACACGGCGTTCGACGCCGCCACCGCCGTCCGGACGATCCCGGCGGGCGGGCACGACGAGCACGAGCACGAGGAAGGCGAGGAGGCCCACGACCACGAGGTCTCCTACGATCCGCACCTGTGGCTCGACCCGTCCAGGTTCGCCGCCGTCGCCACGGAGCTGGGCGAGCGGCTGGCCGCCGCCGACCCCGCGCACGCGCAGGCGTTCAAGGACCGCGCCGCCAAGACCGCCGCCTCGCTCACCGCGCTGGACGAGGAGTTCAGCCAGGGCCTGGCCACCTGCTCGACGCGCACGATGGTCACCGCGCACGAGGCGTTCGGCTATCTGGCCGACCGCTACAAGCTGGAGCAGGTGGGCATCACGCTCGACCCCGAGTCCGAGCCCTCGCCCGCCCGGCTGGCCGAGGTGGCCGAGCTGGCCAAGCGCGAGAAGGTGACCACGATCTTCACCGAGGCGCTGGTCAGCCCCAAGGTGGCCGAGGTGCTGGCCGGCGAGGTCGGCGCGAAGACCGCGGTGCTCGACCCGCTGGAGAGCGCGCCTTCCGGCGATTACGCGTCCGCGATGCGCGACAATCTGAGGACATTGCAGACGGCCCTGGGGTGCACCACATGAGCGAGACCGCGTTCGCGATGACCGGCGGGCGGGTCGCGCTCGACGGCCGGCCTGTGCTGGCAGGCGTCGACCTGACCGTCCGCGAGGGCGAGGTCGTGACCATCATGGGCGCCAACGGCTCGGGCAAGTCGACGCTCGTGCGCGCGCTGCTCGGGCTCACGCCGCTGTCCGGCGGCACGACCCTGCTCTACGGCTCACCGCCCGCGCGTTTCCGCCACTGGTGGCGCATCGGCTACGTGCCGCAGCGCCTGGCGATCGGCGGCGGCGTGCCCGCCACCGTACGGGAGGTCGTCACCTCCGGCCGGGTCGCCCGGCGGCGCAGGCTGAGCCCCTACCGTCAGGAGGACCGGGAGGCCGTGGCCCGCGCCCTGGATGCGGTGGGGCTGGCCGACCGGGCCGGCGACTCGGCGCAGGCCCTGTCCGGAGGTCAGCAGCAGCGGGTGCTCATCGCCCGCGCGCTGGCCGGGGAGCCCGACACCTACGTGATGGACGAGCCGACCGCCGGCGTCGACGCCGGGACCCAGCGGCTGCTCGCCGACACGCTCGCCCGCCTGGTGTCCGCCGGGAAGACCATCGTCCTGGTCGCGCACGAGCTGGGCCCGCTGGAGCCGCTCATCACGCGCGGCGTGGTGGTCCGGGAGGGCCGCATCGCCCATGACGGGCCGCCCCCCGAGCCGGAGGGCGACTGCGCCAGACCGGGTCACGAGCACGTGCACCCGCACGCCGCCGAAGCCGCCGCGGGCCCGCTCCGCGGCTGGCAGGGAGAACCATGATCGACCTGAGCCTGCTCGACAAGCAGTTCTTCCAGCTCGCGCTGATCGCCGCCCTGCTGGTGGGGCTCTGCGCGCCCGCCGTGGGCACGTTCATCGTGCAGCGCAGGCTGGCCCTGCTCGGCGACGGCATCGGCCACGTGGCGCTGACCGGCGTCGCGCTCGGCTTCCTGACCGGCACCGCCCCGGTGCTGACGGCCGTCGTGGTGGCGATCGCGGGGGCCCTCGCCATCGAGCTGGTCAGGGCGCGCGGCCGCACGAGCGGCGACGTGGCGCTGGCGCTGCTGTTCTACGGCGGCATCGCGGGCGGCGTCATGCTCATGGGCATCGCGCCCGGCGGCAGCAACGCCAAGCTCAACTCCTACCTGTTCGGCGCCATCGCCAGCGTCACGACCGAGGACATCTGGGTCATCGGCGGCCTGGCCGTGCTGGTGCTCGGGGTGGTCACGGTCTTCGGCAGGGAGCTGTTCGTGCTCTGCCAGGACGAGGAGATGGCCAGGGCCAGCGGGCTGCCGGTGCGCTTCCTCAGCGTGCTGGTCGCGGTCACGGCCGCGCTGACCGTGGTCATCGCCATGCGGGTGGTCGGCCTGCTGCTGGTCAGCGCGCTCATGGTGATCCCGGTGGCGACCAGCCAGCAGCTCACCAGAGGATTCCGCACGACGATGCTGCTGGCCATGGTGTTCGGCGTGGTGGCGTCGGTGGGCGGGCTCCTCGCCTCGACCGCCTCCACGCGGGTGCCGCCGGGGGCGGCCATCGTCCTTCTCGCCCTGGCCGGCTTCGTCCTGGCCCTCGGTGTCGGTAGATTCGTACGTCAAGGCCGATCCCAGGAGTCGAACGTGAGCCAGCAGGCAGGCAGCGTCCGCGTCAAGGAGGTCAGATGACCTCCAGGCGGCAGGCCGTCCACGAAACCCTGCGTCAGAGCGAGGGGTTCCGCAGCGCCCAGGACGTCTATACGGAGATGCGCCAGCACGGCGCGAAGATCGGGCTGACCACGGTCTACCGCGCGCTGCAGACGCTGGCCGACCACGGCAAGGTCGACGTGCTGCGCAACGACGAAGGCGAGTCGGTCTACCGCGCGTGCGCCACCGGCGAGCACCACCACCATCTGGTCTGCCGCCGCTGCGGCCACACCGTCGAGGTGGCGGGCCCCGCCGTGGAGCGCTGGGCCGAAACCATCGGCGCCGACCACGGCTTCACCGAGATCACTCACACCGTCGAGGTCTTCGGCACCTGCTCGTCCTGCTCCAAGCCGCCGGAGGCGGGCTGATCGCGACGTGACCCCCACAGCACGCCGAGCACGACCACCGCGCAGCCCGCGAGCTGCAGCGCCGACGGACGCTCGCCGAGCACGGCCGCCGACAGGCCGACCGTCGTCATCGGCTGGACGAGCAGCAGCAGCGCGGTCAGCGCGGCGGGCTGGCGGGGCAGCGAGTACGTGATGAGCGACCAGCCGAGCACCTGCGGCCCGAGCGCGAGCACCAGCAGCCAGCCGTGCTCGGGCCAGCTGACGGTGAGGTCGGCGCCGCCGAAGACCGGGCTGAGCGCCGTCATGGCGAGCGTGGCCACGACGGTGGCGTGCGCGAGCGGCGCCGCCGAGCGGTCGGAGGCGCTCTTCATGAGCAGCAGGAAGGCCGCGTACGAGAGCGACGTGGCGACGCCGGTGACCACCCCGAGCACCGGGTCGACGCCGTACGCGGCCCGGTCGAACACGCCGGAGATCAGCACGACGCCGCCGAACACCACCGGGGTGGCCGCCATCAGGGCGCGCGACGGCCGCTCACGGAAGATCGCCCAGGCGGCGAACGCCACGATGAACACCTGGAGATTGCCGAGCACCGTGGCCAGCCCGGCGCCCACGTACGCGATCGAGTGGTGCCAGAACAACAGGTCGAGCGCGAACATCACGCCCGCGACCCACGCCAGCAGGCGGGGCCTGCCCCTGAACGGCCCGCGCCGGCGCCGCTCCAGCGTGGCGAGCACGATCAGGGGCGGGATCGCGTACGCGCACCGGAAGATCGCCGAGGTCGCCGGCGCCACGTCGGCGAGCCGGACGAGCGGCCCGGAGGTGGAAATGATCAGAGCGCCTGCGATCGCGATCAGCACGATTCGGCGGTGTGAACTCATCGGAAATCCCAGGCCCCCCGTGGGAGAGATACGCTGCGACCACGCTAGAACCGGCCCCGACAGGAGTCAACATGCCCTTTGGCCATGACATGCAGCATTCCCTGGGCACCGTCGTCGAGCTCGTCAACACCTCCCCGTCGACGGGCGGCGAAGACCGGCTCGCCACTCTGACCGAGCTGCAGTCCTTCGTCGAGGGGCGGCAGGTCAGCGGTCTGGGCGGGCTCACCGCGCGTGATCTGGGCCAGGTCCGGATGATACGGGAGGCGTTCTACCGCGTCTTCACCGCGGCCGACCAGCCGACGGCGGTGCGCCTGCTCAACGGGCTGCTCTCCGAGACGCGCATAACGCCGCGCCTGACCGAGCACGACGGCCATCCGCTGCACGTCCACTACTTCGCCCCGGACGCCACGCTGGCCGAGCACCTGGCCGCCGACTGCGGCGTCGCGCTGGCCCACCTGCTGGTGGAGGACGAGTGGGAGCGGCTCCGCACCTGCGCGGCGCCCGACTGCGAGCACGTCTTCGTCGACGAGTCGCGCAACCGCAGCCGCGTCTACTGCGACAGCCGCACCTGCGGCAACCGCATGCACGTCGCCGCCTACCGCGCCCGCCGCCGCGCCTGACCCGCCTTGAGCTTGCCGGTCAGCAGGGTCGCGGCGGTGGCCAGCACGATGAGGTTGAACGCCATCTGCACCAGCACCAGCCCTCTGGCCAGCTGACCCTGCGCGTGCACGTCGCCGAACCCGACGGTGGCCAGCGTGGAGACCGCGAAGTAGAGCGCGTCCGTCCTGGTCTCCAGGCCTGCGAACTCCCCCTCCCGCCAGTAGGCCACGTTGTAGTCGGCGAGCGCGAACAGCACCACGCCCGCCACGGTGATCAGTGCCAGCGTGGCCGGGGTCAGCCCGCCCTCGTCGCCGGCCGACTGCTGCCTGGCCTCCCTCACGACGCTCCAGCACACCAGGGCGAGACCGGCGATCACGCAGGCCACCCGCAGGAACCGCACCCAGTCGGGCTGGTCCTCCTGCAGGGGCACCACGTAGTAGGCCGCGATGATCAGCGCGGTGTGCCAGGCGAGTCGCCGCATGCGGGAAGAGTTCCCCGCGCGGGGAACGGTTAGACCGGGTTGGGCAGAGCTCCGCCGTAACGCCGGTCGCGCTTGGCGTAGATCTCGCACGCCTCCCACAGGTCCCTGCGGTCGAAGTCGGGCCAGAGCCGGTCGAGGAAGACCATCTCCGCGTAGGCCGACTGCCACAGCAGGAAGTTGGAGAAGCGCTGCTCGCCCGACGAGCGCACGAACAGGTCGACGGCCGGGATCTCGGGCTCGTCGAGATAGCGGGCGAAGACCTTCTCGTCGACCTTGGACCGCTTGACCCGGCCCGCCTGGAGGTCGTCGGCCAGCCTGAGTGCCGCGTCGACGATCTCGGCCTGGCCGCCGTAGTTGACGCAGAACTGCAGCGTCAGCTTGCGGTTGGCCCGGGTCATCTCCTCGGCGGACTGCAGCTCGGAGATCACGCTCTTCCACAGCCGGCCCGGCCTGCCCGCCCAGCGCACCCGCACGCCCATCGCGTGCAGCTCGTCGCGGCGGCGGCGGATCACGTCGCGGTTGAAGCCCATGAGGAAGCGCACCTCGTCGGGCGAGCGCTTCCAGTTCTCCGTCGAGAACGCGTAGGCGCTCAGGTAGGGGATGCCCAGCTCCAGAGCGCCCTCGATGACGTCGAACAGCGACGACTCCCCCGCTTTGTGCCCCTCGGTGCGGGGCAGCCCGCGGGCCTTGGCCCACCGGCCGTTGCCGTCCATGACGATGGCCACGTGGCGGGGCACCAGCTCACGCGGGATCGGCGGCGGGGTCGCGCCGGACGGATGGGGTGTCGGCGGGCGGACGTTCAAACGGGCTCCCTTTCTACGTGGCGGAGCGAGCGTATCCCGTGTTCGAGGTGCCATTGCAGATAGGCGGCGACCAGGCCGCTGCACTCGCTGCGGTGTCGCTGCTCGGACGCGTCGGCCGTCGCCCAGTCGCCGCGCAGCAGCGCCGTCATCAGGCCGATCGTCTCACCGGCGGGCACCGCCGCGCCGGCGGGCCGGCACGCCCCGCACACCACGCCGCCCGCCACGATGGCGAACGCCCTGATCGCGGGCGCCCGGCACTTGGCGCACGCCTCCAGCGCGGGCGCGTATCCGGCGACGGCCAGCGAGCGCAGGAAATAGGCGTCGAGCACCAGCCGGGGTTCGTGATCGCCCTCGCCGAGCGTGCGCAGCCCGCCCACCAGCAGCAGGAACTGCCGCAGGGCCGGCTCCTTCTCGCCGTGGGTCAGCCGGTCGGCGGTCTCCAGCATCGCGGTGCCGGCGGTGTAGCGCGGGTAGTCGCTCGCCAGCGCCTCGCCGTACGGCCTGATCGTCTCCGCCTGGGTGACGACGTCGAGCGTGCGGCCGGTGTGGAGCTGGAGGTCGACGTGGGTGAACGGCTCCAGCCTCGCCCCGAAGCGCGAGGTGGTGCGGCGCACCCCCTTGGCGACGGCCCGGATCTTGCCGGTGCGCTTGGCCAGAACCGTGACGATGCGATCGGCCTCGCCGAGCTTCTGCGTGCGCAGGACCACGCCCTCGTCACGATAGAGACTCACCCGGCCATCCTACGGTCGTATCAAAGTGACGACACTTCGTGCTACTCCCATGGCGGTGTGACACGCCTTTCCGCAACCGTCACTAGACTTTGACGCCTGTTCCGCATTGCCCACTGTTCACCCCTCCGTTACCGCCGAAAGGTAGTCATGACCCGCGTGGTCCTGCTGGGCTCTTCACCCGGCCCCGACACCGCTCCGACCGGCTTGAGGCTCGCCGCACTTCCCGGCAATCCCACCGTCGCGGAGCGACTGCGCAACCAGGTCCTCACCATGGACCCGACGCCCGCCACGATCGGCTCCGGCGACGTGGCCGCCGCCCTGCGCGCACTGGCGGAGGTCGCGGAGTCCGCGACCGAGCCCCTGTTCATCATCCCGGAGAACTCGGTCATCCACGACGAGCTGATCTACCAGATCAACAAGACCAAGCGCGGCGCGCTGGTCCTCGTCGCCAAGGAGCCGCGCCCGGTGGCGGAAGAGGAGGGCGAGGAGACAGAGGACGACCAGCTCAACGGTAACGTCCCGATAGCGGAGGCCGAGCCCGAGATCGGCATGAACGAGGTGGAGGGCCTGCCGGTCCGCTCCCGCATCGGCAAGACCAGGGTCATCTCGGTGGGCACCGCCACCCACCTGGTGACCAGGCCCAACGCCGTGCTGCTCGGCCCGATGTACATCAGCGCGCGCAACGCGCCGATGCTCGCCGAGACCTGCCGCGAGCTGGCCGCGATGGCGTCCGCCTTCGGCGACGACGACGACCTGGTCCAGATCATCGCCTTCGGTCTGGTGCGCAAGGGCGTGTCGGTCGGCATCCGGGGCCGCCGCGACCTGTTCTACCGCCGCGTCACCTCCCAGGAGCAGGCCAACGAGGCCGCCGTCGAGATGTCCGGCTTCGACGAGGACCGCGCCAGGCTCAACAACGCGGTCAAGGGCGCCGACGGCTTCTTCACCACCTACTTCGTCTCGACCTACTCCCGGTTCATCGCCCGCTGGGCGGCCCGGCGGGGGCTGACGCCCAACCAGGTCACGCTCATCTCGATCGCCCTCGGCGTGGCCGCCGCCGCCTGCTTCGCCACCGGCCAGCGGCCGTGGATGATCGCCGGCGGGCTGCTGATCTACTTCGCCTTCGTGTTCGACTGCGTCGACGGCCAGGTCGCCCGCTACGCCCGCAAGTTCGGGGTGCTGGGGGCGTGGCTCGACGCCACGTTCGACCGGTTCAAGGAGTACGTCGTCTTCGCCGGACTGGCCGTGGGCTGGGTCGTGGCGGGCAACGGCGGCGACGACATCTGGATCTTCGCGCTGGCCGCCATCGGCCTGCAGTCCGTGCGCCACCTGCTCGACTTCTCCTTCGGCATCTCCAACCGCCGCAAGCCCCCGGCCAAGCTGCCCACGCTGGCGCTCGACGCCCGCGACGACCGTGACCTGCGCCAGGCCCTGGAGCGCCGCAAGGTCGAGCAGAGCAGTGGCGTCAAGCGCATGCTCAAGATGTGGTCCAAGGCCGGCAAGTACCGCGCGGTCCACTGGGCGCGTAAAATGATCGTGTTCCCCATCGGCGAGCGGTTCGCGGCCATCGCGATCACCGCTGCGCTCTTCGACGCCCGCATTACCTTCCTCACGCTGGTGATCTGGGGCTCCGTCGCCGCCGTTTACACTCTCACCGGACGCCTCATGAGGTCGCTCGCATGATCACCCAGCCGCAGGCCGCCGCAACCCCCACGCCGGACCCCGACGAGGAGCGCCGGCGCATCCAGACCGCCCGCCTGCTCGCCTACCGCGACGACGGTCCCCTCGTCCACGTGCTGTCGGGCAGGCTCGGCAAGGGCCTGCCGCCGGTCCCCGCCACGCTGGCCGCGCTGCTGGCCGTCATCGCCGTCACGGTGACCGGCCTGGTCCAGCCGGGCTTCACGATGCTGCTGCCGTCGCTGATCGTGCTGCTGCTGGTGCTGCCGACCGCGCCGCGCGACCACCTGGGCCGCTTCGACTGGCTCACGCCGCCGCTGCTGCGCGCCGCCGAGTTCCTCGCCATGATCGTGGTCGGCCTCGCGGCGGGGGCGCCGAAGTGGCTGCTGTTCGTGCTGGTGTACGTGGTCGGCTACCACACCTACGACACCGTCTACCGGACCCGGCAGAGCATCTGGCCGCCGGCCTGGGTGTTCTACGCCGGGCTCGGCTGGGAGCTGCGGCTCCTCATCATCGGCGCGGGCGCGGCGTTCGGCCTGGTCACGCCGGTGCTGGCGGTGCTGACGGCCTACCTGTTCGTGCTGTTCGCCGTCGAGAGCGTGACGAGCTGGGTCCGCCTGGACAAGGCGTCGGCCCAGGCGGCCGCCGACGCCGAGCAGGACCTGGAGCAGTCCCCCGAGGACGCGCTGGAGCAGGCCGCCGGCGAGGCCGAGAAAGCCTGATCTCCCCTACGCGAAAGGCGGGGCCGCCCTCACGGCCCCGCCTTTCGCGTTTCCTCCGGCACCCCGGCTTCCGCGAGGGGAGCGTTTAGGCTGAGGACTCAGGGACTCTGAGCCGGAGGAGCCGGATGGCGTTCTTGTCGCGGCTGTTCAAGCGGGGCGACCCGCTGGCCGAGCGTGAGGAGGCGCGCCGGCAGGGCATGCGCGACGCCCGGCGACACCCGCTGACGACCTTCACCGACCCTGAGAGCCGGCCCCCGTTCGTCGCCGAGGTACGTGCCCGCGCCCGCGAGCAGATCGCCGAGGCCGGCCGCCGGCTGGCCGCCCGGCGCGGCGAGTTACTCGACCAGTCCCTGGCCGCCCGGGAAGCGATCCTCCTGGAACTCAGCCGCACCGACCTCCTCCCCCAGCCCCCACCCAACGGCCACCCCGGCCCACCCGCTGATCCGTATCCGCCAGGTTCCAGGCCTTCACCCGATTCCGCAGGACCGTACGGCAATCCACCAGGTTCCAGGCCTTCACCCGGACCGTACGGCGATCCGCCAGACCCCGATTCCGCGGGACCGTACGGTGACTCTGGGGCACGCGCAGCAGGACCGTACGGTGGCTCAGGGGCACGTGCGGCGGGATCGTACGGTGATCGCGACGGGCACCCGGCGGCTCCCTACGAGGAGGACGCGTTCATCTCCATCGCCGAGGCCCGATGGAGGCGGGGTGAGGCGCGGCGGCGGGAGGCGGTGCGGGAGAGCCAGGAGAGCGTGCAACGCGCCGGCGCCCGCATCGGCCAGTACGCGCAGGAGTGGGAGAACGCCCTGGTCGAGCACGACCACGAGGTGGAGGCCGTGCACGCCCGGGCCGAGCAGATCATCGCCGCCTACCGGAGCGGCGTCATGGAGACCCACCCCCGCCGGGAGGAGATCCCACCGCTCTGGCAGGGCGAGGTCATCGCCATGGAGCCCACCGGCGAGACCCGGCTCGGCATCTCGGGGCGCGACGAGCTAGGCCGGATCCTCCACGAGGTGGAAGCCCGGGTAGCGGACTGGCACACCAAGGTCCTCCCCCACGAACTACCCTCAGCCCTCCGCCTCCCCCCGCTCGAACCTCCCCACCGGACTCAGTCCCCCCAACCTCAAGCAGACCACTCCCCCACCACCCCATCTCCACCGAAAACCCCCCACTCCCTGACGGACTCCACCGCCCCCACATCTCAGCCGCAGGCCACCGAACCC
>NZ_BAABFD010000006.1:0-391837 GCF_039540635.1 Nonomuraea ferruginea | reverse complement strand
ACTCATCTACCGGAGGCTCCACGCTCATCTCCGGCCTTCGACGACTCCTCCCGAAAGGCCCGATACGTCACCGCCTGCGTCCCAGAAATCCCCAATCGCCCTGAATTATTTCTCTGAGATCACCTCACTGGAAGCTCCATTCTTTTGAACCACAAGCAGCGAGAAGCGATATGACCACCGTGGCCAGTCCGGCATATCCCTTCGGTAATGACGAGATCCTGTGCACACACATAGGTTTTCTGGGATACCCGCAGAGGACCTATGTGTGGTACCGAGAGATCAGTAATTTCTCACTTGGGCGAGCGAGGCTCTGATTGAGCCGGTGAAGCGCTTACGGGTTTCGGGGCTGGGGATCTGGATGTAGACGTTCATGGCCATCGAGTGGACCCGGATGCGCGGGACGATCGCCGCCAATGCCCTCCTACGTCGGACTCGGCACTGGGCATGACGGTATTTCTGACGGCAACGTCGGCCATCAGGCTCGCACGAAGAGCACCCCGACGACTGACCAGCTTCTGGTAGAGGGCTGGAGAGCACGGTGATTGCTACACCTGAAAAGCGGACGGTCATGCTGACCGCCCAGAAAGCTATCTCCGCCTGAAGGGACGTCGTAGGCGGTCGGCCGTTCATCAGCTCGCTCAGGTTCTCCTCAGTGAGTGGCAAGCTCGAAGGCGTTACCTGCTTGCCGCGGATCCCAGCCGTGACGGAGCTGTGGTTACTGCGAGTTGGGCGCGACTCCACACTGGTAGACCGACTGTTCCAGCAGTTCCGGCGTCACCTTGACCCCAGTCAGGCGCTCGGCCATCGCGAGGAACGACTCACTGCTGTGTGCGGCGTCGAATTCGACCTGCCGCGCGATCTCGGTGAATTCCTCATCCCATTTGGTGAAGGAGTCGATGTCGGAAAAGCTTGGCTCCAAGGCCAGACGCTCTTGGCCGTCTTCCATCCAGAGGAAGTCTTCCTGCCCGTTGACATTGCGGAAATGCGAGACCAGCCGGGTGCCCGCCGACAACCGTCCAGCGATGCCAGGGAGACTGCCCATGAAGCCGTTGGGTTCGACGATGAACGCCCAGTCACCGATGGGTGCGACCCCGAAGAAGTGGCCATACCCGGAGCGGGACCTACCGAGGTCGGAAACCCCGGCTTTGATCAGCTCCTTGAGTCCCATGGGCGGAAAGCCTTCGGCCCCGGTCCGGGCCAGCACCTGCTCAGGTGTCAGCCCGCGAACGAGGGTGAAACAGTATGCCTCCCGAAGATCGGTGTACTCGTCGTAGATGAACCGGCCAAAGGTGAACCAGGCGTAGTCAGCGGCAGTCGCAATCATGCCGACATGCTGCCAGCCGGGAATGACAAAAGGGGTCACACATGGGCGCGTCCTCGCGCGAGCGTGCACACTGGAGGACCCGGCGGTTCCAGCGGCATCCGCGCACCAGCGCTACGCGGATGTCTGAACCCACTTGATGCGCTTCCCCGGATCTTGATCTCTCGGAATAGTACGGCGTAGATGACTATCCGCCGCGCGATGAAGGAGCTAGGCGAGCGCGGCCTGATCTGTAGCGTCCATGGCCAGGGCACCTTTGTACAGCAACTCATATAGCAACCCCATCTCACGCCATCACCCACCACCGGACCGTATCTGCCACCTGAGCAGGGCCAGACGCGGTCGCCGAGGGCATCTGCCCTTCCCTGCGGATCAGAAGGCTAGGGGTTCGAGTCCTCTCGGCCGCGCATATGCGAAAGGCCCGCTACCAGGGAGATCCTGGCGCGGGCCTTAGTGTTTGTCAGACCAACTTTGGCTAACCGTGCTGCTAACACCGGGCTCCTGCTCGCCCCACTCTGAACACGTAGTCGTCGTCGCCCCCGCCATTCGGGGCCGACCTCGAGTTCGTCGGACGCCTGTACCGGTCTTCGTGAGCCAGGCCGGTACGTCCCCGTACGATGCTTCGGTGGTCGACGGTGATGACTTCACCTACGAGATGGCCTTCTCTCGCGTGGACGGCGCGATCGACGAGTTCTGCACCAAGCTCGGCGGTCGGCCGGTCTGGCTGGAGGAGCCGCAATGGCCGCTGTGTGTACGGCACGAACGCCCGATGGGGTTCATCGGACAGTTCAGGCTCCCCGGCAGGTCGACCCGGATGGCCTATCTCTTCATGGACGACGAAGCTGAGGAGTCCTGGCAGCCAGAGGGCGGCGAGAACGCGCTCATCGTGCAGCCGGGCCGGGTCCCGCCGTTCATCGAGACGGCCGGTGTCGTCGACGGCGAAGGCCTCCTTGAAGAGTTGTTCGTCGACCTGGAAGAGGTCGAGCAGTCGGAGCCGCCCTGCTGGGGGTCCCGTCTGCTGGGCGCTCCCGGTTGGCTGCAGGGCGAGGAGTTTCCGCCCGGCGGGCCGTGGAGCTTCTTCTTCCAGCTCCGGGACACGTACCAGGCGATATTCGGCGACGGTGGGATGGGTTACGGCTTTCTCAGTGCCGACGAGCAGGAGGGCCGCTTCTTGTGGCAGTGCTAGCCGGTGTCCGTATCGCTGGAGGAGGCCGGGTGGTGCGCAGCCGTGATCCTGCTGTGAACACCCCGTTCACAGCCATGTCGTCGCCAGCCAGGCAGTGAGGGCCGCAGCGAGGAGGAGGGTGATGTTGAGGGCGATCTGGCGGTCGCCGCGGCTTAGGTGCAGGGTGGTCGCGCCGATCTGGAGGACCACGAAGCCGATGGCCGCGGCCAGGGCCGGCCAGGAGGCGATGCGAGTCAGCGGCGGGAGGAGCAGCCCGATCGCGCCGAGTACCTCGATCACGCCGATGGCTCTGACGGCCGGCATCGGCATGTCGTCCACCCAGGCCATCATCGGCCGGAGCCGTTCGCGGCTCCGGACCATCTTCACCCCGCCCGCGTAGAGGTAGAAGAGAGCGAGCAGGCCGGCGACGATCCAGTACGCGACGTTCACGGGGTGGCCGGCTCGGTGGCGTAGCGGCGCATCACCTGGATGTTGGCCTGCGGGGTCATCGCTCGGCCACCGGCGATCATGTCCTTCAGGTCGCGGAAATACTGCACATAGAGATCGGGCGTGAATGTGCTGAGCATGACGGCCGGTTCGTCGGTCATGTTGGCGAAAGTGTGCGGGGCGCCGGGTGGGACCATCACGAGCGTGCCCGCCGTCGCGTCGTAGTCCTGGTCGCCGACCGTGAACCGTACCGCGCCGGAGATGATGTAAAAGCCCTCGTCATGCTGGGCGTGACGGTGCTGCGGCGGTCCGGGCGTGTGCGGTGCGAGGACGGATTCGGCGATTCCGAGGCGGTGCCCGGTGTTGCTGCCGTCTTCGAGGACGCGCAGTCGCGTGGTGCCCAGCACGATCGTCTCGCCGTCGCCCGGGCCGACCACCGATGCGGTCGTTGATTGATCAGTCATGTCTCGATCTCACCGTCAGCGCACCGCGCCGGTCCAAGATCTGTTCTGTGCCGCCGATACCGTACGGGTATCGTCGCACCATGGAGCTACGCACGCTGCGCTATTTCGTGGCGGTCGCCGACGAACTCCACTTCGGCCGGGCCGCCGCCAGGCTGCACATGAGTCAACCGCCGCTGAGCCGGGCGATCAAGCAGTTGGAGAACGAGGTCGGTGCCGCGCTGTTCGACCGCTCGCCCTCCGGTGTCTCGCTCACTCCGGTGGGGGCCGTGCTGCTGGACGAGGCGCGGACCCTGCTCGACCAGGCCGACCGGTTGCGCGTACGCGTGGCCGCGGCGGCCGGCACCGCGGCTATCACGGTGGGTTTCCTGGGCGACAGCGCCGACCCGGGTGCGGCCCGGCTGGCCGACGCCTACCGCCGTCGGCACCCGCGGGTCGAGGTCCGCATTCGCGAGACCGACCTGACCGATCCCACCTGCGGCCTGCATGCTGGACTGGTCGACGTGGCCCTGACTCGCGGGCCGTTCGACGAGACCGGTCTGACCGTACGAGAGTTGCGCGCCGACCCGGTGGGCGCGCTGGTGCGCGCGGACGATCCACTGGCCGGGCGGGGCAGCGTGAAGCTGGCCGATCTGGCCGACCGCCGCTGGTTCCTGTTCCCGGAGGGCACCGACCCCGTCTGGCAGTCGTACTGGAACGGCGGGGCACCTCGGGAGGGCCCAGTGGTGCGTGCCGTCCAGGAGTGCAGGCAAGCCGTTCTCTGGAACGGTACGGTCGGCATGACTCTCCTGAACCACCAGCAAGCGAACGGGCTCGCCGTGGTGCCGCTGGTCGACATGCCCCCGAGCCGTGTGGTGGTGGCATGGCACGAGGGCGACACGAATCCGCTGGTTCGCTCGTTCGTCCGGATCGCGATCGCCGCCTATCGCGACGGAGCACCCACCGACCCGTCCTGACCGTTCCCCGGTGAGACCCAGGACCTCTTCCCTGCGGAGGCCCGGACGAGGATGAGCACGTACGCCGCGTAGAGAGGGTCCTCGATCTCCCGTAGCCGGGCGGAGAGGGCCGGTCCTACAGCATGTTCCTGATCGGCCGCGGCATGTCCGGAACAGGCTGATCGAGCAGCTCGTCCACCTCCGAGCGGGTCAGCAGGCGTGACTCCAGCAGCGCGGTGAAGCAGCCGTGCCAGTCCCTCCGCGCCATGGCGGCCCGGCCCAGGGTGTGCAGGGTCTGGCCGGACCACCAGGAGGCCACGGCGTAGCCGATGCGGTATCCGCCTTCGCGCAGGAGCGTCAGCGCCACCCGGTAGGTGTCGGCAGCCTCCTCCAGGCGCCCGGCATGCATGTAGGCGCGGGCCAGGGTCGCGCGGGACAGGCCTTCCCCGTACAGGGTGCCGGTCCACACCGCGGTCGCCTCCTTCGCCTGGGCTATGGCGTCATCGAACCGGCCCTGCCGGTAGAACACGTGCGCGCGGTTGTTGAGGATGGCCCCGCGCGCGTAGCCGTCGCCGATCTCCTCGGCGATGGCCAGGGCCCGTGACAGGTGGGTGTGGGCGAGGTCGAGCCGTCCCAGCATGGTGTTGATGATGCCCAGGTTGTTGAAGGATCCGGCTCTCCGGTGCGGCAGGGCGGCCTTTTCCCAGCACACCGCGGCCCGTTCCAGCTGCTCGATCGCCTGCTCGTGGCGTCCCTGGTCGCGGTAGACCCAGCCCAGGTAGTTGCCCGCCTGCCCCTGACCGGCCCAGTCGCCGCACCGGGCGGCCACCTCGATCGCGTGCAGGTGGACGTCGGCCAGGTGCGTGACCCAGCCGCGGTAGTTGAACGGCATGTGCAGTCCCAGGGCCAGTCCGAGGGCGACGGGCGGGTCGGCGGACTCGATCGCCTGATGGGTCACGGCGAGGAGGTTGTCCCGCTCCGCCTCGGTCCATTCGCCGGCCTCCCGCGCGTCGGCGAGCGCGACGCCGGGCTGCTCCGCCCCGTAATAAGGATTCTGCACCTGGGGGTGCACGAGCTGTGTGGCGGTGTTGACCGTGGCCAGGTAGTGGTGGAACCCGCGGTGGAGCGCGACCGCGCGGTCCGTCTCGGACAGCTCGCCGGCGGCCTGTTCTCGGGCGTACAGGCGGATGAGGTCGTGGAAACGGTACCGGTCGCGGCTCACGGCTTCCAGGAGACGGGTGCCGTGGAGTTGTCGGAGTGCCGCCTCCGCCCGTGGCTCGGGCCAGCCGGCCAGGGCGGCGGTGGCGGCCGGGGTGTGGGTCGGCGTGTCGAGCAGGCCCAGGAGCGGGAGAACGTACGCGGCGTCGTGGCCGCTGGGCTCCTCGCGCAGGTGCCGGTGGCTGACCGCGATGCTGGCGCGTACGGCCAGGTCGTCGTACTGCAGGGTGTCCAGGCGCCGGGTGGCGTCGGCCAGGCGGTCGGCGAGGTCGGCCAGCCGCCAGTCGGGCCGTGCCGCCAAGCGGGCGGCGGCGACCTGGACGGCCAGGGGGAAGCCGCCGCACAGCCCGGCGATCTCCGCGGCGGCCTCCGGCTCGCGCTGGACGCGGTCGGGACCGGCGATCCGGGAGAGCAGCGTGACGGCATCCCGGTCGGCGAGCCCGGCCAGGTGCAGATGACGCACGTCGCCGAGCCCGGTCGGGTGCGGGTGATGGACGTCGTCGAGCGTGGTCAGGGCGGCGCGGCTGGTGATGACGGTCCGGCAGCGCGCGCCCGCCGGGACGAGCGGCCGTACCTGGTGGGCGTCGAGCGCGTTGTCGAGGATGACGAGCAGCTCGCCCGCCGCCGTGAGCGACCGGTAGCGGGCGACCGCGCCCTCCACGTCGGCCGGTACGGCGGAGCCGTCCAGCCCCAGCGACCGCAACAGGTGGCCCAGGCCGTCGAGCACGGGCAGGGGGTGCAGTCCGGGGGTGGCGCCGTTCAGGTCGACGTAGATGACGCCGTCGCGGAACCGTCCGGACATCGTGTGCGCGACGTGAACGGCGAGGGCCGACTTGCCCACGCCGCCGGGCCCGTCGATGACGGCCACGTCCGCGTGCAGCAGCGCCTCACGCAGCCACTTCACCTCCTCCTGCCTGGCGGTGAACGACCGGGTGTCGGCGGGCAGCTCGGCGGGGATGATCGTGCCGGACCGCGCCGGTGCGGCGAGGTCGAGTGCGGGGTCCCTGGTGAGGATGGCGCCCTGCAGCCGGCGCAGCCGCGCGCCCGGTTCGAGGCCGAGCTCCTCGACCAGGGCGGTGTGCCCCTCCTGGTAGACCGCGAGCGCTTCGGCCGGCCGGGCCGCCCGGTAGAGCGCCAGCATGAGCTGGGCGCGCGGTCCCTCCCGCAGCGGGTGGGCCCGCACGTGCGGAGCGAGGTCGGCCACCACCGCGTGATGGTCGCCCGCGGCCAGCCGCAGATCGATGTGGTCCTCGAAGACGGCCAGGCGTTCCTCCTCCAGCCGCCTCGACTCGGCCCGCGCCCACGGGTCGTCCAGCTCGGCCAGGGCGCGCCCCCGCCACAGGGCCAGCGCCTGCCGGAACCGCCCGTCGGCTGTGCCCGTCTCGCCCCGATCGCGGGCCGTCCGTGCCTGGCCGGCCAGCAGCGTGAAGTGGTGTGCGTCGATCCGCGCGCGGGGCAGGTCCAGCAGGTAGCCGCCGGGCACGGTCACGATGGCGCCGGGGGTGAGCACGTCACGCAGCTTCGACACCACGATGTGGAGCTGCTTGCCGGCCGTGGTGGGCGGGGTCTGCCCCCAGACGTCGGCGACGAGCTGACGCGTGGTGACGGGCCTGCCGGCGTCGAGCGCCAGGCGCGTCAGCACGGCGACGCGGCGGCGGCCCGCCAGCCGTACGGGCTGCCCGTCCACCTTGATCTGCCAGGGCCCGAGGAACCCGATCTCCAGTGTCATCAGGGAAGGAGCGTACGAGAGCGCGGTATATCGCCGGTATGTCTCGCGACGGTCCGGCGGCTTTCCTCAGAGATAGGGTGCCCGGCCGGCGCCGACCCTGTTGCCGCCCCTGCCGGTCCAGACGGTCGGCGTCCGGGTGGCGGCGGAGAAGACGTCGCCCACGCCGTCAGAGTCGAGGTCCGGCGTGGCCGGTCCGGTCATCGCGGCGTAGTGCGAGCGCAGTTCCGCTGCCGAGAGTTCGCGGTCGTAGAGCGCGACCTTTCCGATCGCCCCCTTGAAGGAGGACCCTCCGTCGCGGGTGCCGACCCGGACGGGCGCCGGACCGGGTTTGGGCCTGATGACGACCTCGTCGTCCGTGCCGGGGCGGTAGACCAGGTTGTCCGTGCCCGCCGGCACGCCGTCGCGGTAGATCCGGACCTTGCCGTACGCGCCCTCCGAGGTGTCGAACGTGACGGCGTAGTGGATCCACTCGTTGACCTTGACCGGCTGCTGGACGAACGCCCCGGCGCCGAAGCCGCCGTCGAGGTTCCACGCGTAGCCGGAGATGCGGTTGGGCCGGTTCTCCTTGTTCACCTTCGAGTACATGCGACCCGCCCACTCGCGATTGCCGCCGCTGCCCGACTTCGTGCCCTTGCCCATGAAGTGGACGTAGCCGGTGTGGTTTTCGTCGGCGAACTGGAGAGTGTGCGGCCTGATCCACGCCTCCATGGTGAACGCGCCCGTGGTGGAGATGTGGAACGGCTTGGCGGTGGGAACCTCGAAATATCCTGACGAGCCGTCGAAGACGGCGGCGCCGTCCTGGTTGGGCAGGCGGACCGTGCTGGTGACGCCGTGGAAGGTCCCCTTGTGGCCGTTGCCGGTGCGGTCGCTCTCCGTACCGTCTGAGGGGTGCGACAGTCGCCAGTAGGCGACCGGGCGGTGCGAGAGCACCAGCGCGTCGTAGGCGCTCAGGCCGGGGGAGCCCGCCGTGGCCGGATGCGGAAGGCACACCGTCGAGACGCCCAGGGCCGCCGCGGCGAGAATGGTCCGGGTCGTAGGTCTTTGCGCGGCGGCGGAGTAGGAAACGGCGGCATGGCCTCTATCAGGCCTGGCAGGTGGTGAAAAACGATCACGGCGGTACATACTCCCGGCATACCCGTCCCTCGTGCCGTTACGAATCACCCCACGTGAGTGGGCATCATGCGACGGGCAGACATCCTGCGGAAGGCGGGTATGAGCTCCGGTTCACGGTCGCCGTGAAGGCGAGTTCCCGCCGGACCCTTGGCACAGCGACCTCCTACGCTCGTCGAGTCTGCCGAGGTGCAGGTGCCGGGCGTTGTTCAGGGTGGCCAGCGGATCCCGGCTGGTGATCAGGACGCGACAGCCCCGCCCGGCCGGGATGAGCGGGCGGACCTGGCGTACGTCGTGCGCGTTGTCGAGGATCACCAGCAGGTCGCCCGTGGCGGTGAGCGAGCGGTAGCGGGCGGCGGCCTCCTCGGTGCCGGCGGGTACGGCGGCGCCGTCCAGCCCCAGGGAACGCAGCAGGTGGCGGAGCGCTTCGATCGGGGCCAGGGGGGCGAGCCCGGCGGTGGAACCACGCAGGTCGACGTAGATGACGCCATCGGTGAAGCGCTCGGCGACGATATGAGCGACATGTACGGCGAGCGCCGACTTGCCGATGCCGCCGGGCCCGTCGATCACGATGACCGCGGCGTCGCTCGCCAGGTCGGCGCGCAGTCGCTCCACTTCGGCCGTCCGCGCCGTGAACTCCTGGATGTCGGCAGGGAGCCCCGCCGGAGCGGTCGGCATGATCTGCCGCACCTCAGGCAGGTCAAGCACGGGATCCTTGACGAGGATGGCCTGGTGCAGCCGGCGTGCTTCGGCGCCGGGCTCGACGCCCAGCTCACCGACCATGACACGACGCAGGCGCTGGTAGACGTCGAGCGCCTCGGGTGCCCGCCCGTCGCGGTACAAAGCGAGCATGAGCTGGGCGGCGGGACGCTCCCGAAGTGGGTGCGCCCGGACGTGCCCGGCGAGGTCGCCGGCCAGGGCTCGGTGGTCACCCGCGGCCAGGCGCAGCTCGGCATGGTCCTCCAGCACGGTCAGCCGCTCCGCCTCCAGCCGCTCCGCCTCGATCCCCGCCCAGGGAGCGTCCACCTCGGCCAGCGCCGGCCCTCGCCACAGTTCCAACGCGCCGCGGAACAACGCGTCCGCGGTCTCCGCACGGGCGGCGCGGGCCTGCCTGGACAGGCGGGCGAAGACGTGGACGTCCACCTGATCCCGCTCGACCGCGAGCCGGTAGCCACCGGGAACGGTCTCGATGGCCTCCGCGCCGCCGTGGGCGGCGAACGCCTCGCGCAGCTTCGAGACCACGATGTGCAACTGCTTGGCGGCGGTGGCGGCGGAGCTGCTCGCCCACACGTCGGAGAGAAGCGACTCGGCGGGTACGGCCTGTCCCGCGTTCAGGGCGAGCCGGACCAGCACGCCGATCCGTCGCTCTCCGACGATCTTGACCGTGTCGCCGTCGGCCTCGACCTCCAGCGGGCCGAGCAACCTGATCTCCAGCCTCAAGCGAAGCTCCCGTCGTCAGCGGAGATCCGGAATTCTAACGATCCGGCGGATTTTCTCGCTGGCGGGTTTCGGCAATCAGCGGGGCGATCTTCCGTACCTCGCACGCGGTATGCAGCGGGTATGCCCCGGCTGTCACGAGCGGCAGCCGGGGCTGGATGGTCACCGGGAAGTCAGCCGCTCACCCCACGTACGGCGGGGTGCGCTTGAGCTCCATGCGGGCGATGGTGCGGCGGTGGACGGCGTCGGGGCCGTCGACGATGCGCAGAGCCCTGGCCCAGGCGTAGAAGTACGCCAGTGGGGTGTCGTCGGAGATGCCCGCGCCGCCGAACAGCTCGATGGCGCGGTCGATGACGGCGCAGGCCATGGCGGGGGCGGCGACCTTGATGGCGGCGATCTCCGTGCGGGCGCCCTTGGCGCCGTGCTGGTCGATCTTCCAGGCGGCGTCGTAGACGAGCAGCCGGGCCTGGTCGATGTCGATGCGGGACTGGGCGATGGCGTCCTGCACGTTGGCGTGGTCGGCGAGGTGCTTGCCGAACGCGACCCGGCTCTTGGCCCGGTCGGCCATGAGGGCGAGAGCCCGCTCGGCCATGCCGATGGCGCGCATGGCGTGGTGGATGCGGCCCGGCCCCAGACGGGCCTGGGAGATCATGAAGCCGTCGCCCTCGCCCGAGAGCAGGTTGGCCGCCGGGACGCGGACGTCGCGGAAGACGATCTCGGAGTGGCCGTGCTGGTCCTGGTAGCCGAAGAGCGGCAGGTGCCGTTCGATGGTGAGGCCCGGGGTGTCGCGGGGGACCAGCACCATCGACTGCTGGCGGTACGTCTCCGCGTCGGGGTCGGTCTTGCCCATCACGATGAAGATCTCGCAGCGGGCGTCGGCCACGCCGGTGATGAACCACTTGCGGCCGTTGATGACGTATTCGTCGCCGTCGCGGACGATCCGGGTCTGGATGTTGGTGGCGTCGGAGCTGGCGACGTCGGGCTCGGTCATCGCGAACGCCGAGCGGATCCGCCCTTCCAGGAGTGGTTCGAGCCACCGCTCACGCTGTTCGGGGGTGGCGAACAGTTCGAGGGTCTCCATGTTGCCGGTGTCGGGCGCCTGGCAGTTGATCGCCTCGGGGGCGAGCACCGGAGACCAGCCGGAGATCTCGGCGACGGTGGCGTACTCCACGTTGGAGAGCCCCGAGAGCTTGGGCAGGAAGAGGTTCCACAGGCCGCGGCGCCGCGCCTCCGCCTTGAGGTCCTCCATCACCGGCGGGTGCTCGTGCGGCCCGTGCTCGGCGAGGTACGCCGCCCACACGGGCTCGGCCGGGAACACGTGAGACCGCATGAAGTCCCACATCTCGTCGCAGGTCCGCTGAGCCTTGGAAGAGAGAGCGAAGTCCATGTCAGTGCTCCTTCAGGTGGTCGAGCCCTTCGGCGCCCAGCCGGAGGACGAGGTCGTCGAGGTCGCCGAAGTCCTGGCCGCCCATCGCGCCGGCCTTGGAGCGCGCGGCGACGCCCTGGACGATGACGGCGAACTTGAAGTGGGCGAACGCCTGGTACCACGTCAGGTCGGCGAGGTCGACGCCCGCCGCGGTGGCGTAGCGGTCGAGCATCTCGGCGCGGGTGGGGAAGCCCGGCAGGTGCGAGACGCCGGGGACCAGGCTGAGGCCGTCGTCGCCGGCTTCACGCCAGTAGAGCATCAGCAGGGCGACGTCGCTCATGGGGTCGCCGAGCGTCGAGAGCTCCCAGTCGAGGACGGCGTTGATCCGTGCCGGGTCGCCGGCGTCGTACACGACGTTGTCGGTGCGGAAGTCGCCGTGGACGATCGTGGCGCGCTGCTGCTGCGGCACGTCGGCGGCCAGGCGCCGGGCCAGCTCTTCCATCTCGGGGACCTCGTGGGTGTGGCTCTTGTCCCACTGGCCGGACCAGCGGCGGACCTGACGCGCCATGAAACCCTCGGGGCGGCCGTAGTCGCCGAGGCCGACCGCGTCGTAGTCGACGGCGTGCAGGGCGGCCAGCGTGTCGGCGAGCGCGAACGACATCGCCCGCCGCTCCTCGGGCGTCTCCGCCCAGCCGTCGGGCGTCCGGTCGCGGACGACGTGTCCGGGGACCTTCTCCATCACGTAGAACTGGACGCCGATCAGGTCGCCCTCGTCGACCAGCACGATGCGGGGCACCGGCACGTCCGTCTCGGCGAGCCCGCGCTGGACCCTGGCCTCCCGGGCCATGTCGTGGGCGCTCGGCAGCAGGTGTCCTGTCGGCGGCCGGCGCAGCACGAGCTCGCCGGCGTCGCTGCGCAGGGTGAAGGTCAGATTGCTCTTCCCGCCGATGATCAGCTCTGCGGTGCAGGAGCGCCAGCGGTCGTCCTCGGTGGCCTCGGCCAGGGCCGGCGCGAGCCGGTCGAGACCGGTCAGGGCGGCGGGGTCGATGCTGCTCATGAGCGCATGGTACCGAACGTGCGTTCAGTCGCCAAAGGCGGGGTCCCTCAGTGAGCGAACACCCTTAACCAGCGCAATCGGCGGGCGTGGTGGAGTAGTGTGTTCGGTATGGCTGAACACACACCAGGCGCCGCCATCCGGGCCGCGCGCCTCGCGCGTGGGCTGAGCCTGCGTGCGCTGGCGGCGCGCGTCGGCGTCAGCCCGGCGACGATGAGCGCTCTAGAGACCGGGCGCACCCCGCTGACGGTCGACCGGCTGGGCGAGGTGGCCCAGGTCCTGGACGTTCCGGCGGCGCGGCTGCTGGGCGGTGACCCGGTGCGGGTGCCGGAGCCCGCCGCGGCCGACCCCGGGGGAGACGACTGGCGGGCCTTCGGGGCGTTGGGGCTCGACCCGGCGCTGGCCGCGGCGCTGCGGGTCTTCGTCGCCCGTGGATACCACGCGGCCACGATGCGCGAGGTGGCCGCCGAGGCCGGGCTGAGCGTGGCCGGCGTCTACCACCACTACACGAGCAAGCAGGACATGCTGGTGCGGCTGCTCGACCTGACCATGGCCGACATCCGGTGGCGGCTGATCGCCGCGCGCGACGAGACGGCCGACGGGGAAGGGGGCGAGCTCGGACGGTTCGCGCGGATGGTCGAGGCGCTGGCGCTGTTCCACGCGCTCCGCGCCGACCTGGCCTTTCTCGGCGCGAGCGAGATGCGCAGCCTCGCCCCGGCGGAGCGCGCCCGGATCACCGCGCTCCGCGACGAGGTGCAGCACCTCCTCGACGAGCAGGCGCGGAGGGCGGTGGCCGTGGACGGCGGGGCACCGGCGGACGTGCGGACCGCGACCCGCGCCGTCGCGACCATGTGCACCTCGCTGCCGTCGTGGTTCCGCCCCGACGGCCCGCTGTCGGCGGAGCAGGTGGCCCGGCGGTACGCCGACTACGCGGTCGCGCTGCTGCGGGCCGGCTGACCCCGCCGCGCCGCTCAGGCGGTCCCTCCGGCGACCAGCAGACCGCCGTCGAGGGTGAGGATCTGGCCGGTCACCCAAGCGGCGTCGTCCGACACCAGGTACGCGACGGCGCCGGCGACGTCCTCGGGGGCGCCGAGCCGCTTCATCGGGTACCGCGCGACGGTCTCCGCCTCCTTGCCCTCGTACAGAGCCCGGGAGAACCGTGTCTTGATCACCGCCGGCGAGACGGCGTTGACGCGTACGTCGGGCCCGAGCTCGGCGGCGAGGGTCCGGGTGAGGTGGGAGACGGCGGCCTTGGAGATGCCGTACATCCCGATCCCCTCCGACGGCACGTCCCCGGTCACCGAGGTCACGTTGACCACACAGCCCACGCCGTGGGGGACGGCCTCCTGGGTCCAGGCGAGGGTGCCCAGGACGTTGACCTCCATGATCTTGCGGGCGACGTCCAGGTCGAGGTCCGTGAGCGGACCGTACGCCGGGTTGATGCCCGCGTTGTTGACCAGGACGTCGAGCCGGCCCCACTCGGCCAGCACGCGCGAGAACACCTCGGACCGGTGCTCCGGGTCGTCGGCCCGGCCGGCCACGGTCAGCACCGAGCCTTCCGGGAAGGACGCCGCCGCCTCCTCCAGCGGCTCCGGCTTCCGGGCCGTGACGCACACCCGGGCGCCCTCGGCGACGAGCCGTTCGGCGATGGCCAGGCCGATCCCCCGGCTGGCCCCGGTCACGATCGCGACGCGCCCCGCCAGGCGCGGCGACCCGGTCACTGGCCGGCCCCCGGCCCGTCGCCGTCCCGCAGGACGTTGCGCCGGATCTTCCCCGTCTGCGTCTTGGGCAGGTCGGGTACGAGGTGGATCTCGCGCGGGCACTTGTAGGCCGCCAGCCGCCCCCGGGTGAAAGCGATCAGTTCCTTCTCCTCGGCCGACTCGCCGGCCTTGAGTGACACGTATGCCACGACGGTCTCCCCTCGATAGTCATCCGGCCGTCCGACGACCGCCACCTCGTGCACCGCCGGGTGGGCGTAGAGCGCGTCCTCGACCTCGCGCGGCCAGACCTTGTAGCCGGAGGTGTTGATCTGGTCCTTGAGCCGGTCGACCAGGTAGACCCAGCCCGCCGCGTCCATGATCGCCCCGTCGCCGGTGTGCAGCCATCCGCCGGGCATCGTCGAGGCGGTCGCCTCGGGCTTGCGCCAGTAGCCGGGCACCACCTGCGGCCCGCGCAGCGCCAGCTCGCCCTGCTCGCCCGGTCCGACCGGCTCGTCGGCGGCGTTCACGACCCGCGCGTCCAGGCCGGGCAGCGGCACGCCGATGGAGAGCGTCCCGCTCGCCTCGTCGACCGGCGCCTCCGCGCCCAGCGGCACGGCGATCACCCCCGAGGACGTCTCGGTCATCCCGTAGACGTTGTGGATGTAGACGCCGAACCGCTCCCGGAACCGCTCGATGGTCGACGGCGGGATCGGGGCGCCGCCGCTGTAGACCGACTTCATCGACGCGAAATGCTCCCGCGAGGCGTGCGGCAGTTGGTAGATCGCGTTGAACGCGGTGATCGACCCGATGGTGAAGGTCACCTGGTGCTCGACGAAGGCGTCGATCGCCACCTCGGGACGGAACCGGCCGGTCAGGACGAGTACGGCGTCGTGCATCATCGCGATGACCGCGTTGATGACCGAGCCGGTGATGTGGAACAGCGGCGCCATCGCGTACACCGCGTCGCCGGGCCGGAGGCCGACCCACGTGGCGAAGCCGGCGGCGACGGAGAGCACGTTGCCGTGCGTGTTCATCGCGCCCTTGGGCGGCCCGGTCGTGCCGGAGGTGTACGTCAGAAGCGCGACGTCGTCCGGTGTCAGCTCCGGCGACTCCACGACGTCGCCCCGGAACCGCTCGATCAGCTCCTCCAGGTCACCGTGCGAGGCGGGCGCCTTCCGTTCGGTTTCACCGAACACCCGGGGGTCGTCGCGGGTCTGGAAGGCGAGCGGAGAGGTGCTCACCGTCCAGCGCACCGAGCTGCCGGACAGGGTCTCGGAGACCTGCGGCACGTCGGCGTCGGCGCAGACGATCCCGACCGCGCCGGAGTCGTCGATCAGGCGCCGCAGCTCCTGGCCGCGGTACATCGGGTTGAGCACCAGCGCCGTCGCCCCGAGCTTCCACAGGGCGAGGAACGAGAGGGCGAACTGCGGGATGTTCTGCAAGTAGATCCCCACCCGGTCGCCGTGCCGGGTGCCGAGGGAGCGGTACGCGGCCGCGAGGGCGTCACTGGCCTCGTCGGCCTCCCGGACGGTCATGGCGCCGTCGAAGTACGCGAGCGCGCGGGCGTCCGGCTCCCGTCGCACCCGCTCGCGCCACGCCTCGGCGAGCGAGGTGTGGCTGACGGGCCGGGCGTCCGTCACCGCCTGTGGGTAGAGCGCCGTCCAGCGTCTCTCGTTCATCCCGCTACCTCCCCGGTCTGCGATGGAGACTGAGTGATCGTTCGGTCGGTGTTAGGTATACAGGGCGGCCCGGTGCGTACCGGGACCGGCCCCCCGGAGAGAGCTAGGCGGACGGGCGGAGCAGCCGCACGATGTGGGCCACCCGCTTCTCCTGGAACGCCTGCGCCCAGGCCCGCTGTCCCATGCCGGCCACGATGGTCGCGTCGTGCTCAAGAGGGAAGTAGCACATCCCGATCAGGCTCAGGAAGAGCTGCTCGGGGGCTTCGTCCGCCTCCACCACGCCGGCCTGTGCCATGATCCTGATCATCCGGTCGGCGAATCGCTGGGAGTGCCGCGGCTGCCCCTCGCGCCGGCCGACGCGTTCGAGCGCGTCGCGCGTGAGCAGAGAGACGAAGGTCGGGTTGTCGAGCAGGAAGTCGACATAGCCGCCGATCAGCCGGCGCAGCGCCGCCTCCCCGTCGCCGGGCGACGCCTCCAGGAGCTGCTCGGCTTCGGTCGCCACCAACTCGAGCGCCGCGTCGCGCCGTTCGAAGACCCGTTGCAGCACCTCGTGGTAGAGGTCCTCCTTGGAGCCGAAGAAGTAGCCCGGCAGCCCGACCGAGACATAGGCCCGTTCGGCGATCGCCGCCAGCGAGGCGCCCTGGAAGCCTAAGTCGGCGAAGAGTTGCTCCGCGGCGTCGAGGATCGCGATCCGTGACCGCTCGGCGTCGCGGACCTTCCGGGCACGCTTCGCAGGTGGCCCTGCCACCGGCGTCTGCCGTGTCGTCTTCATCCCTGTCCTCGTGGTCGTGTGCTTCCCCGTGAGGTGCCCGTCGCGCCCTCGGCGGTTACGGGGGACCTTGTGCCGCCCAGCCTAAGGCTCACGAGTGTCGCCGGGCTTGTTTCGGGCGAAAACTATTTGCACATACAGTTAGTACTACCGCAATCGGAATTTCTCGGCTAGTGTCCAGCGCACAGACGCGGAGGCGAGCCCCCCAAACGTTTTTCGCTGCTATTTGATCGTTCAGTTCCACTACGGGCTGGTTGAGTGTTCAGTTCCAGGACGACGGTCGTCTCACCCGAGCAGATGCCTGCACGGCCCCCTGAGGAGGATCGAGTTGTTCACCATTGAGCCGCTGGTCGTGGCTTACGGTCCGCACCGAGAGAAGAGTCGCTTCACCTACATGCACAACGCGGGTGTCGCGATCGACGTCCCCTACGTCGCCTGGCTGATCCGCAAGCCCGGTTTCGCCGCCCTCATCGACGTCGGCTGCAGCGCGGACGACTACAACCATCACATCCGCCCGGTCGACAGGGAACTCGTGCACGTCGGCCAGGTCTTCGCCGACGTCGTCGACGTCAAGCCGATCGAGTCCCACCTGCGCGAGCGCGGGATGAAGGCCTCCGACATCGACGTCACGGTCCTGACGCACCTGGACTGGGACCACTGCATGACCATGGAGCCGTTCGGCGACAGCGAGATCTTCGTCCAGCGCGCCGAGTGGGACAACACCCCTTCTCACGAGATGTTCGCGACGTCGTTCGCCCCGGCCGAGCACTACCAGCGCATCGAGGACATGGGCCTGACCAAGCTCGACGGCGACCACCAGATCGCCGAGGGCTTCGACCTCATTCTCACCCCTGGCCACACCCAAGGCGGCCAGTCGGCGATCGTCAAGACCTCCGAAGGCACCTACGTCATCGCCGGGATGTGCGTGCTCAAGGAGAACTTCTACCCCTCGGAAGAGGAGTCGGAGCACTTCAAGGTGATCCCCCCCGGCGGACACACCGACCTGTTCGAGGCCTACGACCAGATGGTCCGCATCAAGGAGATCGGCGGCGACAACGTGCTGCCGCTCCACATGAGCGAGGCGTTCGACATGGGTCGCATCGGGACCCTCCCCGAGTGATCCGCCTTTAGCCACCCATCGGGAGCCGTGGAGCGGCTCCCGGATCAAGGAGATCCGATGAGGAAGAAGATCCTCGCGTTGCTGGCCGGTTCGGCCCTCCTCGCCTCGTCTGCCTGCGGTCTGGGCAGCTCCGGGGCCGGCGGCGGTGACGACACTATCACGATCGGGACCCTGTTCTCCGTCTCGGGGGCTGGCGCGAAGCTGGGCGACAAGATGCGCAAGGGTGCCGAGCTGGCCGTGGAGCAGGTCAACAGCCAGGGCGGCATCGACGGCAAGAAGATCAAGTGGGTCTTCTACGACCCCGCCGGCGACACCTCCACCGCCGTGCAGCAGACCAACCGCATGCTCGACAGCGACGGCGTGGAACTCGTCGTCGGCGGCGGCGGCTCGTCGGGCATCGCGCTGGCGATGGACCCCATCACCAGCGGCAAGGGCATCACCTTCATCGCCACCGAGGGAGCCCGTCAGATCGTGGAGCCGGCGGCGGAGCACCGGCTGACCTTCAAGACCACGTTCAACGACACGGTGATGATCGAGAAGCTGATCGAGTACTGGAAGGCGAAGGACGTGACCAGGGTCGCGTTCATGCCGGACACCTCCAGCTTCGGGCAGTCGGCCCAGGAGGAGCTCGAGCGGCTCGCCCCCGAGGCCGGCATCAAGGTGTTCACCGCGGCCTTCGACCCGGCCGCCAACGACCTCACCCCCCAGGTCAAGCGGCTCGCCGGGAACGACCCGCAGGCCTACCTGGCCTGGACCATCCAGCCCTCCGGCGTGACGTTCCTCAAGAACGTGCGCAGCGTGCTCGCCGACCGTGACGTCATGGTGATGCACGGCTTCGGCTTCGTCGACGACCGCTACATGCAGCAGGCCGGCGCGGCGGCCGAGGGCACGATCCTGGTCTCGCCGAAGCTGCCGATCTGGGACAAGACCGACGACAGCGACCAGCAGAAGGCGGCGATGGAGGACTTCGCCACCAGCTACGCCGAGAAGTACGCCGGGGAGCAGCCGAACGTCTACGCGGGCCAGGCCTACGACGCGATGATGGTGGCGGTCGAGGCGCTGCGCGCGACCGGCGGCGACCCCGACGGCGAGAAGGTCGCCAAGGCGATCGAGGGCCTCGGCTCCCACGTGGGCGTGACCGGCGTCTTCAAGTTCACCCCGGACGACCACAGCGGGCTGACCGCCGACGACGTCGCCGTCGTCCAGTGGGACGGTTCGCGATTCGTCCCGGCGGAGTGAGCCATGGATCTTTTCATCCAGGTCCTGCTCTCGGGGCTCAGCGTGGGCGCGATCTACGCGATCGTCGCCCTGGGCTTCGGCGTCATCTTCAACGCCACCGGAGCCATCAACTTCGTCCAGGGTGAGTACGTCATGGTCGGCGGACTCAGCGCCGCCATGCTCTACGAGGCGTGGGACGTCCCGATCTTCGTCGCGATCCTGGTCGCGATCGCGGTGACCACCGTGCTCGGGCTGCTGACGGAGATGGGGCTGCTCGGCTTCGGCCGCCTCCGGACGCCGGCCGCCATCACGATCGCCACGATCGCCATCGCGGTGATCGTCAAGGGCGCCGCGATGCTGATCTCGGTCCGCGACACCTATGCGCTGCCCTCGGTGCTCGGCTCGGAGTCGCTGCGGATCCTGGGCGCCTCGACCAGCCGGCAGACGATTCTCAACCTCGTCCTCGCCGTGCTGGTCGTGGTCGCGCTGACGCTGTTCTTCCGGCGGACCAAGCTCGGCACCACCCTGCGCGCCGCCGCGGGAGACTCCGAGACGCTGCAGACGTTCGGCGTCTCCTACCGCACCACCGCCCGCTGGGCGTTCGTCATCGCGGCGGCCCTCGGCGCCGTGGCCGGCGCGGGCCTGGCCCCGCTGACCGTGATGTCGTTCGACTCCGGCACCCTGCTGGGTCTCAAGGGCTTCGCCGCGGCGATGCTCGGCGGCCTCGGCAACCCGCAGGGCGCGCTGGCGGGCGGCCTGCTGCTCGGCGTCGCCGAGGCGGTCGTGGCGGGGTACGGAACGTCGGCGTACGCGGACGTGGTCGCCTTCGTAGTGCTGCTCGCGATCCTGACCTTCAAGCCGACCGGCATGTTCGGCACGGCCCGGGCGGTGCGCACATGAGCAGTCGTCTCAGAGCCTTGCCACGCTCCCTGGGCAGGACAAACTCCTGGGAGCTGTGGATCACGATCGGCCTCCTGCTCCTGCTCCCGATGCTGATGGCGACCGACTACGCGCTGCACATCTGGACCCGGATGGCGATCTACGTGATCCTGCTGACCGGCCTGAACTTCATCAACGGCATGGCCGGGATGATCTCCCTGGCCCAGGCCGGATTCTTCGGCCTCGGCGCCTACGCCGCCGGCATCGCGGCGGTGCGCTTCGACGTGCCGCCCGTCCTCGCGCTGGTCATCGCGCCGGTGGTGGTGACCCTGGCGGCGCTGCTGGTGGGCATGATGTCGATGCGCCTGAAGGAGATCTACTTCAAGATGGCGACCCTGGGCGCCGGGTTCGTGCTCTTCCTCCTCTTCGGGCGGATGGTCGAGCTCACCGGCGGGCCCAACGGCCTGGTCGGCATCCCGCCGTTCTCGCTGTTCGGCTTCGAGTTCACCGAGCCGATCGTGAAGTACGGCTTCGTCGCGCTGCTCGCCATCATCGGCGCGATCGTGGCCCACAACCTGCTGGTGTCGCGTACCGGCCGGGCGTTGCGGGCCTACGGCGCCTCGGAGCCCGCGGCCCTGGCCGCCGGCGCCAGCCCGTTCAAGCTGCGCCTGCTCGCGTTCGGCATGAGCGGCTTCTACGCCGGCGTCGCGGGGGCGCTGGAGGCCTTCGACTCCCGCTTCATCAGCCCCTCCACGTTCGACTTCATGATGGCCGTCCTCCTGGTCGTCGCCCTCGTGCTCTCGGGGGCGGGACGGATGATCGGCCCGATCCTCGGAGCGCTGCTGCTCACGGGCATCGAGGTGTTCGCCGCCGACTACGCCGACTACGAGCCGCTGATCATGGGCGTGATCTTCCTGATCGCCATCCAGCTCTTCCCGCGCGGCCTCGCGGGCGAGCTGGCCGCGCGCCGCGAGGACCGCCGCGAGCGGGCCAAGCGCGAGGCGGCCGAACAGGCCAAGCCGGACCAGGAGGTGGTGCGGGCATGAGTACGAGCGAGCGCCAGGGCCTGCGGGTCACCGGCGTGTCCAAGGCATACGGCGGCCTGCAGGTGCTGAAGGACGTGACGCTGCGGGCCCCGGCGGGATCGATCACCGCGGTGATCGGGCCGAACGGCGCCGGCAAGAGCACGCTGGCCAACGTCATCTCCGGCTTCGTCACGCAGGACGCCGGCCAGGTCTTCGTCAACGGCGCCGAACTGCCGGCCGGCAAGGCGGTCGCCCGCGCGGGCCACCGCCTGGGGCGGACCTTCCAGAACCTGGAGGTCTTCACCGGCATGACGGTGCTGCACAACGTCGCGATGGGAGCGTACTCCCGGCAGAAGGGCAGCCACCTGGGCGACCTGATCCGGGGACCCCGGACCCGGCGCAACGAGCGTGAGGCCGAGGAGTCGGCACGGGCTCTGCTGCGCAAGTTCGGGCTGGAGCACCGGGCCGACTCCCTGGTGGAGTCCCTGCCCTTCGGCGAGGCGAAGCTCGTCGAGATGGTCCGCGTGCTGGCGATGGAGCCGGAGGTGGTCGTCCTCGACGAGCCCGCCGCCGGGCTGCCCCCGGCCAGCGCCATGCCGCTGGCCGAGACCATCGCCGGGATGGCCCAGGAGGGCATCGGGGTGCTGCTCATCGAGCACAACATGAAGCTGGTGATGAGCATCTCCGAGCACGTCGTCGTCCTCGACCAGGGACGGGTGCTGACCGAGGGGTCGCCGGCCGAGGTCCAGAAGGACCCGAGGGTGATCGAGGCATACCTGGGCCCCGGCCACGCGAAGAGCGAGGAACTCACGCTATGAGCAGCATGGACACCAACACCCGGGCGGGCGTCCACGAGCGGGCCGGGGAGCACGACCAGACCCAGGGCCTCGTCGTGGAGGGCCTCACGGTCCGCTACGGCCGCGTCGAGGTCGTCCACGGCGTCAGCTTCCGTGCGCTGCCGGGCCAGGTCACCTGCCTGGTCGGGAACAACGGCGCCGGCAAGACGACCACCATCCGCGGCATCCTCGGGCTCCAGCCCAGCGGGTCGAGGAAGGTCACCTTCCGGGGCGAGTCCCTGGCCGGGCTGCCCACCCACGCCATCGCACGGCACGGCATCGCGCTCGTGCCGGAGGGCCGCCGGGTCTTCGCCGACCTGACGGTGCTCGAGAACCTCCGGATGGGCGCGGTGCGGCGTCCCGGCGGCTGGCGGGACGCCGAGAAGCTCGGCGAGGTCTTCGACCTCTTCCCCGAGCTGAGGGAGCGCACTGACAGCAAGGCCGGTCTGCTCTCCGGCGGCCAGCAGCAGATGCTCGCGATGGGGCGGGCGATGATGGCCAGGCCCGAGATGCTCGTCCTCGACGAGCCGTCGATGGGGCTCAGCCCGGTGCTGGTCAACCGCATCTACGAGGCGCTGGTCGCGCTGCGCGCGCAGGGCTACACGATCCTGCTCTCCGAGCAGAACGCCAACCTGGCGCTCGAACTGGCAGACCACGCCTACGTCCTCGAAACCGGGCGGATCGTCGAGGAAGGCGCCGCCGCCGACCTCGCCCGCTCGTCGAGGGTGCAAGCGATCTACCTAGGAGCATGAGGATGAACCAGATCTACCTTGAGCCCGCGGCCCTGGCCGAGATGCTCGGCCGGCCGGACGTCCGGGTCGTCGACACCCGCGCCTCGCTCGCGGACGGACCCGGCGGCCGGGACATGTGGGCCGCCGGCCACGTCCCCGGCGCGGTGCACGCCGACTGGATCGAGGACTGGGGCACCACCGTCGACGGCGTCGAGGGGATGCTTCCTGAGCCCGAGGAGTTCGCCAAGGCCATGTCACGCCTGGGCGTCGGCAACGACACCCTCGTGGTCGCCTACGACGACAACTCCCTGTTCACCGCCTCCCGGCTGGCCTGGGCGCTGCTGCACCACGGCCACCAGCGGGTCGCGATCCTCGACGGCGGCTTCCCCGCCTGGCGGGCGGCCGGCCTCGAGGTCTCCACGGACCAGGCCGACGGCCGCCCGGAGCCGCGCGACTACCGCCCCGGCGCCCCGCAGGGGATGCGCCGGGAGATGGACGAGGTCCGCGCGCTGGTCGGCCGCGACGACGTGACGCTGGTCGACTGCCGGATGGAGGAGACCTTCGCGGCCTCCGAGGGGCGGATCCCCGGCGCCAACCGGCTCCCCTCCCCGAGCCTGATCGGGGAGGACGGCCGCTTCAGGCGCGGCGAGGACGTCGCCCGGCTGGCCGCCGACGCCGGCGTGGACAAGGACCGCCCCGCGGTCCTCTACTGCGGCGGCGGCGTCTCCGCGGCCGCCGTGCTCATCGCCCTGCGCGACGCCGGCTTCAGCGACCTCGCCCTCTATGACGGCTCGTGGTCCGAATGGTCCCAGCACGCCGACAACCCGATCCAGAGGCACGGATGAACCAGCGAAAGGGCCCGGCGCCGCTCGGCGCCTACGTCCAGACCATGACAGCGGCCGGCCTGTGCTTCGTCTCCGGGCAGGTGCCGGTCGACCGCAACGGCGACACCCTGCCCGCCGACGACCTGGTCGCCCAGGCCGAGCAGGTCTTCGCCAACCTGGAGGGCTGCCTGGCCGACGAGGGCCTGGCGATGTCCGACGTGGTGTCGATCACGACCTACCTGCGCGACGTCGCCGACGGCCCCGAGGTCTCGGCGGTCCGCGCCCGGTTCTTCGGCGACCACCGGCCCACCAGCACCGTCGTGGAGGTCTCCGGGTTCCTCAACCCCGCGTGGCGCCTGGAGGTTCAGGCGATCGCCGTGGCCCGCGAACCCGGCAGTAAGTAAGGGAGGAGTCACCGTGCGCATCGACAACCAGTTCGTCGTGCCCGCGACCCCGGAGCGGGCGTGGGAGTTCCTCACCGACCTGGGCCGGGTCGCCCCCTGCGTGCCCGGCGCCACCGTGGAGTCCGTCGAGGGCGAGGCGCTCACCGGCCGGGTGGCGCTGCGTATCGGCCCGATGAACATGACCTACACGGGTGAGGCCAGGTTCCTCGTCAAGGACGAGGTGAACAAGGTGGCCACCATCGAGGTCGGCGGCCGCGACGGCCGCGGCGGCGGCACGGTGAAGGCCAAGATCAAGGCCGGCCTGACCGAGGTCCCCGGCGGTACGCAGGTGACCCTGGCGACCGACCTGGGCCTCACCGGCCGGGTCGCCCAACTCGGGCAGGGGCCGATCAAGGACGTGAGCTCGAAGCTGATGCGCCAGTTCGCCGACAGCCTCGCCACCAGGATCGACGAGCCCGCCCCGGCCGCCGGCAGCCCGGTCGCCCCGGCTGTGGAGGCCGAGCCGATCAACCTGCTCGACGGCTCGCTGGTGCCCAAGAAGCAGCTCGCCGGCGCGGCCGCGGGCCTGGTGGCGCTGGTCCTCGCCTTCCTCCTCGGCCGGAGCGTCGGGAGGAGGGAGACCCGCTGATGTCGGACGTACTCACCACGATGGCCTACGAGCGGGCCCGCAGCGTCCCCGAGGCGCTCACCCTGCTCGCCGAGGGCGGCGAGGACACCCGCCCGATCTCGGGAGGCCAGAGCCTGGTGCCGATGATGAACCTCGGCCTGGCCGCGCCCGCGTTCCTGGTCGACGTGTCGGGCATCCCCGCGCTGCGCACGATCGGCGTCGACGGCGGCCACCTCGTCGTCGGCGCGGCGGTCACCCACGCCGAACTGACCACCGACCCGCTGATCGCCGAGCACGCGCCGCTGCTCGCGATGGCCGCCGCCCACATCGGCAGCCAGCGGATCCGCAACCGCGGCACCATCGGCGGCTCGGTCTCCCACGGGGACGCGGCGGCCGAGCTGCCGGTGAGCTGCCACGTACTGGAGGCCGACTACCGGGTCGAGAGCCTGGGCCGCCAGGAGTGGCGCCCGGCGCGGGAGTTCTCGCTGGGCTACTACCAGACCGACCTCCGCTCGGGGGAGCTGGTGACGGCGGTCCGGATACCGCTGCGCCCGCGCCACGGGTGGGGCTTCCACGAGTACTCACGCCGCGCCGGCGACTTCGCCCTGGCCTCCGCCGCCGCGGGCGTCGCGCTGGACGGCGACCGGATCAGGAGCGCGGCCGTCGCCGTGACCGGCGCCGCCGACCGGCCGCTCCGGCTGGAAGCGGTCGAGCGACGGCTCACCGGTGTCACCGTCGCGGAGGCGGAGCGGGTGATGTCGGGCCTGGCCGCGGCTCTCGACGTCGCCGACGACCCGTACACCAAGGGTGCGGACCGGGCCCGGCTGATCGAGGCGATGGCGGTGCGGGCGGTCAGGGACGCCTGCGCCGACGCGAGGAGGGAACAGGCATGAGCCACGTCGAGACCCGGATGACGCTCAACGGCAAGGAGGTCACCGGTCACGCGCCCGCCGACACCACGCTGGTGCGCTGGCTGCGCGAGCAGGCCCACGCCTACGAGGTCAAGGAGGGCTGCAACGAGGGCACCTGCGGGACCTGTACGGTGCTCGTCGACGGCCGGTCGGCGACCGGCTGCACCACTCTGGCGGTCCAGGTCGACGGCGCGCGGGTGGAGACCAGCGCGTCCCTGGCCGAAGGCGAGGAGCTGAGCCCGCTGCAGGCGAAGTTCTGGGAGACCGGCGCTTCCCAGTGCGGCTTCTGCACGCAGGGGATGCTGATGTCGGCCGTCGAGCTGCTCAGCTCCGGCGACGAGGTCACGCCCGCCAAGGTGCGCGAGCACCTGCACGGCAACCTCTGCCGGTGCACCGGCTACCAGGCGATCGTGGACGCCGTGGTCAAGGCGGCGGAGGAGGGGGCGACCCGATGACGGAGACCGTCCCGAGCCGCGCCCGGGAGACGACCCGCGTGGTCAACACCGAAGTGAAGCGGCAGGACTCGCGCGAGAAGCTGCTCGGCAAGACCCGCTACGCCGGTGACTTCGACGTCGCCGGGCAGCTCTACGCCCGCCTGGTCCGTTCGCCGCTGCCCTCGGCGCGGATCGTGGCCAAGGACGCGACCGCCGCGCTGGCGGTGCCCGGGGTCGTCGCCGTGCTCTTCGGCGAGGACGTGCCCAACAACGAGATCCCGACCAACACCGCCGGGATCAAGGGGCGGCCGCTGCCGCCGTCCTGGGTGCTGGCCACCGAGCGGGTGCGCTACCACGGCGAACCGGTCGCGCTGGTGGTGGCCGAGAACACGCGGGCGCTGGCCGCCGCCGAGGCGCTGGTGGAGATCGAGTACGACGCGCTCCCCGTGGTCTCGGACCCGGAGTCCGCCCTGGAGTCCGGCTCGGCGCGGGTGCACGAGGGCGGCAACCTGCTCAGCGAGTGGAACATCGACCGCGGCGACGTCGACAAGGTGTTCGCCGAGGCGCCGATCGTGGTGGAGGGCCGCTACGAGGCGCAGGTCGTCGACCATGCCTACCTGGAGCCGGAGACCGGCATCGGGTGGCTGGACGACGAAGGCGTCATCAACATCAAGGTCTCCACGCAGGAGATCGAGCACTACCGGCGCATCGCGCACGTCGTGGGGCTGCCGGACTCCAAGGTGCGCGTCCAGGCGCCGTACCTCGGCGGCGGCTTCGGCGGCAAGGAGGACATGACCGTCGAGCCGTACATCGCGCTGGCGGTGCAGCGGACCGGCCGGCCGGTGAAGATGACCTGGAGCCGGCAGGAGTCGCTGACCGCGCGGGCCAAGCGGCACCCGGTGCGGATGAGCTACCGGACCGCGGCGACCGAGGACGGGCAGCTGCTGGCCCACGACATCGACATCGTCTCGGACGCGGGCGCCTACCCGCTGCTGAGCGGTTTCGTCCTGCTGTACATCACCCTGAACGCGGCCGGGCCGTACCGCTGCGACAACGTACGGGTGCGCGCGCGTGCGGCCTACACGAACAACACGCCGGGTTCGGCGTTCCGCGGGTTCGGCGGGATGCAGCCGGTGCTGGGCTACGAGGCGCAGATCGACAAGGTCGCCGACGCGGCCGGCCGGGACCGCGTGGAGGTCCGCAAGCGCAACGCCTTCAAGACGGGCGACCGGATCCCCGCCGGACAGCCCATCGAGACCGCCGTGTGGCTGCCGCAGTGCATCGACGCGGTGATGGAGGCGATCGGCCCCCGGCCCGAGCCGTCCTCACCCGAGCACCGGGTGGGTCTGGGACTGGCGTGCAACGTGCAGCCGTACGGGCGGGTGGCGTGGATGAACGACTCCGCGTCCGCATGGGTGGGCTGCGAGCGCGACGGCGGTGTCGTGGTGCGCTGCGGCGTGCCCGACGTGGGCGGCGGCCAGGTGTCGTCGCTGGCGCAGATCGCCGCCGAGGTGCTGGGCGTGCCGATCGAGAACGTCACGGTCCACTTCGGCGACAGCGCGCGCACTCCGCTGGCGGGACGGACCACGGCGACCCGGCAGCTCTACATGTCCGGCAACGCCGTGCTGTCGGCGGCCCGCGAGCTCCGCGCCCAGCTGGTGGCGGGCGTGGCGAAGGCGACCGGCTGTGCCGAGCACGACCTGACGCTCGCCGAGGGCGGCGTGCTCACGCCTGAAGGGGTGGTGCCGCTGGCCGAGGTCGTGGCGATGTGCCTGGCGAACGGCGTGGCGATCAACGCGATGAAGACGTACTTCGCGCCCACCGCGAAGCCGGTTACCCAGCTGATCGACTCCGAGCGGATCGTCCCGGACTTCACCTTCGGGGCCCACGCGGCGTACATCGAGGTCGACACCCGGACCGGTGAGGTGCGGCCACTGCGCTACGTCGCCGCCCACGACGTGGGCCGGGCGATCAACCCGCTCAGCGTGCGCGGCCAGATCGAGGGCGCGGTCGTGCAGGGCCTGGGATACGCCCTGTCCGAGCGGATCGTGTACGACGAGGCGGTCAACCTCACCGGCGCCTTCTACCAGTACGCCATCCCGACGGCCGCCGACTGCCCGGAGATCGAGGTGAAGGTCCTGGAGTCCGGTGAGGGCGTGGGGCCGTTCAACGCGCGGGGCATCGGGGAGCCGCCGATCGGGCCGTGCGCGGCCACGATCGCCAGCGCGGTCGAGGACGCCGTGGGCGCCAGGCCCACCACCCTGCCGATGCTCGCCGAACGCGTGCTTAAGTGCGTCGACGAAGGGGGCCGGGCATGACCCCCACCGGCGTCACCCCGCAACGGACGCTGTCGATCGTGCCGATCGACACCCCGAGCCTGGGTGACCGCAGCTACCTGGTGCACGACGGATCGGTGGCGTTCGTGGTGGACCCGCAGCGCGACATCGACCGGGTGCTGGAGGTGCTGGACCGCGAGGGCCTGTCACTGACGCACGTGTTCGAGACCCACGTCCACAACGACTACGTCACCGGCGGGCTCGCGCTGGCCAGGGAGACCGGCGCGGCGTACCTGCTCAACGGCAGGGACGAGGTCGCCTTCGACCGGGAGCCGCTCCACGACGGGCAGTCGCTCGGGATCGGGGACCGGATCCGGGTGGAGGTCGTGGCCACGCCGGGGCACACCTTCAACCACCTCTCCTACGTGCTGCACGACCGGCACTCGGGGCAGGGGCTGGCGGTCTTCTCCGGAGGGTCGCTGCTCTACGGCTCGACCGGCCGGCCGGACCTGCTGGGCGAGGAGCACACCGACCGGCTGGCCCGGTTGCAGCACGGCTCGGCGCGGCGGCTGCGCGAGCTGCTGCCGGACGACGCGCTGCTCTACCCGACCCACGGGTTCGGCTCGTTCTGCTCGGCCACGCAGTCCGACGCCGCGGAGTCCACCATCGGCATGGAGCGTTCCAGCAACCCCGTGCTGCTGCACGACGAGGACACCTACGTCCGGCAGCTGCTGGAAGGGCTGGGCGACTGGCCGGCGTACTACGTCCACATGGCGTCGCTGAACAGCGCCGGCCCTGAACGGCCCGATCTGACGTTCCCGCGCGAGGCGACGCCGGAGGAGATCCGGCGCCGCGTCGACGCCGGCGAGTGGGTGGTCGACCTGCGGAACAGGACGGCCTTCGCGGCCGGCCACGTGCCGGGCAGCTTCAACTTCGGGCTGGACGGCTCGTTCGCGACCAACCTGGGCTGGTTGTTCGACTGGGGAACCCCGATCACCCTGCTGGGCGAGCTGCCCGAACACGTCTCACAGGCGCAGCGCGAGCTGGTACGGATCGGCATCGACCGTCCGGTGGCCGCGGCCACCGGAGGCCCCGGGCAGTGGAGCGACCGGGAGCCGGCCGCCTTCGGCCAGGCCGACTTCCGCCGCCTCGCCGAGGTGCTGCGGGAGCGGCCGGTCGTGGTCCTGGACGTACGGCGGACCGACGAGTTCGAGGCCGGGCACATCGAGGGCGCGGTGAACGCGCCGCTGCACGAGCTGCGGTCATCGGAGCTGCCCGGCGGTGAGCTGTGGATCCACTGCCAGAGCGGCTACCGCGCCTCGGTGGCGGCGTCGCTGCTCGCCGCGGCGGGCCGGGACGTGGTGGCGGTCGACGACCACTTCGGCGAGGCGGCGGGCGCCGGCCTCACGGTGACGAGCGGAGGGGCATGACCCTCGCCGTCGTGCTGGCGCTCTCGTTACTGGTCGGCGTCGCGCTCGGTGCTCTGGGGGGTGGTGGCTCGATCCTGACGGTGCCGATCCTGGTCTACGTCGCGGGGCTGGAGCCGAAGCAGGCGATCGCCACCTCCCTGCTGGTCGTGGCCGCCACCTCGGTCGCCGGGGCGGTCACCCACGCCCGCGCGGGCCGGATCCGGTGGCGGACGGGCGTGCTCTTCGGCGCCGGGGGGATGGTCGGTGCCTTCGGCGGAGGCATACTCGGCGGCTACGTACCCGGGCGGCTCCTGCTGATCGGCTTCGCCCTGATGATGGTCGCCACCTCCATCGCGATGCTCCGCGCCCGGCGTACCGAACCGGCGCACGCCCGCGGCGACGTGGCCGTGGTCCGCGCCCTGATCGACGGCGTGGTGGTCGGCCTGGTGACCGGGCTGGTCGGCGCCGGGGGAGGGTTCCTCGTCGTCCCCGCCCTCGCGCTGCTCGGCGGGCTGCCGATGGCCGCCGCGGTCGGCACCTCGCTGATCGTGATCGCGATGAAGTCCTTCGCCGGCCTCGCCGGCTACCTGACCAGCGTCTCCATCGCCTGGGACCTCGCCATCGGCGTCACCGCGGCCGCCATCCTCGGCAGCGTGCTCGGCGGCTGGCTCGCCGGACGGATCCCCGAAGCCCGGCTGCGGAGCGTCTTCGGCTGGTTCGTGCTGGTGATGGGGGCGTTCGTGCTGCTGGAGCAGGCGGCGCCGCCCGGAGGGCTGCTCCCTGGCATGGTGATACTGGCCGCGGTCGGACTCGTGGCCGGTGCGTGGCGCGTGTGGACGGTGCGTGCCCGCAGCACGTCGGTGTCATAGGTGGAGTTGCGATGGCTGTGATCTATCTCGTCAGGCACGGGCAGGCGTCGTTCGGCGCGGCGGACTACGACGCCCTGAGCGAGCTCGGCCGTCACCAGGCCCGGCTCGTCGGGCAGGAGCTCTTGGGCCGGGCGCGCGAGCCGCTGCTCGTTTCCGGGTCGCTGCGGCGGCAGAAGGACACCGCCGCGCTGCTCGGCCTGCCGGTCGCCGTCCCCGTCGAGGATCCGCGCTGGAACGAGTACGACCACCTCGGGCTCGTCCGCCGGTACCTGGACGATGGCACTTCGCAGACCACCGGCGACAGCCGCCAGTTCCAGACCCACCTCGACCAGGCACTCAAGCAGTGGATCGAGCAAGGCCACCCGGGAGGATGGGACACCTTCGCCGGCTCCGCGGTCGAGGCGCTGCACGCCATCCCCGGCCGTCTCGCGCCTGGTCAGGACGCTGTCGTGGTGACCTCCGCCGGCGTCATCGCCGCCACGGCAGGCTCGCTCCTGGGGGTCCCGGCCACCGGCGTCGTCGCACTCAATCGCGTCATGGTGAACGCGTCCATCACCGCCGTGCTGGCGGGCTCCTCAGGGCTGAGCCTGCTGTCGTACAACGAGCACGCGCACCTGGGGGCGTCCCGGACCTACCGCTGAGCCGGCCTGCGTCGAGTCAGTCCGCAGGGGCCGGCTCGACATGATGGTCGTTGTAGGGGAAGAGTTCGCCACCGTGATCGACGACGGTGCTGCACCGGTAGCGGACGATCTCGATCGTCGAGGCCGGGTCGAGGTCACCCTCGTCGCCTCCCCGAGAGTCAGCCGGATCCAGGAACTCGTCCACGTTGTAGTGCAATCGGCCGTCGACCAGGTAGTCGCGGCGGAAACTGGTTCCCCACTGCGAGTTGCTCCCCCAACCGTGCGAGAGGTCCTGGTAGGGCCGTGACCGGCGCCAGAAGGTCCAGTACAAGGTTGACCGATCGGCGACCCCCGCGACCAGATGCCGTGCCCCGGCGGTGACGATCACCCCGGCTCGCGTCAGCAGCATCGACCCCATCATGTAGCCGGGCCAGCGCTCCTCGACGATCGAGGGCGGCTCGTCAGGATCGTCGGCCTGCCGCACCTCGACGACCTCGTGGAAGAACGGGTGAAACCCCCGCCTGCCGATCCGGTCCGCGCCCAGCGCCTCACAGAAGGCGGGATAGACGCCGACCGGCGGATAGGCATCGTTCGCGATGTCCTGGTAGTTCAGGATGAGCAGGTCAAGGATGCGGTTCACGGCATACAACCGCTCCAGCGGGCTGTAGCCCCTCCCGGTGGACTTCCCCAGGGGGACCAGGTGGCTTCCGGGCCGTCCCGCCTCCCGCACCTCCGCCACGTGCGCCGGATGCTCATCCAGCCACCGCAGCAGCATGTCACCCGACCCGTCGCCCTCGTGGCCAAGGACGCTCTCGTACAGGGAACGCCAGTGATGACCCGAGTGGACATCGTCGTTCATGTCCACAGATTCGCGTACAGCGGCCTTTCCGGCATCGGATTTTTGACCTTGAGCTGAGCTGCTGTACAGCACGGTCGGTGGACCTTCAGCGCCTGTTCAGTCCGGGCAGCACCGGTACCCCCGTGCCGGTGCTCGACCCCCTTCGACGGTTAACATCCAGGCGGGCATCCGGATCGTCCCGCGGCTGGTCTCCAGCGGGACCCTGCCCAGCTTCGCGCCTGATCCGTAGCAAGATCGGTGTAGGAGACGACCTGCGGCGGCGAGTTGCGCGATCTGCTTGCGGCCGGCCTCAAGCAGATCGATCTTCTCGCGCAGGTGGCTGTCGATCCGCCTTTCGTGATTTTCGGGCGAGATAGGCGCAGTGGCCGAGCCCGGCGAGTCCGGCGAGCGTCCCATGCACCGTCACGCCGAGCAGGAGCCAGTGTGGCCAGGTCGTGACCGGGGCGTCGCCACGCGACCATAACGTCAGGGCGTAGGTGGTGAGGCCGGCGCCCAGCAGGACGCCGCTCATGACCGTGTACCGATGCCGGGACAGCGTCCGCCCCGTCCGGGCGAGCAGCACGGGCCAGGAGAAGATCGCCAAGTATTGCAGCGCACCGCCGATGAAGTAGCCCGCGAGCTGGAGGAGAGACGCCGACGCGAAGCCCTGGTGCGTCCAGTCGAACATCTTGCCGAGCCATGAACCCGTCGCCCAGACGATCGTCAACGCGGCGGCGAGGACGAGGAACACGCCGACCGTCCCGCGGCCGTCGGTGGCAGGCGTGTCGCTCATGTCCGGTGCCGCTCCTCGCCGGCGGTCTCCACGCTGACCGTCGCTCGCCTGCAAGGAATGCAGGTCGGGGTGGCCGCCGTTCGATCACTGTACGGGCAGGAAAAGGCCATCCAGCCGGTCAGTGGTCGCCTTGGCGGCCGAGGGTGTCCACGGGGGTGGCGCCGGGGCGGGTCCACTGCGGTGCGGGGCGGCTGGTGGGGCCCCAGGTGGCGTTGCCGTCCGCGTCCGAGCGCCAGTACCAGCAGGCGTGGCGCCCCTCGGGCCAGCCCTCCGGCTTGTCCTCCCATGCCTCGCCGCGGCCGTAAGGCGTCATGTCGAGCAGGCCGAAGGACCCGTCGGCGGACTCGATGCCACGACCCGTCGTGGTGTAGGTGAGGAACACGCGGTCGCCGTCGCGCAGGTAGCAGGTGATGTGCCCCATTTCTCCACCCACCGGCTCGTCCACGTCGCGCACCGAGTACCAGGGCTGGGTGTAGCCCATGAAGTCGACGAAGGGGGCCACCTCGTCCCAGACGCCCGTGGTCAGGATGGCGAACGAAACACCACGGGAGTTGAGGTAGACGGCGTCCTTCAGGTGCCAGGCCGTGACGGTGCAGCCTTCGCACTGCCCCTGGTGCGGCGCGCCGTCGTGCCACATGTGCTTGTAGACCACGAGCTCGTCGCGGCCCTGGAACAGGTCCAGGAACGGGACGGGGCCGTCGGCTCCGACGACCTCGACCGTACCGTCGAACTCCACCATCGGCAGCCGGCGGCGGGCGGCGGCGATGGCGTCGCCCTCGTGGGTGTGGGCCTTCTCGCGGACCAGGAGCTTGTCACGGGCGGCCTGCCAGGTGGCGAGGTCGACGACGGGCGGGCGGCCGGGCAGTGTCATGGTGTCCTCCGTGGTCCTGGTGACGGGCGGCGTCGTACGACGCCATGGCGGTCATGAGAACAGACCCGCGACCCGGCCGGAACTCGTCGCGGCCGGGGCTTGGAAAGGTTTTAGGAGTGGGTGGCGCGGATCTCCGTCACCGTGAACGCGTCGACGATGTGCCGGTTCTGCACCAGGAAGCCCACGACGCCCGCCACCGCCTCCGCGGCCAAGGTGGCTCTCACCTGCGCGGTCAGGAGGTAGACGAGGGGGGTCGACGGCTGGGTGAGGGCGAGGGCGCGGTCGTGGCGGTGCACGTCCTGCAGCGCCCTGATCGGGATCGGCCGCTCGGTGGTGAACCAGGCGGCGACCTCCCACAGCGGCAGGGCCGGGTCGGCGTCGGCCGAGGCGTGGTAGCAGGTGACGCAGCCGTGCCCGGCGTGCCGGTCGTGCGGGCAGGTCCACTGGGCGACGTCGGCCCGGGTGTGGTCACGAGTGCTCAGGATCGCCGCTTCTGTGACGCGGCGGCGCGCCGGCCTCGGCCGGTCCTCCCACGGAGAGAAAGCGTCGCTGCCGATGATGGCATCCCTTCGGTCAGATGCGTCGAAACCTGGTCAAACTACCCGGTCGGCACCCGCCCAAGCAGCGGGACACGATCTCGGACTGGGGAAGATACGTTCTGACCTATGGAACCACCCTCTGCCGGGGATGTTCGAGACCTGTTACGGCGCGCGCGGCGACTGCTGGGCGACGCGCGAGACCTGGTGGTCGAGCACGAACGAGCGGTCGCCGAGGTCCGCGATGCTCTCGGACCGCTCCGCGACCGGCAGGCCGAGGCGGAGCTCGACGCCATGCCGGTGTCCCGGCTGAAGGACGTCACCAGCGGCCGGCTGCGGATCGGGGCGCTGGAGGAAGCCGGCTACACCACCGTACGGAGCGTTCTACGAGCGATGCCGTACGAGCTGCAGAAGCTGCCGGGAGTCGGGCCGCAGACCCGCAAGCAGGCGCAGAAGGCGGCCGAGGGCATCGCGCTCGCCACGAGGCGGTCCCGCACCGTCCACATCGACGTCGACGACCGGGACGCCGAGACCACCCGGCTGCTCCTGGCGCTGCACCGGCTGGTCGCCGTCGGTCCCGAGCTGCCCCGCGCCCGTCGTACGGCCGAGGCGGTCGGGGGAAGGCTGAGAGAGCTGATTCCCCAGGCTCGCCCCATCGGCAGCTGGCTGCGCAGGCTGCTGTCGGGAAGCCGTCGCCGCGCCCGCGCCGAGCGGGCCGTGGAGCGGATCGCCGCCCTGCTGGCCGGCGAGACCGAGACCAGGCTGCTCATCGCCCAGGCGACCACGGACCTGCTGCGCCCGCCGCCGGACGGGGCCCTGGCGTGGATCGACTTCGAGATCCACGCGGCCGACTACTACAACCTGCTGGCGGAGCTCTCCGCCCTGGCGCCGTCGGACCGGACCGCCGCCGAGGGCTTCCTGCCCGGCGATCTGGCCGAGCGGGTCAGGGAGCAGGAGCTCGACGACACCCTGCGGCGGGTCTCGCTCCGCGGCTATCAGGCGTTCGGCGCCCGGTTCGCGCTCGCCCAGCGCCGGGTGATCCTCGGTGACGACATGGGGCTGGGCAAGACGATCCAGGCGATCGCCGTCATGGCGCACCTGCACGCGCGGGGCACGACGCATTCCCTGGTGGTCTGCCCGGCGAGCGTGCTGGTCAACTGGCTGCGCGAGATCGAGACCCGCAGTTCGCTCAAGACCTATCGGCTCCATGGCGACGATCGCCGCCTGGCTCACGCCGCGTGGCTCGAACGCGGCGGGGTCGCGGTCACGACGTACGCCGGGCTGCACACGCTGGAGATCGAGCCGCGGGTGGGGGTGCTCGTCGTCGACGAGGCGCACTACGTGAAGAATCGGCAGGCCCGCCGCTCCAAGGCCGTGGCCGGGTGGTGCGACCGGGTCGGCAGGGTCCTGTTCATGACCGGCACGCCGATGGAGAACCGGATCGAGGAGTTCCGCTCGCTCGTGGACTACCTCCAGCCGGGGTTGTCCGGCACGGTCGGGGTGAATGACAGCGCGCAGGCGTTCCGCCGCGCCGTCGCGCCCGTCTATCTGCGCCGCAACCAGCAGGACGTGGTCACGGAGCTGCCCGATCTGGTGCACATGGACGAGTGGGAGGAGTTCAGTACGGCCGACGCCGAGGCCTACCGGGACGCGGTGGCGTCGGGCAGGTTCATGACGATGCGCCGCGCGGCCTACGCGGTGCCGGAGAAGTCCGCCAAGCTGGAACGGCTGCGCGAACTGGTCGACGAGGCGGCCGAGGCGGAGCTCAAGGTCGTGGTGTTCTCCTACTTCCGCGACGTGCTCGCCGCCGTCGGCCAGGCCCTCGGCTCTCCGGTCCACGGGCCGCTCAGCGGCGAGCTGGCGCCGGAACGCCGTCAGGGGGTGATCGACGCCTTCACCGCGGCCCGGGGTCACGCGGTGCTGCTCGCGCAGATCCAGACGGGCGGGGTGGGACTCAACCTCCAGGCGGCATCCGTCGTGATCATTTGCGAGCCCCAGGTCAAACCGACCATGGAGAGCCAGGCCGTGGCCCGCGCGTACCGCATGGGCCAGGTGCGGCGCGTGCAGGTGCACCGCCTTCTCACGCCCGACAGCATGGACGAGCGGCTGCTGGAGATCATGAACGCCAAGGCCACGCTGTTCGACGCCTACGCCAGGCGCAGCCATCTCGCCGAGTCGACGCCGGACGCCATCGACATCTCGGAGGAGACCCTGGCCGAGCAGATCGTCAGGGAGGAACGGCAACGCCTGGCCGCAGGGTGACACGGGTCCTATTCGGCGGTCTTCTTCTTGGCGTAGTGGCGCGCGGCTCGGGCCCGGTTGCCGCAGCCGGCTGAGCACCATTCGCGCCGGGGGGTGTCGCGGAGGAAGTAGAGCACGCAGCCGGGGCCGTGGCAGGCGTGCACCTCGTGGCGGGCCGGCCCGGCGAAGAGGACGACGGCCTCCTCGGCCAGGGCGGCGAGGGCCGCCGTGACCGGGCGGCCGGTGCTGCGGACCGTCGTGTGCGGCTCGGGGGCGGTGCGCAGCTCCCGCCATCGCGGGGCCAGGCCGGCATGACGGTTGAGGGTCGTGACGGTGTCCGGATCGGGGTCGTGGTCCGCCACGGCGGCAGCCGCCAGGGCCCGGATGACGTCCCGGAGTTCCCTGGCGAGGTGGAGGTCGCCTTCGCCCACGTCCTGGAGGTCGGCGTCCGTGACGGGGACGGCGAGGCGCGGGCGCAGGTCGCGCAGCCACGCGGTCAGGTGCTCGACGGTCAGCAGGCCGTCCTGGAGGCGGCCGCGGACCGCGTAGGCGGTGTTGGCGAGTTCGAGCGGAGGTGGCTCGCCGAGTAGGGGAGCACCGCCGCCGGGGAGCTGTGCCACGTCCACTTTCTAATGCTCTCTTCCGCTTGACATCGTAAGAAACCTCCGCAACTATTCTAATGGATGATGACTGATGCGGCCGTTAGATCGGTCGCCTGCATGGGAGGTCCAGCATGAACGCTCCGGTCCTGAAGACCGGGCACGTCGGCCTGAACGTGACTGATCTAACCCGTTCCATCGCCTTCTACCGCCAGGTCTTCGGCTTCGACGTCCTCGGCGAGCAGGCCGAGGGGGATCGCAGGTTCGCGTTCCTCGGCCGGGACGGCGGCCTGATGGTGACGCTGTGGCAGCAGAGCGACGGCGGCTTCGCCGCCGACCGGCCCGGACTGCACCATCTGGCGTTCCAGGTGCCCGACATCGAGGCGGTGCGCCTTGCCGAGGCCACTTTGCGCGACCTCGGCGTGCCGCTCGTCTACGACGGCGTGGTGCCGCACGGGGAGGGCGCCTCCTCCGGCGGCGTGTTCTTCACCGACCCGGACGGCATCCGCCTGGAGATCTACGCGCCGACCGGCGCCGACACCGCGCCCGCGCCGACGCAGGGCGCGCCGACCTGCGGTTTCTTCTGATACCGCGCGGAAGGAACTGACCATGCTCCACCAAGGCGAACACACGGTGCAGCGCCGCGCCGGTCTGACCCGCGACAGATGGGGGTCGGCCCGCGTCGGCGCGACCGTCCCGCCGGTGGCCGCGGACTTCGCCGGCCGGCAGCGGCTGGTGGTGATCGCGGCCGCCGACGACGCCGGCGCGGCCTGGACCGGCGTGATCACCGGTCCGCCCGGGTTCGTCGCCGCGCCCGACGACCGCACGCTCGTCGTCGGGCGGCTCCCCGCTGCGGGGGATCCGCTCGCGGGCCTGTTCGACGCCGAGCGGGACATCGGCATACTCATGATCGAGCCCGGCAGCCGCAAACGGATGCGCGTCAACGGGCGAGCCGGCAGAGATGGTGACCGGCTGCTGGTGCGTACAGCACAGGTGTATTCCAACTGCCCCAAATACATCCAGACTCGTACGTACGCCAACGAGACGGTGCGAGGGGACGCGGTCGCCGGCGGTGAGCTGACCGCCGGGCAGCAGCGGTGGATCGCCGGCGCCGACACGTTCTTCATCGGCACCTACGCGCCCGGCCAGGGCGCGGACGCGTCGCATCGGGGCGGCAACCCCGGCTTCGTCACCGTGACCGGAGACCGGCGGCTGACCTGGCCCGACTACACGGGCAACGCCATGTACATGACGTTGGGCAACCTCGAACTCGAACCCCGCTGCGGGCTGCTGTTCCTCGACTGGGAGAACGGGGACACGCTGCACCTGACCGGCCGCGCCCGCGTCGACTGGGACCCTGACAGGGCCGCGACGGTCCCCGGCGCCAAGCGGCTCGTCGACTTCTCCGTCGAGCGGGTGGTCCAGATTTCCGGCGGTATGGGGCAGCGCTGGGCTTTCGGCGAATACTCCCGCTTCAACCCGGAAGGAAGCAAAGAGGCTTCTTCCGCCACCGCACATTGATCACCAAGGAGTACGCATGACCCCGCCACCCGTCCCGCCTTTCACGGCCGAGACCGCCCGGGCCAAGGTCCAGGCGGCCGAGAACGCCTGGAACACCCGCGACCCGCGCCGCGTGGCCCTCGCCTACACTCCCGACTCGGTCTGGCGCAACCGCGACGAGTTCATCACCGGCCGGGACGAGATCATCGCCTTCCTGACCCGTAAGTGGGAGAAGGAGCTCGACTACGTGCTCCGCAAGGAGCTCTGGGCCTTCACCGACGATCGGATCGCGGTCCGGTTCCAGTACGAATGGCACGACGCCGACGGACAGTGGTGGCGCAGCTACGGTAACGAACTCTGGGAGTTCGACGCGGAAGGGCTGATGCGGCGGCGGGAGGCCAGCATCAACGACGTGGCCATCACCGAGGAGCAACGGCGCATCTCCGGCTCGCGCCCGGCCGACGAGCTGGGCCGGTCCATCCCGCTCAGGTGACACGCCCGCTTCAGGAGTTCTTTTCGTCCTCCGGGATGTGCGCGTTCTGCTCGCGGACGTACTCCAGCAGGTCACGCTCGTCGATGACCTCATCGGCGGGCGGGGCGGTGACGACGACGCGGGACCCCCAGCCGGTGTAACGCGTGTCGGTCCGCTTGACCGGCGGCTTCTTCCCCGACCCTGCGGTGTCGGTGGTGGTCAGGCGCTTGAGGAGGCCGTCACGGCCGGTCCAGAGGCGCCAGGCGATCTTTCCCTTGTTCTTCCCGCTGATCGGCCGCCCGGAGGTCCAGCTGATGGCGGCGCCCTTGGAGATCGTGCGCAGGTCCTTGTAGCTCATGGCGCCCCAGTAGAGGAGTCCGCCGGAGACGGGCTTGCGCGCCGAGCGCTTCAGCACGGCCTTCAGCGTGGACGGGTCGTACACGCTGATCGGCTGCAGGCTCACGTCCCGATCCATGTCCCGGCCCATGCTCCCCCTGTGCTTCGAGGGGTATCGGATCCACTCCTTGCCCTCCGGGGTCGGCCCGGGATACTGGCCGGCGTCCACGTACACGTCCGCACCGACGCGGATCACGCGGTGGAGCTCCGGCTTCTTCTTCGTCTTCGCCGAGGGCAGGTCCCACCAGGTGTAGTCCGCGGCCGCCGGGCCCGAGGGGGCGAGCCGGAGGCGGCCCTTGATCCGGGTCCCGTTCCCGGAGACCGTCGACTTCCCGCCGAAGAAGTAGCGGCTGGTCTCGGAGATCCGGACGCCCTGCTTGTTCACGAGCTGCCGCTTGAGAGCGCGCGCCGGATCCGGCGCGCCCGCCTGGGCGGCGGCGGGACTTGTGGCGAACGGTAGGGACGCGATCAGTACGGCGGTCGCCAGGGCGGTCCATCGTCTCACCGGCATATGTCCTCGCTACGGCAATGCTTCCAAGGCGATCGTAACGTGGCCGTCATCGTCACGGCAGTGCCTGCTACTCAGGGCGGATTGGGTACGCGTACTCAGGCGGGCGCCCGGTCCGTGCCGGACGCTGGGTGGCATGACCAAACCAGTCCAGCCCACCATGACCGCCGCTTACTACGCGCAATGCGTCATCTCCTTCGCGGTCGCACTCGGCAGCGTGGGGATCGGCATCGTCTTCCTGCCGGTCAACCCCTGGGTCCGCGCGTTCCTCGCGGTCGCCGTGCTCTACACGGTGACGTCGGCGTTCGGCCTGGCCAAGTGCGTGCGCGATCGGCAGGAGGCGGCGAACACGGCCAGCCGCGTCGACCAGGCGCGCCTGGACAAGCTGCTCTCCGAGCACGACCCGTTCAAGGTCGACAATCTCTGAGCCGGTCTACGCCCCGTCGAGTCCGCGTTCGATCGCGTATCGGACGAGTTCGACGCGGTTGTGGAGCTGGAGCTTGTTCAAGGTGTTCTGTACGTGGTTCTGCACGGTCCGGTGGCTGAGGACGAGCCGTTCGGCTATCTGCCTGTACGACAGGCCCTTGGCGACCAGGCGGAGCACCTCCGTCTCGCGGTCGGTGAGGCGGGGGCCGTCGTCGGAAGGTCGCTGGGTGGCGAGGCGGCGATACTCGCCGAGCACCAGGCCGGCCAGGCCGGGGGTGAAGACCGGCTCCCCTTCGGCGGTGCGCTTGACGGCGTCGAGGAACTCCTCCCGGCTCGCCGACTTGACCAGGTAGCCGGAGGCGCCGGCCTTGACGGCTTCGAGCACGTCCTCGTGCTCGCCGCTCGCCGACAGCATCAGGACGCGGGGCGGATGCTCGGACGCGGCCAGCCCTCTGGCCACTTCCGCGCCGGGCAGGTCGGGCAGCCTCAGGTCGAGGACGACCACCTCGGGGCGTACGGCGCCGGCGACGCGGAGCGCCTGGCGGCCCTCGCCGGTGGTCGCCACCACCTGGTATCCGGCGTGCTCAAGGTCGCGGGCGACCGCGTCCCGCCACATCGGATGGTCGTCCACCACCATCACCCGCAGTGCGCTGGTCATGCCGTAACTGTAGACCCGGGTTCACGTGTGGACGGGGATGACGAATTCGACCTCGGTCCCCTGGCCGGGCACGGACGTGAAGCCGACGGTGCCGCCGACGCCGGCGATCCGGCCCTTGATGGACTGCGCGATGCCGAGCCTGCCCTCCGTCTCGGCCTCCTCCAGTCGTCCGGCGGGGATGCCGGGGCCCTCGTCGCGCACGGTGATGGTCACCGTGTCGCCGTCGTGCTCGGCGAAGACCCAGGCCCTGGCGTCCTCGCCGCAGTGCCGCCTGACGTTGTCGAGCGCCGCGCCGACGGCGGCGACCACCTCGTCGGCCTGACGGGCGGGGAGCGGCACAGGGGTGGCCGGCGCCGAGACGGTGACCGCCGGTGTGGTGAACCGGCGTAAGCGGGCGCCCACGTCGACCAGGCCCGCGCTGTCCTGTGCCGCCGGGGCCGGGCCGCTGCGGATCAGCTCCCGTACCGCCGCTTCCTGCTCTCCGGCGAGCCGTCCCAGCTCGGCGGCCTCCCCGCCGATCTCCTGCCCGCGGCGCTGCATCAGCGCCAGGACCTGGAGGACCGAGTCGTGGATCCCGCGGGCCAGCCGCTCGCGTTCCCGGTTGGCCGCCTCCAGCTCGGCGGCCTGCTGAAGACGCTCTTCCGCCTGCTTGGTCAGCCGCGCCACGTGCCCGACGACGGCCCCGGCGAGGATGAGCAGGACGGCTCCGTTGACCGGGACGGAGAGGTTGAACTCGTGCAGCCCGCGCAGCCACAGGTCGGCGAGCGACAGGACGACGGCCGCGACCGCGCCCGCCCGCCGCCCGCCGTAGACGGCCCAGGCGAGCACGGGCGCGCCGACCCAGGTCGCCGTGACCGGCATCAGACCCGCCTGCCCGGCCTGGGATCCCTGGACGTAGGGCGAGGCCAGCAGGCAGCCGAGGGTGACGAGGACGTCCACCGTGAGGAGCCTGCGGCTTCTCACGGTCGAGTACGCGACGGTGGTGACCACCGTCCAGACCGCCATCACACCGAGGACGAGCCAGCCCGCGAGCGGACGCTGGTAGCCGCCGGCGGTCGCCAGCAGCAGCGCGGCGTAGACCAGGGAGGCGACGCGGTAGACCGCGATCGCCCGCCAGAACGACCCCTCGATCTCCATCCGGCCCCATCACGCTCGATCGGCGTCCGACTATATGGTGACTCACCCCGGGCGCCGCCTAACGAGCCGCACCCGTGTTCGGCAGTCATCAGTGAGCCGCGACGGTTTCGTCCGGGGCTTCGACGGCCGCCGACAGGTCGGTGCGGAGTGCGTAGCGGATGAAGGCCGCCATCACCACCAGCGCGAGCACCGTGGCGAGGACGAACGCCGCGCGCACCCCCCACAGCTCCGCTATCACTCCGGCCAGGGCCGCGCCCGGGGGAAGGACGCCCCAGCTGAGGACGCGTGAGGCCGCGTACACCCGGCCCAGCAGCTCGGGCGGGGAGAGGTTCTGGCGGATGGTGGCCACGAGGATGCGCCAGATGCTCGACCCGGCGCCCGCCACCACCGCGCCGGCGGCGACCGCCCAGGCGGGGGCGTCCACGGCGACGGGCAGGACCAGGAGCACGGTGCCGGCGGCGTCGGCGATGAGCAGGGTGGTCACGCCGAAGCGGCGGCGCAGTGGCTCCACCACGGCCGACGCGACCAGGCCGCCGACCGCCATGGCGGTGAGCAGGAGCCCGTACTGGGTGGTGGTGAGCCCGAGCGGGCCGGGTGCGACCGCGTACACGACGAGCAGGGCGGTGGCGGCGGCCCACACGACGTTCATCACGGCGGTGTAGAGGGTGAGGGTGCGCACCACGGGCTGGCGCCAGAGGTAGCGCAGGCCCGCGACCAGGCCGTCACGGGGCCGGTCGGGGTGGGGCGTGCCGGCGCCGGCCGGTACGGGGGAGAGCGTCATGACGAGGATGCCCGCGACCGCCAGGACGTAGAGGACGGCGCTGGCGCCGGTGGCCAGGGCGAGGGTGGTCGCGGCCAGGAGGCCGGCGAGGGGCGGGCCGGCGAGCTGGTTCGTGACGTTGATGGTGGCTTCGACGCGGGCGTTGGCACGACCGCGCGCGGTGGGGGGCACGACTCGCGGGATGGTCGAGGTCAGCGCCGTGTCGACGAGGGTTTCCGCGACGCCGAGCAGGACGGCCGCGGCGATGATCAGCGGGAGTGAGAGGACTCCCGCGAGGTGGGCGGCGGTCAGGCCGGCCAGGAGGGCGGCGCGGGCCAGGTTGACCCCGGTGAGGAGGGCGCGCCGGTCGACGCGGTCGACGATCCAGCCCGCGTGCAGCCCGAACAGCGGCCAGGCCAGGGTGAGCGCGGTCGTCACGGCCGCCACCCCGCCGGGCGAGGCGCCGACGGCGAGGGCCAGCAGGGGCAGCGCGAACAGGGCCATGCCGTCACCGAGGTTCGCGGCGCCGGTGCCGAACCACAGGCCGTTGAACGACCGGCCGAGTGACGCGGGAAGGATGCGCATAGGTCTCACCTTTCAAAGTAGGTTGAACGGTAAGACTGCGCGGTCTCACCTGTCAATCGGGATTGATTGGTGAGATACTGGAGGCATGACCGCAGTGGAACTGGTCGGGAACGCGCTCTGTCTGGACTTCGCCAACACCGTCAACGCCCGCCCCGTCGCCGAGCGGGACTGGCTGGCGACGCCCGAGGAGGCCCTGACCTGGGCAGGCGCCGTCGGCCTGGCCGTCGAGGACCCGGCCGGGCTGGCGGACGCTCTGCCCGAGGCGCGGGAGCTGCGGGAGGCCGTCTTCCGGGTGTTCTGGGCGCTCGCCCACGGCGGGCAGCCGCCCCGGGAGGACCTCGCCGCGCTGATGGCCGCCTACGCCGAGGGATCCGGCCACGCCCGGCTCGACGAGGACGGCGACACCTACCGGCTGCGGTGGGAGGCTCCCCGTACGGTGCGCGTGCTGCTGTGGGAGGTCGCCGAATCGGCGGTCGAGCTGCTCACCCACGGGCCGTTGGACCGGCTCGGCGCCTGCCCGTCATGCGTGTGGCTGTTCCTGGACACGAGCAGGAACCGGCGGCGCCGCTGGTGCAGCATGACGACGTGCGGCAGCCGCGACAAGTCCCGCCGCTACTACGCCACCCACTCGACGTAGCGGCCCGCGGCGTGGGAGCGGATTCTCGTGGCGGCGGTGACGAGCAGGGCGACCGCCGCGACCGCGAAGACCAGGTTCCCGATGAGGTCGGCCATCGGATCGGTGGGGACGGCCGGAGGCTGCGGGAAGCCGTGCCAGGCGTAGGTGAGCACACCGCCCGCCGCCAGCCCGAACCGCTGCCACATCCCCCATCCCGGCTGCCCGGACCAGCGCACGACCAGCACGCAGACGGTGGCGTACAGAGCGAGGTGGATGGCCGTGACCAGCCAGGCGCCGAGCGCGTCCACGTTCATCACGGGCAGCCAGAACGCGGCCCCGGCCGCCAGCGAGAACGCGAGCACCGCCCAGCCCCCGGGCCCCCGTCCGGACCGGATGGTGCCCGGCGCGGCGGGGGTGCGGCGGCGCAGGGCGAGGAACACCAGCAGGCCCGCCAGCAGGGCCACGCCCGCGAGCCGCCCGAACCCGGGATCGTACGGATCCGTCGCGAACACCGCCGAGGCCGCCGCCCCCAGGACGAGCAGCACCCCCGCCACCACCAGGCCCGGCCTGCGCAGCCACGGCTCCGAGGCCCGGGCGGGCACCAGCGACTCCATGACGGCGATCGGCACGCAGATGCTGCCCACCACGTGAACGCCCAGCACGAACACCGTCCACCAGGCGCTCACCTCCACGCCGGGGATCCAGGCGTACGACCGCAGGTCCATCCCCGCGAAGCCGGGGTTGAACAGGGATCGGGTGACCAGCCCTTCCTCGATCAGGCCGTACGCGACGGCGAGCAGCACGATGCCCGGCCAGCCCACGCCCCGGCGCCTGGCCAGCTCGCGGACGAGCAGCGCGCCGCCCCCGTACAGCGGGGCCAGGGTGATCAGCGCGACCAGCATGGTGACGGGCAGATTGCCCAGCAGGAACTCGCCGATGAGCGGCGACAGGAAGAAGAGCCCGAGCGCGGGCGCGATGCGTTTCCCCATGTCACCAGCGTCGCGAGAGCGGCGGGCGGCCGGTAGTGACGTTCGTCAGAGCCAGCCCTTGGCCTCCGCGGCGCGTGCCGCCTCGGCCCGGTTGCGGGCGCCGAGCTTGCCGATGGCCGACGACAGGTAGTTGCGTACGGTGCCGTCCGACAGGTACAGACGGCGGGCGATGTCGGCGATCGTCCCGCCCTCGGTGGCGGCGCGCAGCACGTCGCGTTCGCGGCCGGTGAGGGGGTTGGCGCCTTCGGAGAGGCTGGCGGCGGCCAGCTTCCTGTCGAACACCCGCTCACCGGCGTGCACCCGGCGGATCGCGTCGGCCAGCTCCCCGGCCCTGGCGTCCTTGACCACATAACCGGCGACGCCGGCGTCCATGGCGCGCCGCAGGTAACCGGGCCGCCCGAACGTCGTCAGGATGATCACCCGTACGCCGGTGAGCCCGGCCGCGACGGTGAGGCCGTCGCCGCCGGGCATCTCGATGTCGAGCAGGACGACGTCGGGCCGCGTCGCGGCGACCGCGGCACCCACCTCGTCCCCGCGGCCCACCTGGCCGGCGACCTCGATGCCGGGCTCCAGGCCGAGCAAGGCCGCCAGCGCCTCCCGTACGAGATGCTGGTCGTCGGCGAGCAGGACGCGGATCATGAGCTTCCTTTCGCAGGCGGCCGGGCCCGGGGAACGGCGTCTTCCCGGGGCGGGCGGGCCGGCAGAGGGACACGGGCGTGCAGGCGGAAGCCGCCGTGCTCGGCCGGTCCGCCGTGCAGGGTGCCGCCCGCGAGCTCGACCCGTTCGGCGAGCCCGCGCAGCCCGGTGCCGCCGTCGCCAGGGGCGGAGCCGCGGCCGTCGTCGGTGACCTCGACGTACGCCTCGCCGCCGGCGGTCCCCAGCCCGATGCGGCACCGGCGGGCGCGGCTGTGCCGGACCACGTTCGTCGCGCCCTCCCGCACCACCCAGGCCAGCACCGGCTCCACCTCGGCGGGGACCGGCACGGCCGACACCTCGGCGCGCACGCCGGCGGCGGCGAGCGCCCGCCGGGCCCCGTCCAGCTCCTCCGGCAGCGACAGCTCGCGGTAGCCGGCGATCGCGTCGCGCACGTCAGAAAGCGCCTGCCGGGACAGCTCCTCCACGTCGCCGATCTCCGCCGCCGCCCGTGCGGGGTCGGCCGTCAGCAGTCTGCCCGCGAGCTGGCTCTTCAACGTCATCACCGCCAGGCTGTGGCCGAGGATGTCGTGCATGTCGCGGGCGAAGCGCAGCCGCTCGTTGTCCACGGCCAGCCGCTCCACCTCGGCGTTCGCCCGGGACAGGGCACGGTTCGCGGCGGTCAGCGCGAGGAAGGCGCGCATCGCCCCGGCGAACACCGCCGCCTGCAGCGGGATCCACCAGCTGTCCGCGAGCGGCGCGCCCAGCAGCGGCAGCGCCAGCGCGACGCCTCCGACGGTCAGCGCGGCCCCGGCCGGCATGGCCCGCTCGGGCAGGGCTGCGGCCAGCGCCGTGATCAGGAAGAAGGAGGCGGCGAACACCCACAGCTCGCCCAGCGCCGGCGCCAGTCCGGCCGCGGCCGCGTACAGGAGGACGAGCGTGTACGGGGTCGCGTTCCCGTGCGGGCGGTCCAGGGCCGTCCACACGACCCGGAGGTAGAGCGCGGCGAAGCAGACCAGCCCCGCTGCCACGAGCGCCACCTCGGCGGCGGACGGCGAGCGGGACAGGAAGCCGGGGAGCGGCCATACCAGGACGGCGAGGTAGACGGAGGTCCAGAGCCGGCCCTTCATGCCGATCACCCTAACCGGGGGACTCCGGGCGCAGACCTGACGAATGTCATGGGCTGGGCGACTTGACCTCAACCCCGGTCGAAGTTCCACACTTGATCGCATGGACGAGGTAATCGACAGCCCGACGGGCTGGGTGGCCGAGCACATCCGCCGCTACGTGGAGACGGACGGAGAGAGCGGGCACCTGTTCCAGGGGCTGCCCACGCTGCTGCTCACGACCCGGGGCAGGAAGTCGGGGCAACTGCGCCGCACGGCGCTGATCTACGGGCAGGACGGCGACCGCTACCTGCTCGTCGCCTCCAACGGCGGCTCCGCGCAGCACCCCGCCTGGTATCTCAACCTGATCGCTGATCCGGACGTCACCGTGCAGGTGCGGGCCGACAGGTTCGCCGCCCGCGCCCGCACCGCCACCGAGCAGGAGAAGAAGGAGCTGTGGCCGGGCATGGCCACCGTGTTCCCGACGTACGACACGTACCAGTCCAGAACGGACCGGGACATCCCGCTGGTGATCCTGGAGCGGTCAGGCGGGGACGAGGCCCTGGACCTCGGCGAGAAGCTCGAAGGAGCGTAGCCAGGCCTCCCGGTCGGGGGCCGCCGACACCGTGATGAGCTCGTCGGCCCCGACATGCTCGGCGAACCGGCCCAGATACTCCTTGACCTCGCCGGGCGTGCCGACGGCCGAGTACTTGGTCATCTGGAGGATCTGCTGCCCGGCGGGCGACTCCAGGATCATGTCCGCCTCTTCGGCGGTGAACTCGCGCTCGCGGCCCAGCAGGAGGCTCACCCGGTTGCGCTTGGCGGCCAGGAACTGCTCCTCCGCCTTCTCCCTGGTGTCGGCGGTGATCACGTTCACGCCGGCGATCACGTACGGCTCGGCGAGCTGCGCGGACGGCTTGAACTCGCGCCGGTAGAGCGCGACCGCCTCCTCCAGTGCGGCGGGCGCGAAGTGCGAGGCGAACGCGTACGGCAGCCCGAGCATGGCCGCGAGCTGCGCGCCGAACAGCGAGGACCCGAGGATGTACAGCGGCACATCGGTGCCCTTGCCCGGTGTCGCGTCCACGCCCGGGATGCGGGAGTCGCCGGTCAGGTAGCCCTGCAGCTCCAGCACGTCCTGCGGGAAGCTGTCCGCCGAGGAGGGCGTGCGGCGCAGCGCCCGCATGGTCTTCTGGTCGCTGCCGGGCGCCCGCCCGAGGCCCAGGTCGATCCGGCCGGGGTGCAGCGTGGCGAGCGTGCCGTACTGCTCGGCGATGGTCAGCGGGGAGTGGTTGGGCAGCATGACGCCGCCGGCGCCGAGACGGATGGTGCTCGTCCGCGCGGCCACGTGCGCGATCAGCACGCTGGTGGCCGAGGACGCGATCGAGGGCATGTTGTGGTGCTCGGCATACCAGATGCGCCGGTATCCCCACTGCTCGGCACGCCGCGCCAGCTCCACGCTGGCAGCGAAACTGTCGGCGGCGGTCTCTCCCTTGCCGATGTACGCGAGATCGAGAATGGAGAGAGGCAGGGGCATGGGACGTACCTTTCCTTGAGCGGGTACCAAAAGGTAACCGGTGCCCGGGTCCCATTATTTCCGGCACACCACCTCCTGGCCTGGCCGTCTTCTCCCTGGACGCCGGGTAGCATCCGCCATGTGAACCGTCGCATCGTCGCCCTTATGGTCATCATCGGGATGGTCGGGATGAGTGGGCTCGCCGTGGTCGTCTCGGCCGTGCAGTCGGGCGGTGGGTGGTAAGTACCTGACGGGTCCAGCGTTTCGTGACACGATGTCGGTGACTTCGAGGAGTGTCCGATGTGTGACGATCCGCTGCTTCCCGAGACTGTCGCCCGCGCGCTGACCGATTACCGGGACCTCCGCGATCAGCACGGCGTGTGCTGGGGCGAGGAGCCGCTGTCGTACGTGGTCCAGGCGTGGGCCACCGTCTTCCTCGACCGGAGCCACGACTACTGGGCCACCGGGATGCGGCAGCTCGCCGAGCGCCTGCCCGGGGCGTCCGAGGACGAGATCGACGACCGGATGGGCGAGGTGGACGTCGACCGGGTGGTCCGCGACGCGCTCGGCGGCGGAGTGCTCACCTCACTGCCCGCGCTGCGGCTGCGGCCCGGCGCGGTCACGCTGGAGGCCCGCGCGCGGGTGGTGCTCGGCGACGAGCCAGGCCGTACGTGGTTGCTGCTGGACTCGAGCCGGGACGAGCCGGTCACGGTGATCGTGGACGGCGACGCGTACGAGATCCCGCCACGCGGAGCGAAGATCGTCGGCGTGCGGCGGGAGGTCGTCGCCGACGGGGCGCCGGTCGATCTGGCGCCGCTGACCAGGCGGGCGGAGGCGGCGGCGGTGCGGCTGCGCGCCGGGTTCCCGTGCCGGTGGAGCGTGACGTCGGCCGGCGGGCAGGGCTGGTATCCCGAAGGCGCCCCGCCCAAGGTCGACGGGCACGGCAGAGCGTACTTCCATGGCGACGACCTGGTGGTGGCGGTGCCCGCCGAGCCGATCACGGTGACGGTCACCAGGGGCATGGAGTACGCCGAGTCCGAGGTCGCGCTGACCCCGGCCGCGGGCGGGGAGACGCTGGTCGAGCTGACCCCCGAGCGGCTGTACGACGCGGCGGCGCACGGCTGGTACGGCGGCGACATGCACGTCCACCTCAACTGGATGGGCGAGGAACCGGCCGCACCCGAGCTGGCCGCGGCCGCCCAGCACGGCGAGGACCTGCACGTGCTCAACCTGGTGGCCGGGAACGTGGCGAGCGCGCGGGTCTACGACCGGGAGGCGCTCGAACATTGGCTGGGCCGCGACCTGCCGTGGTCCGACGGGCGCCACCTGGCCAGGATCGGCGTGGAGTACCGCAACGACCTGGTCGGCCACGTCGGCGCCTTCGGGCTGCGCGGGCTGCCCGAACGCTTCCACACGGGCTTCTCCGGCGACGCCGACTGGCCCCCGAACGCGGTCGCCTGCGAGGAACTGCACGAGATGGGCGCGGTGCTCGGCTACGGGCACCCGTTCCACTTGCCGGTCTCCGACACCGACCCGCCGGAGGCAGCGGTGCGGCGCGGGCGCAACTGCTCGGCCAGGGAGATCGTCGCCGACGCGGCGCTCGGCCTGATCGACACGCTGGACGTGCTCAACCACTCGTCGATCAGCGCCACGGCCGCCGTCTACCGGCGCCTGATCGGGGCCGGCAACCGGCTGACGGTGACCGCCGGCACCGACGCGGTGCTGTCGTTCTGCCACCGCGGCACCTCGTCGGGCCCGCCCGGGTGGGAGCGGGTGTACGCGCGGGTGGACGGCCCGCTCACCGCCGAGTCGTTCGCCGAGGCGATCCTCATGGGCCGCACGTTCGCCACCACCGGCCCGTGGCTCGACCTCACCGTGAACGGCCACGGCCCCGGCGACACGCTGGACCTGGCGCCAGGGGAGCACGTCGAGATCACCGTCACCTCGGTCGGGCCCGAGGTCGAGACCCTGGAGATCCGCACCGCCGACGGGGTGGTGGCCCAGGGGCCGCCCGGCCGCCTCACGGCCACGCTGACCGCGGGCGAGCCCACGTACGTGGTCGCGGTCGCCACCGGAGGGCCGCACCCGCGGGCCTTCCACGGAAGCGGCGCGTACGCGCACACGAGCCCGGTCTACCTGAACGTGGCGGGCACGCGTGTGGCGCGGCCCGAGGACGTGCGGTGGTGCCTGGACTGGCTGGACCGGCTGGAGGAGGTGCTGCGGGAGTCGGGGGTCTTCGCGACCAAGGACCAGTACGACGACCACGTGGCGCTCTACGACCGCGCGCGGCAGGTCTACCGGGCCAGGCTGGGCTAGGCCAGGCAGAGGTCCGCGCCGGCGGGGGCGGTGTCGTCGTTGAGACCCTCCAGGAGGACGGCGGCCAGGCTGCGGCGCTGGGCGGCCGTGAGGGTCATCGGCAGCACGATCGGCATCAGCTCGATGGCGCCGCCGGGCAGGTGACGGACATGGCAGGGGACGAGGGAGGAGGTGTGGAACACTCCCTCACTATGGCAGCCGCCACCGACAAGATCAGGCGGTTTTCCATGCCCACGCCGACAGCAAGGTCCTCGCAAGGCAGCGCGCTGCGCGCGAACCCGACTCGGGCCGCGCTCTGTGGGGGAGCCAAGCTCCCCCACACCCCCTTGCCAGGGGCTCCCGCCCCCGGACCCCGTGTGTGAGGCGGTTTCCGTCGAACAGGAAGGGGACGGCGCGATGGGGCTCCCGCCCCCGGACCCCGTGTGTGAGGCGGTTTCCGTTCAGAAGGGGGCGGACGGTTCGCCTCCGGACCTGGTGTGAGGCGGTTTCCGTCAAACAGGAAAGGGGACGGCGCGATCGGGCTCCCGCCCCTGGACCCCGCGTGTGAGGCGGTTTCCGTTCAGAAGGGGTGAGGATGGGGTCATGATCAATGAGAGCGGCATGCTTGACGTAGGCGACGGCAACCACGTGCATTGGGAGGTCCACGGCGCGCCCGGTGGGAAACCCGCCGTGGTGGTCCATGGCGGTCCGGGGTCGGGGGCGAGTCCCGGGTGGCTGCGGTTCTTCGACCTGGAGAAGTACCGGGTCGTGCTGTTCGACCAGCGCGGCTGTGGAAGGAGCACGCCTGACGCGGCCGACCACGACACGGACCTGTCCGTGAACACCACCCTCCACCTGATCGCCGACATGGAGCTGCTCCGCGAGCACCTGGGCATCGACCGGTGGATGCTGTTCGGCGGCTCGTGGGGGACGACGCTCGGCCTGGCCTACGCGATCCGCCACCCCGACAGGGTCACCGAGATCGTCATGTCCGGCGTCGCCACCACCACCCGGTGGGAGGTGGAGTGGATCACCGAGGGCGTCGGCCACTACTTCCCCCGCGAGTGGGAGCGGTTCCGCGACGGCGCCCCGGGTGGCGGGCGGCTCGTCGACGCCTACGCCCGGCTGCTCGCCGACCCCGACCCGGCCGTCCGGGAGAAGGCGGCCCGCGACTGGTGCGACTGGGAGGACTCCCACGTACGGGTGCGCGCCGACCAGGAGCCCGACCCGCGCTACACCGACCCCCGGTTCAGGATGCGGTTCGCGCGGCTGGTCACCCACTACTGGAGCAACCACGCCTGGCTGGAGGACGGCGAGATCCTGGCCGGGGTGGAGAAGCTGGGCGACGTGCCCGGCGTCCTGGTACACGGCCGGATCGACCTGAGCAGCCCGCTGCGGACGGCGTGGGAGCTGTCGAGAGCGTGGCCGGGCTGCGAGCTGGTGATCGTCGAGGAGGCGGGCCACAGCGGCGGTCAGCCGGGCATGCGCGACGCCCTGAAGGCGGCGGTCGAGCGGTTCGCCCGATAAGGGCCGGTGAACGGCGCGCCGCACACCGGGTGGCCGTCGGCAAGGACCCCGCGATGATCCCGGGTGAACGGGCGCGCCGCACACCTGGGTGGCTGTCGGCAAGGACCCCGCGATGATCCCGGGTGAACGGGCGCGCCGCACACCTGGGTGGCTGTCGGCAAGGACCCCATGACGATCCCGGGTGAACGGCGCGCGCCGCACATCCGGGTGGTCGTCGGCTACGCTGCACGGCGTGGCGCTCGCTGTTGACGTGGTGGTCCGATATCGCAAGGCCGTGACCTACGGCGTGCACGCCCTGCTCGCCGCGCTGGAGACCGCGGGGGTCGAGCACGGGCTGCGCCTCGGCACCACCGTCGAGGAGACGGCGGCGCAGATCGCCGCCAGCCGGGCCGACCGGGTGCTGGTCCTGTGGTCGTTCTACTCGCCCGACGCCGACGCGATGGCCGCCGAGTTGGCGGCGGTGCGGGCGCTGGCAGATCGGGACGGCGTCCTGCACATCGCGGGCGGCGTGCACGCCACCGCCGAGCCGCAGCAGGTCATCGACGCCGGATGGGACCTGGCCGGCGTCGGCGAGGGCGAGTCGACGATCGTCGCGCTCGTCGAGGCGTTGCGCGGCGGCGACCCGCTCACGGGCGTCCCCGGGCTCGCGCTCAGGGACGCCGACGGGGTCGCGCTGCGCACCCGCCCGGCGCCGCAGCTCCCGCTGGACGCGTTCCCGTCCTTCCCGGCCCGGCGCGGGCGGTTCGGGCCGATCGAGATCACCAGAGGGTGCCGTTACACCTGTCGCTTCTGCCAGACGCCCTTCATGTTCGGCGGCCAGTTCCGCCACCGATCGGTGGCGAGCGTGCGCGAACACGTGCGGGAGATGGCCGGGCACGGGCTGCGCGACGTCCGGTTCATCACGCCGACCTCGCTCTCGTACGGGTCGCCGGGGCCGGGCCCCGACCTGGACGCCGTGGAGGAGCTGCTGGCCGGGGTCAAGGAGGAGCTGCCGCCGCACGGCCGGGTGTTCTTCGGCAGCTTCCCCTCCGAGGTGCGGCCCGAGCACGTGACGCCCGAGGCCATGCGGCTGCTCAAGCGCTACGTCGCCAACGACAACCTGATCATCGGCGCTCAGTCGGGCTCCGACCGCGTGCTCGCGGCCTCGGGGCGCGGCCACGACACCTCACCCGTACGCGACGCGGTGCGGATCGCGGTGGAGCACGGCTTCCGGCCGAACGTCGACTTCATCTTCGGCATGCCGGGCGAGCAGGAGGACGACCAGGAGGCCTCGCTCAGGCTTGCCGCCGATCTGGCCGACCTGGGGGCGCGCATCCACACCCACACCTTCATGCCGCTGCCGGGCACTCCGTGGCGCGACGCCGAGCCCGCGTTCATCCCCCTGGCCACGGTGCGTGAGCTCGACCGGCTGGCTCAGCGCGGCGACGCCTACGGCCACTGGCGCAAGCAGGCCGAGCACGCCGCGAGACTGGCCGAGACCGCCAAGGCCTACCCGCGCCGGACCCGCCGGCGCCGGACGGGCTAGCGTTCGTCGTCGTCCTGGTCGTAGGCGGGCCCCTCGTCGTCGGGGAGCAGGTCGTCCAGGACGCGGTTCACCGCGTCGCCCAGCGGGCGGAACGCCTGGGTGAGCGCGTTGGCCAGCGGCCCGAAGATCTCGCTCACCTCGCGCAGCAGGTCGTCGCTCTTGTCCTCGGGCGGCGCCCAGCGCATGGCGTCGGCGCTCAGCGTCTCCCACTCGTCGACGACGCCGTCGATGGCGTCGAGCACGTGGTCTGGATCCCTCGGCATGACGTTCTCCAGGAGGGGAATCGGATTAACACCACGGTAACCCGTACCCGCCCGATCACGTCAGACCGGGATCGACACTCCGACGCCGCCGCGCGTGTGTGCGCCGAACCGTTCCTTGGCGGCGGCCAGGTCGAGCGGCAGGACGCGGGTCCTGGCGGAGAGCAGCTCGTCGTCGATCATGTCGGCCGGCACCAGCCAGGACACCTCGAACTCCAGCCCGTCAGGGTCGTGCGCGTAGAGCGCCTTGGTGGTGGCGTGGTCGGAGGCGCCCACCAGCGCGCCGAGCTCGCTCAGCTTGGCGGCGACGCGCTCCAGCTCGTCGAGCGTGTCGACCTCCCACGCCAGGTGGTAGAGCCCGACGGCGGTGCGCCCGGCGGGCGACGGCCCGGCCTGCGCGCCGATCTGGAACAGCCCCAGGTCGTGGTCGTTGGACGAGCCGGCCGCCTGGAGGAACGCGGCGCCGGGCATCTCCATGACCGGCTCGAAGCCGAGGGCCTCGCGGTAGAAGGCGACGCTGCGCTCGACGTCCCGAACGTAGAGGACCGCATGATTGAGCCGCTGGACGGGCATGATGATCTCCTTTGGCCGGATTCGTTCCCAAGTATATGAGAGTTCAAGTAAATTGTCAGATGTGACCCGATGGCTGGACGACGAAGAGCAGCGCACCTGGCGGAGCTTCATGGCGGCGACCCAGCTCGTGCATGAGGCGCTCGACCGGCAGTTGCAGCGCGACGCCGGGATGCCGCACGCGTACTACATGATCCTGGTGGCGCTGTCGGAGGCGCCGGGGCGCGCGCTGCGGATGAGCGAGCTGGCCGCGAAGGCGCAGAGCTCGCAGAGCCGGCTCTCGCACGCGGTGGCCCGGCTGGAGGAGCGCGGCTGGGTCCGCCGCGACCGCTGCCCCGAGGACCGGCGCGGCAACGTCGCCGTGCTCACCGACGCGGGCTTCGCGGCGCTGGAGTCCGCCGCGCCCGGTCACGTCGAGGAGGTGCGCCGCGTCCTGTTCGACGTGCTCACGCCCGAGCAGGCCGGCAGCCTGCATGAGATCTGCGCCACGGTACGGGACACGCTGAAGCGATAGCCGGAAACTGTCGGCGCCCCGTCGTACCGTGTCCCGGGTAGTCGTATGAGGAGACGGGGATGCACGACGAAGAGGCGCTGTTCCGCACGGTTCACGGCATCGCGGGCCGGTTCGCCGGCCAGCCGGTGCCCGTGGTGATCGACGCGCTGTTGCGGCAGTTGCCCCAGGCCCCCGGCTTCACCGGCGCCGACATCCGGCGCATCGCCGAGGAGATCAGCGTGGGCCGCGACCCGTCAGGCCTCTGACCCCACTCCGGCGGGCTCCTGCTCGCGCAGGCCCCACGGCGACCCGTACTCCTCCAGCAGGTCCAGGAACGGGCGCGGCGGGAACGCCTCGGGGCCGAGCACGCCCTCGCCCCGCCACGTGCCGCCGGCGACCAGTTCCAGCGCGGCGACCGGGTTGACGGCGGTCTGCCAGACCACGGCCTGCGAGCCGTACTCGCGCATCGACCACTGATTGTCGACCACGTGGTAGAGGTACACCTCGCGCGGCCGGCCGTCCTTGACGCCCTTCACCCAGGTGCCGGCGCAGGTCTTGCCGTGCATGCGGTCGCCCAGCTCGGCCGGGTCGGGCAGCACGGCGGCCACCACGTCGCGCGGCGAGACCCGGGCGGGGCCGCGGTCGGTCCGCACGGTGACCGGCCGGGTGCCGTCCAGGCCCAGCTCGTGCAGGGTCTTGAGCCTGGAGATGAAGTCCTCGCCGAGCCCGTACTTGAAGGTGACCCGCCCGGCGTCCACCCAGCGGGGGACCAGCAGCACCTCCTCGTGCTCGACGTTCACGCACTCGATCGGGCCGATGCCCTCGGGGAAGTCGAACACCTCCGGCTCGCTGAACGGCTCGGTGGTGAACCACCCCCGGTCGCGCTCGTAGACGAGCGGCGGGTTGAGGCACTCCTCGATCGTGGTCCAGATGGAGAACGACGGGGCGAACTCGTAGCCGTCGACGGTGAGGTTGCCGCCGTCGCGTACGCCGATCTCCTCGATCTCGTCGAACAGCTCGTCGGCGGCGTAGCGGGCGAACACGTCGGACAGCCCCGGCTCGACGCCCATGCCGACCAGCGCCAGCCGGCCGGCCCGCCGCCAGTCGCCGTCGCGGGCGAACTGCTCGTCGCCGAGCTTCACCCCGACCTGCTCGTACGGGTGCTCGGGGTGCGGCCTGGACATGGACATCGCCATGTCGAGATAGTGCGCCCCGCCCGCGAGCGCCGCCTCGAACAGCGGCATCACGAAGCGGGGGTCGGTGGCGTTGAGCAGGACGTCGCACCGGTGGCCGAGAAGCAGGCCGGCGACCGCCGAGGTGTCGGAGGCGTCGACCGAGGCCGCGGTGAAGCGGGTCTCGCCGGGACCGAGCGCGGCGACGGCCGCCTGAGCCCGGGAAATGTCGTAGTCGGCGACCACCATATGGTCGAAGAACTCGCGGCGGGTGGCGATGCGGGTGATGGCGGTGCCCACACCGCCGGCGCCCACAAGAAGAATACGCATGATCTCTCCTGGTTGCGGGGGGTGCCCTTCAAGCAAAGACGAGTACGCTCATCAACGTCAATGGTGTTGGCATAAGGAGAGGTATGCCGAAGCGCGTAGTGCCCGAGGCGGCACGACGGCGGCGCCGGCCCACCCGGCAGGGCCGGGTGCTCAGCCACGAGCTGATCATCGCCACCGCCCTGCGCATGCTCAGGGAGCACGGCGCGGCGGGCCTGACGGCCAGGCGGCTGGGGCTGGCGCTGGGCGCCGACGCCAGCACGATCTACCGCTACTTCCGCGGCATGGACGACCTGACCCTGGCCATCGCCGACGCGCTGTTCGCCGCGGCGCTGGAGAGCTGGCGCGCGACCGGCGACTGGCGGGCCGACCTGCGGGCGCTGGGGCTGAGCATCTACCGGGCCTACCTGTCGCACCCGCAGGCGGCCGTGCTCACCGCGAGCCGGGTGGCGGGCCGCCCGCACGAGGTGGCGGTGGACGAGACGATCCTCGGCATCCTGCGCACCGAGGGCTTCCCCGACCCCGACGCCGTGCGGGTCTATCACGCCTTCATCGACCAGAGCCTGGCCTTCGCCGTGCTCGACGCCGCCTCGCTGGCGCTGCCCGAGGCGGCACGGCAGGCCGACCAGGAGGTCTGGCGCGAGACCTACGCCCGCCTCCCGGCCGAGACCCACCCCCACATCGCCGCCACGGCGCCCCTCCTGGTGGCCAGGATGAACGACAGCGGCTACCCGGCGGCCCTGGACATGCTCCTCGACAGCGCGGCCCGGCAACTCAGGGATCGGTCAGGGTGAGGTAAGGGACGACGCCGGATGTCGCGGCGCCGTCCTCCCGGAAGACTCTCTGCCATGACCGGAGTCACCGAGGAACTGCCCGCCACCGAGGCCGATGCCGACGTGGAGGGGCCCCGGCCGCGCGGGGGCGTGGCTGGGCGGCCGGCGGGCGGACTCCCCGCCGGTTCCCGGGCCTACCCGCTCGTCGCGCTCGCCGCGATCGTGTCCGGCGTGGCCGGGATCGGGTTCGCGCAACTCGACTCCGATCTGAACCCGCTGCACGTGACCGTGAGCGAGTACGCCGTGGCCGACCGCGGGGGCGTCACGGAGGTCGCGATGGCGGTGGTGGCCCTGGGCTCGCTGGCGCTGCTGGCGGGGTTGCGGTCTGTGGGGGCTCCGGTGAGGGGGATGCCGGAGAGGCTGCTCCTGGTGTGGTCGGGCGCGCTGCTGGTGGCGGCGGCCGTCCCGACCACACCGTTCGGCGCCGACCCGACGTTCGCCGCGCAGGTTCACCGGTACGTGTCGATCGCGGCGTTCGTCAGCCTGCCGGCGGCGGGGGCGCTCCTGGTGCCCAGGCTGGCCCGCGACCCCGTGTGGCGGCCGGTGGCCAGGGTCGTCGAGTGGCTGGCCCTGGCGGGCGGGCTCGGGGTGCTGGCGATCACGTACGTGGCGCTGCCCGGGGAGCGGGTCATGATCGGATTGGTGGAACGAGCGCTGCTGGGCGCGGAAGTGGCGTTGCTGGCCGTGCTGGCAGCATGGTTGGTGCGCGTGGTCTGGGTCAGTACCACAGTCAAAATCACGACATATCACAGATTTATCGCTAGTTGATCTTATCTCGGCCTCGATGAGTGCTATTCTCTCCCGCGATCTTCTAACCGGGAGCAGGTGTCATGGCATCGGGCAGATCCATCCGATTCAAGATCTCGACGCTGCTCGTCATCCCGCTGGTCTCCCTGGTCGCGCTCTGGGGATTCGCCGCGAGCACGACGTCGAGGGAGGCGCTGAACCTCCTCAAGGTCGAGACCTTCTGGACCGGGATCATCGATCACGCCGACTTCCTCGTGGTCAACCTCCAGGCCGAGCGCCTGGCCTCCGCCGAGCTGCTGTCCGGCGCTCCCGTCAACGCCAAGAAGCTGGCCGACGCCCGTGCCACGGTGGACCGGGTCAGGAAGAACCTGACCGACGGCGCGCTGTCCGAGAACACCCAGGCGGCGCTCGACGACGACATGAAGACGCAGCTCGCCGACGTCTTCAAGGCCGTCGACCGGCTGACGGAGATCAGGAGCAAGGTCGACAGCCGGACGCTGACCCCGCACGCCCTGATCACCGAGTACGCCACCATCCCGGACGCCATCGACCGCCTGTACGCGGCCTTCACCGTCAGCACCGACGTCGAGCTGTCCCGGCAGTCGCAGGCCCTGATCATGGCCGCGCAGGTGCGCGAGCTCCTCAGCCGCGAGCACGCCCTGATCGTCGCCGGCAACGCCGTCCCCGGCGGCGACGGGTGGACGATGGCCGAGATCCACCTGCTGGCCGGCATCGACGGCGCGCGCACGTACCTCTTCCCCAAGGTCATGGCCAACCTGGACCCCGAGATGCGGGCCCCGCTGGAGAGGATGGCCGCCACCGGGAACTACGGCTCCATGGAGCGGCTGCTGCACTCGTACGTCTCCGGCCAGCCGGTGGACCTGCAGGTGTGGCGGGGCCAGGTCGAGCCGGTGCTGGAGGAGTACACCCAGGGCCTCTACACGGCCGGTGACATCCTGCTGGCCCGGATGGAGCCCGCCGGCATGGTCATCATCGTGCGCGCCGCCGTCGCGGGCGCGCTCGGGCTCATCGCGGTCGTCTTCTCCGTCGTCGTCTCCGTACGGGTCGGCCGGCGGCTCTCGCGCGAGCTGGCGGCGCTGCGCGGCTCCGCGCAGGAGCTGGCCGAGGTGCGCCTGCCCGGAGTGGTCGCCAAGCTGCGCCGCGGCGAGCCGGTGGACCAGGCCGCCGAGGTTCCGCCGATCGAGGTGGAGGCGGGCGCCACCAGCGAGGTGACCGACCTGGCGGCCTCGTTCGACAGCGTCCGGCACACCGCGGTCGACGCCGCGCTGGAGCAGGCCCGGCTGCGCGAGGGCGTGGCCGAGGCGCTGCGCAACCTGGCCAGGCGCAGCCAGTCGCTGGTCCAGCGCCAGCTCAAGCTGCTGGACGAGATGCAGCGGCAGACCGAGGAGCCGGAGGCGCTGGAGAGCCTGTTCAAGCTCGACCACCTGACGACCCGCATGCGCCGGCACGCCGAGGGCCTGGTGCTGCTGTCCGGCGGCGCGGCCGGCCGGCGCTGGCGCGGCGTCATCGGCGTCGAGGACATGCTGAACGGGGCCGCGGGCCAGGTCGAGGAGTACACCCGGGTGCGCGTCTACCCGATGCCGGAGTGCGGCATCCCGGGTGAGGCGGTGGCCGACCTCATGCACCTGTTCGCCGAGCTGATCGAGAACGCGGCCACCTTCTCCGCGCCAGGCAGCGAGGTGTCGGTCCGCGGCGAGCTGGTCGGCAAGGGCTTCGCGGTCGAGGTCGAGGACCGAGGGCTGGGCATGACGGACGAGGCGAGGGAGGCCGTCAACCGGCGGCTGGCCAGCCCGCCCGAGTTCGACCCTGCGCGGACCGAGCAGCTCGGCTTCGCGGTGGTCGGCATGCTGGCGGCCCGGCACGGGGTGAGCGTCACGCTCAAGCCCTCGCCGTACGGGGGGACCACGGCGATCGTGCTGGTGCCCGTGCAACTGGTCCAGCAGATGCCGTCGATCCGGACGCCGGAGCCGCCCGAGCTGGAGTCCGTCACGGTGTCGGTGGTAGGCAGGGAGAGCAGAGAGAGCAGGGAGGGCACGGAGACGCAGAGCGCTCCGCAGGACAACCGGCCTCCCGCGGGCCCGGGGCCGAGCGAGCTGCCGCGCCGGGTCCGTACCGCCAAGCGCAACGCCGAGTCGTCGGGGGGATCAGGGCTGCCCCGCCGGGTCCGCCAGGCCAACCTGCCGGAGCGGCTCAAGCAGCAGAGCGCGCCGGTCGCGGAGGAGCCGCGGGAGCCGGCGCAGGAGCGCTCGCCCGAGGAGACCAGGGCCCTGCTCTCGTCTCTCCAGTCGGGCTGGCAGCGCGGACGTCAGGACAGTGACCAGGACGGGGGGACGCCATCGTGAGTCGCGAGCGTGAGTGGGTCGACGAGGAGGCCGGGCCGGTCGTGCGCCCGTACGCGGTGACCCGCGGACGCACCAGGCCCGCGGCCAAGGCGCTGTCCACCGTGCTCGACATGCTGGCCACCGTGTCGCTCACCGGGCAGCCGGCTCCGGCGAACGCGGAGCTGGGCGCCCAGCACCGGCGGCTGCTGAACTGCGTGGTCCAGCACGCCAGGCCGGTCGCCGAGATCGCGGGGGAGCTCGACCTGCCGGTGGCGGTGGTCAGGGTGCTGATCGGCGACCTGATCGACTACGGCCTGGTCGTGGTGAAGGCGCCGCGGTCGAAGGCCGCGACGCCTACGGAGAGCCTCCTGCGTGAAGTGATCAACGGGCTGCGCGCGCTCTAACCTGTCGTGGTCAGCGTACGCAGCGAGTGCTCGACAAGGGTGATCATGACTTCCTTGGCCGAGTTGCGCCGCCGCACGTCGCACAGCATCACGGGCACGTCCGGGTCCAGGTCGAGCGCGATGCGCACGTCCTCCACGCTGTGCTGCTCGGCGTCGTCGAAGCAGTTGACGGCCACCACGAACGGCGTGCCGCGCTGCTCGAAGTAGTCGACGGAGGGGAAGCAGTCGGTCAGCCGCCGGGTGTCGGCGATCACGACCGCGCCCAGCGCGCCGTAGGACAGCTCGTCCCACATGAACCAGAACCGCTCCTGGCCGGGGGTGCCGAACAGGTAGACGACCAGACCCTCGCGGATCGTGATGCGGCCGAAGTCCATCGCCACGGTCGTGGTGGTCTTGGCCTCGACGCCGTCGAGGTCGTCGACGCCGACCCCGCGGTCGGACAGCACCTCTTCCGTGCGCAGCGGCCTGATCTCACTGATCGACCCCACCAGGGTGGTCTTGCCCACGCCGAAGCCCCCGGCAATGAGGATCTTGAGCGCGACGGGGTCCTCAGAGAGCACGGAGTCCATTGATCACTTCCTTGAGAATGCCCTCACTCGGGCGCGATCCCGCCGCTGAGGGGGCCGACACCGAGATGAGGCCTTGGTCACGCAGGTCGCCCAGCAGCACCCGGACGACGCCGACAGGCAGATCGAGCTCGACGGCCACGTCGGCCACCGAGATCGGGTTGCGAGCCGCCCGGAGAATGAGCGACTGCTCGGGGGAGAGGCTGCCCGGAGCTTCCCCCACGGCGCGGACGGTCGCGACGAGGTCGAGATTGTCCCCCGACGACCTCGTACGACCTCGGATGAGGGCGTAGGGCCGCACGATCGGCCCCGCGTCCTCGTCCAACCACTGCGGGGTATCGCTCATGGCATGGCTCGCGGGTTGGTCGTGATGTGCTGGCCCACCCGCTTGACCAGCATCGCCATCTCGTAGGCGATGTGGCCCACGTCGACGTTGGCGTCGGCGAGCACCGCGAGGCACGTGCCCTGGCCCGCCGCCGTCACGAACAGGAACGCGGACTCCATCTCCACGATGGTCTGGCGTACGTCACCGCCGCCGAAATGGCGGCCGGTGCCCCGGGCCAGGCTCTGGAAACCGGCGGCCACGGCGGACAGATGCTCGGCGTCCTCGCGGGTCAGACCCTTGGAGTAACCGACGGCGAGGCCGTCGGTCGACAGGATGACCGCTTGCCTGACCGCGCCCACCCTGGTCGTCAGGTCGTCAAGGAGCCAGTTCAGCTCACCGGTGTTGGTCGTCGGCACACTCATGCCTCCCCCTCCTCATCAGCTTCTTCTCGGGCGCGCTGGGTTCCCCGCTGGAACGCGGAGAACAGGTCGCGTACCTCGTCGGGAGAGCGTTCGTTCTTCCGCTCGGGCTCCGGCTCGGGCGGCTGGCCGTCCTTGAGCCGGGATGACAATGTGGCCTGCCGGACCCGCCTTGGCAAGCCCGCGTGCGTGCCGCTGACCACCGCCAGGGCCTTCTTCCTGGTCCGGCCCGGCAGCGAGGGCAGCCCGTCGTTCTTGGCGGGGGGCAGTTCCTGCTGGTCGGTGACGAGCCTGTCCGGCACGAACACGATGGCGGTGGTGCCGCCGAACGGTGATCGCCTCAGCAGCACCTTGATGGCGTGCCGCTGGGCCAGCTTGGCGACCACGAACAGGCCGAGCCTGTCGCTGTCGGCCAGGTCGAACTCCGGAGGTTCCGTCAGGACGCGGTTGTAGGCGTCGTACTCCTCCGGCTGCAGCCCGAGCCCGCGGTCCTCCACCTCGACCGAGTAGCCGTTGCTGACCCGGTCGCCGCGGACGTGGACCGTGGTGTCGGGCGGTGAGTAGATCGTGGCGTTCTCCACCAGCTCGGCGATCAGGTGGGTGAGGTCGGCCGCGGCCGAGCCGTCCACCGCGCTGCCGTGCATGCCGGCCACGTCGACCCGGGTGTAGTCCTCCACCTCGGCGATGGCCGCCCGGACGACGTCGATCACCGGCACCGGCTTGCGCCAGGCCCGTCCGGGGGCGGAGCCCGAGAGGATGATCAGGCTCTCCGCGTGCCGCCGCATGCGGGTGGTCAGGTGGTCCAGCCGGAAGAGCTCTTCCAGCTGGTCCGGGTCGTGGGTGCGCCGCTGCATGCCGTCGAGCACCGAAAGCTGGCGGTGCAGCAGGCCCTGCTTACGCCGGGCCAGGTTGAGGAAGACCTGGCCGAGCCCGCGGCGCAGCGCGGCCTGGCCGACGGCGGCGCGCACCGCGGTGGCCTGCACCGCGCCGAACGCGCCGGCCACGTCGCTGATCTCGGCCGAGCCGCTGACCTGGATCGGTCTGGCCGCCTGGGCGACGTCGACCTCCTCGCCCCTGCTGAGCCGCCTGACCAGGTCGGGCAGGCGCTGCTCGGACAGCTCGACGGCGGCCGAGCGCAGCCCGGCCAGCTCGGCGCCGAGCCGGCGGCCGAAACGCACCGAGATGATGATCGAGGCCAGCACGGCGACCAGGCCGACGCCGCCGGCGACGCCGATCTGGACCCTGGTGGCGGTGACCGCGCCGGCGGCCCTGCCGCCCAGCTCCTCGGCCGCCAGGCCGTTGATCCTCTCCAGCTCGGTGATCACCTTGCCGGTGTTGTCGTTCCAGCTCCCGCCGTCGGGCGGCGGCGCGCCGGACCTGATGACCCGGGCCTCCATGGTGGCGAAGGTCAGGAACGTCTGGCTCTTGAAGAGCTCCTCGTACGGCTGGCGCAGCTCGACGTCGAGACCCGCGAGGCCGCGCGCGTGCAGGAACTTCCTGGAGGAGGCGTACTCGGTGAAGGCGGCCGCCTCGGGCTCGATCAGCCGGCCGTCGAGCTGGGCGGCCCGGACGAGGGCGTGCTCCCTGAGCAGGAACTCGTGCGCGTTGCTCATCGTCTGCAGCGCGGTGACCTGCTGGTAGATGGTCAGCTCGGGGGCGGGGGCGAGGTGGTCGTAGAACCGGAACATGGCGTCGAGCAGCCGGTTGTACTCGTTGAGTCCGAGCATCCTGGTGCTGAAGCCGCCGTCGATGCCCGAGCGGATGGCGTGCAGCCGCGACAGCTCGGCCTGCACGGTGTTGAGCGGCGCGCGCATGTCGTCGGCGAGGTCGTCCTCGGCCCGTATGACGGCTTCGCGGAAGGCGTCGACCGCGGTGTCGGTGCGGGCGCGCTGCTCGCCGAGCTCGGCGCTGGGCTCACCGTCCGTGAGCTTGAGAAGTGAGCGCTCCCGCTCGGCCTGGAGCTCGACGCCCAGCTCAGTGGAGGTGACGCCGACCGTCTGGTGAAGGGAGTCGCCGCGCAGCAACGACCATCCGTCGCTCACAGTGAGGTTGAGCACGAAGCCCCAGAGCGCGCTCAAGGACAGGAGGGGTAACAGCAGCAATATAAAGATCTTGAACCGAATTGACCGGTTTTGCGAGCCCATGTCCCAACCTCGGAGTCGAGGGCATTTCCACAACTTCTGTGTAAATACACCTCCGGAAGATCGCACAGGAGACTAGCACCGATTAAGCACCCGCCGCAGTGGGAGGAACAGGGATGTTTTCTGCGATTACCGAAGCGGACCCCAGGAAGGTACCGAGTAGGACACGAGGGTATTACCGCTCCGTCTCACCCTGAGAGCTCCCCGACGGCCCGATGAGCGGCGGTGACGGCGGCGTCCGCCCTGGCAGAGGGAGCCGCGTCCGATCCGGCCAGCCCGATCCGGCCGAACCGCCTGCGCGCCGCCTCGGCCGGCGACGGCCCGTCGGGATGGAACCCGTGCCACGGACGGCAGTATTCGGGCGAGTACCCATGACCCCACCGGTAGACCGCCACCGCCTCGACGTCCCTGCCCGGATCGAACCCGCCGGCGCCGAGCAGCCGCGCGAGCTGGTCGCGCGCCCCGAACTCCAGCATCGCGTACGGGGTGCGCAGCAGCGCCTGCCGCCCGGCGGCCGCCCCCTCGGCGGGACCCAGCTCCGAACGGGAGGGCGCGGCCACCAGCCGCGCCGTGACGCCGTCGCCGGAGTGGTGGGTCAGCTCGCTCATGCACCAGTACGCGCCGGTCCAGCGGGTGCGTGAGACGCCGAGCCGCCGCCAGGCGTCCGCGCTGCGCAGCCGCACCACGGCCTCCACCAGCGGCGTCTTCACCGCCGCGCGCAGCGCCGTGCGCTGCGCGCCCGGCAGGTCGGGGACGAGGTACGGGACGACGGAGTGCCAGCAGGCGAGGATCACCGCCCCGGCGCCGACGGACCTGACCTCGTGACCGTCGAAGTAGCCGACGGTGGCGGTGGTCGCGGTCTCGGGCGGCCCGTCGTTGCGCACGGACACGACGGGGCTCGACAGCCGGAACCTGGCCCTGCCGCCCATCGCGTCCAGCATCGCCCGGACGAGCCCGTGCACCCCGCCGGGCAGGTGCGCCACCCGGCCGGTCACGCCCCACTCCTTGGCGATCGTGGGCGCGCTGAACCGCGACGGCTTGCCCTCGTCCAGCCCGAGCCCGCCGAACCCCGGGTAGCCGAGCCCCCAGGCGTCCACCGCGCCCAGGACACGCGTGTCGTACCCCCAGGAGGCGCTGGGCAGGGTCCGGTGGAACCGCTCGGCGTCCGGGTGCACCCGCAGCGAGTCCAGCAGGTAGCGGGAGTAGGTGAGGTCGGCCAGGCGCTCCTGCTTGGCCTCCGGCCCGAGCCCGGGGAACGGGTCGGGCGGGTCGGTGTGCAGGCGGATCAGGTCCTGCCTGGCGGCGTCGGCGACGGGCAGGCGGCCGATCCACCCGGCGGCGCTCGCGCCGGTGGACACCAGCGTCTCGACGGGGAACGTCTCGCGGTCGCACATCACGCTGTCGTCGGCGCCGCACTCCTGGCACGGGGCGGCCACGACGCCGAGCCGATCGAGCAGCTCGCGGAACTCCGGCGTCCAGGTCACGGGCGCCGCCACCGAACCCGAGCCGGGACGCTGGGCGTGGCCGCCGATCGTGTCGTGGTTGTCCAGGATCAGCACGCGCGCCCCGGGATGGCGGCGCAGCCACTCGTGGGCGGCGCTCACCCCGCTCAGCCCGGCCCCCACCACCACCAGGTCGTAGGCCTCCCCCGTCGGCACGGGCGGGTCCGCCTGCTGCCAGAACCGGCCGTCGCGCAGCGCGTGGAGCACGCCGAGCGCCTGGGAGGTGTTGCCGCGGAACGCCGGCGCCGCCGGGGCCGACGAGGCGGCATAGGCCGTTCCGGCTCCTCCCGAGGCGCCCAGGGCCGCGGCGCCCGCCGTCACGGCCACCCCGTCGAAGAAGTCGCGGCGCGAGATGGCGCGCCCCATGCCCAGTTCGCGTCCCGCCGCCGAACGGCCGATGTCCCCCATGGGGCCGATCATCGGGACTCGTCGGAAAAGGCCAATGGCGCCGCGCTGCGGGTGGCTGAGTCTTTGCGCTACTTGTGACGGTGAATGCCGTTGGGTAAATGCCGTCCGATTCGCCGATCGCGGGCCGTAGTCGCTGCTAGAAGGTGGGTTGGGCGGTCTTGTCGAATGCGTTGAATCCGGTGGATAGCGCCGTTGCCGGTTCGCGCGGCGCGCGTTTCCTTTAGCGTCTACCCGATGCCGTTGAAGTGAAATGGAGAACTCATGCTTAAGGCATTTTCCGCCGCATTTCTAAGCATGACGGTCATAGCGGGCTGCTCTTCGGAGAAGGCCGCGGCGCCCGCCGCGTCCACCCCGCCGCCCGCGTCCGCCCCGAAGCCCGCCGAGGCGGCCAAGCTCCGCGCCGCGCTGCTGCCGGCGCCCAAGGGCATGCAGGTCGCGTACGGCCCGGAGGTCGGCACCTACAGCACGCTCCGGTCCACCAGACAGGGCCTGGAGTCGGTCCGCCAGGCCAAGCTGGACCACCCCGAGTGCGCGGGCGCGGCCCTGCTCGACGTGGCCCAGCCGGAGGTCGCCAAGGCCCCGGCCGCCGTCGTCGGGTTCGCCTCGCCGAAGGGGTCGATCACCCAGGCCGTGGTCTCGCTGCCCGCCGGGGTGTTCCCCGGCCCGCTGCCCAGCGAGTGCGACGCGTACCACGCCCACGTGCGCGGCATCGACGTGGTCTACCGCACCCGCGACCTGAAGATGCCGAAGCAGGGCGACGAGTCGCGCGCCTACCTCACCACCGCGTCGGGCGGCGACCGGCAGGCCCAGATCGGCACGGTCACGATCAGGCGCGGCACCCTCGTCATGAGCCTCATGGTCGTCGGCCGCGAGGTGAAACGAGCCGGCCTGATGGAGCTCGGCAAGCTCGCCGACCAGAACCTCTCGCGGGCCGCCGTCTGAGCCGCGGAGACCCAGCCGCCGCCTACGCGCGCGCGGAGGCCGCCGTCCGCCGGCAGATCTGCTCGGTCGCCTCCTCCAGGGTCCGCGCGGCGGCGGCGCCCTCCCGCTCAACGCCGTGGCGGCGCACCAGCCAGTCGGCGGTGTTGTACGTCAGCCGCACGGCGTCCCCGTCCTGCCACACGAGGATCTTGGACGGCAGGTCGATGGCCGCGGTGCGGCGTTCCGCGATCAGATCGGTGCCGACGGTGGGCTCGCCGAAGAGCACCAGCGTGGTCGGAGGCAGCTCCCTGCCGGCCCGCACCGCGTTCTCCGTGTGGTCCACCCGCGCGAACACGTGGTAGCCGGCCGCGGTCACCGCCGCGCACACGTCGTCGACCGTCTTGTCGAACGCCTCGTGACCGCTGATCGTCACCAGGCCGCAATCGTCCCTCATCGCGCCACCATAGGCACGGCTCCCCGCCGGGTGCACGGCACGGCGCCCGCAACACGCCGTCAGATCAGCACGTGGTCGTCGGGACGGCCGACGAAGGAGAACTGGGCGTTCCTGGTCAGCTTGATGTGGTCGGCCTGCCAGGTGTGCATCGCCGAGTCGGCGCTGCGCCAGTAGACGAAGTTGAACCGGTCCGCCGAGTAGATCTTGACCCCGTCCTCCTTGAGGCGGCGGACCAGGTGGGTGTCCTCGCCCCGGGTCAGGTCGGGGAAGCGGTAGGTGCGGAACATGTCCGCCTTGCCGAGGAACGTCCCGCCTTGCACCAGGAACGAGTAGCGGTGCTCCAGGCCCGGCAGGCGCAGCATGGTGGTGTTGGAGCCCTCGAAGAACGAGTAGTGGGCGCCCTTGCCGACCAGCTCCGCCTCGGTGTAGTCGAAGGCGCGCTGCAGGTCCGACAGGTAGTGCTCGCCGTAGAGGTTGTCGTCGTCCATCTTGGCGATCAGCTCGCCCTCGGCGGCGTCGATGCCCAGGTTCATGCAGGCGCCCAGCGACAGCCCAGGGTCGGCCGGGAGCACGGTCACGTCCGTGATGCCCGCCATGCGAGCCTTGTCGGCCACCACGACCGGGTCGATGTCCAGGCCGTGCAGCACCATGACCAGCTGCACCGGCCGGTGGATCTGCTTGGCCACCGACGAGATCGCGTGCTCGATCTGGGCGGCGCGGTTGGTCGGCAGCACCACCGAGATCGACCGTGACCGCGGCGTCGCCGGGCGGCCGAGCAGCTGGAGTATCTGGTCCACGCGATGGGTGAACAGGTGCTTGTCGAACACCTCGCGCATCGCCAGATGCCCCTGCCGGGCGCGCAGCTCAGGGCTGTTGATCAGGTGCAGCACCTGGTTGTACGACTCGATCGGCTCGCGGGCGATCGGGATCAGGTCGCCGAACGTCTCCTCGACGGCCCGCGACCAGCCCGACACCACCGGGGTGGCGCAGGCCGACAGCTCGAACACGCGGCGGGCGCACATGGTCGGCGAGTCGAGCACCGAGTTGACGTTCAGGAAGACCTTGTACATCCGGTACGCGGCGAGCATCTGGTCGTAGGGCAGCTCGCCCACGATGTGCGGGCGGTACTTCTCCGGCCAGGCGTACTTCTCGTCCACCTCGCCGTTGCGGGCGAAGATGTGCAGGCCCAGCTCGCGCACCGGGTCCAGCACGGTCTCCATCTGCTCGCGGCGCTCGGGGTGCTTGTCGCGGAAGTACATGCCGGCGAAGACCACGTCGTGCAGCCGGCCCTCCCGCTGCTGGACCGGGTTGTGCACGCGCGGCTGGGCGGCGAACTGGAGCACGTCCACCCGGTCGTGGCCCAGAATTTCGCGATATTTCGGCAACATGTCACCGTCGCAGGTGAACACGTAGTCGAACAGCTTGGCCGTGTCGATGAAGAAGTCGAAGTTCGGCGGGTCCTCCTTGTTCCAGAAGACCGTCGGGATGCCCGCCGCCCTGCACCAGGAGACCAGGTCGCGCAGCGGCTCCTTGGGCGCGTTGGTGCCGGTCATCTGGTAGCGCCAGCGGCCCTGGTTGCCGTGCCAGGCCGACTCGCAGAACAGCAGGTCGGGCCGCTTCTCCGCGAAGATCTCCGGCCAGTCCTTGAGCCCGAACTCGATCTGGTCCCACTCGTAGCGGAAGGCCATCCTGGAGAAGTCGTCCAGGATGACCGCCACCTTCAGGTCGGGACGGTTCACCGGCCCCGCCGGCCACTTGACCGCCGGCACCTTGACCTCGGGCGCCCTGTGGTTCGCGAGCTCGATGGCCTCGTTGACCGGCATCGGCGCCTTCGGCGCGCGGTCCCTGGACCTGACGGCCTCCAGCATCTTGCCGGGGCTCCTGGACCCGATGGCCTCGCCCAGCTTGAAGGTCCGCTTGGCCTGGGTGGCCTCCAGCTTCCAGGCGGCGTAGGCGGCCTTGGCCTCCGCGATCTCCAGCCGGCGGCGCAGCTCCCTGATCTCCGCCTCGTGGCGCTCGACGACCTTGCGCTCCTCGGGCAGCCAGTTCACCGGTCCGAGGCGCTGGAACGTGGGCTCTTCAGGGGTTTCGGCCATGGGGCATCGCCTAACGCTGGTGCGGGGTATGTCATAGTACGGCGAGATCCGTACGAAAAGTGGGGTTACTCGGAACGCGCCCCCTGGGCGGCGGGGGAGAGGTTGTCCCCCTTCAGCCACGCGGAGATCACCCGGGCGATGCGCGGCCCGGCGGCGCCGTCCCACAGCGGGGGCAGCTCACCGGAGGGCGTGACCGCCCCGTCGGCCAGCGCCTTCTCCGCCGCCGCGGGCAGCAGGGCGGGCGTGACCAGCCGGTTCGTGCCGTGGGTGATCGTGACCGGGCGCTCGGTGTTGGGCCGCACGGTCAGGCAGGGCACGCCCAGCATGGTGGTCTCCTCCTGCACGCCCCCGGAGTCGGTGACGACCAGCGCGGCGCCCCGGACGAGTGAGAGGAAGTCCACATAGCCCAGCGGGTCGACCACGCGCACCGAGGGGCCGTCGACCAGCCCGGCCTCGGCCAGGCGGGTGCGGCCACGCGGGTGGATCGGCACCACGAGCGGGATCTGGCGGGCCACGTCGAGCACCGCCGAGACCAGCTCGCGCGCCGCCTCCCGGGTGTCCACGTTGGCCGGGCGGTGCAGCGTCGCGACCGCGTAACGCTCAGGCAGGCCCAGCCGCTCCACCACCGGGGCCGGGTCGAGCGACGGCAGCGCGGAGAACAGGCTGTCGATCATCGGGTTGCCCACCAGGTGCACCTTGGAGGCGGGCACGCCCTCGGCCGCCAGGTGGGAGAGCGCGTCGGGCGAGGTGGCGAAGAGCAGGTCGGACAGCGAGTCGGTGACGACCCGGTTGACCTCCTCCGGCATGGACCGGTCGAACGAGCGCAGCCCGGCCTCCACGTGCGCGGTCTTGATGCCGAGCTTGGCGCAGACGAGGATCGCGGCCAGCGTCGAGTTCACGTCGCCGTAGACGACGACCAGGTCCGGGTCGTGCTCCTGGAAGGTGTCCTCCAGGCCGACGAGCAGGGCCGCCGTCTGCCTGGCGTGGCTGCCGGAGCCCACCCCCAGGTTCGCCACCGGGTCGGGCAGGCCGAGGTCCGCGAAGAACACGTCCGACATCAGCGCGTCGTAGTGCTGGCCGGTGTGGATGATGCCCTGCCGCACGCCGAGTTCGCCGAGCGCGCGCACCACCGGGGCCGCCTTCACGAAGTTGGGCCGGGCTCCCAGAACGTGCAGCACCAGGACGTTGTCCCCCATGACCTCGCCTTTCATAGCGGAAGGGAAAAAACGCTGCCTATGGTACGGTCACCGCGTGGCATCCGACGCCAGTCCTCAAGACTCCTCGAAAAGTTCCGCTGGGGTGTCCGCGAAGTCCGCCCGTGCCGGCGTCGGTGGGCTTCTGAAGGGCTTCATCCAGCATCCGATCATCGTCTCCCGCGTGGTCGTGACCAAGGTCAGGGCCGACCCGGTCCGGGCCGCCCAGGCGGCCGCCGACGCGATGCCGCCGCGCCTGCGGCCCGTCATCGGCAAGGTGGCCTGGCCCGCCGCGCGCCGCGCCCGCCGCGTCGTACGCAAGCTGGGCATGCGCATGATCAGGGCGCCGTGGGACGAAGCCAAGGAACACTGGGACTCCGGGCGCGTCAGCATGGCCGCCGAGGTGCTCGAACCCTTCACCAAATACCCGTTCGTCAAGCGCAGGGCCGCCTACTACCGCGGCGAGCTGGAGGCGATCAGCCCCGACCCGATCCCGCCGGGCCCCAAGGTGGCCATCCTGGAGCGGGTCGCCGGGCGCGTGGTCCACCTGATCACGAACTCGCTCCCGTACACCCAGGCCGGCTACACGGTCAGGACCCACCGCATCGTCACCTCCCAGAAGGCCGCGGGGCTCGACCCGCACGTGGTCACCAGCTGGGGCTTCCCCATGCTCCAGGGCCACGCGGACGCGGCGCCGTACGAGGAGCTGGACGGCGTCCCCTACTACCGGATGCTGCCCGACGGGCGCGGCGAGGTGCCGTTCGAGATGCGCGGCCGCATGATCAAGGGCGCCGACGCGGTCACCAAGCTCGTCACCCAGCTCCGCCCGCAGGTGCTGCATGCCGCCACCGACCACCGCAACGGCTCGGTCGCGCACGCCGTGCGCGACCGCACGGGCACCCCGTTCGTGTACGAGGTACGCGGGTTCCTGGAGGAGACCTGGGCCTCGCGCGACCCCAAACGGGTGGGCAGCCAGCGCCACGTGCTCCAGCGCGAGCGCGAGGCGTTCCTGATGCGGGAGGCCGACGCGGTCGTCACGCTGGCCGAGACCATGGCCACGGAGATCGTCGAGCGCGGCGTCCCCCGCGAGAGGATCCACCTGGCGCCCAACGCGGTCGACGACTCGCTGCTCACCGCCCGGTACGACGGGGCCTCGTTCCGCCGCGAGCTGGGCATCGAGGATCGCGAGATCGTGGTCGGCTCGGTCTCCAGCATCGTGGCGTACGAGGGCTTCGCCACCCTGCTGCGGGCCGCGGCGCTCCTGCGTGACCAGGGCAACCCGGTGCGGGTGCTCATCGTCGGCGACGGCGCCGAGCGCGAGAACCTGCTGGAGCTCGTGACCGAGCTGGGGCTGTCCAGCGCGATCCTGCCCGGCCGGGTGGGGCCGGAGGAGGCCCTGCAGGCGCAGGACGCCATCGACATCTTCGTCTGCCCGCGCGAGGACCTGCGGGTGACCAGGCTCGTCACGCCGCTCAAGCCGGTCGAGGCGATGGCGCTGGGCAAGCCGGTCGTGCTGAGCGACCTGCCGGCGCTGTCGGAGCTGGTCGGCAGCGACGGGGCGGGCATGCTCGTGCCCGCCGGCGACCCGGGCGAGTTCGCCAAGGCGCTGGGCGCGCTCGCCGAGGATCCCGCCAAGCGGGCCGAGATGGGCGAGGCGGGCCGTGCGGAAGTGGCCGCGAAGCGCACGTGGAGCCGCGTTGCCGAGACTTATCAAGCCCTGTACAGGAGCCTTGCGGAAAGATGACCTTCTCTTGGGCTGTCTGTTCTGATCGGTTCCGTCGCATTAGGCGTGAGCTAGGTGGACTTGAGATAACCTTTGCGACCATGAAGTGTTGTATCCGGCTCTCTAAGGCACAGCTGTGACAGAAATCGACTTGGCTGTCATCGGCCTCGGCTACGTCGGCATGCCCCTCGCCAAAGAGGCGGTGGCCGCCGGGCTGAAGGTCGTCGGCCTCGACGTCGACCCCCGCAAGGTCGACGCTCTGAAGGCCGGGCAGTCCTACATCGATGACCTGACCGACGCCGATCTCGACCACATGCTGGCCAACGGGTTCACCGCCACGCTGGACGAGACGGTCCTGGCCGAGTGCAGCACGATCGTCATCTGCGTGCCCACCCCGCTGGACGAGGACCACAGGCCCGACCTGTCCGCGGTCGAGGGCGCCAGCAAGACCGTGGCACGCAACATGGGCAAGGACACGCTCGTCGTGCTCGAGTCGACGACCTGGCCGGGCACCACCGACGAGCTGGTCCGCCCGCTGCTGGAGTCCTCGGGGCTGACCGCCGGCGTCGACTTCCACCTGGCCTTCTCGCCGGAGCGCATCGACCCGGGCAACCCCAAGTACGGCCTGCGCAACACCCCCAAGGTCGTCGGCGGCTACACGCCCGCCTGCCGCGACCGGGCCACCGCCTTCTACGGACGCTTCGTCGAGCAGGTCGTGCCGGTCAGCAGCACCCGCGAGGCGGAGATGGCCAAGCTGCTGGAGAACACCTACCGGCACGTCAACATCGCTCTCGTCAACGAGATGGCGATCTTCTGCGACGAGCTCGGCGTGGACCTCTGGGAGGCCATCGAGGCGGCCGCCACCAAGCCGTTCGGGTTCCACAAGTTCCTGCCCGGCCCCGGCGTCGGCGGCCACTGCATACCGGTCGATCCCTCGTACCTCTCCTACACGGTCCGCAAGCTCGGCTACCCGTTCAGGTTCGTCGAACTGGCCCAGGAGATCAACGAGCGGATGCCGTCCTACGTGGTGGCCCGTGTGCAACGTCTGCTCAACAGACACAAAAAGGCGGTGAACGGCGCCAGAGTCGTTATGCTCGGCGTCACCTACAAGCCGGACATCGCCGACGAACGCGAGACCCCGGCCCTGCCCGTGGCGCGTGCGCTGCTGGAGCTGGGCGCCGATCTCACGTTCGCCGACCCGCACGTCAAGGAGTGGTCAGTGGACGGCACGCCCGTGCGGCGTGAGGAAGATCTGGCCGAGGCCGTCGCCGATGCCGACGTGACGGTGCTGCTGCAACAGCACGCCGCGTTCGACCTGGGGATGGTCGAGGCGAAGGCCAGGCTCGTGCTCGACACCCGCGGTGTGCTCACCGAGGGTGAACGCGTCGAGCGGCTGTAGCGACCGGAGGCAACGCGCGTGCACGTGCTCGTCATGACGGTGGTGCATAACCCCGAGGACGCGAGGATCCTGCACCGGCAGATCCGCGCCCTGGTGGATGCCGGTCATGAGGTCACGTACGCCGCCTCCTACACCGCCCACGGAGTCGTCCCCCGTCCCTGGGTGACCGGCGTCGACCTGCCCAGAGCGGTGCAGCGTAAGCGGATCTCCGCCATGTGGGCCGCGCGCAGGCTGTTCAAGCGCATGCGCGACAAGGTCGACCTGGCCCTCATCCACGACCCCGAGCTGCTGTTCGCCGTCTGGGGGATGCGCAACCGGCCGCCGGTCGTGTGGGACGTGCACGAGGACACCCCGGCCACGCTCTCGCTCAAGCCGTGGCTGCCGTCTCTGCTGCGCCCGCCCGTACGGTTCCTCGCCCGGATGCTGGAGAGCATCGCCGAGCGCAACCTGCACCTGCTGCTGGCCGAGACCGCGTACGCGGGCCGGTTCAAGCACGCCCACCTGATCGTGCCCAACGAGACCTGGGTGCCCGACTCGGTCACCCCGCCGGGCGACGACCGGATCGTCTACCTGGGCTGGCTGTCCAGGGCCCGCGGCGTGTTCGAGGCGATCGAGGTGGCCCGGCTGCTCCAGCCGTACCGGGTGGCCGTCGAGCTGATCGGCTACGCCGACCCGCAGAGCCGCCTGGTGCTCAACAAGGCCGTGCACGACGGCGTGCTGGAGTGGCGCGACTTCATGCCGAACGACGAGGCGCTCAAGCGGCTCGACGGCGCGCTGGCCGGCCTGTCGCTGCTGCACGACGAGCCGAACTACCGCCACTCCATGCCCACCAAGATCATCGAGTACATGGCGCACGGCATCCCCGTCATCACCACCCCCTCACCCCGCGCCGTCGAGCTGGTCGACCGCTACGAGAGCGGCGTCGTGGTGCCGTGGGAGGACCCGAAGGCGGTGGCCCAGGCCGTGCTGACCCTCAGGGACGACGTGCGCGAGCGCCGTGCCCAGGGCGCGCGCGGCTACGCCGCCGCCCGCGCCAACCACCACTGGCCCAACTCGGCCAAGCGATTCGTCGCCCAGCTCGAAGCTTGGGCCGGGGTGAAGCGGCGGTAGGGTTCCCAACGTGCGCTGGCTCTTCGTCCTCCTGGGGGCAGCGATCCTGGCCGCGGTCGCGGCGGTGGTCGTCGTCCTGCCCGTCGGCGACGACGAACCCCTCCAGTCCGCCACCCCACAGGCCGAGGCCTCGCCGACGCGCGTCCAGCCGACGCCGATGGTCAGCGAGTTCACCGACCCCTGTGGAACGTTCGAGACCCAGGAGAAGGCGCCCTACGCCGTCACCGGCTACTGGATCACCCCCACGTCCAACCCGTGCACCTGGCGCAGCCAGCTCCAGGAGATCCACCGCGTCGGCGGCGACACGGTCATCAGGATCGGCTACGGCCTGCAGTTCCGCACCGTCGACCGCAAGGGGCGCGTCAAGACCCGCGACGGCGAGGTCGACTCCCTCTACAAGGCATGCGAGGAGGACGGGGTCAGCTGCTACGAGTCCGCCGAGCGGGACCTCAAGGAGGCGCACCCCGACAACCGCATCGGGCGCGTGTACGTCTACCGCACCGACGAGTCGTTCGGCGACGGCCTGTTCCGGTGTCAGCCCATGGAACGCTCGATCGACGGCGGCAAGCGCACCTACTTCCGCCTCATCGCCCCGCCGGACGGCTCCGACGACCCGACCTGCGACTTCTCCAAGGGCTCCACGTACGATCTGATCCTCATCGCCGGCTCGCCGGAAGACAGCCTGACCAAGCTGCTCGACCTCGGCGACCAGTTCGGCGTGCAGGTCTTCCCCGCGCTGCCGCTGGCGCCGCGCGACCCCGCCAGCCCGATCAGGGCCAACCGCAAGCACATCGGCACCCTCACCACGGTCACCCGCCGCATCCTTCAGGACTACGGCGCGCGCTTCGCCGAGCGGCAGTCGCTCGGCGGCGTCTATCAGCCGTTCGAGGTGCAGATGGCCGACACGCTGGCCGACAACCCCACCCTTGAGGTGTACGCCGACCAGCACCGCATCGTCCGCCAGGAGCTCCCGGGCAAGCCCATCCTGATCAGCCCCTATCTCGACGCCCGCAAGCGCGTCGCCTTCGGCCAGACCCCCGCGCAGGTAGCCGAGGGCTTCAAGGCGCTGGCGCGGACCGGCGTCGGCATCATCGCCCCGCAGGACAGCCGCGGCACCGGCAAGGTCGGCCTCTACTGGCCCGACGAGCGCGGCGACGAGGTGGACGAGCGGCTGCGCCCCCTCGTCGGCGAGACCACCTACAAGACCGCCTACCACGGCTCCACCCGCGACTACTACCGCGAGATGGCGGCGGCCCGCGAGGAGATGATCGAGGGCGGCCACGACGTGCAGCTCTGGGCCAACGTCGAGGCCTTCGAGCCGTCGGGCGACGAGCCCTGCGCGGCCCACGGCACCCGCGGCAAGACCGACAAGAAGCGGCTCGACCAGGCCGTCGCCATGGCGGGCCGCTACGTCCAGAAGATCGTCTCGTACATGTGGAGCGACTTCATGACCTGCGGGTCGCCGTCGGTGGAGTCGGAGATCATGCGCGACTGGCAGCGGCCGATCGCGGTCGACGCCATCCGCCGCGCCCGCGCCCCCGAGGACGGGGTGGAGGTGCGCGGCTACAACCTGAAGGACGGCACCGTCACCGTCGAGTGGTCGGGCGGCACGGCCGACCTGGTCGTCTCCGAGGTGGGCTGGCTGGACGAGGACCCTCTGGACGAGCTGCCCGAGCACATGCAGACGGCCTGGGTGCCCTTCGACTGGAGCCGGGTGCCGTCCGGGGAGTGGGTCCGCATCAAGGTCAAGATCCCGTCCGGGCAGTCGACCAGCGAGCCTCTGCACGTCCGCATCGACGCCTGACGGTCACCAGGTCGTGCGGCAGCGTGTAACGTGCCTGCATGGTCCCGCGCATTCCAGTCAGCGTCGACCTGGTCGTGCTCACGGTCCGTAACCAGGCGCTCAGCGCGCTCACCTGGCGTCGCGACAACCCGCCCTTCCTGCGCCGCTGGTCGCTCTCCGGCGGGTTCATCCAGCTCGACGAGGACCTTCCGGCGGCCGCCCAGCGCATCCTGTCGGAGCGCGCCGGCCTCCCCGGCGCCCCCGTCCACCTGGAGCAGCTCCAGACCTACGGCTATCCCGACCGCGACCCCCGCCAGCGCGTGCTCAGCGTCGCCTACCTCGGCATCGCCCCCGACCTGCCGGCCTCGGAGAAGGCCCACATGAGCTGGCAGCCCGTCGAATCCCTCGCCGTCATGGCCTTCGACCACCGCCGCATCATGCTCGACGGGGTCGAGCGGGCCAGGGCCAAGCTCGAATACACCTCGCTGGGGGCCGCCTTCTGCCCGCCGGAGTTCACGGTGGCCGACCTGCGGAGGGTGTACGAGATCGTCTGGGGCCGCACGCTCGACCCGCGCAACTTCCACCGCAAGGTCACCAAGGCGGAGGGCTTCCTCGTGGAGACGGGCGCCACCACGACCCGCGACGGCGGCCGCCCCGCCAAGCTCTACCGCCGCGGCCCCGCCGAGCTCCTGCACCCCCCGATGCTCCGCTCGCTCAAGGAATGACCAGGGCCGGTGATGCCCTGGCGAGGGCTGGCCTATCGTATGGACATGCCTCGTTTCCGCCCGATCCTCGACACCATGCCGGCCTACAAGCCGGGCAAGGCCGTCATGACGCCCGACGGCCGGTCCTACAAGCTGTCGTCCAACGAGTCGCCCTACGAGCCGTTGCCGTCCGTCGTGGAGGCCATCGCCGAGGGGGCGCGGCTGATCCACCGCTATCCCGATCCGGGGGCGGTCAAGCTGACCGAGGCGATCGCGGAGCGGTTCGGGGTGCCGGCGGAGCACATCGCGCTGGGCGCGGGGTCCGTGACGGTGGCGCAGCAGTTGTTCGAGAGCGTCGGCGACCCGGGCGCCGAGGTGGTCTACGCGTGGCGGTCGTTCGAGGCCTATCCGCTCCTCGCCGACCTGGCCGGGGTGACGTCCGTACGGGTGCCGCTGGCCGGGGAGGACCACGACCTGGACGCCATGGCCGAGGCGATCAACGACCGGACGCGCATGGTGTTCGTGTGCAACCCCAACAACCCGACCGGCACCTCGATCCGCGAGCGTGAGCTGGTGGCGTTCCTGGACCGGGTGCCGGAGCAGGTGCTGGTGGTGCTCGACGAGGCCTACCGTGAGTACGTCCGCGACGAGTCGGTGCCCGACGGCCTCACTCTCTACCGCGACCGGCCGAACGTCTGCGTGCTGCGCACGTTCTCCAAGGCGTACGGGCTCGCGGGGCTGCGCGTCGGCTACGTGGTCGGGCAGGAGCCGGTCGCGGCCGCCGTACGCAAGACGATCATCCCGTTCGCGGTCAACCAGCTCGCCCAGGTGGCGGCCATCGCGTCGCTGGCGGCGGAGGACGAGCTGCTCGAGCGGGTGGAGCGGGTGGTCAAGGAGCGCACCCGGGTCCGCGAGGCGCTCATCGCCCAGGGCTGGGAGGTGCCGCCGACGGAGGCCAACTTCGTCTGGCTGCGGCTGGGCGAGCGCACCATGGACTTCGCCGCGGCCTGCGCCGCCGAGGGCGTCGCGGTGCGGCCGTTCGCGGGGGAGGGCGCCCGGGTCTCCATCGGCGACCCGGAGGCCAACGACGCCTTCCTGACCGCCGCCGCCGCCTTCATGAAGGCGTAGACACCGCCGCGGCCGGCTCGGGGGCCTTCTTGGGGCGTCGCCGCTCCGTCGACACGACCAGGGCGACGCCCACCAGGATCACCAGCCCGCCCAGCAGGATCTGCACGGTCACCTGCTCCTGCAGCACCAGCACGCCGAGGATCACGGCCACGATCGGGTTCACGTACGCGTACGTCGACACCAGCGAGATCGGCGCGTTGCCCAGCAGCCACGTGTAGGCGGTGAACCCGACCAGCGAGCCGATCACGATCAGATACGCGAGCGCGGCCCAGGAGCGGCCGGAGACGAGCGCGGGGTCGAGCCGCTCGCCCGCCACGGCGCCGACGGCGACCATGCCGAGGCCTCCGGCGACCATCTCGACGGTGCTGGCCGCGAACGTGTTGGCCGGCATCGCGATCCGTCCCGACAGGAACGAGCCGACGGACCAGGACGCGGAGGCGAGCAGGATGACCGCGATCCCGGTGGCGCTGCCGCTCGCCCCGCCGCCGCTGAGCGACACGGCCGCCACCCCGGCGAACCCGACCAGCACCCCGGCCAGCGTGAGCACCATCGGCCTGTCGCGTACCGCGATCCTGAACACGACCAGCCAGAGCGGCACGGACGCCACGAGCAGGGCGGCGAGGCCGCTGGAGATGTGCTGCTCGGCGACGGCCACCATGCCGTTGCCGCCCGTCAGCAGCAGGAGCCCGACCAGCGCCGCGCTGCCGAACTGGCGGCGCGTCATCCGGAAGACGGCGGGGCCCTTCCTGATGGCCAGGAACGCGCCCAGCAGCAGCGCCGCGGAGAGGAAGCGGATGGCGCCGCTGAACATGGGCGGCATCGTCTCGATGACGATGGCGATGCCGAGGTAGGTGGAACCCCAGACCACGTAGACGATGCCCAGCGCCGTCCACACGGCGAGCGAGACCCGCCGGTCAGGTGTGTCAGCTGTCATGACTCATGACGATAGTCCTCGCCGCCGACAGAGCGCATGCGGGTATCAGACGTTGAGATGTGGGAACCCCCGGGCTTCGGCCCGGACGGGTGGTGGTCGGCGGGGCGCCCCCAGAACGGTTGGCGCCCCCGTCCGAATCCCATCGATCGGGGGCGACGAAATTCATACCCGTCTCTCCACGCCCCAACCGCGAATCAACCAGAAGTAGACAGTCCATGAACCGGTCCGCCGCCGGAGGGGGGAAGGAAGGGCGGCGGGCCCGGCCCATGGACGTCAGCGGGGCCCCAGCTTCTCCACGATGAGGCGGTAGAGCTGGCGCGGCCGGCCCGGCTGCGGCGTGCGGTTGGGCGGCAACGGCCACGCGAGTCCCTCGTCAACCAGCGTGCGCAGCAGCCGCCGCGCCGTACGCGGCGTCACCCCCAGCATCTTGCCCGCGCCCTCCGCGTCCACCACGGTGTCGCCGCCCTCCAGCTTGGCGGCCAGCCGCGACAGCACCTCCACGCCCTTGGGCTTGAGCGCGGCCGCGCCGGTCGGCGGCATCCGCGGGGCCGGGATGAGCGCCCGGCCCTCCCGGTCGACCGCGAACCCCTGCGCCTGCTTGCCCGCCTGCGTGCGCGCCAGCGCGGCCCGTGCGTGCGACTCGGCGTCGTGGGTGGTGCGACCCATGCCCACACCCACCTCGACCGCCAGCCCCAGCTCGTCGCGGATCCTGGCGGCGAACGGCAGCACCCTGAACCCGTCGGTGGCCGTCGCGACCGATCCTCTGGTGGCGGTCACCAGATAGCTGTGGTCGTCGATCGGCCAGACGGTGGCGTTGATCCGGTTGGCCTCCTGGACCAGCAGCCGGTGCAGCGACAGCCGCAGCTCGTCGCGCCAGTAGCGGGGCGCCGCCCGGCGCACCGGCTCACGCAGCGTCGGCACCTCCACCAGCACGACCGTGAGCTGTGACTCCTCCAGCCGGTGGTGCGCGCCGAGCAGCGCCGCGGTGTGCAGCGCCGTGCGGATGGCCGCCGACGTCGGCCTGATCCTGATGACCGGCACCCCCGCCGCCTGCAGGCGTTCGGCCACGGCGGGAAGGCACGTCAGCGCCCCCGTGGTCGTGCCCTGGCGGGACAGCCGCTCGTGGAAGGCGGCGATCGTGCCGGTGGCGCCCGGCTCGTCGCGGCTGTGCACGTCCGCCGCCGGGATGCCGAGGTCGGTGTACGCCTCCTCGACATCGGCCCGGCTGACCACGTCGACGCTCACCCGCTGCGGGTCGACCCGCGTGTCCAGCGCCGCCTTCGCCAGTGCCGCGATCAACGCCGCCCCGCCGACCTGCACGTACGTGGCGGGCATCGTCAGCACGCCGGAACGCCTTGCCAGGTCGTAGGGCACCGGGCTGGCGAACAGACAGGCGTCGACGCCGGGACCGAGCCGTGTCACCTTGTCGGGCGCTTCCTGCTCGTCGCGATAGGCGGCGGCCACCAGGCGGCAGGGAAGCGGCGCTGCGGCGTGACCCATCAACATGACCCGCTCCACCAGGTCATGAGGTCCGACCACGCCAATGGTGAGATCCGGTGTCATAGCGCCCGGGCGTGACACTCGGGAAGTTTCTTCCGCCCTCTCGACCAATGTTCGTCCCATCCTGCGATCCGTTGCAGTGCTCTCTTTTGGAACGATCGCTCGCGGGGGCCGTAATGTCACGCCCGACTTTTCCGGAAAGACGTTCTGGTTGACCGCCCGAGAAGATGTATCAGCAGCTCAACGGGGTTTTTCCAGCCGTTATCAACGCTCAGAAATCTCTCGTGTAATGTCCGCGCCGAGAGCTCGCATTCGGGGCGCGAGATGTGCGTGACCGCGATCGATGAGGTATCCGGAGTCGATGACGGTCTCGCCATTGGCGGCCAGTCCGGCGAGCACCAGCGCTATACCCGAACGCAGATCGTGAGCGGTTACGCCGGCTCCGGTGAGCGGGGTCGCGCCGCGCACGATCGCCCGGCTGCCGTCGACCTCCACGTTGGCGCCCATCTTGTTGAGCTCGCCCGCCAGCGCGAAGCGGCCGTCGAAGATGCGCTCGTGGATGTAGCTGGTGCCGCCGGCCAGCGCGGCCACCGTCATCATCGGCGACTGGAGGTCGGTGGCGAAGCCGGGATAGGTGTCGGTGATGATGTTGATCGGCCGCAGCGGCCCGTCGCACCGCACCTGCAGCACCGCGCCCTGGCGGGCGAAGTCGACGCCCATCTGCTCCAGCTTGTAGCGCACCACCCCCAGGTCGAGGCCGGTGCCGACGAGGCTCACCTCGCCCTGCGTGATGGCCGCGGCCATGGCGAACACGCCCGCGTCGAGCCGGTCGGGCATCACCGTGTGCTCGACGGCGTGCAGCTCCTCGACGCCCTCGACGGTGATGAAGCCGGTGCCGCCGCCGCTGATCCGCGCGCCCATCTTGGTGAGCATGTCGATCACGTCGAGGACCTCGGGCTCCAGCGCCGCGTTCTCGATGACCGTGGTGCCCTTGGCCAGGGCGGCGGCCATGATGAGGTTCTCGGTGCCGGTATGGGAGGGGGTGTCGAGGTAGAGCGTGGCGCCGGTCAGCCCGGACGCCTTGACGTGGATCACCGTCTCGCCCTCGTCGACCACCGCGCCCAGGCGCTTGTAACCCAGGTAGTGGAAGTCGAGGTTGCGGCTGCCGAGGTTGCAGCCGCCGACGCCTTCCACGATCGCCTCGCCCAGCCGGTGGAGCAGGGCGGGGGTGAAGAGCACCGAGCCGCGGAACCGGCGGGCGATCTCGGCGGGCAGCACCGGGCTGGTCAGCCGGGAGGCGTCGATGACGAGCGTGCGCTCGGACTCGTGCAGCTCGACGTACGCGCCCACGGCCTCGGCCAGCTCGACGGCGCGGCGCACGTCCTCGATGATCGGTACGTTGCGCAGGACGGTGCGGCCTTCGGCCGTGAGCAGAGCCGCACCGATCATCGGCAGCACGGCGTTCTTGGCGCCCTGGATGAAAGCGGTTCCACGCAGGGGGTTGCCACCGCGCACGCGGTAACGGACCATTCGGGCGGCTCCTTGAGAGTTCAGCGTGAGGCTAGGCCCGGCCAACAGTAGCCGGTAACACCACTTGACCCGGCCGAATCATCCTGTAAAGGCAACCCCGGTGATGCGCTCATACGCTTCTCGGTATCGATCGCGGGTGCGTTCGACCACGACATCGGGCAGCCGCGGTGGTGGAGTTCCGGAATCTTTGTCCCATCCCGATTCCGGCGAAGTAAGCCAATCGCGGACATATTGCTTGTCATAGGACGGTTGCGACCGGCCCGGCTCCCATTGGTCGGCCGGCCAGAACCGCGACGAGTCGGGCGTCAGCACCTCGTCGCCCAGCGTCAGCACGCCGTCGGCGTCGTAGCCCAGCTCGATCTTGGTGTCGGCGACGATGATGCCGCGCTCGCGGGCGATCTCCGCCCCCCGCGCGTAGACCGCGAGCGTGATGCGGCGCAGCTCCGCCGCGGTCTCCTCGCCCACCTCCGCGACCACCCGCTCGTACGGGATCGGCTCGTCGTGCTGACCCGCGGGCGCCTTCGTGGACGGCGTGAAGATCGGCTCGGGCAGCCGCGACCCGTCTTCGAGGCCCGGCGGCAGCGGGATGCCCGACACCGCGCCGGTGGCGCGGTATTCGCCCAGCCCGCCACCCGTCAGGTAGCCCCTGGCCACGCACTCGATCTGCACCATCTTGAGCGGCTTCACCAGCACGCTGCGCGTGTCGGGCCCCGCGGACACCACATGGTTGGGCACCACGTCACGCAACTGGTCGAACCACCACAGCGACAGCTGGGTGAGGATGGCGCCCTTGCCGGGGATCTCGGACTCCAGCACGTGGTCGAAGGCCGAGATCCGGTCGGAGGCGACCATCAGCAGCGTCCCCTCGCCGGTCTCGTAGAGGTCGCGGACCTTGCCGGAGTGGAGGTGTCTCATCCGGCGATGTCCGTCCGGTAGTGGGCGCCGCGCATGCGGATCCGCTCGACCAGCTCGTAGGCGTTGCGGCGGGCGGTCTCCTGGTCGGGGCCCGTGCCGACGACGTTGAGCACCCGGCCGCCCGCCGAGACCAGCTCGCCGTCCTTCAGCGCCGTGCCGGCGTGGATCACGTACGCGTCGTCCGTCGGCTCCAGCCCGGTGATCGCGTCGCCCTTGACCGGGGCGGCCGGATAGCCCTCGGCCGCGAGCACCACGGTCACCGCCGCGCCCGGACTGAACACCGGGTCGAGCCCCAGCTCGCCGGTCGCGCACGCCATCAGCAGCCCGCCCAGCGGCGTCTCCAGCCGGTCGAGCAGGACCTGAGTCTCCGGGTCGCCGAACCGGGCGTTGAACTCCACCACCTTCGGGCCCTTGGCGGTCAGCGCCAGCCCCACGTAGAGCACCCCCTGGTAGGGCAGCCCGCGCCGGCCCAGCTCCGCGATCGTCGGGTGCACGACCTCGCGCATCACCTGCTCGGTGAGCCCTTCGGGGAGCCACGGCAGCGGCGTGTAGGCGCCCATGCCGCCCGTGTTGGGGCCCGCGTCGCCGTCGTAGGCGCGCTTGAAGTCCTGGGCCGGCTGGAACGGCACCGCCGTGCTCCCGTCGCAGAGCGCGAAGAGCGACACCTCGGGCCCGTCGAGGAACTCCTCGATCACCACCCGTCCGCACGCCCGCCCGTGGCGCAGCGCCTCCTCCAGGTCGCCGGTGACCACGACGCCCTTGCCGGCGGCCAGGCCGTCGTCCTTGACCACGTACGGGGCCCCGAACTCGGCGCACGCCGCCGCGGCCTCGTCGGGGCTGTCGCACACCCGCGCCTCGGCCGTCGGCACCCCGGCGGCCAGCATGACCTCCTTGGCGAAGGCCTTGGAGCCCTCGATCATCGCCGCCTGCCTGGACGGGCCGAAGCAGGCGATGCCGGCCTCCCGCACGGCGTCGGCCACCCCGGCGACCAGCGGCGCCTCCGGGCCCACGACCACCAGATCCACGCCCAGCCGCTTCGCCAGCCCGGCGACCGCCTCCGGGTCGACGGGATCGACGGCGTGCAGCTCGGCGACCTGCCCGATGCCCGGGTTGCCGGGCGCGCAGTGCACCTCGGTGACCTGCGGATCCAGCCTGAGCGAACGGCAGAGGGCGTGCTCCCGCCCTCCGGAACCAATAACGAGTACGCGCACCCGCCCATTCTCGCAGCCCCGGCGCCCCGCGCCCCCCTCAGCCCCTCGGGGGCTGGATTGGAAGGGCGCGGCGGGGGCAGAAGCAAGCTGCCGGGACATGCCAGAAGGGTCCCGGCTTCTTCGGCAGCTTCTACCGGATCCGGCGGCCGTCAGGCTAGTACAGTCAGGTGCGTTCCCCGCCCCGTGGTAAATTGGGGCGGCTTTATGGCTTCTCGTGTGATTGGAGGTGGTCCGGGATGAATCCTGGTGATCCCAGCAGTACGTGCTCGTTCACGTACATCTCGAATACCCCCGACCACTCCAATCCGGCAGCCTGATCGTGCCTCCACGCATTCCCGTTTTTAAGAGGTGATGTCGCATCACGCGCGTGGAGCGTGCCAGGTCGGGCGGAAAGGGACTGCCATGCGCTCGTCCACGCTTTTCCGTCGCATCAACCGTCACCCCGTTCAGCGGCACCAGCCGCGTCAGCGCCTCCAGACCGTGACCGAGGCGTGCGTGCCACCTGTCGACTCCATCGTGGAGTACGCCGCGTACATCGAGGGCGAGAAGACCCGGGCCGCGGGCATCGTCGAGTCATTGGAGCTGGTCCGCCGGCACAACAGGATCACCGAGGGCGCCAAGGCGTTCGTCTGGGTGGGCCTGCACGAGCCGGCGGCGCCGGAGGTCGAGTGGCTGGCCGAGGTCTTCGGGCTGCATCCGCTCGCCGTCGAGGACGCCGTCAAGGCGCACCAGCGCCCCAAGGTCGAGCGCTACGGCGACTCGATGTTCATGGTGCTGAAGACGATCGCGTACCTCGACAGCGCCGAGCCCGCCGGTGAGATCATCGCCACCGGCGAGATCATGATCTTCCTGGGCCCCGACTTCGTGGTCACCGTGCGCCACGGCGAGCACTGCCCGCTGACGGAGGTGCGCGAGCGCATCGAGGACGGTCCCGACCTGCTGGCCCGCGGCCCCGCCGGGGTGCTGCACGCGATCGCCGACCACGTCGTCGACCGCTACCTCCAGGTCGCCGACCTCATGCAGCTGGAGCTGGAGGACGTCGAGGCCACGGTGTTCGCCGACGTCAGCTCCCGCGACATCAACCGGATCTACCAGCTCAAGCGCGAGATGCTCGACCTGAAGCGGGCGGTCACCCCGCTGCAGGCGCCGCTGGCCGCGCTGCCGCAGCGCCGGGTGATCCCCTCCGACATGCGCGAATACTTCCGCGACGTCGGCGACCACCTGGCGCGGGTGTGCGAGCAGGTGGAGTCGTCCAACGAGCTGTGCAGCTCGATCCTGCAGGCCGCGCTGGCCCGCTCGAACGCGCTGGCCAACGAGGACATGCGCAAGATCTCGTCCTGGGTGGCCATCCTGGCGGTGCCGACGATGATCGCCGGGATCTACGGCATGAACTTCGACTTCATGCCCGAGACCCGCCAGGTGTGGGGCTATCCCGCGGTGCTGGCCGTGATGGTCACGGTGTGCGTGCTGCTGCACCGCGGCTTCCGCCGCAACGGCTGGCTCTAGTCAGACGCCGACCGGCTTGAGCGGCCCGACCGGCTCGGGCAGCTCAAGCCCGCGCTCCCGCCACAGCTCGCGCATCCGGTCGGGATAGTCGGTGACGATCCCGGAGACGCCGAGGTCGAGCATGCGGGCGCCGAGCGCGGTGTCGTTGACGGTCCAGACGGCGACGTCGAGCCCCGCCGCGGCGGCCTGGGCCATGAGCCGCTCGTCGACCATCACGTGCTCGGGCGAGAGCGTGGTGGCGCCGGCGGCGCGGGCGGCGGCGGGGACGTCGTCGCCGAGCGGGCCGTTCCAGCCGAGGGTGTCGAGCTCGACCAGCGCGAAGCGCCGGACGTCGGGCGCCAGCTCGGCCACCCGCGAGATGATCCGCCAGTCGAAGCTCAGGATCGCCGCGTTGTGCAGCCTGCCGTGCCGGTCGAGCTCGTCGAGCACCAGCTCGGCGAACTCCTCGGGGGCGGCCGACAGCGCGGGCCGCGTCGGGTCGGACTTCAGCTCGATGTGCAGCCGTACGCCCGCCGCCTGGTAGGCGTTGACCAGCCCGAGCACGGCCCCGAGCGTGGGCATGCGGGTCTCGGGCATCGCCACCTGGGTCAGCGCGAACGGGTCCTGCGGATGGCGCGGGAAGCGCACCCCCACGTCGAGGGTGCGGAGCTGCGCGAGGGTGAGCGAGTTGATCGGTTTTCCGACGTACGGGAAAGCCGGGTCGTCCGGCGTGACCGGTCGCGTGTCGGCGCTCGTGACGGCGGAGACCGTCAGGTCGTGCGTGAGCACGAGCCGGCGATCGGCGGTGAGCGCGACGTCGAGCTCCAGAGCGTGCACCCCGAGCTCCATCGTCCGGCTCATTCCGGGCAGCGTGTTCTCGGGCCAGAGGCCCCTCGCCCCCCGATGACCATGTATCTCAACGCGCACACCGGGACCCTATCTGGCGCGGGCCGTGTTCAGGCAGTGCCACGCCCGACCGGAGCTACGGCCGGCCGAATTCCCAGGTGTGGACGGCCTGGTCCTCGTCATCGGCCGGTCTGTCGTCCTCGCCGGTGGCCGTCCACAGCCCCTGGCAGCCCCGCTCGCGGGCCAGCCGGGCGAGCGCGGTGACCAGTGACCGGCCGATGCCGCGGCCGCGGAAGCGGTCGTCCACGGAGAGCTCGTACAGGAACATCTCGGTGCCCTTGCCGGGGTGCGTCATCTCCACCCCGGTCACCATCCCCGCGGGGAACCCGTCCACGTAGGCGACGAGGAGATGGCAGCCCTCGTCCGCGAACCTCTGGGGAGCCGCGTCGAAGAGGTGACCGGCCTCCTCGACGGCCTCGGACCGGGTGACGCGACGGATGTCCATGGGAGGAGGTTAAGCAGGCGTTACCCCACTGTGCACCCAGTTTTTTGGCAAAAAATACAACAATATTGCAATAAGCTGAGCAACTATGACCAAGGCTCTCGAATCCACCCGGCTCGACACCGTACGGGCCTGGGTGGACGGGTGGACGGTCTCGCGCGGCACCCCGCCGCCCGTGACCGAGCCCTGGGGGCTGCGGGTGGACACCGGCCTGCCCGGCCACGTCGCCCGCCACGTCGTCCCCGACCCGACGCCCGCCCTCATCCAGCGGCTGACGTCCGCGATCAAGGTGCCAGGCACCTGGCTGAAGCTCTGCGCCCCGGCCGAGCTGATCGCCCCCTGGCTGCCTCCGGGCTGGGCCATCGACCCGCCCGAGTATCTGATGACCGGCACGCTCACCCGCGAGCACGCGGCGGCGCCGCCCGGCTACACGCTGGCCGTGACCACCCGGGCCGGCGTCACCGTCGCCCGCCTGCTGACCGACGCGGGCGAGATAGCGGCCCGCGGCCAGCTCGCCACGGCCGGCTGGGCCGCCGTGGTGGACCGGGTCGAGACCGCCGAGAACCACCGCCGCCGCGGCCTGGGCGTCGTCGTCATGAAGACGCTCGCCGCCACCGCCGTCTCCCGGGGCGCCACCACAGGTGTCCTGGTGGCCACCCCGGAGGGCAGGAAGCTCTACGAGAGCCTCGGCTGGCGGCTCCGCTCACCCATGACGGCGGCGGTCTTCACCGGCTGACCGCTGGTCAGACCAGGGAACGGATCACCAGGGTCTGGTCGCGGCCCGGGCCCACGCCGATCGCGGAGATGGGCGCGCCGCTCATCTCCTCCAGCGCGCGCACGTACGCCTGGGCGTTCGGCGGCAGGTCCTCGAACGTCTTGGCGCCCGTGATGTCCTCCTGCCAGCCCGGCAGCTCCTCGTAGATCGGCTTGGCGTGGTGGAACTCCGTCTGCGTCATCGGGATCTCGTCGTGCCGCGTCCCGTCGACGTCGTACGCCACGCACACCGGGATCCGCTCCAGGCCGGACAGCACGTCCAGCTTGGTGAGGAAGAAGTCCGTGACGCCGTTGATCCGGGTGGCGTAGCGGGCGATCACCGCGTCGAACCAGCCACAGCGCCGGTTCCTGCCGGTCGTGACGCCGTACTCGCCGCCCGTCCGGCGCAGCCACTCGCCCATCTCGTCCTCCAGCTCCGTCGGGAACGGACCGGAGCCGACACGGGTGGTGTAGGCCTTGAGGATGCCGATCACCTTCGTGAGCCGGTTCGGCGGGATGCCCGCGCCGGCGCAGGCGCCGCCCGAGGTGGGCGAGGAGGAGGTGACGAACGGGTAGGTGCCGTGGTCGATGTCGAGGAGCGTGCCCTGACCGCCCTCCAGCAGCACGAACTTGTCCTCGTCCAGCGCCTTGCTCAGCACCAGGGAGGTATCGGCGATGTGCGGCTTGAGCCGCTCGGCGTAGCCGAGATACTCCTCGACGACCGCGTCGGCCTCGATGCCGCGCCGGTTGTAGACCTTGGTGAGCACCTGGTTCTTCTCGCCCAGCGCAACCTCGATCTTCTTGGCCAGGATGCCGGGGTCGAGCAGGTCCTGCACCCGCACCCCGACCCGGTAGATCTTGTCGCCGTAGGCCGGGCCGATGCCGCGGCCGGTCGTACCGATCTTGGCCTTGCCCAGGTAGCGCTCGGTCACCTTGTCGAGCGCCTTGTGGTGAGGCATGATCAGGTGCGCGTTGGCCGAGATGAGCAGCCGCTCGGCGGAGATGCCCCGCTTGGCCAGGCCGTCGATCTCGCCCAGCAGCACCCCTGGGTCGATCACGACACCGTTGCCGATCACCGGCACCACGTGTGGCGACAGGATGCCCGTGGGCAGCAGGTGCAGCGCGTATTTCTGGTCGCCGATGACCACGGTGTGGCCCGCGTTGTTGCCACCCTGATAACGGACGACGTAGTCGACGTCGCCACCGAGCAGGTCGGTGGCCTTGCCCTTGCCCTCATCGCCCCATTGGGCACCCACGAGAACGGCAGCCGGCATGGTGAAGTCTCCCGAACACAAAACGAAACCCCTGGCGCAAGCGCGACAGGGGCTCTTGCGTGGAGAGACTACCCGAGTGGGGCTTATCGTCCCAAGAGCTACCCCTTGGTCAGCGCGTCATAGCCGCTCTCGCTGCTGTCCTTGAGGAACTGCAGGCACCGTTCGGCCTCGTCCTTCTCGCCGATCGCCTGGGCGGCCCGGCTCAGCGCGTACAGGCAGCGCAGGAACCCGCGGTTGGGCTCGTGCTCCCATGGGATCGGCCCATGCCCCTTCCACCCGCTGCGGCGCAGATGATCGAGCCCGCGGTGGTAGCCGGTGCGGGCGAAGGCGTAGGAGGTGACGGCGTGGCCCTGGGCGAAGTACTCCTCCGCGAGCGCCGCCCAGGCCGCCGGGTAGGCGGGGAAACGGGCGGCCACGTCGGAGGCCTTGACGCCGGAATCGAGGGCCTCCCTGGCCTCGGGCGTGTCCGGCAGCTGCGTCGGGGGCGGCCCGGCGAGAAGGTTATCCATAGGACAAGTCATACCCGCCGGGCCGTCTTCGTGGCTAGGAGAGCTTCGTCCCACTGCTCTTGAGGTGCTCGCACGCCTCGGTGACGCGGGCGGCCATGCCCGTCTCGGCCGACTTGCCCCACGAACGCGGGTCGTACGTCTTCTTCTGGCCGACGTCGCCGTCGACCTTCAGCACGCCGTCGTAGTTGCGGAACATGTGGTCGGCCACCGGCCGGGTGAAGGCGTACTGGGTGTCGGTGTCGACGTTCATCTTGACGACCCCGTACGAGATCGCCTCGTGGATCTCCTCCAGCGCCGAGCCGGAGCCGCCGTGGAAGACCAGGTCGAACGGCTTCTCCTTGCCGAACTTGCCGCCCACCGCCTCCTGGATCTCCTTCAGCACGCTCGGCCGCAGCTTGACGTGGCCCGGCTTGTAGACCCCGTGGACGTTGCCGAACGTGGCGGCGAGCATGTAGCGGCCCTGCTCGCCCAGGCCGACGGCCTCCGCCGTGGCCAGCGCGTCACCGGTCGTGGTGTAGAGCTTCTCGTTCATCTCGCCGACGACGCCGTCCTCCTCGCCGCCGACGACGCCGATCTCCATCTCCATGATGATCCGGGCGCGGGCGCACTTGTCGAGGAGCTCCTTGGCGATCTCCAGGTTCTCCTCCAGCGGCACGGCCGAGCCGTCCCACATGTGGGACTGGAACAGCGGGTCGAGACCCTTCGACACCCGCTCCAGCGAGATGTCGACGAGCGGGCGCATGAAACCGTCGAGCTTGTTCTTGGGGCAGTGGTCGGTGTGCAGCGCCACCGTGACGGGATACTTCGCGGCCACCACCCGGGCGTACTCGGCGAGCGCCGTCGCACCGGTCACCATGTCCTTGACCGTCGGACCGGACAGGTATTCGGCGCCGCCCGTGGACACCTGGATGATGCCGTCGCTCTCCGCTTCGGCGAAGCCGCGAAGAGCGGCGTTCAGCGTCTGGGAAGAGGTCACGTTGATCGCCGGATAGGCGAACCCGCCTGCCTTCGCTCGATCGAGCATCTCCGCATAGACCTCAGGAGTCGCGATGGGCATGAGTCATCTCCCTAGAAGTAACGGCTTCGCGCTGTTCAGCATAATCCGGCATGGAACCCCGCGGGCGTTCACGTCCGGGAGGAAACGGCAGCTTGGGAGGGCGGCTGCGCCGCCGCCTGCAGGCCAAGCAGACCACATCGGCTAAGCGGTTGCTGAAGCGGCTGAACCGTCGAAGCCATGGACGGTGAGGAGCCGCAAGCTCGGTCGTTCACGGCCGAGAAGCTGACCGTCCCGGTCTCGGTGTCGGCCGTCGGCATTCGAAACACATCGGGAAAGCCGTCTTACCATTGGATAGTCTCGGCGCGTGGGACGCCACAGGTCAGATCCGATGGGCCTCGCCCGACTGGCGCTCGCCGTCCTGGCGGCAGCGGCCCTCGTGGTGCTGCTGGTCATCGGCGGGCGGGCGTTGTTCGACTCGCTCGACACAGAGGACGCCGCGCCCGAGCGGACGTCCGCCACGCCCACGGTCACCGCTCCGGTGCCGACCGTGCGCATCGAGTGCGTGGCCGCCACCTGCCCGCTCGTCACCGTACGGGTCCCCGGCGGCGACGTGCTGCAGCACCGAGAGATGACCGAGGGCGAGGAGGTCAGCTACTTCGAGCCCGAGCTGGACGTGGTGATCTCCGACGCCGGCACCGTCCGCGTCACCGAGAACGGCACCCTCCGGCCGCGGGGCGAGCAGGGGGAGCGGGAGGCGTTCACAGTCGGAGGTCCGCCAGAGTGAAGGCGGAACGGTAGTCGAGGCCCTCCTCGGCCATCCTGGCCGCGGCGCCCCGGTCGACGATCGTGGCCACCGCGACCACCTCGGCGCCCTCCTCGCGCAGCGCCTCCACCGCCGTCAGCGGGGACGAGCCGGTCGTCGAGGTGTCCTCGACCACGAGGACCCGGCGGCCCTTCACCTCGGGGCCCTCGATCCGGCGCTGCATCCCGTGGGCCTTCTGCGCCTTGCGCACCACGAACGCGTCCAGCGAACGCCCGCGCGCCGCCGCGGCGTGCAGCATGGCCGTCGCCACCGGGTCGGCGCCCAGCGTGAGCCCGCCCACCGCGTCGTAGTCGAGGTCGGCCGTCAGGTCGAGGAGCACGCCGCCGACCAGCGGGGCCGCCGCGGCGTCGAGCGTGATGCGGCGCAGGTCGAGGTAGAAGTCGGCCTCCTGCCCTGAGGAGAGCACCACCCGGCCGTGCACGACGGCCTTCTTCTCGATCTCGGCCAGCAGTCTGTCACGGTCGCTCATGGGTTCAGCTTAGAGCCGGTCCTCGACGGCAAAGAGACGCGCTCGGTTTAGCCATGGGCGTGAGTGCGGAATGACTGCACGGGCAACGGTTCGTAACCGCGAGGTCACCATGAGTGTGGAAACACCGCAGAGCGACGCATACCTGCTGCATGCCGTCAGAGGGGGTGATGCCACCGCGTACGGGCAGCTCTACGAGCGTCACGTGGCCGCCGCGCGCGCCCTGGCCGGGCAGCTCGTGTACGGCGAGGCGGAGGTCGAGGACGTCGTCGCCGAGTCGTTCACCAGGGTGCTCGACCACGTGGGCCGTGGCGGCGGGCCGGCATCGGCATTCCGCACCTACCTGCTGATCGTGGTCCGGCGCACCGTCCACGACCGCACCCGCGTGACGGGCGAGATCGAGCTGTCCGACACCGCCATGCCCGCCGACCCGGCGTCGGCCCGCCTGGAGGGGTCGCTGATCGCCCAGGCCTACCTGTCGCTGGCGGAGCGGTGGCGGGCGGTGCTGTGGCACACCGAGGTGGAGAACGCCCGGTCCGCCGACGTGGCGCCGCTGCTCGGGCTGTCGGCCAACGGGGTCTCCGCGCTGGCCTACCGGGCTCGTGAGGGGCTGCGGCAGGCGTACCTGCAGCTCTACCTGACAGGGTCGCCGCCGCCCGAGTGCAAGGCGGTGATCGGCAAGCTGGGCGCGTACGTGCGCGGCGGGCTGACCCGGCGCGACTCGCGGTCGGTCGACGAGCACGTGCGCGACTGCCCCAACTGCCACACCGTCCTGCGGGAGCTCACCGACGTCAACCGGGGGCTGCGCACGGTGATCGGGCCCCTGGTGCTGGGCGACGTGGCCGCCGGCTATCTGGAGGCTCTGTCCCGGCCCGCCCCCGCTCCCCGGCGGACGCTGGGCCGGATGCGGCGGACGCACGTCGCGGTGGCGGGCGGGGCGGCCACGGTGATGGCGGTGGCGGCGGCCTTCGCCGTGGTGTCGGGCCAGGACGTGGGAGCCCGCCCCGGCACCCACCCCCGCTCCGCCGCCGACCAGTACGACCACGTCGGCCCGTACGGCGAGAACCTCTCCCATACGGGTGCGGGCGGTACGGGCGGTTCGGGTTCGGACGGCTCCACTGGGGGTGGCTCGGGCTCAGACGGCTCCGGCGGCGACAGGTCAGGCGCGGACGGCCCAGGCTCGGATGGCTCGGGTGAAGACGGATCCGGCCCAGGCGGCTCCGACGCGAACGGCTCTGGTGCGCAAGCGCGGTCCTCCAGCGGTACGGGTTCCCAAGGCTCGAAGTCCGCCGGCCCGTCGGACGCGGCCCCCCAGGACACGAGCACGCAAGGCTCGGGGACCCCAGCCGCCGCCTCGCCGTCGGACTCCAAGGCCTCGGGCTTGCACGGCGAGGCAGGCACCGCTGACCGGCCGTCAGCGATGGGCCCGCACGGCCCGTCCCGCGCAGGCGTCCCCTCGGGCCGCCCACCCGCCCTCGTCCCACCCCACGACCCCGACGGGAACCACACAGGCTCCCCGCCCGACCATGCCAGCGGGGACCGCACCGGTGCCTCCCCCGGCGAGGCGAGCCGCGACCGTACGGGCCCGCCTGACCGAGAGCACGCGGGTTCCTCGTCCAGCGGGGCCAGCGCCGACCGCGACGGTTCCGCACCCGGCCGACCTGCTCGGGAGCGTGCCGGTTCCTCGTCCGGCAAGCCTGACCGGGATCGCGGTGATTCCTCGTCCGACCGGAGAAGGGAGCGCGGTGGTTTCTCACCCGGTGGGCCTGATCGAGGGCGTGCCGGTTCCTCGTCCGGTGACCCGGGAGAGGACCGCGTTGGTTCCTCGTCACGCATGCCTGACCGGGATCGCGGTGGTTCCTCGTCCCGTGACCCGAGAAGGGATCGCGCCGGGTCCTCGTCACGCACGCCTGATCGGGAGCGTGCCGGCTCCTCGCCTGGTGAGGCCAGAAGGGATCGCGGTGGTTCCTCGTCCGGTCGGGATCGCGATGGCTCCTCGTCCGGTGAGCCGAGGAGGGACCGCGCCCGGTCCTCCTCGGACGAGGCTGGAGGGGAACGCGCCAGCCGTCCGGAGCGCGAGCGGGTGGGGGCGTCCAGTGAGCGCAGGACGGCCCGCCTGCGCGCCTCCGTAGCGGCGATGGGCTCCCTGGTACGGGGCGAGGACGGCATCGTGGCCATGCGCGTCCGCAACATCGGCAATGCGCCGACCCGGGACATCTACGCCGCCATCGAGCTGCCTCCGGGCGTCACCCTCGTCCCCCAGACGAGCCCGATCGCGGAAACCCCATGGACCGTCCCGGGAAAGCCCGGCGCGGTCCAGTGGGTGGCGGCGGAAAGGCATGCCGCCTCCCGGCTCCCTCAGAGCGCGACAGACACGGCCACCGAAGGATGGGACACCTCCGAGGTATCGCCCCGTGATGACGGCACGCTCACCCCAGGAAACGCCATCCCTATGCATACGCGCGGGGTAGCCGCCGACCTGGGCGCAGTGGGCTGGGGTGTTCTCCTCCCCGCCGCACTGCACGAACTTCCACCGGAGACGGCCGGTTCTCCGGCGGGTGGATCCGTGAGGGCGCAGGAGGGCACGGCCGAGGCGGGTGGGGGCGTGGACGTAAGCGCAGGTAGAGGCGGGACTGTTCTCCCACTCGCCGTAATGCGCGGGCGTTCAGCAAGTTCTCTGGCGGATGGATATGCGAGCCAGGTGCAGGAAAGCTCTGCCGTGAACCGTGAGGTCACCAACCTAGGCGGAGGTGTTCTTCTACCTGCTGCCATGAGCTGGCACGAAGGTGAGGCAGCGAGCGGACTCGTGCGTGCGCAGGAGGGCGCCGCGGATCGTGCGGGCACCGACGTGGGCGGAGGCGTCCTACCACCCGCTGCCCCGCGCGAGCCTTCACAGGAGAGGGCCGGTTCGCTGGGACGGCTGTGGGGGAGTGCCACCGGGGCTGGGGACCAGGCGGCGGTTCAGTGGGGGGACAAGGCGGAGCTCGGGGACCGGGCGGCGGTCCAGTGGGTGGTGGGCAAAGCGAAGACCGAGGACCGGGCGACGGTCCAGTGGGGGGACAAGGCGGAGACCCAGGGCCGGGCAGCGGTCCAGTGGAAGGTGGACAAAGCGAAGACCGAAGACCGGGCAGCCGTTCAGTGGGTGGTGGACGAGGCGGAGACCCAGGACCGGGCGGCGGTTCAGTGGGGGGACAAGGCGGAGCTCGGGGACCGGGCGGCGGTCCAGTGGGTGGTGGGCAAAGCGAAGACCGAGGACCGGGCGACGGTCCAGTGGGGGGACAAAGCGGAGACCCACGGCCGGGCAGCGGTTCAGTGGGTGGGGGATGTCAGGGAAGGGCGGGCCGGTGGGTGGGCGTGCCGGGCCGTCAGAGGTGGGGTGCGGTGTGCCAGGGCGCCGTTGGCGGCGGGGAAGGTCGCGTCGGTGTTCCTGCGGGTGCGGGTGGCGCGGGACGCTCCGGAGGGGGAGGGGCCCAGGCTGCGGGTGGAGGCGGGCGCGCTCAGGCTGAGCGCGCGGGCGCCGGTGGGGGTGTGGGAAGGGGGAGCGCCGGCCAGGTTCGCCGCCGACGGGAAGGTGACGGTCAGGGCGGTGGGGAACGGGTTGCTGACGTGCCCGGACAAGCGTCAGGGGTGCGCGGAGCGGCCCGGGGGTGAGCACCGCGACGGCGACCTGGAGCCGCTCGACCTCGACAGGTCCCGGAAAACGAAAGCTTCCAGCGCCGCCCGGCTCGACCTGCCCCTGGGCGGCCGGATCCTCTGGGCGGGGCTCTATTGGTCGGCCACCGCCGAGGGCGCAGGGCCGATCAAGCTGAAGCCGCCCGGCCGGGGCCGCTACGTGACCGTACGGCCCAGCCGGGTCGCCTGGCAGAAACTGCCCCACGGCCCCGCCTACCAGGCGTACGCCGACGTCACAGGGCTGGCGGCGAGCGCAGCCAAGAACGGCGAGTGGTGGGCGGCGGACCCGCCGATGGGCACGCGGGGTCACGCCGGCTGGAGCCTCGTGGTCGTCACCACCGACCCGGCCGCCCCGTACGGCAACGCGGTCGTCCTCGACGACACCCGGATCGTCGGCGGCGACAACCCGGCGCTGCGGCTGCCGCTCGGCGGACTGGAGCCCGCCGGCGCCCCCGCCCGGGTGGAACTGGTCGCCTGGGCAGGCGACGCCGGCCTGCGCGGCGACCGGGTGTCGCCGGGCAACGGCCGGGTCATGCCGGAGGCCCGCGACCGCGATGCGGGCAACGCCTCGGTCGGCACGACGTTCGGTGTCGATGTCGACACGGTGAGCCACGCCCTCGGGCACCGTCCCAGCTTGACGATCATGGGGAAGGAGGGCGTGGTGCTGTTCGGGGTCGTTGCGGTGAGCGTTCGTGCGCGACCGTGACGGTGACCAGGACAAACTGGTACGGTTCGCCTAACGGGTCTGGCTTAACGCCGGTCGAGGGGCGAATCGTCGGGATTCACCCTCGCGCGATCACCCGCTTTCATTACCCTGGGACAGGGCCGCCGAGTCCGGCTCTGACGGTGCAGAGCCAGCACGTCGGACCACCACGAAAGGGGCGGTGTCAGTGGATCGCTGCGCGCTGTTCGTCGACGCCGGCTATCTGCTGGCGGACGGCGCGATGGCCGTGCATGGCACCCGCCATCGCGAGTCGGTGTCGTGGGACTATCCCGGGCTGTTGCAGCTGATGTCCAGCCTGTCCCGCGAGCGCACCGGCCTGCCGCTGCTGCGCTGTTACTGGTACGAGGCCACGATCGAGGGGCGCCGCACCTCCGAGCACGACGTGCTGGCCGACATCCCCGGTCTCAAGCTCCGCCTGTCCCGCATCAGGCCCGGCCGCCGTGAGGGCGTCGACGCGCAGGTCCACCGCGACCTGATGACGCTGGCGCGCAACAACGCCATCTGCGACGCGGTCGTGGTGAGCGGCGACGAGGACCTCACCCAGGTCGTCTGCGACGCGCAGGACCTCGGCGTCCGGCTGACCGTGGTCCACATCGCCGCCGACGGGAGCTGGGCCGCCTCGCGCTCCCTGCGCCAGGAGTGCGACGACCTCATCGAGCTGGGCGCCGGTCATCTGCGGCCGTACGTGACGCTGGTGACCGGGTCGTCGGAGGCCGTCAACGGTCACCAGCCCATGAGCAACGGCCACGGCTCACACTCGCTGCCCGCCGCGCCCGCGCAGTCGTCGCTGCCCCCGGCCTCCTCGACCGGCTCGCTGCCGCCGGCCCCGGCCAGCACCGGCAGCCACGCCGCCCCGCACTCCTCCGCGAGCCAGCCCCAGCCGGCGAGTCCCCCGCCGAGCCGGGCCCAGTCGCAGCCTCCGTCGCTGCCCTCGTACACCTTCCCCGCCGACCCGCCCGTGCCGCAGCAGCCGGCCGCGCCGGCGACCGGGCAGCTGCCGCAGCAGTCGCCGACCACCGGGCAGTTCTCCTCGCCGTCGAGCGCGGGCACCTATCAGCAGCTCGGCCCCTACACGGGGCCGCAGCCGGCGCCGGTGACCCAGCAGCCGGCCTCGTCCTCCTCGGGAGCCACGACGCTGGCCGACGCGGTCAAGGCGGCCCACCGCGAGGGCCACGACTTCGGCGAGTCCGTGGCCCGCGACGCGCCCGCCCTCTGGCTGGAGGCGGTGCTGGCGCGCAAGCCCCGGATGCCGTCCGACCTGGAGGCCAGGCTGCTGCAGGGATCGTCGCTGCCGATCGACTTCCTGCTGCACGACGAGGTCCGTCACGCCCTGCGCAGGGGGTTCTGGGACGCGCTGGAGCGCGCCCGCAGCTGACCGGTCAGGTCAGGGCGTCGAAGCCGGCGCGCAGCCGGGTGACGCGGTCCGTGAGGTCGGTGAGGGGGGCCCGCAGCGCGGAGGCGTCTGACTGCTGGGCGAGCTCACGCACGCGGGACAGCTCCTCCTCGACCGCCAGCAGGCGGCGGGACAGCTCCGGCAGGACCGACGCCTGGTCGCCGGCTCCCGGCGGCAGCTCGTGGCCGAGCCGCTCGCGCAGCAGCGCCGCCTGCTCGGCCAGGCGCTTGTTCATGTTGTAGAGCTCGGCGAACACCGACACCTTGGCCCGCAGCACCCACGGGTCGAAGGGCTTGGTGAGGTAGTCGACGGCGCCCGCCGCGTAGCCGCGGAAGGCGTAGTCGGGGGCGCTGTCGACGACCGTCAGGAAGATGATCGGGATGTTTCTGGTGCGCTCGCGGCGCTTGATGTGGGCGGCCGTCTCGAAGCCGTCCATGCCGGGCATCCGCACGTCCAGCAGGATCAGCGCGAACTCGGTGTTGAGCAGCGCCTTCAGCGCCTCCTCACCCGACCTGGCGCGCACCGGCACCAGGTCGAGCGAGCTGAGGATCGCCTCCAGCGCGATGAGGTTCTCCTCCCGGTCGTCGACCAGCAGGATCTTGGCCCGGTCTGGCATCGTCACGCCCCTTCGGCCGGAGAGTCGGCGGCCCGGCCCCGGCTGAGCCACCCGCGCAGCCGCTCCAGCAGGCGGTCGACGTCGACGGGCTTGGGCACGTAGTCGGAGGCGCCGGAGGCGATGCTCTTCTCCCGGTCGCCGCGCATGACCTTGGCCGTCAGCGCGATGATCGGCAGGTCGGCGAACTGGGGCATGCGCCGGATGGCGGAGGTCGTCGCCCAGCCGTCCATCTCCGGCATCATGATGTCCATCAGCACGAGCGCGACGTCCTCGTTCCGTTCGAGCTGTTCGATCCCCTCGCGGCCGTTCTCAGCGTAGACGACCGTGGAGCCGTGTCGCTCCAGCACGCTGGTCAGCGCGAAGACGTTGCGGATGTCGTCGTCGACGATGAGGATCTTGGCGCCGCTGAGCGGGTCGTCGCCCTGCCACTGGCTGGTCTCGACGGGCGCCTCGACCAGCTCGGGCAGCGGCAGGTCGAGCGGCAGGCCGGGCGCCTCGGGGATCGTGGCCGGCTCCTCGACGGAGGCGGTCACGACCTGCTGCCCGCTGCTGCGCGGCCCCTCGGCGGCGCTGACGGCCAGCGGGCCGATGTAGGTGGCCGGCAGGTAGAGGGTGAACGTGCTGCCCTTGCCCAGCTCGCTGTCGACGTGGATCTCGCCGCCGAGCAGGCGCGCGATCGAGCGGCAGATCGACAGGCCCAGACCGGTGCCGCCGTACTTGCGGCTGGTGGTGCCGTCGGCCTGACGGAACGCCTCGAAGATGACGTCGCGCTTGTCGGGCGCTATGCCGATGCCGGTGTCGATCACCTGGAAGGCGAGCAGGTCGTGCGCGATGTGCAGCGAGTCGTCGTCGAAGTCGACGTCCGGTGAGGCCGGGACGACCCGCAGCTTCACCTCGCCCTTGGGAGTGAACTTGACCGCGTTGGACAGCAGGTTGCGCAGCACCTGCTGGAGCCGCTGCTCGTCGGCGCGCAGCTCCTGCGGCAGGTCGGGGTCGACCTCGACGCTGAACTCCAGCCCCTTGTCGGCCGCCAGCGGCCCGAACGCCGCCTCCAGCAGGTCGATCGTCTTGGGCAGCGACACCTGGGTCGGGTGGATGTCCATCCGGCCGGCCTCGACCTTGGACAGGTCGAGCATGTCGTTGATGAGCTGGAGCAGCGCCGACCCGGCCCCGTGGATGGTGCGGGCGAACTCGACCTGCTGCGGGGTCAGGTTGCCCTCGGCGTTCTCGGTCAGCAGCTTGGCCAGCACGAGCAGGCTGTTGAGCGGCGTGCGCAGCTCGTGGGACATGTTCGCGAGGAACTCGTTCTTGTAGCGCGAGGAGACGGCGAGCTGCTCGGCGCGCTCCTCCAGGGTGCGGCGGGCCTGCTCGATCTGGAAGTTCTGGATCTCGATGGCGCGGTTCTGCTTGGCCAGGAGCGCCGCCTTGTCCTCGAGCTCGGCGTTGGACCGGCGCAGCTCCTCCTGCTGGCGCTGCAGCTCGTCGGAGCGTTCCTGCAGCTCGCGGGTGAGGCGCTGGGACTCGGTCAGCAGGTCCTCGGTGCGGGAGTTGGCGATGATCGTGTTCATGGTGACGCCGATGTTCTCCACCAGCTGCGTCAGGAAGTCGAGGTGGACCTCCCCGAACGGGCTGAAGGAGGCCAGCTCCAGCACGCCGAGCACGCGGTTCTCGAACAGGATCGGCAGCACCACGATCTGCGCGGGCGTCGACTGGCTGAGGCCGCTGTCGATGGTGATGAACTTCGGCGGCACGTCGTCGAGGACGATGTGGCGGCCCTCGGCGGCGGCCTGGCCGACGATGCCCTCGCCGAAGGCGAACTTCGCCCGCGGCCCGCGGTCGGGCCGGACGCCGTAGCCGCCGATCAGCAGCAGCTCGCGCTCGTTCTCCGGATCGACCGAGTAGAAGGCGCCGTACCGTGCGGACACGAGCGGCGTCAGCTCGCTCATCGTCAGCTTGGCCACCTCGAACAGGTCGCGGTGGCCCTGCATGAGCCGGGAGATGCGGGCCAGGTTGGACTTGAGCCAGTCCTGCTCCTGGTTGGCCTGGGTGGTCTCGCGGAGGTTGGCCACCATCGAGTTGATGTTGTCCTTCAGCTCCGCCAGCTCGCCCTGCGCCTCGACGGCGATCGAGCGGGTCAGGTCGCCGCGGGCCACGCCGCTGGTGACGGTGGCGATGGCGCGCACCTGGGTGGTCAGGTTGCCGGCCAGCTCGTTGACGCTCTCGGTGAGCCGCTTCCAGGTGCCCTCGACGCCCTCGACCCGGGCCTGGCCGCCGAGCTGGCCCTCCGAGCCGACCTCGCGGGCGACGCGGGTGACCTCGGAGGCGAACGAGGACAGCTGGTCGACCATCCGGTTGATGGTGGTCTTCAGGGCGAGGATCTCGCCCTGGGCGTCGACGTCGATCTTGCGGGTGAGGTCGCCGTTGGCGACCGCGGTGGTCACCTCGGCGATGTTGCGGACCTGGTACGTCAGGTTGTTGGCCATGAAGTTGACGTTGTCGGTCAGGTCCTTCCAGACGCCCGACACGCCCTGGACGCGGGCCTGGCCGCCGAGCTGCCCCTGCGTGCCGACCTCTCGGGCGACGCGGGTGACCTCGTCGGCGAACGACGAGAGCTGGTCGACCATGGTGTTGAGGGTGTCCTTGAGCTGGAGGATCTCGCCCTGGGCGTCGACGGTGATCTTCTTTGACAGGTTGCCCTGGGCCACCGCCGAGGAGACCGCGGCGATCTGGCGCACCTGTGAGGTCAGGTTGTTGGCCATGGAGTTGACGTTGTCGGTGAGGTCCTTCCAGACCCCGGACACGCCGCGTACCTGGGCCTGGCCGCCGAGCTGGCCCTCGGTGCCGACCTCGCGGGCGACGCGGGTGACCTCGGAGGCGAACGAGGACAGCTGGTCGACCATGGTGTTCATGGTCGACTTGAGCTCCAGGATCTCGCCCTGGGCGTCCACGTCGATCTTGCGGGTGAGGTCGCCGTTGGCGACCGCGGTGGTCACCTGGGCGATGTTGCGGACCTGGTACGTGAGGTTCCTTGCCATGGAGTTGACGTTGTCGGTCAGGTCCTTCCAGACACCCGACACGCCCTGCACCTCGGCCCGGCCGCCCAGCTTGCCCTCGGTGCCGACCTCGCGGGCGACACGGGTCACCTCGTCGGCGAACGACGACAGCTGGTCGACCATCGTGTTGAGGGTGTCCTTGAGCTGGAGGATCTCGCCCTGCGCGTCGACGGTGATCTTCTTCGACAGGTTGCCCTGGGCCACCGCCGTCGCCACGGTGGCGATGCTGCGCACCTGCGAGGTCAGGTTGTTGGCCATGAAGTTGACGTTGTCCGTCAGGTCCTTCCAGACCCCGGACACGCCGCGCACCTGGGCCTGGCCGCCGAGCTGGCCCTCGGTGCCGACCTCGCGGGCCACGCGGGTCACCTCCTCGGCGAACGCCGAGAGCTGGTCGACCATGGTGTTGACGGTGTTCTTCAGCTCGAACATCTCGCCCACCGCGTCGACCGTCACCTTGCGGCTCAGGTCGCCCTTGGCCACCGCCGTGGTCACCACGGCGATGTCGCGCACCTGCGCGGCCACGCGGGACGACATGGTGTTGACCGCCTCGGTGAGGTCGCGCCAGCTGCCGGACATGCCGCGCAGGTTGGCGCTGCCGCCCAGCCGGCCCTCCGTGCCGGCCTCCCTGGCCACCCGGGTCACCTCGGAGTTGAACAGGGCGAGCTGGTCGACCATGCCGTTGATCGCCTTGCCCAGCCGGCGCACCTCGCCGCGGGCCGAGCGGTCGAGGTCGATCCGCCGCGACAGGTCACCCTTGGCGACCGCGTCGATGACGTCGGCCGCGCCGCTCACGGGGCTCACCAGCGCGTCGATCAGCATGTTGACCGACTCCACGCTCTCCGCCCAGGCCCCCACCCCGGGGCCGGGCGTCAGCCGCTCGCCGAACCGGCCTTCCTTGACCACTTCCTTGCGCACCCGGGTCAGCTCGTTGGCGAGGTGCTCGCGGCGGTCGGCCACCTCGTTGAGCAGCAACCGCACCTCACTGAGGATGCCCGGAGGGGCATACGGGACCCGGCGCCGGAAGTCGCCGTCACGCCATGAGAACAGGGTCTCCAGGATCGGGACGAGATCCGCCTCGGTATATGTCCTCTCCTCAGGACTTGGCGCGGCCTTGGCCGTGGTCATGGGGCCTCCTTCACTCGCGGGGGACTCCGGCGAGTGATTCAAGTCTGTCACGATGAGTAGCTCGTAGTCCTGTCCTTGGATTTACCCCAAGTCAACGGGAAGTGTGGTAGGCACGAGGGGATGACTGCTTCTCCCCATGCGGTGCTAGCTGCGACGTTCGCGGCGGGCGAGTCGGCTGTGACCGACGCGATGAGGTTCACGCGCGAGGTGATGACCGCGTGGGCCACCGGCGGCATGCTCCATGTCGCCGAGCAGATCGCCGGCGATCTCGCGGGGCAGGTCGTGGACGAGCCTTTCGAGATGCTCTGGCGACACCTGGGCGGCTCCGTCCAGGTGGAGGTGAAGCAGCGGAACACCTCACATGGTGATCAGAAAGCTCCCTCCGTCCATGTCGACGAGTGGGGGATCACCTTCTCGGGTGATTCCCGTGTCCATTGGGCCAGACTCACGCTACCTGGCGCGCACCACAGCTCGGGAGCCGTCGAGTGGCAGCGGCAGAGCGGGCGCGGGCCCCACTGGCTCGGATTCCTCGCCGACGCCAGCGACCTGCTCGCGGGCACTCTCGACCCCGACATGGTCCCCGCCATCATCGCCCAGGTCGTGGTGCCGCGGCTGAGCAGTTGGTGCGCCGTCTACACCGCCGACGCCGCCTCCTCGCCGCTCCGCCTCGTCTACCTGTGGCACGCCGACGAGGCCAGGATCGACGGGCTGCGCGAGCAACTCAGCGATCTGGACGTCGGCGCGGTCGGCACCCGGATGAGCTCCACCTTCCACCTGGGCGACAACGAGGTGCTCGCGGTCCCGCTCAGCGCCCGGGGCCGCGGCCTCGGCGTGATGTGCCTGGGCCGGCCCGACCGGTTCCCCGACGAGGCCATCCAGCTCGCCGAGGACATCGGCAGGCGCGCCGCGCTGGCCGCCGACAACGCCCGCGTCTACGCCCAGCAGGCCGCCGCCAACCGCGCCCTGCAGCGCAGCCTCCTGCCGCCCAACGAGCCCGAGGTGCCCGGCCTCGACTACGGCGTGGTGTACGAGCCCGCCGGCGAGGTCAACGAGGTGGGCGGCGACTTCTACGACGTGTTCAAGGCCGGCGACGACTCGTGGCGCTTCGCCATCGGCGACGTCTGCGGCACCGGCCCGGAAGCGGCCGCGGTCACCGGCCTGGCCCGCCACACGCTCCGCCTGCTGGCCCGCGAGGGCTACGGGGTCGCGGCCGTGCTCGGCAGGCTCAACCAGGCCATCCTCGAAGAGGGCGAGCGGGCCCGCTTCCTGACCCTGCTGCACGGCGACATCACCCCGGCCGACGACGGCCTGGAGGTCCGGCTGGTCTCGGCGGGCCACCCCGAGGCGCTGCGGCTCAAGCCCAGCGGCGTCGTGGAGTCGATCACCACCCCGCAGTCGCTGCTGGGCGTCTTCCCCGAGGTGGTCTTCGAGGTCGACGTCGTCCACCTCGACCCCGGCGACGTGCTGCTGGCGGTCACCGACGGCGTCACCGAGCGACGCTCGGGCGGCCGGCTGCTCGACGACGAGGGCGGGCTGGCCAAGATGCTGGCCGAGTGCGCGGGGCTGTCGGCCAAGGCGGTGGCGGAGCGCATCCGCCGGGGCGCGGCCGACTTCGCCACCGAGCCCAGCGCCGACGACCTGGCGATCCTGGTGCTGCGCGCCCGTTAACGCCGGCCCAGGTGCTTGCGGGCGAAGTCGAGCTGCAGCGCCGTCTGCGCGATCCGCTCCGCGACCACCAGGTTGCTCCGTACGGCGTCGTAGGTGTAGACCTCGTGCTCGTGGCCGTGCCGTTCGAGCTGGGCCACGTACTTCTGGATCTGGCGCGGCGGGCAGCGGGTGTCGTTCTCGCCGGCCAGGATCAGCACGGGGCTCTTCACCTGGTCGACGTAGGTGATGGGGGAGCTGGCCGCGTAGCGTTCGGGCTGCTCCTCCGGGGAGCCGCCGAGCAGCGCGCGGTGGTAGGCGCGCAGGCTCTCGGCCTCGTCCTCGTACGACGTCCGGTGGCAGGCGATGGGCACGGCGGCGATGCCGGCGGCCCACAGGCCGGGCTGCGTGCCGAGGCCGAGCAGCGTGAGGTAGCCGCCCCAGGCGGTGCCCGCCAGCACGAGCCGGTCGGGGTCGGCGATGCCGGCCTCGACCACGGCGGTGCGCACCGCGTTCACGTCGGCCAGCTCGATCTGGCCGACGTCGCCGTGCAGCGCGTCGCGCCAGGCCGAGCCGTAGCCGGTCGAGCCGCGGTAGTTGACCCGGACGACCGCGAAACCGGCGTCCACCCAGGCCGCCACCTCGGGGGAGAAGGCGTCCCTGTCGTGGCTCGTCGGGCCGCTGTGCAGCAGGAAGACCGCTGGGAACGGGGCGGCGCCGTTCTCCGGGCGGGAGACCAGGGCGTGGATGCGCCCGCCCGGCCCCTCGGCGTCCAGGTCCTCCAGGGGGACGCTCGGCGGCGCGGCCGGGCCGCCGGGGTTGAGCACGACCTGGCCGCTGGTCGAGCGGATGACCGGCGGGCGCGAGGCGCTGGACCAGGAGTACTCCACGTGGCCGCCGGGGCGCGGGCGCGCCTCCTCGATGACGCCCTGCGGTGTCTCGATGAGCGTCAGCCCGCCGCCCGCCAGGTCGTAGCGGAGGAGGTGGCTGCGGGCCCGGTGACCGCGCTGGATGAGCAGGCCGCGGCCGTCGTGGTACCACTCGGCCGTCATCTCGCCGTCGTCCTTCAGCCAGATCTCCCGGCGCGCGCCCGTCACCGGGTTCCAGACCAGCGGCTCCTGGCGGCGGCGGCGTTCGTGCAGGGCGAGCAGGCGGGAGTCGCCCGGCGCCGGGGCGAAGCTGAGCCCGACGACGCCCATGCCGGGGCCGTCGTACAGTTCGCCGACCACCTGGCCGGACTGGCGCACGACGCGCAGCGCGGGGTGGCGGAAGTCGCCGTACTCGCCGTGGTTGATCGCGATCAGCTCGCCGTCCATCGACATGCCGGCCGCCCAGGCGGCCTCGCCGTGCTCGTACAGCATCTTGACGTGCTCGCCGTCGCGCACCAGGTGGATGCGGAACGTGCCCTCGCTGGCCAGGCTGATCGCGGCCAGGCCGGTGGACGAGAGCGCGATGCCGGCCGGCTGGCCGGGCGGCGCTCCCAGAGCGACGGGCTGGTCGGGGCCGCCGAAGAAGGGCTGGCGCCGCCAGATGCCGAACTCGTCGCCGTCGGTGTCGTCGAACCAGTAGATCCACTGGCCGGCGGGGTCGATCGCGGCGTGGGCGGTGCCCAGAGGCCGGTCGGTGACCTGGCGGGTGGCGCCGCTCGCGCGGTCCCAGGCGTAGACCTCCCACGTGCCGGTGGCGTTCGAGCGGTAGATCGAGCGGTTCGGGGCCAGGGGGGCGTAGGACGGCAGCGACATGCGCGACGCGCGGAACCTGGCCTGCCAGCGTTCCTCGGCCTTCATCCGCCGCGCTCCCCTCCCATGGGCGCCCCTCGCCGTCCTCATCGGCAACGGGTTGCCGTCCAGTATTGCGCTTGCGTCGCGGAAATACTCCGGAAATGTGGGGGAATTTGGTACTAAACGCCCCATCAGTAACACCAGTCTCAGATGCCCGTCAAGAGGGTGACCTTGCGCCAGGTGTCACTTCGAAGGTAGATAGGTGGAACTCTGCCTTCGTAACCACTTTTTCTAGCCTTTTCGCGTTATTGCGGGAGAAAACTCGCGTTATCCCCTCCGCCAGCTCCTCCTCGCCCAGGTGCCACGCACTCGGCCCCATCCCCACCACGGCCCGGACCTCGTCAGGCCCGAGCGCCATGTCGAACGCCACCACCCGCCGCTCCACCTCGGCGAACCCCTCCAGGCTCCGCGCCACCCGCTGCTCCTTGCCGGCGTCGACGGACAGCAGCCCCAACTCCTTCACCAGCGGGCTGAGGTGGCCGGGCGCGGGCGTCACCACGACGACGCGCCCACCGGGCCGCAGGATCCGCCGGAACTCGGGCCCGTTCCTGGGCGCGAACACGTTCATCACCACGTCGGCGACCCCGTCTCCGATGGGCAGGCGCCGCCACACGTCGGCCACGAACGCCCCCACTCTGGGGTGCGCCCTGGCGGCCCGCCGCACGGCGTGCTTGGACACGTCGAACGCCATCACGACGCCGCGTCCCGCCGCGTCGAGGACGGCCGCCGAGTAGTGGCCGGTGCCCGCGCCGGCGTCGACGATGACCGGCTCGGCCCCATGGCCAGAACCACCGTACGCCTTCGCGCGCCCGTCGTCAGGCGAGTGTGAGAACGATTCGGCATGGGCACTCCAGACCGCCTCCGCCAGCGCGCTCTCCAGCGGCGCGAAGTGACCGGCGGACAGGAAGGCGTCGCGGGCGGCGACCATCTCCGCGCTGTCGGCCGTGCCCGGAGGGCGGGACCCGACGAGCAGGCTCACGTAACCCTGCCTGGCCACGTCGAAGGAGTGGCCCCGGGGGCAGCGCAGCGCGCCGGGGTCGAGCCGCAGTGACTGCCCGCAGACGGGGCAGGCGAGGTGTTCGGCGATGTCGGCCAGCATGCGGCCCATTGTCGCGGCCTACTGTCGCGCCTGGGCGCCGCGGGCCCGTCAGACAGCGCCGTCAGACGGTGGCGGCGGCCCGGACCAGGAAGTCGGCGTTGGACGCGGTCTCGCGGAGCTTGCCGACGAGCATCTCCATGCCCTGGTGGCGCTCCAGGCCCGTCAGCGAGCGGCGCAGCCGCCAGACCACCTGCCGCTCCCGCGCGGGGAGCAGGATCTCCTCCCGGCGGGTGCCGGAGGCGTCCAGGTCGACGGCCGGGAACACGCGGCGCTCGGCCAGGTCGCGCACCAGGTGCAGCTCCATGTTGCCGGTGCCCTTGAACTCCTCGTACAGGCTGTTGTCCAGCCGCGAGCCGGTGTCGACGAGCGCGCTGGCGAGGATGGTGAGCGAGCCGCCGCCCGCCACGTTGCGCGCGGCGCCGAAGAACCGCTTGGGCGCGTAGACGGCGGCGGCGTCGAGGCCGCCGCTGAGCGTCTTGCCGTTGCCCGGCGCGGTGTTGTTGTAGGCGCGGGCCAGGCGGGTGAGCGAGTCGAGCAGCAGCACCACGTCGCGGCCCTGCTCGACCAGGCGCTTGGCGCGCTCGACGGCGAGCTCGGCGATCGCGGTGTGGTCGCGGTCGGGATGGTCGAAGGTGGAGGCGAAGATCTCGCCCTGGATGCCGGCGCGCATCTCGGTGACCTCTTCGGGCCGCTCGCCGACCAGGAGGACCATGAGGTGCGCCTCGGGATGGTTCCGTGTGACGGCGGCGGCCAGGGCCTGGAGGACCATGGTCTTGCCGGCCTTGGGCGGGGCCACGATGAGCCCGCGCTGGCCCTTGCCGATGGGCGCGAACAGGTCGATGACCCGGGTGCTGAGCGACTCGGTCTCCAGGTGGAGCCGTTCGTCGGGATGCACCGGCGTCAGCTCGGCGAACCGCGGCCGGTCGCGCCAGTGGCTCTCGCCGTTGACGGTCTCGACCTCGACGAGCCTGCCGCCGTCGGCCTTGGCGGTCACGTGGTCGCCGGGACGGAGCCCGAGCTGCTTGACCCGGTCGGCGGTCAGCCGCAGGTCACCGGAGCTGGGTAGATGGCGGGTGCGGAGGAATGCGGATTTGTCCCGCACGTCCAGCAAGCCGCTGATGACGTGAACAGACATGATGAACCCCTTTGAGGGCATGCCGGTAAGAGAAGCACCGGCGCGCGTAGGTGAGGAAACCCGAGGCCCGCGGAAGGGGCAGGTCGGGAGGGAGGAGAGCGGCGGAGCTTGAGCTCGAACGCCACCGGCAACGTACCACACGTCGCTGCCCATGAAACGTCTAGCCCTCTCGGGCTATTCCCGGGGCATTCTCGTGTCTTCGTGCGTGAAACGCGCCGTGGACCGTAACAATGTTCTTCTCGCCGTCCTGTCCGATCCGGACATGGAATCCGCAAGCGCCCTGCAGGACCTTTGCAATGACGGCGAGGTTACCTATACGCAGACGATCCTTGGGGGATGACATGAACAGCACCCGTTGCCCGCGATGCCACAACGAGCTCGACGAGGGCCCGATCATGTACCGGTGTGCCACCTGCCGGCGTGCGGTCTTCGCCGCGGACCTGGAGAACGAGTTCGTTCCGCGCCAGCCCGTAGCCGCCTAATCTGGGGCGTATGCCCCACCAACCGCTGCACGTGGCCGGCGTCGAGGTGACACCCCTCTGCGACGCCGTCGGCCCCATGGGCGAGGCGATCAGACGCCCGCTCGCCGAGACGTTCCCGGGAGCAGACCTCCCGGAAGAGCCGTGGATCCTCCACTTCCACTGCTACCTGCTCCGCGACCGCGCGGACCGCCTGACCCTGGTCGACACCGGCATAGGCGGCACCGACTCACCGGCGTCCAGCTGGGCGCCGGTCCCCGGCTCGCTGGCCGGGGAACTGGCCGCCGCGGGCGTCGCGCCCGCCGACGTCGGCACCGTGATCCTCACGCACCTCCACAGCGACCATGCCAGCGGGGCCGTCGCCGACGGCCGGCCCGTGTTCGAGAACGCCCGCTACGTGCTCCAGGACGCCGAGCTGGAGGCCGCCGGCGGCGCCATGCTCCGCCAGGTGATCGACGTGATCAAGGGCCAGCTCCAGGTGGTCGACGGCGACGCCGAGGTCGCGCCCGGCGTGCGCGTCCACCTGACTCCCGGCCACACGCCCGGCCACCAGATCGTGCGGCTCGGCGACCTGGCGATGACCGGCGACCTCGTGCTGCACCCCGCGCAGCTCGCCGACCCGGCCGTGCGCTACGTCTACGACGACGACCAGGAGCGCGCGGCCGCCACCCGGGCCGAGGTGCTGGCCGGGCTGCGGGCCGAGCGGGCGCTGCTGGCCACCGCCCACTTCGAGGAGCCGTTCGTACGGCTCTGAAGGTGATCTACCGGCCGGCGAGCACCGGCTGATCGGCCAGCAGGCTCGCCGGCAGCATCACCCGCGCGGTCAGCCCTCCGTAGGGCGAGGGCGCGAGCGTCACCTTGATGCCGTGACGCGACGCCAGCCGGCCGACCACGAACAGGCCCAGCCGGTCGCTCTGCGCCAGGTCGAACTCCGGCTTCTCCGCCAGCCGCGTGTTGAGCTGGTCGAGCTCGTCGCGGGGCAGGCCGAGCCCGCGATCCTCCACCTCGACCGTCAGGCCGTGGGGGGTCGAGGTGGTGCGCAGGTCGACGCGGGTGCGCGGCGGCGAGAACAGCGTCGCGTTCTCGACCAGCTCGGCCATCAGGTGGGCCACGTCGGTCACGGCCGTGCCCAGCAGCGAGACCGGCGGGGGCTGCAGCACCTCGACCCGTTGGTACTCCTCGACCTCCGCCACGGCCGCCCGCAGCACGTCGACGATCGGCACCGGGTTGCGCCAGCCCCGGCCCGGCTGCTGGTCGGAGAGGATGATCAGGCTCTCGGCGTGGCGGCGCATGCGGGTGGTCAGGTGGTCGAGCTTGAACAGGTCCTCCAGCATCACCGGGTCCTCGGTGCCCCGCTCCATGCCGTCGAGCTGCATGAGCTGGCGGTGCAGCAGCGACTGGTTGCGGCGGGCGAGGTTGACGAAGACCTGGTTGACGCCGTGGCGCAGGTTGGCCTGGCTGAGCGCCGCGTTGACGGCGGTCGACTGCACGTCGTTGAACGCGTGCACGATGTCGTGCACCTCGGACGTCTCCGCCTTGACCTCCAGCGGCTCGACCGCGGTGCCGACCGGCGGCTTGGCGCTGGTGCGCAGCTGCTCGACCAGCTCGGGCAGGCGGACCTGGGCCAGGTGGGTGGCGGCGTCGCGCAGCCCCGCGAGCTCGCGTACGAGCCGCTTGCGGAAGCGGAGCGACAGCAGGATCGAGGCGAGCACCGCCAGCAGGCCCACCCCGCCCGCGACCGCGATCTTCATCAGGATGCCGGTGGCCGCCGGCGCCAGCCGCTGCGCGTACGCGGCGCTGGTGGTGCGCTGGTTGGCCTCGACGGCCTTCCACAGGTTGTTGGCGTCGACCGGCCAGGTGGCCGCCTCCGCCGGCAGGCCGTTGACGACGGCCTGGCCCCGCATCGCGTCCTCCGTCTCCAGGAACTCCTGGTAGAGGGGAGAGCTGATCAGCTCCTGGTAGGGGGTGCGCAGCTCGCCGTCGAGCTGCGTCAGGGCCTGCGAGTAGAGCAGCCGCCTGGTCGCCGCCCACTCGGCGAACGCCTCACGCTCCGCGCTGGTCACCCGGCCCCGGCTGAGCACCACGGCGATCATCGCGCGCTCCCTGGAGAGCATCTCCTTGCCCTCGGCCAGCATGGCCAGCGCCCGTACGTTGCGGTAGAGGGCCAGGTCGGGCACCAGGACCAGGGCGTCGTACATGCGGAAGGAGGCGTCGACGATCTGGTTGTAGCCGTTGATCAGGTCGAGCTGGGACGGGTTGGGCGCGTCGACGTCGCGGCGGATCTGGGTGAGCCGGTCGAGCTGCCTGAACAGCGCGTTGAGCTGGGCGCTCATCGCGGGGGTGAGGTCGTCCTGCCGCCCGGCCAGCTCGCGCAGCTCCTTGGCCGCTCCGTCGGTCAGCGTGCGCTGGAGGAACAGGGTCTCCGGATTGCGCTTGGCCGAGATGAACTGGATCGAGGACAGCCGCTCGTTCTGCAGGTGAGTGGTCAGCTCGCTGGAGGGCTCGGCCAGGTTGGTGGTCAGCTTGTCGGTCTCCAGCATCTGGATGCCGTCGCCCGCCGTCAGACCCGCCGCGAACGCCCAGAGCCCGACCAGGGAGGTCAGCGGGACGAGCAGGAGGATGAGCAGCTTGATCGCGATGGGACGGCCACGTGTGGGGGGCATGCGACCTCCGGAGGCATGTGCGGGCGCCTCGCAGATTACACCCCAGCGCGATCCGGGGTCATGCGCCGGCGCGGGGGCTCGACGCCCCCGCGCCCGGAGCGGTCATCGCCTGGTTTGCTCGGGACGGCCGGCCACGAGGCGGTCGTCTTCGGCGCGCTCGGCCGTGGCTGCGCGCTCCTCGGCGGCGGTGCGCCGGTCCGCCGCGCGCTCGTCGGCGGCGGTGCGCCGGTCCGCCGCGCGCTCGTCCGCGGCGGTGCGCTGGTTGGCCGCGTGCTCCTTCTCCAGCTTCTCCTGCAGCCGGCGCTTCTCGCTCTCCAGCTCGGCCACCCGGTGGGAGGCGTCGGCCCGCGCGCCGCGGAGCGCGCGGCGGTGCCTGGCGGACCTGCGCGAACCGAGCGCGATCAGCCACAGCCCGAGCAGCAGCACGGCGGCCGCGGCCGCGCCGGCGAGGAACATCTCGACGTGGTTCGGCTGGAAGGTGTAGCCGAACAGGTTGTAGCTCGTGCCTTCCTCGGCGAGGACCAGGATGGCCGCGCCGGCGCCGAGGATCACCAGTAACAGACCCATGAAGATCATCTGCACTCACCCCTTGTCGTCAAAGCGACGTCCAACTGCCCAAGGAGCGTGGGGATATGCGCGAGGATCAAGGGATGAGACCCGATCCCGGCGAGGTTCTGCACTTCTCGGAGGATCCGACGATCGAGCGGTTCGTCCCCCACGTGGCGCCGACGTCCAGGCAGAGCGAGCCGTACGTGTGGGCGGTGGGGGCCGACCGGTGCCCTGACTACTGGTTTCCGCGCGCCTGCCCGCGGGCGCTGGCCTGGACGGGGCCCGGGACCACCGCGGAGGACGCCGTACGGATCATCGGCGCGGGCTGCGGTGACCGGGTGCACGCCATCGAGTACGGCTGGCTGAGGCCCATGCTGGAGACCAGGCTCTACGCCTACCGGCTGCCCGCGGACGGCTTCGCGCCCATCGGTGACCCGCCGCACGCCGTGGTGTCCACGGCGCCCGTGACGCCGCTCGGCCCGCCCGAGCCGGTGGGCGACCTGGTCGAGCTGCACGAGCGGGCGGGCATCCAGCTCCGGCTGCTCGACAGCCTCTGGCCGTTCTGGGAGGAGGTGATCGGCAGCAGCCTGGAGTTCAGCGGAATCCGTATGAGGAACGCGCGCCGATGAGCGCGGTCAGCTCCTCGACCGTCATCGAGCCCGGCCGCCGCCGCTCGCGGGCGAACCGGTTGGCCTCGCGCTGCAGCACCTCGTTGACCGGGGTCGGCAGGCCCAGCTCGCGCCCCAGCAGGACGATCTCGCCGTTGAGGTGATCGGCCTCGATGGAGCCCGAGCCCTTGGCCAGGCTCTGCCAGGACGAGCCGCCGCCGCGCGCCTCGCCGCCGATCGGGCGCATGTCGACGCGGTCGCCGCGCAGCTCGCGCTCCTCCCGCGGCGTCGAGTACGGGATCCCGGCCGCCTCCAGCACCGCGACGCCCTCGGCCCTGGCCTGGTCCAGCAGGGGCCGGGCGGCGGGGTCGGGCCCGCACAGCGCCTCGACGGCGTTGGTCAGGTTGGTCAGCAGCTTGCCGTGCTTCCACCGCATGACCTCGGTGGAGGTCACCCCGACGAGGTGGCTGCGGTCGAGGTCGGTGGCGATCTGCTTGGCCAGTTCGTCGGAGCCGTACGGGTAGCGGCCGACGTGCAGTAGCCCCGAGCGCGGCCACCCGTAGGCGGCCACGACGCCGGGCTCGGTGTGGAGGGCCGGCAGCCACACGCACATGCCGTAGACCCTCTCGAACCGGCGCAGCGCGGTCCGCTCGTTGGCCACGCCGTTCTGCGCGCACACCACCGGCAGGTGGCGGGGCCACGGGTCGAGCGCGGCCACCGTGTCCTGCGACTTGGTGGCCACGATCAGCACGTCGCCGTCGCGCGCCGGCACCGGGCCGTCCGTCGCGGGGATGTCGATGACCTGGTCGGAGCCGGGGGTGATCAGGCGCAGGCCGCGTTCGCGCAGCGTCTCGTAGTGGGCTCCGCGTGCCACCAGCAGCACGTCGTGGCCGCCCTGGTGGAGCCGGGCCCCGATGGTGCCGCCCACCGCTCCCGCGCCGATCACGATATATCGCATGTTAGGAGGTGTCACCTTTCATTTGGCGAGCGCCACCTCGGCCGGGGAGGCCGTGGAGGCGCGAAATCGCTCCCGGAAGATGGTCTTCAGCACCCGCCAGCCGTCGCGCAGCGCGTGCAGGTTGCTCTCGCCGTGGATGCGGCAGCGCTCGTGGCTGGGCACCTCCCTGGTGACCAGGCCGGCCCTCGCGGCGCGGATGTTCATCAGGGTCTCGATCTCGAAGCCGTCGCAGTCGAGGGCGAGCGCGTCGAGGTGGCGTGCCCAGAACGCGTTGTAGCCGTAACACAGGTCGGTGTAGCGCGTCCCGTACATCAGGTTGGTCAGGACGGTGAGCGCCCGGTTGCCGAGTGAGCGCAGCGGGCTGAGGTCGTCGGAGCCGCCGCCCGGCGCGTACCGCGAGCCCTTGGCGAAGTCGGCGCCGGCGGCGAGCGCGTTGACGAACGAGCGGATCTCGCGGCCGTCGGTCGATCCGTCGGCGTCCATCATGACGATGATGTCGCCCTTCGCCGCCGCCGCTCCCTCGATCAGGGCGTTGCCCTTGCCGCGCCGGGTCTGCGCGACCACGCGCAGGTCAGGGCGGAGGCGGCGGGCGACCGCCACCGTGTCGTCGGTCGAGTCGCCGTCGACCAGGATCACCTCGTCGATCCAGGCCGGTAGGGTGGCGAAGACGTGGGGGAGGTTGTCTGCCTCGTTCAGCGCAGGGACGATGACGCTGACGGTGGCGGGGAAGGGCTGCTCGTTCATGCAGGCAAAGATCCCTTCACGCGCATGCAAGACACTTGACGACGCCTTGCATCAGTCGCGGATCTCTGTGTCGGTGACCACTCCGTGACCTGCGAACATATACGGAAAAAGGTGTTCTTACCGGCGAACGTCCATCCGGTCATGACGGCTTGACAACGAGCCGTCCCATGCGCTAGATCGTGGCTTCCTTCGTACGGGCCAGAATCTCGTCGACCGTCTCGGCGGGGGTCTGCGCGGAGGTGTCGAGCCAGAGGCCGATGCGCGGCGTGTCGCGGCGCAGCCCCGCGTCCAGCTCGGCCACGGTCCACGCGCCGTAGGCGGTCTTGGCGCGTTCCGCCTCCCGACGCGCCACGGTGGCGGCGTCCGGCGCGAGCACCACCACCATCAGCGGGCGGGTGGTCACCAGCCGGGTGAACAGCTCCAGGTCGGGGCCGAGCACCACGTCCTGCACCACGGCGGTGAACCCCTCACTCGCGTAGAGGTCGGCCGCGGCGGCCGCGACGCGGTAACGCAGGCGGAGCTGGCGCACCGCCTCATCGCCGGCGCCGGGGGTCATCGGCACGCCGCCGGTGACCACCATGCGGCGGAACACGTCTCCCCGCACGTGCGCGGCCCTGGGCAGCCGCTCGGCGAGCGCCTGCGCCACGGTCGACTTGCCCGCCGCCTGGATGCCGGTGATCAGGTAGACGGCGCTCACACGCCGGCCAGCTTGCGGACCCGCTCGGCGCCCACCGCCAGCAGCAGCGTCGGCAGCCGCGGCCCGGTGTCGCGGCCCACCAGCAGCCGGTAGAGCAGCGCGAAGAAGGCCCGCTGCGCCGCCTTCACCTCGGGCGTCGGCTTGGCGTCGGCCGCCAGCCCGGCCCGCAGCTTCGGCACCCCGTACACCAGCGTGGTCAGCCCCTCCAGCGACCAGTGCTCGTCGAGGCCCTCCGTCAGCATGCGCAGCGACTCGCGCTCGTCCTCGCCGAGCGAGCCCAGCAGCTCCTCGTCGGGCGACTCGCGCACCCGCGTGCGCTGGTCGGCGGGCACGTGCGTGTCGATCCACGCCTGCGCCCGGTCCAGCCTCGGCCGGACCTCGTCGAGCGCGGCGACGCCGTCGAGGTCGCCGAGTATGCGCCCGATCTGGCCGGTGTCGCCGGTCGTGACGTCCGCGATGGAGGCGAGAGTCCGGTAGGGCACGGGCCGGGGGGTGGCGGCCAGCGGGCCGCGCGAGGTGCGCACGGCCCTGGCGTGCGCGGCCAGCTCGGCCGGCTGCGCCTCGTCCTGCGCGACCTTGCGGCCGAGCGCGTCCCACTCGTCGTAGAGCCGCTGGATCTCCTGGTCGAAGGCGACCTTGAAGGACTGGGACGGCTTGCGGCGGGCGTAGAGCCAGCGCAGCACCGGCGCCTCCATGATGCGCAGCGCGTCGGCCGGGGTCGGCACGTCGCCCTTCGAGCTGCTCATCTTGGCCATGCCGGTGATGCCGACGAACGCGTACATCGGCCCGATCGGCCGCTCGCCGCCGAACACCGGGCCGACGATCTCCCCGCCGACCACCCAGGCCGAGCCGGGCGAGTGGTGGTCGACGCCCGACGGCTCGAACACCACGCCCTCGTACGCCCAGCGCATCGGCCAGTCGACCTTCCACACCAGCTTGCCGCGGTCGTGCTCGGCCAGCCGCACCGTCTCCCCGAACCCGCACGCGCAGGAGTAGGCCAGCTCGGTGGTGTCGTCGTCGTAGGCGGTGACCGTGGTCAGGTCGCGCTCGCACATCTCGCAGTACGGGCGATAGGGGTAATAGGCGCCCGGCCGCTCCTCGCCCTGCTTGGTGCGGTAGCGCGCCAGCACCGCGTCGATGCTCTCGCGCTCGCGCATGGCGGTCAGGATCTGCTCGCGGTACGCGCCCGAGGTGTATTGCTCGGTCTGGCTGATGCCGCGGTAGTCGACGCCCAGCTCCGCCAGCGCCTCGATCATGGGCGCCTTGAAGTGGTCGGCCCACGAGGCGTGGTCGCTGCCCGGAGGCGCGGGCACCGAGCTGAGCGGCTTGCCCACGTGCTCGGCCCACGACGGGTCGACGCCCGCCGGCACCCTGCGGAACCTGTCGTAGTCGTCCCACGACAGCAGGTGCACGCACGCGTGCCCGCGCTTGCGGATCTCGTCGGCGACCAGGTGAGGGGTCATCACCTCGCGCAGGTTGCCCAGATGGATCGGCCCCGACGGGCTGAGGCCCGAGGCGCACACGATGGGCTCGCCCGGCGCGCGGCGCTCCGCCTCGGAGATCACCTCATCCGCGAACCTGGACACCCAGTCGGTCTCCGTGCTGTCAGCCACGCTCATCGCGCCATTCTTGCGGTTCCCCGGGGCCGAGGCCAACGCGCTATTCCCCGGTCGTGCCGTCGATCCGCTCGCGCAGCAGGTCGGCGTGGCCGTTGTGGCGGGCGTACTCCTGGATGAGGTGGATCAGCGTGCGCCGGTGCGACACGTCCTGGCCGTGGCGCTGCCGCTTGGCGAGCGCGTCCAGCGGCAGGGCGGCCGAGATCTCCCGGGCCCGCGCGATCTCGGCCCGCCAGGTGGCGAACGCCTCCTCGGCCGAGGCGGTGTCCACCTCGTCGAAGTCGGCGTCCTGGCGGGTGTCCTTGCCCCACAGCCGCGGCACGTCCTCGCCGTCGATGATCTGGCGGAACCAGGCCCGCTCGACGTGCGCCATGTGCCTGACCAGGCCGAGCAGGGACAGGCCCGACGGCGGCGCGGCGCGCTCGCGCAGCCGCTCCTCGCTCAGCCCGGCGCACTTGGCGGCGAGCGTCTCGCGCTGCCAGTCGAGCCAGCTGTTGAGCACGGCGCGCTCGTCACCGGTGAAGATGGGTGGTGTCCGTTCCATCCGGGCAAGCTAGCGCACTTCGCACGCGTAGCCGGAGGGCAGCCCGGCGTCGGCGCCTGACCGGGTGGCCTGGAAGCCGAACGTGGTGCTCTGGCCGGGGCCGAGGGCGCCGTTGTAGGGGGCGTTCTCGAAGACCGCGCCGGACCTGGCGGCGTTCCACGAGCCGGTGATCTGGTGCCCGGCCGGCAGGGTGACCGTGACCCGCCAGCCGGTGATGGGGGACGTCCCGGTGTTGGTCATCGTGACGGGCTGGACGACGTAACCGGTGGGCCACTGCGTCTGGGTGGTGGCCACCGCCGCGCATCCGCCCGTGGTGCCGCCCGTGGTGGTGGTGACGGTGACCGTGCCGGAGACGGGGGAGAGGTTGCCCGCCGCGTCGCGGGCGCGGACCTGGAAGCGGTACGTGCTCTGCGGCGTCAGCCCGGTGGCCGTGAAGGTCGTGGTCGCGGCGGTGCCCACCTGGGCGAACGAGCCGCCCGACGAGCCCGGCGCGCGCAGCACGTCGTAACCGGTGACGCCGGTGTCGTCGGTGGAGGCGGCCCACGTCAGGGTGGTCGCGGTGGCCGTCGTGCCCGTCGCGGTCAGGTTGCCCGGGGCGGTCGGCGGGGTGGTGTCGCCCCCGGTCGAGGCCGGTGGGACGCGGACGATCCGGTCGTCCTGGGCGACCGGGTTGCCGCGGCCGTCGCGGTTGCTGGTCGCCACCCAGAGCCAGCCGTCGGGGCCCACCGCGACCGCGCGCAGCCGCCCGTACTCGGAAGTGAACTCGGCCTGCGGGGTGCCCGCCGTGCCGTCCGGGTTCAGCGGCACCGCCCACAGCCGCTGGCCGCGCAGCGCCGCCGCGAAGAGCGTGCCGTTCGCGTACGCGAGACCGCTCGGCGACGCCTCGGCCGTGGTCCAGGTGACGATCGGGCTGCGGAAGGAACCGCTGCCGCAGGCGCCCTCGCAGGTGGGCCAGCCGTAGTTGCCGCCCGCGACGATCCGGTTGACCTCGTCCCAGGTGTTCTGGCCGAACTCGGTCGCGTACATCCTGCCCTGCGCGTCCCAGGCCAGCCCTTGGACGTTGCGGTGACCGTAACTCCAGACCCGGGAGCCCTGGAACGGGTTGTCGGCGGGGATCGCGCCGGTGGGCGTGATGCGCAGGATCTTCCCCGCGAGGCTGTTGAGGTTCTGCGCGTTCGAGGTGGTGCCGGCGTCGCCGGTCGCCACGTACAGCATGCCGTCGGGACCGAACGCGATGCGGCCGCCGTCGTGGATCGCCGCGCTGGGCACCCCGGAGAGGATCACGGTCTGCGTCTGCGGCGCGGTCAGCTCGAACCTGACCAGGCGGTTGTCGCCGGCGGTGCTGGTGAAGTACGCGTACACCCAGCCGTCCCTGACCGCGATGCCGAGCAGCCCGCTCTCACCCGAGGCGCTCACCCCGGCGACCGTGGCGACCTGCGTGGGCGCCTGGCCGGGGCGTACCCGCATGATGCGCCCGGTGTTGCGCTCGGAGACCAGTCCGCTGCCGTCGGGCAGGAAGGCCAGCCCCCACGGCACCTGCAGCCCCGTGACGGACACCTCCGCCCGATCGAAGTCGAACCCGCCGACCACCTGGGCCCGCGCCTCGGGGGCGGTGAGGACCAGGGCGACCAGCGCCATGACGAGCGCGGGGACGAGACGGGCGCGCATGACGGGCTCCTTGGCGGGATCGTCGTATGCGGACGCCAGCACCGTAGGCACCGGTGGCGCGAGACCTCAACGACCGCGGCAGGTCAGAGCCCGCGACCTGCGACGACGCCTGTCTTGGAGGTGAAACTTTCAGGCCAGGGCGGCGGTCTCTTCCTGGCTGAAGGCGATCACGATGTATCGGCCGTTGGCGTAGCTGACCACGGGCCGTCCGAGCCGCTCGCCCACCCTGCGGGCCACGCCCTGGAAGAGGTCGACCATCTCCGGGGTGTCGGCGCTCACCCTGAACCGGCCGCTCGTGAGGAGGTGCTCGGTGACCAGGGAGGCGAAGCCGGCCTCGGCGCGGGCCCGTTCCTCCGCGTCGAGGGGGGTTCGACGGACCGGGGAGTGCTGGGGCATCGCTGATCTCCTTCTGATCGCCGTACCGGCATGCTAGCGGCGGCTCCAGGTTCCCTGGGAGTAGTAGCCGTTCGGATAGCCGCGCGGGAGGTGCGGAGATAGGTTGTCGGGACCCCTCCCCAGGTAAGGACGTATGTGATGCCGGCCCAGACGCCGCCGACGATCTCCCCGCGGACGAGTGGGGCTGACATGGGGGATTTTTGCCGTTATCTACCGTTTAAGTTACGTTTGTCGCACTACGGCGACCGTAACTCTTGTTCCGGACGCCCGAATCGGGGGAGAGGGAAGCACGCGGACGGAAAGGCAGCAGGTCGCGCATGAGCGTCGTGAAAACCGGCATCAGGCGAAGGGTTCGGCTTCTGGGTGAGGCGCTGCGTCCCCCGAAACCGGCCAAGGCGATGGACGCGAACAGGCCGAGGAGCGCCGACTCCCCCCGCCCGCCGAAACGCGTGCAGGTCGTCGACTACAGCGTCCCGATCATGCCGCGCCAGGTGGAGTCGCCCGTCTTCGTGATCGCCTCGGTCCGCTCAGGCTCCACGCTCCTGCGCAGCCTGCTCAACAGCCACTCCCGCGTCCGCGCCCCGCACGAGCTGCACCTGCGCACGCTCAGGGTGCAGCCGGCCCCCGGCTTCTCCGAGGAGTCCATGCTGGAGCTCGGCCTGGACCAGGTGGAGCTGGAGCACGTGCTGTGGGACCGCATCCTCCACCTGGAGCTGCAGCGCAGCGGCAAGGACGTCATCGTCGACAAGACCCCGGGCAACGTCTTCACCTGGGAGCGGCTGAAGTACGCCTGGCCGAAGGCGAAGTTCCTCTTCCTGCTGCGCCACCCGGAGGGCGTGGTCTCCTCCCTGGAGAACCGCAAGGGCAACACCAGCTCGCGCGAAGCCCTGGAAGCCAACGCGCTGAAGTACTTCAAGCCCCTGGAGAAGGCCCGCACCACCCTCGACGGCCTGACGCTCCGCTACGAGGAGCTGACCGCCGAGCCCGAGCGGGTCACCCGCGAGGTCTGCGACTACCTGGGCGTGCCCTGGGAGCCGGAGATGCTCGACTACGGCAAGCACGACCACGGCAGGTACCTGCCGAACCTGGGCGACCGCAGCGACAACATCAAGTCCGGCCGGATCCAGCCGGCCCGCACCTTCGGCACCGCCACGCTCTCGCCCCGGCTCGCCAAGTACGCCGGCGCGTGGGGCTACGCCTGACGTCACCAGCACGACGGAAGCCGTGCGTCTCCAGGGAGGAGACGCACGGCTTCACTGCTGCGGGCGCAGCGCCATCCAGAGGACCACGCAGTCTTCCTCGGCCGGATTGCGCCAGGAGTGGGGCTGCTGGGTGCGGAAGTGGAGCGAGTCGCCGGCGCCCAGCATGTAAGCGGTGTCGGCGACCGTGAACGCCAGCTTGCCCGACATCACGTAGAGCAGCTCCTCGCCGGGGTGTCCCATCGGCTTGCTGCCGCTGCTCGCGCCGGGGAGGACCGTCGCGACGGCCGCCGCCATCAGGAAGTCGCCGTACGGGCCGGTGATCCCGGCCAGATCGAGCCCCGCGTGGGAGGTGTAGATCGGGCGCCTGTTGGCGGCCCGGGTGTGGACCGTCGGCAGGTGGTCGTCGTCGTCCTCGACGAAGTAGGACACGGGGAGCTCGAACGCTCCGGCGATCTTGAGCAGGGTCGTGATGGTGGGGACCATGTCCGACTGCTCGATCTTGTGGATCGTCGCCGCCGACACATCGGCGCGCTCGGCAAGTGACTGAAGCGAGTAGCCGTTCTGCTTGCGGAGTGACTTGATCTTCGGGCCGATACCGGAGACGACTTCGGCCACTCGTGCGATCACGCAGACCCTCCGCCAAACTCACGCGTTTCTCGGGTTCTCAACCAGTCCTTGTACACACCTTGACGGTACCTCAGAGCTACGTCAAGTATGGTGAATAGAAATTTGAGCATGCTCAATGCGGTGAGTTCCGATGGGAGACGAGCGGGAGATGACCAGGCGAATCGTTGTTGTAGGCGGTGGAGCCGCTGGGATGGGTGCCGCGGGTGCCGCCAAGGGCACGGACCCGAGCGCGGAGGTCATCGTCTTCACCGGATACGAGGACGCCGCGTACAGCCCCTGCGGGATTCCCTACGTCCACGGCCGCGAGATCGCGAGCTTCGAGTCGCTGTTCATGGCGACCAAGCAGCAGTACGTCGACCAGGGCATCGACATCCGCTACGAGACGACCGTCGCGAGCATCGACGTCAAGGCCAAGACGGTGACCACGACCGACGGGACCGTCGAACGCTACGACTCGCTCGTGCTCGCCACCGGCTTCGACTATGCCGACCCTGATGTGCCCAACAGCGACCTGGGCGGCATCTACTACGTCAAGAACATCCGCCAGGCGATGGAGTGGGACAAGGTCCTCGACACGGTGAAGACCGCGGTCGTCGACGAGGCGACGCCGCTGGGAGCCGAGATGGTCACCGCGCTCGCCCACCGCGGCATCGAGACCCACCTGGTCGACCCCGCCCCCTGGGCCATGTCGTCCGCGACCGACCCGGACATCATGGAGCCGGTCCAGGAGTCCTGGATCGAGATGGGGGCCAAGCTCCACTTCAACACCAAGGTCACCGGCTTCGTCGGCGACGGCGGCAAGCTGCGCGAGGTCACCACGTCGCAGGGCGGCATCCAGGCGGACTTGGTGGTCGTCGCCACGAAGAAGGTTCCCAACGTCGAGCTCGCCACCGCCGCGGGTCTCAAGACCGGCATGAGCGGTGGCCTCATCGTCGACGGCCGGATGCGCACCTCGGTGAGCGGGCTGTACGCGGCCGGCGACTGCACCGAGATCCCGCACGGCGTCTCCAACGTGCCGATCCAGGGGCTCTCCGGCAGTCACGCCTACGCGCAGGGCAAGGTCGCCGGGGTGAACGCGGCAGGCGGCACCCGCGAGTACCAGGCCGTCTACGTGCCCTGGGGCATGGTGGCCGGCAAGTGGATGATCGGCGGGGTATCCTTCAGCGAGACGCTGGCGACCGCCCTCGGCGTCCCCTTCGTCGTGGGCAACGCGCAGGGCATCTCCCGGGCGCGCTACTACCCCGACGTGAAGCCGGTCAAGGTCAAGCTCCTGGCCGAGCCCGAGCATCTGCGGCTCATCGGAGCCCAGCTCGTCGGCGGCGAGGGCATCAAGGAACGCGCCGACTTCCTGGCCATGGCCGTGCGCACCGGGATCACGATCAACGACCTGGCGACGATGGAGAACGTCTACAGCCCGCCCATCGGCGCGCTCAACGAGCCCATCTCGCTCGCGGCGCAGAACGCCCTGTCGAAGCTGGGGAAGTGAGATGGGGCTGACTCGCTGGGTACGCCAGACGTCCGAGCACTACCTGATGATCGACGCGCAGGACAAGGTGGCCGCCCGTCTCGGCGCCACCCGTCCTCTGCCGCCCCGCGGCGTCGAGATCTTCTGGCGCCGGATCTACGTCCCGGTCTTCCACCGGCTGCCTCTGAAGCTGCGCAACGCGGTCATCGCGCGCATGCCGGGGAGCCACCAGAAGCAGTGGAAGCAGCAGCCGCCACGAAAAGGACCCGCGGTCTGACCGCATAGGCCGACAACCATAGAGCGAGTTATTCACAAAGGAGTGACATGTCCACCAAGACGGTAACCGTCGCGACTCCCGCCGAAGGCGACGTTCTCTGGGACACCAGCGAGAAGGTCTTCGAAGACATCCGGGCCGAAGAGGGTCAGAAGGCCACGGTCTTCATCCACTCGGTCCCCTTCGAAGGGTCCGTCTCCCTCGTCAACCTGATGACGTCCACGCGCCTGCAGCGCAAGGGGTTCAAGCTGACCGTCGTCCTCTACGGCCCCGCCGTGCTGCTCGGCGCCGCCGGTCGCGGCTACCCCGCGGTCGGCAAGGAGGGGTTCCCGGGGAACCTGGCGGTCAACAGGCAGCTCCAGACTCTCCTGGACGAGGGCGCCACGATCTACGCCTGCCGCTTCGCCATGGGCGCGCTGTACGGCATGCGGGAGGACGACCTGATCCCGGGGATCAAGGCGTTCAACCCGCTCGACGTCCTGGACTCCGCCCTGACGGCATGGCGGGAGGGCCACTTCCAGCTCAACACTTGGACCATGTGATGACGAAAGCACCATCGCGGCACTCTGACGCCCACCGGCACATCGGAGTTCTGCCCGCCTTCCCGTTCTACGGCGGACCGCCCGTCAACCCGGACGTGAAGGCCCGCGCCACCGTCGACGAACTGCTCGCCGACCTGGACGCGGAGGGCACCGAGCGGGCGCTGGTGATCCCGAACTACGGGGTCCCCGATCCCAAGCACTCGTTCGAGCTCAACGAGCTCGTCGTCGAGGCGGCGGCGCGGGACGACCGGCTCCGCGCCGCGGTGTGGGCGTCTCCGCGACCGCAGGACGCCGAGCTCACCGAGAAGGCGCTGACGCTCGTCGGCGAGACCGGGGTGAAGGCTCTCAAGATCAGCTTCCTGCTCGGCGGGTCCGTCGAGGACGCCGAATGCCAGGTCCAGCTGGACAAGATCTTCGCCGCCGCCAAGGCCAACAACCTCGTCGTCCACGTGCACACCTCGCCGGGTGCGCAGTCGGACATCGACAAGGTCGGCCAGCTGGTGGACCGGTACGCCGACGAGACGCCGGTCCACCTGGTCCACTTCGGTGGCGGGGTGAGCGGCCACATCAAGCTCATCGGCACGAGGTTCTTCGACTGGATCGAGGCCGGCAAGAAGGTCTACACCGACCTCACCTGGTCCGTCGGGTTCGCTCCGTACTGGCTCGCGCAGGAGATCGAACGGCGCGGGATCGGCGGCGACCGCGTGCTGTTCGCCTCCGACCTGCCGTGGGGCGACTTCGCGGGTGAGTACCACCGCATGATCGAAGCCGTCGGCGACGGTGAGCTGGCGGACCTCGTCTTCAACGAGAACTTCGACCGCCTGTACAGCTGACTCACAGGGGGCCGCGGGTCCCGGGGCGCCGCCCCGGGGCCCGCGGTCTCTCATCTATGCGCTGCACCAAGGGAGCAGATTTGGCAAGATCCGGAGAATCGCAAGAAGTCATCGCGAAGTGGGAGGGCGACTGGCGGGCGACCGTCACGGCCGGGGCGTTCTCGTTCCCGGTGGACGAGCCCCCGGAGGCCGGCGGAACCGACACCGGCCCGATGCCGACCGACTACTTCCTCGGGTCGCTCGCGTCCTGTTACGCGCTGGCGCTGGCGTGGTCGGCGCGCAAACGCGGCATCGAACTGCCCGACCTCCAGGTGTCGGCGGTCGGCGAGTACGACGGCCCGCGCTTCAAGGAGATCAGGCTGACCGTGAACACCAGCCTGCCGATCGAGGAGCTGGAACCGCTGCTCGCCCCGGCCTCCCGGGTCTGCTACGTCTCCAACACGCTCGCCCACGTCCCCAAGATCGACGTACGGCAGGCCGACATCTGCGCCTGAGGCGAGGCGCGCCCCCGCGCGGAGCACGCCTCGCCTCCGGGTCAGCTCCCCAGCTTCGCGTCCAGCGCCATCATCGTGTCGACGAACGCCTGGACCGGCGCCGTGGCCACACCGGCGCCGACCTGGCCGCTGCCGTCGGCGTTGTGCAGGATCCCCGTCGTCACCTGCGGGGTGATGCCGAGCTCGACGACCTTGCGCACGTCGACGCCCACCGGTGAGCCCTTCATCCCCCACACCGGGATCATGAACCGGCTGGAGTTGCCCACGCACACCTGGTCGAGCTGCGTGGTCAGCTCGGCGGCGGCCGCCATGGTCCCGCCGACGATCTGGGCCACCGCCGGCGAACCGGCCGCGGCCGCGCCGCCGAGGCCCACGAGCTCCAGCACCGAGCTGTCCCCGATGTCCGGGGCGGCGTCCGCCTCACTGCGCCCCGGGTGGTAGAGCGCGCGCTCCACCATCGGCGCGGGCGCGAGGTGCCAGTCGGAGGACGGCCCGGCCAGCCAGGCGGCGAAGTCGGTCCCGTTGCGTGCCATGCCGGTCACGACCGAGCTGTTCTCGACCTCGGCGGCCCAGGCGGTCAGCGCCCGGGCGGCGGCCATGGCCAGCGTGAGGAACAGCAGGTGGTTGCCCGAGAGGAACGTCGCCGCCTCCGTCCGGCGGGGGTGGTCGCCCGACACCAGCGCGGGCAGCAGGTTGCGCAGCAGCAGGTTGGTCGCGGCCTGCGTGCGGACGTGCACGTCGTCGCCCATGGCGACCGCCTGCGCCGCCAGCGACATCACGTCGACCGGCCCGGCCTCGGCCAGGGCGGCGGCCAGCACCGGGCCGACCACCTCGCGCAGCAGCACCAGACGGTCGATCGCGCCGGGGGTGTCGCGGCCGAACCACGCCACGTCGCCGGGCCCCTGGCCGATCGGCGCGTAGGTGGTGACGCCGGCGTCGGCGAGTTCGACGGCCCACACGGGCGTGCCCGGCCCCATCGCCGTCGCCATCGGCACGACCACGCCGTGCGCGTTGGCCGGCTCCAGCCGTACGGAACCGTCCAGGAGCAGGGCGTCGGCCTCCTCGGGGTCGCGCGCCCACCCCTCGGCGCAGACCGCGGCGCGCATCGAGCGGCGCAACGGGTCGACCGTGTCCTCGATCGCGATGCGCGGCCCGCAGTGCAGGAGCACCCGGCCCTCGGCCAGGATCGGGATCACCTCGCCTGCGGTCCGCACGCCGACCAGCTGCGGCGCGCCCCGGTCCAGCCGCCGGAAGACCTCCTTGTTGGCGGCGTCGATCGTCGCCGCGTGCCGGCCGTAGAGGCGGCGAAGAGCCGCGACCACCTCGGCGTCACCGCCACCGGGAATCCGCCAGTCGACCTGGACCACCGGGCGCTTCTGCTCGGCGATCGCCTCGGCGAACAGCGGCAGGCCGATGTTGACGACGTTCACCTCCCCGGGAAGGCGCACCGGGGTGGCGGTATCAGTGGCGTTCATCGGTTTCTCCCTTGATGTCGTTCCCCTCGGCGGGGTCCCCCTTGATGAAGTTCTCCGCGAGCGCGACCAGCGCGGCCTCGGAGTGCTCGAACGAGGCGCGCGCGGTCCGCGCGCGGCCCAGCAACGCGGTCGCCTCCGCGAGACAGTCGGCGGCCATCGCCTCGACCACGGGCGGGGCCGCCCCGCCGGCCAGCGTCCGCGTCTCCACGATGTGCCGGGGGTCGAGGATCTCGGTGAGGTCCCGGCCCTCCAGCCCGAGGGAGATCCCGGCGTACTGCTGGGCGGCGGACTCCAGCCGGGCCGCGTCGAGGTCGATGCCGCGCAGCCCTTCCCTGCTCGCCTCCCGCACGGCGATCCCGACCACCTGGTAGGCGGTCCGGTAGTCCACCCGGCAGGTCTGCATGACGAACTCCGCCAGGTCGGTCGCCTGGCTGAAGCCCGACTCCAGGGCCTCCCACATCCGGTCGGCGTTCACCGTCATGCTGCGGATGACCCCGCTGGTCAGCCTCGTCGTACGCAGCGCCAGGTCCAGCGCGCGGGGGATCTCGCCGTACGCGTAGATCAGGTTGTCGCTGCGGGCCGACGGGCTCTTGCTGACGGCGAGGAACCCGGTGAGCCGGCCGATCAGGGTGCCGGAGGCGCCGCGGATGATCGAGAGGGCGTACGGGTTGCGCTTCTGCGGCATGAGCACGCTGGAACGGCTGAACCCGTCGGCGATGGTGATGTAGTCGAACTCGTTGCTGGCCCAGATCTCCAGGTCCTCGGCCAGCTTGCTCTGCGTGGTCAGCAGGCTGGACGCGTGCGACAGCGCCGCGATGAGCCCGTCGATCTGCCACATGGCGTCGCGCGTGTGCTGGATGAAACCCTCGAAGCCGAGCAGTTCGGCGACCCTGCCCCGGTCGGCCAGCAGCCGGCTGCCGTTGACGCAGCCCGCCCCGCCCGGACTGGTGTTGACCCAGGTCAGGGCGTCCATGAGCCGCTCGGCGTCGCGCAGGACCGGGTAGGCGAAACTGACCAGGTAGTGGCCGAACGTGGAGGGCTGCGCGTGCTGCAGGTAGGTCTGGTCGGGCAGCCACGTCGTGCTGTTGCCCGCCGCGACCTTCGCGATGGCCTGCGCCAGCTCCGCCGACGCCTCGATCAGGTCCTCCAGGACGCTCCGCACGTGCAGCCGCAGGGCGATGCGCACCGCCTCGCGCCGCGGCCGGCCGGCGTGCAGCCACCCGGCGTCGTCACCGATCTGGGCGGTGAAGTACCGCTCCCGCGAGTTGTACGGCTCGCCGAACGCCGGGTCGTAGGGGAAGTCCTCGGCCGGGGTGCGCACGGCCCGGAGCAGCACCCGCATGAGCTGCTCGGCGGCGCTGTAGGGGACCACCCCGCGTTCGTGCAGATCGACGAGGTGCGCGAGGTCGGCGAGGTTGAGGCCCGCGTGCAGCAGCGGCGAGTCGGCGTTCTCCAGCGCGAACCCGCTGTCGATCAGCTCCTGGGCCGGGCCTTCCACCGGTGGGCCCAGGCGGTCGAGCCCGCCCCGGTGGTGCGCCGAGGGTGCGGACGGCAGTCCGTCGTCGATCATCGTGCCTCCCATCCGGCGACGGCGTCGAGCAGGCCGCCGGTGTGCCAGAGAACTGTGGTCAGGTCGGGGTCGTGGCGTCGTTCGCCGAGGATGCGCGGGAGGGCGCCCAGCGCCTTCGCGGTGTAGACCGGGTCGAGGACGACCCCTGAGGCGCGCAGCGCCAGCCGCGCGGCGCGCTCGCCCTCCTCCGAGGGGCGGGCGTGCCCGGGGCCTCGGGCGTCCTCGACCACGACATCGGACGCCTCCGGGATCTCGGTCCCCATCAGCCGGGCGCATCCCTCGCCGAGCTCGAGTATCCGCCGCGCGGTCTCGTCCGGCGGCCGGCTGACCGAGGCGCCACGAATCAGCATCCTGCGCCCCGATGCCACGGCCCCGGACACCAGTCCCGCCTGCGTCCCCCCAGACCCCGCCGCCACGACAACCACAACAGGCCCCACAAGCCGGCCCTCAACGTGAGCCCCGGCTTGTGCCCCGGACCGGCCCTCAGAGTGAGGCCCGTGCTGGGCCGCGGTTTGGTCCCCGGGCTGGGGCGCGGCTTGGGGTACGAGTTGGGTGGCGAGTTCGAGGGCTGCCAGGTGGAAGCCGGTCGCGCCGAGTGGGGTCGCGCCGCCGCGTGGTACGGCGAAGGCGGTCTGGCCGAGTTCGCCGGCCGCCCTCTCGATCGCGACGTCGACGAAGGCGCGGTCAGGGTCGTGGGTCCATCGGATCTCCGCGCCCCAGTGGCGGGCCGCCAGCAGGTTGGGGTGCGAGGTCTGGGGAGGCGATCCGGCGTAGATCAGTACGCAGCGCAGGCCCGCCCAGGCGGCGGCCGCTGCTGCGGCCTGGCAGAAGTTCGAACCGGGCGTCCCGCCGGTCACCAGCACGCTCGCACCGGACTCGCGGGCGGCCGCGATCAGCATCTCCAGCTGACGCGCCTTGTTCCCGGCCACCGCGAAGCCGGTGAGGTCGTCGCGCTTGAGCAGCATCCTCCCGCGCACGCCCAGCGCCTCGGCCAGCCGTGGCGCCTCCACAAGGGGAGTGGGCAACACGGCCAGCTCAGCCCGAGGTGGTGCCACCCCTTGGTTCTCCCACGGCCGGCGCACCTGCCGGGGGTCGCGGGGGTCTCGGCGGTCTGGGGTTACGGCCATGAAGGCGACTCCTCCGACCTGGCGCGGCGGGCGCGGGCCACCACGAGGTCGACCATGGCGGCGGCCGCGCCGGCGTCGGACGGGTTCTGGGTGCCGCCCAGGTGGGTGCGCAGGTTGGCCGCCATCCGGTCCGAGCGCACCTCGAGTCCCTCGACGAGCTGGACCCCGAGCCTGAGCGCGGTGCCCGACAGCAGGCACACCTCGGGCAGCGCCACCCATTCGGCCTTCCAGGCCCGCCCGTCACGTTCGTGCTGGCTGACGACCGACTCCAGCAGCACCCCGGCGTTGGCCCTGACCAGCCGGGCCAGCGTGTTCAGGTGCTCGCTGCCCTCGGGGTTGCGCTTGTGGTGCATCGTGATGCTGCCGACCACTCCTTCGGGACGCGGCTCGCCCAGCTCGCCGATCTCGGGGCGCTGCAGCTCGTACACCTCCTCGCCGATCCGCGCCAGCGTGCCGGTGACCAGGGCGAGCAGGCCGCCGAACTCGGCGATCCGGTCGCGGGCGCTCAGCCAGGAGATGACCGGGTCGGCCAGCCCGAGTTCGGCGCAGAAGCGGGCCCGTACGGCGAGTCCGCGGTCGCCGTACGCGACCAGGGTCCCGATGCCGCCGCCGAGCTGCCCGACGAGCCACCGCGGGGCGCCCTCGCGCAGCCTGTCGAGGTGCCGCCGGATCTCGTCCGCCCAGGACGCCGCCTTCCAGCCGAAGGTGGCCGGCGCCCCCGGCTGGCCGTGTGTCCGGCCCGCGATCGGGGTGTCGCGGTGCTCCACGGCCAGGTCGAGCAGGCGGTCCTCGATCCTGCGCAGGTCGCGCCAGACGATGCCGCCGACCGCGCGCGTCGCCAGCGAGGTCCAGGTGTCGGTGACGTCCTGGACGGTCGCGCCGACGTAGACGTGCTCGCGGGCCGGCTCGGGCAGGACCCGGCGCAGCTCGTGGATCAGGCCCAGGGTCGAGTGGCCGGTCTCGCGGGTGCCGCGCGCGACCCGGTCCAGGTCGAGCCGGTCGACGCGCAGCTCGGCGGTGATGGTCTCGGCGGCCCCTGCGGGTATGAGCCCCTCCGCGGCCTGCGCCCTGGCCAGCGCGGCCAGCACGTCGAGCCACCCCTGCAGGCGGCCCCGCTCGTCGAAGATCTGCCGTAGCTCGTCGGTGCCCCACAGGTGCGAGTAGACCGTCGAGTCCGAGATGCGCGCGCTCACGTCGCGTTCTCCCGCCCTTCCTCGGTGGTACGAAGCTCCTCGGCCAGGTCGGAGGCGGCGGCCAGCCCCGCCGAGACCAGGGTGAACGACGCTCCCCAGGGCACCACCACCGTGTCGCCGCGGGTCTCGATGTGCTCCTCCAGCAGGCAGCACTTGGTGAGCCGGGCCTCGCCGGGAGGGAGCGGCCTGGCGGCCGCCAGCGCGGCCGGGCAGATGTCGACCTGGGTCACGCCCGCCGCCCGGTCCGGATAGAAGTGGTCGTGGATGGCGCGCGAGCGGGCGCAGCCCAGCAGCAGCCAGTCCGCCTCGGGCGGCACCTCGTCGAGATAGGAGACCTCCGCCCCGGGGACCGTGATGCCGCCCCCTCGGCACGGCAGCAGGTAGTGGCCGGCCGGCTCGCGGGCGGCCATCTCCTCCAGGTCGACGACCTCTGACACGCACTCGGTCGCCGGCAGCTCCTCGGCGGTGTCGAGGACGCGCCGTACCTGGTCGACCAGCTTGGCCGGCCAGGGCGGGGCGACGTCGAGCACGTGCACCCGGCGCGGGACGGCGTCCAGCATGAAGTTGACGTGCCCGTAACGGCCGCGGACGACCACGCAGCGCGGGGCGCCGGCGATCCCGGACGCCGCGCGCAGCAGCTGACTGGGCACGGCGGTGTCGATGTCGGCCCGGTCCACGAGGATCGTCTCCTGGGGCGAGGCCAGCACGCGCACGTCGGTGACGTCGACGAACAGCTCCTCCTCGCCTGCCTTGGTGACCTCGACCAGGGCCAGTCCGTCGTCGTTGCGGGCCACCACGAACCGGGTCCTGCGATACACCTGGCGGCTCAGGAAGAACTCCCGCAGGGAACGCTCGTCGAGATCCACCGGGACGTCGGTGAACGCCACGGTTCGATACTGATGCGGGATCATGGTGAATCCTCCAGTGGGAAAGTTCCCATCGTGTCGGAGCGCAGCCCCAGCCGGAGCGTCTCGACCGCCAGGGCGTCGGCCGGAGCGATGTTGCCGAGGTTCACGTTCGCGCCGTAACGCCGGATGAGCCAGGCCTGCTGCGCGCGAAGGGGCGCCTCGAACAGGGCGTTCTCCAGGCCCACCGCCGAGACGACCGCGTCGACGATCTCCGTGCGCACCTCGCCGGCCGGGTCGTACAGCCCGACGGTGCCGCTCTCGCGCCCCTCGGTCACCACCCAGCGCGCGCCCGCCTCCAGGTCGGCCCGCGCGTCGGCGCCCCACTGCCGGGCCGAAGGAGGCGTGTCGGGGTTCTTGACCCCGATCTCCGAGAGCACGACGAACCGGGACGCCGCCGCGCTGATCATCGCGTTCTTGTCGTCGCGCGGGATGGCCACCGAGCCGCACGACACCTCTATGCACGGGAACCCCACCGACTCGGCCCAGTCCATGAACCGGTCGAGCACGCCCTGCTGCCACGACACCTCCAGCAGGGTCCCCCCGGTGCAGGCCAGCACCTGGTGCGCGGCCAGCAGGTCGAGCTTGGCGTCCAGCGCCGGATCGATGTAGGCGGTGCCCCAGCCGAACTTCCACACGTCGATGCTCGCGGCGGCGGAGGACAGCCGGAGCTCGGCCTCGGCCACCGACATGCCGTTGTCGAGGACGTGCGAGATGCCGCGCCGGCGGGGCTTGGTCGTGCGCTCCGGAAGGGTGAGAAAGCCGGCGACCTGCGATGTCTGGCCGCGCGACGCTTCACGGTAGCGAACGGGGTGTCCTGTCACGGGAAAAGCTTCCTCACTAGAATGACGTCTTCAGCGCCTGCTCTGTCTGCCGGCGCCACCCACCGCATGGAAGAGAACTCATCGTGCCGATCAACGACCTCGACCACCTGGCACAACGGCTGCGCGGCCTTCCGGGCGTGACGGCCAAGAGCGCCATCGGGGCGGTCACCGACGTGTTCGGCGGCGGTGACTGGTGGTCCGGTCCCGGCGACGACGGAGCCGTCGTGCACGATCGCGGGCGCAACCTGATCGTCGGCGGGGAGGCGATGCTGCCCTCCTTCGTCGCGAAGGACCCCTACGGCGCCGGGGTGGCGGCCGTCCTGGCGAACGTGAACGACCTCGCCGCCATGGGCGCCCGTCCTCTCGCGATCGTCGACACGATCGTCGGCCCGCGCGAGGTCACCAGGAAGATCCTGGAGGGCCTCAAGTGGGCCGGCGAGACCTACCAGGTGCCCGTGGTGGGCGGGCACCTCACCGAGAGCGACGGCCCGCCGAGCCTGTCGGCGTTCGGTCTCGGCACCGCGGAGAAGGTGCTGTCGGCCACGCACGCCGCCCCCGGCCAGGCGTTGATGCTCGCCTGCTGCCTCGACGGGCGCATGCGCGACGACTTCCTGTTCTTCCCGTCGTTCGACGAGCGGGGCGACCGCCTGGCGGGCGACGTCCGGGCCCTCGCCGAGGTGGCGGAGTCGGGCGCGGCGGTGGCCGCCAAGGACGTCAGCATGGCCGGCATGATCGGCTCGCTGGCCATGCTGCTGGAGGCCAACAGGCTGGGCGTCCAGGTGGACATGGACGAGCTCCCCGTGCCCGAGGGCGTGCCGGTCGCCGACTGGCTGTCCTGCTTCCCCTGCTTCGCCTTCCTGCTCACGACGCCTGACGACCGGGTCGAGGAGTGCGCCAAGGCCTTCACCGCGCGAGGGCTGACCGCGCGCCGGCTCGGCACCCTCGACGACACCGGCGAGGTGCGCCTGCGCGACGCCTCCGGCTCGGTGGTGGTCTTCGACCTGAACGAGGAGTCCGTCACCCGGCTGGGCCGCTGACACATGCCCGGCCTTCCTGACGTACGAAGTGATCACGTCAGGTCGATGCTCATCTGCTGGTGGGGCACGCCGACGTAGGCGACCGGGCCGCCCACCTTCGACCAGCCGAGCCGCCGGAAGAAGCTCACGTTGCCGAGCTGGACGTACGCGATCATGCGCGCGCCGCCGGCGGCCGCGGCGGTCTCCACCGCGTACCTGACCAGCGGGCCCCCCAGCCACAGGTGCCGATACTCCGGGAGCACCGCGAGCCGGTCCCCCTTCCACAGCCTCTCGCCGTCGGGCGCGGGGTAGCGGTACAGCCGGACCGTGCCGGCCGGCACGCCGTCGGCGAACGCGAGCACGTGGTGGACGCTGGGATCGCGGTCGAACTCGTCCTGGTCGGTCTGCTCGAACAGCGACTGTTCCGCCACGAAGACCGATCGCCGGATCCGGAGGTGCTCCTCCAGCTCCTCCGCCGCCGTCACCGTACGGCAGACGTGATGCGGCGCGGCCTGGTCAGAAAACGAGCGGGAGAGAGACGCGCCCATCGGGCACCCCACCCTTCGTCGAACCAGAACCGGCACGTTCCAGGGCGGCCTGCCCCGAACACGCCTGGCAGCGTGCGCATCCCGCCATGACCCCGGTGGCGGTGAGCCCGCGTCGCAGCATGTGCGGGACGACCTGCCGGTAGATCCCCTCGACGTAGTCCGCGGACGGGGGCCGTTCGTCCTCCATGAGGCTGCCCGGGACCGGGCGCAGCGGGACGATGAACGGGTAGACGCCCATGTCCACCGCCCGGCGGCACATGTCCACCGTGAGGTCGGGGTCCTCGCCCATGCCGAGGATCACGTACGTCGAGACCTGTCCTTCGCCGAAGACCCGGACCGCGCGTTCCCAGGCGGAGAAGTACGCCTCGATGCCCCAGCGCGCCTTGCCCGGCGCGACCCGCGCGAGCACCTCGGGGTCGAAGGTCTCCACGTGGATGCCGACGGAGTCCACGCCCATGTCGCGGACCCGGTTGATCACGTCGAGGTCGGACGGGGGTTCGAACTGGACCTGCACCGGCAGCCCGGACGCCTCCTTCACGGCCTGGGCGCACCTGCCGACGTAGAGGGCGCCGCGGTCCGGGGTGGCGGTGCTGCCGGTGGTGAGCGTGGCGTCGACGGCGCCGTCCAGGTCGCGGGCCGCCACCGACACCTCCGCGAGCATCTCGGGCGTCTTCTTGGCGATCGTGCGACCGGCCGCGAGGGAGACCCCGATCCCGCAGAACGTGCACTGGTCGGAGTTGCCCCAGTAGGCGCAGGTCTGCAGCACCGTGCTGGCCATGGAGTCCAGGTGCATGAGCGCGATCTGCCAGTAGGGGACGCCGTCGGCCGTCTTCAAGTCGTAGTACTTCGGCCGGGGAGCCAACGCCGCGTCCGCCAACCGGACCGAGCCCTCGTAGATGCCGAAACCGTCGTCCTCCTGCCGCAGGGCGTACGGGGAGTCACGCACGTAGTCGGCCGTGGTGGGAACCGTGGCCGGGCTTCCGTCGATCCACAGCATCCCCGCGTCGGCGGGACCGGCGCCGCCCTTCCGCGCCTCCATGGAGATCTCGGTCCGCAACCCCCGGCTCTGCAACCGGGCGATCAACTCGGCGAGTTCCTCCTGGTCGAGGGTCCGGTGGGTGTCGGGTGCCTCGGTCATGATGTGGCTCCTTGTCCGGGCCGACTCTTAACGGTGCTCGGCTAGACCGCCATGAAGGATGACGCATTTACTATAGGAAACTACTCTTTGACTACTATAGAAAGAATGTAGGGAGTGGCAACTAGGCGTCAGTGAATGACCGGGTATGCCCACAATCGCCCGGTCTGTGGCGTGTCTCATCAGGAGTCCTTGAGCCGGGTCACCCACACCTCCCGTTCCTCCGCGGAGGCGGCCTCGTGAAGGACGTGTCCCCCGTCGCCGGGCTCGCCTGAGGCGAGCCGGCCGGTCTCCAGGTCGATGCGCCCCCGCTCGACGGTGTGCACGCAGGCGGTGAACGTCTCGTCCGGTCGCGTCGTCACGAGCAGCGCCCGCCCGGTGGCGGGGTCGACCTCCAGTCGCCGGTACGGGACGAACGGGTCCCCGGGACGGTAGCCGGACTCCTCCAGCACCAGCCATCCGGCGCCCGGGGCGGCCTGCGCGAGGGCGGCCAGGCGGTCGTCCAGCGTGACCTCCTCGAGCGCCTCCCGGTAACGCATCGCGAACGCGGCACCCGCGACGGCCTCGACGTCCAGGCCGTCGGACGTCAGCAGCTCGCTGGACTCGACCACCCGGCGAACCAGCTCGCGGTGCTCGGCCCAGGCTTCGACCAGCGGTTCGAGGCCCCGCCCGGACTCGCGGAGCCGCTGCGCGACCGCGCCGACCAGGCGCGTGGTCCTGAGGTAGATGTCCGGCTGGTGGGCGCTTCCGGCGAAGGCCCGCTCCGCGGCCGCGGTCCAGAGGCGGAGAAGCTCGCTCGCGGCCTGCCGGGCGTCGGGTGCGGGTCCTGGGTCACGCACACCCTCAGTCTCGGACATTTGATATTTCCTCCTGGACAGTTCACTATACTAAACGTTACATCTAGTATCGGATATTGAGGTAGGGGCGACCAAGCAGTGAGCAACGTAGCTGTGGTGGCTGTCGGCGGTAACGCCCTGACCCGCGCGGATCAGCCGGGTACAGCCGAGCAGATCGAGAGCAACGCCGCCCAGATGGCGTCGGGGATCTCGAACCTATGCGAGGCGGGTTGGTCGGTGGTCGTCGTCCACGGCAACGGCCCGCAGGTCGGCCATCTGGCGATCCAACAGGAGGGGAGCGTCGATCTGGTGCCACCGCAGCCGCTGTACTCGCTGAACGCGATGTCACAAGGGCAGCTCGGCAGCGTCCTGGTGCGCGCGATCGACACCATCCGGGGGCCCGGCACGGCCGTCGGCCTCATCTCGCACATGGTCGTCGACCCGCACGATCCCGCCTTCCGTACGCCCACCAAGCCCATCGGCCCCTTCTTCACCGAGACGGAGGCCGCGGCCATGGCCGAGCGGCGCGGCTGGGAGATGAGACAGGACGCCGGGCGGGGCTTCCGGCGGATGGTCCCCTCGCCCCATCCCACCGAGATGCTGGAGCTGTCCGCGGTCACGCCCCTGCTCGCGGCCGGCAAGGTGGTCCTCGCCGCCGGCGGCGGCGGAGTGGCCGTGGCCCGTGACGATCAGGGCCGCTATCACGGCGTGGACGCCGTGATCGACAAGGACTCGGCGGCCGCACGCCTCGCCGGATCACTCAAGGCCACGATGATGATCCTGGTGACGGGGGTCGACGCGGTCATGGTCGACTACGGCACCCCGCGGGCCCGCGCCGTCCACGAGCTGTCTCTCGCGCAGGCCGAGCGGTATCTCGCCGAGGGCCAGTTCCCGGCCGGGAGCATGGGGCCCAAGATCCGGGCGGCCACCGACTTCGTACGGGAGAGCGGCGGGACCACCGTCATCACCTCGGCGGAGCGCATGCTCGAAGCCCTGGACCCGCAGAACCGTGTCGGCACGCACATCGTTCCCGAGCAAGCAATGAGCGAAGAAGCAATGAGCATCGCATGAGCACCCACGACAACCTCGCCCGCGTCCGCGTCGTCCGTGACACCTACCTCGACTCGCTCCGGCTGCTCGTCGCCACCTCGGTCATGGCCGAACAGGGCGGCGTCACCTGGGCGGGTGCCGTGATGGCGACGCCTTCAGGCCGGGAGAACCTGGAGGCCGAGGGCTTCGGCGCGGAGTCCGTCGGCCAGGCCGGGGCGAACGACCTCGTACTCGCCGTGCGCGCCGGTGACGAGGCCGCGGCGGAGGCCGCGCTCGCCGCCGGCGAGCAGGCCGCGTTCGAGGACGCCCGCGCCGAGTCCGGTGAGGCCGCCGCCGCCGCGCCCCGCACCGTCAGCGGAGCCGTCGCGCAGATGCCGGACGCGTCCGTGGCGATCGTCTCCGTGCCCGGTGGTTACGCGGCGCTGGAGGCCCACCACGCGCTCTCCCAGGGGCTGCACGTCCTGCTGTTCAGCGACAACGTCTCGCTGGACGAGGAAGCGGAGCTCAAGAAGCGGGGGAACGAGCTCGGCCTGCTGGTCATGGGGCCGGGGGCGGGCACCGCGGTGATCTCCGGCACCGGTCTCGGGTTCGCCAACGCGGTACGCCGCGGGCCGGTCGGCGTCGTCGCCGCCGCGGGCACCGGGGCGCAGGAGGTGTCGGCCCTGCTCGACCGCTGGGGTGTCGGCGTCTCGCACGTGATCGGCGTCGGCGGCCGTGACCTGTCCGAGGCCATCGGCGGGCGGATGGCCAAGGCGGCCGTGCGCGCTCTCGACGAGGACCCCGAGACCGAGGTGATCCTGCTGGTGTCCAAGCCGCCGAGCGAGGCGGTCGCCCACAGCGTGCTGGAAGAGTGCGGGTCCACCCCGGCGGTGGCCGCGTTCCTCGGCCTCTCGGAGATGGAACCGCCGTCCGGGGTGCGGATGGCGCGGACGCTGGAGGAGGGCGCGCTCACCGCCGCCCGGCTCGCAGGCAAGACCCCTCCGGCCACCTCCGAAGGCCTGCGCGCCCAGGTGGAGGAGCGGCTCGGCGCCCTGGGCGACGAGCGGCGCACCGTCCGCGGCTACTACTCCGGCGGAACGCTCTGCTACGAGGCCCAGGTGATCATCAACGAGCTGCTGGGCGAGGTGTACTCCAACGAGCCGCTCCTGCCCGGCAACACGGTCCCCGCACCGCCCGGCTCGAACGTGCTGCTCGACCTGGGCGCGGAGGAGTACACCGTCGGCAGGCCGCATCCGATGATCGACCCCGGCAACCGCATTCAGATCCTCCGCCAGGAGGCCCGCGATCCCGAGGTCGCGGTGGTGCTGCTCGACGTGGTGCTCGGCTACGGCTCGCACGAGGACCCGGCGGGGCAGCTCGCACCGGTGCTCGGCGAGATCATGGCCGACGGCGGCCCGCAGGTCGTCGCGTACGTCCTCGGCTCCGACACCGATCCCCAGGGCTACGCCAGGCAGCGCGCGACGCTGGAGGGGATCGGCTGCCTGGTGACCGAGACCGCGGCGCGCGCCGCGTACACGGCGGCGGCCATCGCGAGCCGCCGCCCTGAACTAACGGAGTCCCACCGGTGACAGAACACCTCCGCCTTCCTCCCGTCGCCCTGATCACCTACAGCACCCGGCCGAGGGGCGGCGTCGCGCACACGCTGGCGCTGGGCGAGGCGATGCACGCGCTCGGCCAGGACGTCCTGATCATCGGCCTCGGTGACCCGGGCAAGGGGTTCTTCCGGCCGGTCGCCGCCCCGACCCACGTCGTCACCGCGCCCGTCACCACCGGCGGGCTGGAGGAGAAGGTCGCGGCGAACATCGACGCCCTGGAGGCGGCCCTGGCCGACCTCGCCCCCGCCTACCCCATCCTGCACACCCAGGACTGCATCGCGGCCCGTGCGGCGGCCCGCGTGCGCGACGCCGGGATCCCCAGCAGGGTCGTCCGCACCGTCCACCACGTGGACGACTTCGACAGCGAGATCCTGATGGACTGCCAGCGCCAGGCCATCCTGGAGCCGGACCAGATCCTGGTGGTCACCAAGATCTGGCAGGACATCCTGCGGGAGGACTACGGAGTCCTGGCCGACGTGGTGCCCAACGGCGTGGATCCGGCCCGCTACAGCCGGCACTCCCCGGAGGTCGTGGCACGGCTGCGGGCCCGGGTCGGCGCGACCGACCGGCCGCTGCTGCTGTCCGTCGGCGGCATCGAGCCGCGCAAGGGCAGCGACACGCTGGTGGCCGCGCTGTCCAGGCTGGTCGGCGAACGTACGCCGCCGCCCGTGCTGGCCGTGCTCGGCGGCCACTCCTTCCAGGACCACCGCGCCTACAGGGAGAAGGTGCTGGCGAGCCTGGACGCCCTCGGCCTGACCCTGGGCAAGGACGTCGTCGAACTCGGCACCGTGCCCGAGGACGAGATGGCGGCGTGGTACGCGGCGGCGGACGTGCTGGCGTTCCCTTCCGTGAAGGAGGGGTTCGGCCTGGCCGCCCTGGAGGCGATGGCGGCCGGTCTTCCCGTGGTCACCAGCGACATCCCGGTGTTCAGGGAGTGGCTGGTCCCCGGCCGCGACGCCCTGCTGACCCCCGTCGGCGACGCGGGAGCGCTGGCCGACGCGCTCTCGGCCGTGCTCGACGACGAGGCCCTCCGCGCCCGGCTCCGCACCGCGGGCCTGAGCCTGGCCGACCGCTACACGTGGACCGCCAGCGCACGCCGGCACCTGGAACTGTACGCCGGCAGCCCGGAGGCGCTCACCGCACACTGACACGGCTCACCGTGCCGAAGGGCACGGACGGAGTGTGCATTCGGCCACTGACCTGCCACACTGCCTGCCGCACCCTGAGGTTGCCCGCGTTTCGCCATGGAACGCCGGTCGACCAGAGGGAGTAACGGCATGCGATCTCACAAGCTCGTCCTCGCGCTCGCGCTGACGGTGGGCCTGGCCGTGTCCGCGGCCCCGGCCTCCGCGACGAGCACGGCCGGCACCTGCCGGGTGGAGCTGAACTTCGTCGACGCCTACGACACCGACGAGAACAACGGCGACGAGATCCGGATCAACCTCGCCGGGTACATGTACCCCGGCGGCGGCCGGTACGTCGCCATGAACAACGGTGACCGCGCCTATTCCGGCAACTTCGCCAACCCGGCCACCACCATCGGCACCACCGGGTCGGCGCTGTTCAGCCTGCGCGAGGTCACCCTGCCCGTCGTCGGCCAGGGCGACGTGCTCGGCTCGGTCACCGCCTGGGGCTTCACCTGCGCCACGCTCGCCACGGGCGAGGTCCAGGAGATCCCGCAGCACATCTTCGGCAGCGGCTACTGGTACTACATGAGCCTCGTGATGACCGGCCTGTAGGCGCCTTGTTTCCGACCGATCGATCGGTAGGATTCGGGCCATGGACATCATCGCGGTCACCCGGCACGGCAAGGTGCGTGGCCACCTCCAGGACGGGATCCCGGTCTTCCGCGGCATCCCCTACGCGGCCGCGCCCTTCGGGGCCGAACGTTTCCGCGCCCCCGCGCCCGTGCGCCCCTGGGAGGGGGTCCGTGACGCGCTGCGGTTCGGGCCGACCGCGCCCAAGCGTCCCTACCGGCCGCCGCTCGACCGGCTCATCCCCGAGGAGCCGATCCCCGGCGACGAGTGCCTCAACCTGAATGTCTGGACACCGGGCGTGGACGACGGCGCCCGCCCGGTGATGGTCTGGATCCACGGCGGTTCCCTGCGCAACGGCTCGTCGAGCATGCCGCTGTACGACGGCCACGCCTTCGCCCGCGACGGGGTGGTGCTGGTCTCGATCAACTACCGGCTCGGCGTGGAGGGCTTCGGCGTCTTCCCGGACGCGCCGGACAACCGCGGCCTGCTCGACCAGGTCGCCGCGCTGGAATGGGTACGCGACAACATCGCGGCCTTCGGCGGCGACCCCGGCAACGTCACCGTGTTCGGCGAGTCGGCGGGGGCGATCAGCATCGGCGCGCTGCTCACCAGCCCGCGGGCGAAGAGGCTGTTCCACCGGGCGATCATGCAGAGCGGCCCCCCGCACACGGCCACGCGCGAGGAGGCCGCCAAGATCGTCAAGCTGATGGCGGGCGAGCTGGGCGTGCCCGCCACGGCCGGGGCCTTCGCCGCCGTCGACCGCGAGCGGCTGCTCGACACCCAGGCCGAGGTCGTCGGCAAGGCGAACCCGATCACCGGCGGCCCCGCCTTCCACATCGTGGCCGAGCCCGGGGCCGCCCCGGTCGAGGCCGACCTCCTCATCGGCGCCAACCGGGAGGAGTACCGCCTCTGGTTCGTGCCCACCGGCGCCGTGGACCGGGTCAGCCGCCTGACCCTGCGCCTGGCCCTGCTGAAGTTCCGCATCCCCGCCCGCGCCGCCCGGCTCTACCGGTCCGCCCGGCCCGGTGCCAGGCCCGGCGAGATCCTCGGCGAGATGGCCACCGACCTGCTCATGCGGGGCCCGCTCAACCGCCTGGCCGACTCCGTGGAACGGGCCCACGTCTACGAGTTCGCCTGGCGCTCACCGGTCATGGACCTGGGCGCATGCCACGGCCTGGAGATCGGCTTCGTCTTCGACAACCTCCGGCACTGCCGTGAGCTGGCCGGCGACGACGCCCCGCAGGAGCTGGCCGACGCCATGCACCGGGCCTGGGTCGCCTTCGCCAAGACCGGCGACCCGGGCTGGCAGCGGTGGGACTCCTCCCGGCCCGTCATGGTCTTCGACTCGCCGGGCTCCGGCGTCGTCCACGCCCCCAGGGACGAGGAGCTCAGGATCTGGCTAGATCGCGAGCGGTGACAGCCGCCTCCAGCAGCCGCGCCTGCGCGGGCACCGCCAGATCCAGCCCGGTCAGCAGGCTCACCCGCCGCAGCCGGTAGTCGAGCGTGTTGCGATGGATGTGCAGGTCGAGCGCGGTCCGGCGGCGGTTGTGCCCCCGGTGGACGAACGCGCGCAACGTCTCCAGCAGGTGGGGATGGCCGTCGAGCGGCGCCAGCTTGGCGGCCAGCCGTGACAGGCCCGCGCCCGGCCGCGCGAGCTGGTGCTCCAGCAGCACGTCGTCGAAGCGGTAGAGGCCCGGCGGCCTGCCGAGCCTGCGCACCAGCTCCATCACCGCGCGGGCCTCCCGCGCCGCCTCCGGGATGCGCGCGGGCTCCTCCGCCAGGGCCGCGGCGACGAGCAGGGGCCGTCCCACGACGTCGGCCAGCCTGTCCGCGAGCGGCTCCGGCGGGCACCCGTCAGGCAGCAGCGCGACCCCGTCGACGTGGTCCATCAGCACCAGCGACCCGGTGTGCGCGTCCATCGCCGACTGCACGAGCCGGGCCGGCGGCGCGGGCTGCCCGAAGTCGAAGAGCACCACCTCGTGCGCCTGGCCCACCTCCACGCCCGCCGCCTCGGCCAGGCTCTCGTACGGCCGGCCGCTCAGCAGCGCGCCGATGAGCGCCCGTCGCACCCGCTTGTCCTCGCTCCTGATGTCCTCCTGCGCCTGCTGGTGGGCCAGGGCGACGGCGGGCATCGCCGTACGCAGGTAGCCGAGCAGCCCTTCACCGGCCTCGGCCAGCTCGCCGGGCCCGGCCTCCTCGGTCAGCGCCCGCCACCAGACCTCGGCGCCGATGAGGTAGGCGCTCACCGCCGCCTCCAGCGGCAGCCGCTCCTCGGCCCGGCGCGCCGACCACTCGATGATGCGCGTCAGATCGCCCGGCCCCACCGCGTCGTGCCTGCGGAGCGTGCGCAGCAGCATCGCCAGGACGGCCGAGACCGAACGGGTCACCTCACCGCTCAGGATCTCCGGCGGCAGGTCCCGGTAGAACGGGATCTCGGCGGCGCACCGGGCGACCACCGCGGAAGTGAGCTCCCGCACCCTCGGGGCCATCCGGCTGTGGAGGTCGGACATCCCGGGATCGTCACATTGCCCAAACCGCACCGTCAATCCTTGCCCCAAGTGCGCAAAGACGGCGGCTCCCGGCGCAACCAGGATGGCGGGTGAACCCCCAGCCAGGAGGCCGCCTTGTTCAGACGCCTGCTCATCCCCCTGCTCCTCGTGCTCATCCTCGGCACGGCTCCCGCCAGTGCCGCGACCACGAACTGGGGCGCACCCGGCCCCTACGCCACCGCCGTCGAGATCGGCGCGGTCAACACCCTCTACTACCCCCGCGACATCGCCGGGAGCGACCGCCGGCACCCGGTGATCGTCTGGGGCAACGGCACGGGCGGCGCGCCGCTCGTCTACCGCGACCTGCTCCTGCAGTGGGCCAGCCACGGCTTCATCGTCTCCGCCGCCAACACCCCGATGTCGAACCTCGGCATCTCCATGCGCGCCGGGATCGACGCCCTCGCCCAGCGCGACGCCGACCCGTCGAGCGTCTTCCACCGCAAGGTCGACCTGACCCGCATCGGCGCCTCGGGACACTCCCAGGGCGGCGCGGCCGCCATCGTCGTCGGCGCGGACTCCCGCGTGGACACCATCCTGCCCATCCAGCCGGGCCCGCTGGCCGACATCGACGACGTCCACGGCCCCGCGTTCCTGATGGCCGGCCAGCGTGACTCCATCGTCTGGCCCGCGCTGGTCAAGGCGTTCTACAACGCCGCCGACCACATCCCGGCGATCTACGGCGAGGTGCGCGGCGCCGACCACTTCACCGTCGTCGGCGACCCCGGCCCGTTCGCCGCGCCCACCACCGCCTGGTGGCGCTTCCAGCTCATGGACGACCTCCAGGCCCGCGCCCTGTTCTACGGGCCGAACTGCGGCATCTGCGTCGACAGCGTCACCTGGTCGGACGTCCGCCGCAACGCCCGCGTCCCCCGCTGATCTTCCTGCCGATCGATCGGTAGGCTACGCTCGCCCTACCGATCGATCGCTCGGAAAGGAACCCCCCATGACCGTCGAAAGCCGGCCAAGACCCGCCCTCCTGCGGGTGACCATCGGCAGCTTCGTGGGCACCGTCATCGAGCATGCCTGGCCACCACCGCGATGGGCCTGCTCCCCATCGGCATCTGGGCGCCGGTGCTCCTGGTCACCCTCCGGGTCATCCAGGGCTTCTCCTACGGCGGCGAGGTCACCGGCGCGGTGCTGATGACCACCGAGTTCGCGCCCCGGCACCGCCGCGGCTACATCGGCAGCTTCATCCCCGCCGCCGGACCCGCCGGCCTGCTCCTGGCCACGATCGCGATCATGGCGGTGGCCGGCATGGAAGAGACCGACTTCCTCTCGTACGGCTGGCGCATCCCCTTCCTGCTCTCGGCGGTGCTCGTGCTCGTCGGCCTGGCGATCCGCGCCTCCGCCCCGGAGAGCCCGGTCTTCGCCGGGTCCCGCACCCGCCACAGCGCGCCCATCCTGGAGGTCTTCCGCCGTCACACCCGCACCGTCCTGCTCGGGGTGGGCACCGGCTTCGGCTTCTACGTCATCTTCTACGTGCTGCTCGTCTTCGCCGGCTCCTACCTGACCACCCAGCTCGGGCACCCGGCGCAGGTGCCGCTGGTCGCGGTGGCCATCGGCTCGGTCATGGTGATCGTCTTCGGCCCGCTCTGCGGCAGCCTCTCCGACCGCTTCGGCCGCCGCCCGATGATCGTGACGGGCTCCGCCCTGACCGCCCTGTTCAGCTTCGCCTTCTTCGCCATGCTGGCCACCGGCGGCGCCACCCTGATCTACCTGGCCTACGCGCTCGCCTTCGGCCTGGTGACCATCATGTACTCGCCGCTGATCACCTTCATCGCCGAGCAGTTCCCGACGGCCGTGCGCTTCAGCGGCGCCTCGGTCGCCGGGCAGATCGGCGCGGTGCTCGGCGGCGGCCTCGCCCCGCTGATCGCCACCGCCCTGCTCGCCGCCTGGGGGATCTGGGCCGTCGCGGCCTACGTCTGCGCCTCGCTGCTGGTGTCGCTCGCCTGCACGCTGGCGCTGAAGGAGACCAGCCGGAGCGACCTCACGGCAGAATGAGGTCGTGACTAACGATCGATCGGCAGCACTCGCGACCCAGCGACGGTTCGCCGCCTCCCAGGTCCGGCTCCCGGAGCACGTCCTGCTGGAGGGCACCTCCGGCCGGATCCTGCGCGAGGCGCTGCTGCTCTTCGCCGAGCGGGGCTTCTACGGCACGTCCATCCGCGACCTCGGAACGGCCTGCGGGATCCGCTCGGCGACCCTCTACTCCCACTTCCCCGCCAAGGAGAACGTCCTGGCGGAGCTGGTCCGCATCGGACACGAGGAGCACCACCGCCGGCTCGTCGAGGCGGCCTCCGCGGGGCCGGCGGACCCCGAGGCGCGCCTGCGCCGCGTGGCCCGCGCGCACGTCCTGGTCCACGCCGAGTTCCCCATGCTCGCGGTGGTCGCCAACAACGAACTGCACGCCCTCTCCGCCGAGCTGGCCGGCCCCGCGCTCATGCTCCGCGCCGACGGCCGCCAGCTGCTGATCGACATCCTCGACGAGGGCATCAGCGAGGGCGTCTTCGACGTGCCCGACGCCTTCCTGGCGGTCACGGCGATCAGCGGGATGGGGATGCGGGTGGCCAACTGGTACGACTCCGCCATGCCGTACGAACCCGAGGAGGTCGCGGACACCTACGCGGAGTTCGCCCTGCGGCTGACCCTGGCGGGGCGCCCCTGACGACGGTGGGCCCGGTCACCGTTCCAGGTCGCGGAGGTAGGCGGCGAAGCCTTCCAGACCGTCGATGTTGCGCGGCCCGCTGATGCCCTCGTTGTAGTCGAGGACGTAGAAGCGGTCGTGCACCACCGCGGGCAGTGCGCTGGTGGCGGGGAACTCCTTCAGGAACGCGATCTTCTCCCGGGCGGGCTTGTCGCCGTAGTCGAGGATGACGATGACCTCCGGCCGCGCCTCGACCACCGCCTCCCAGGTCACCTCGCTCCAGCGGGCGTCCAGCCCGGCGAAGACGTTGCGGCCGCCGGAGAAGCGGATGATGTCGTTGGGCGGCACCTGGGCGCCCGCGGTGAAGGGCTTGTCGGTGCCGGAGTCGTACAGGAAGACCGGCACGGGGTCGCCCTTCGGCGCCCGCGCCCGCACCGCCTCGACGCGCTCCCGGTATCCGGCGACCAGGGCCCGTGCCCGGTCCTCGACGCCGAAGATCCGGCCGAGGCGTTCCAGGTCGGTGTAGAGGCCCTCGAAGGGGGTGACCCGTTCGGGATGGCCGGGATAGTTGAAGCACGACTCGGCGTGCATGAAACTCTGGATCTTCAGCCCGTCGAGGATGGCCGGGGTGATGCCGCGCTGGTCGCTGAAGCCCGAACGCCATCCGGCGACCACGAAGTCGGCCCTGGCATCCACCACGAGCTCGCGGTTGAGCAGGTCGTCGCTGAGGAACTCGACCTCGGCGTACTCGGCGGCCCAGGGGGACTCCTCGACCGGAGGGTTCGCGGGCGGCATGACGTAGCCGTGCACGTGCTCGGTGAGACCGAGGGCGAACAGCTTGTCGGCGCTGCCGGCCTCGTACACCACGGCGCGGGCCGGCGTCGTGTACTCGACCTGCTCGCCGCACCGGTTGACGGTCACCTTCCGTACGGACGCCGTACCGTCCTGGATCCGCGCGCCGCAGCCGGCGAGCAGGAGTGTCCCGGTCAGGACGGCGGCCATCGGACGGAGGGAGCGGGACGTACGCGCGATCATGCGGTGGTTCCTTTCATGGGCCGAGGTCGTAGAGCACCTGCGGCACACCGGTGAGGGGATGGGGGACGACGCTGGCCACGACGTCGAAGACGTCGCGCAGGAGAGCTTCGGTGAGGACCTCGCCGGGCGTGCCGGAGGCGACGACCTCGCCCGCGGCGAGCACGACCAGGTGGTCGCAGGCGGAGGCGGCGAGGTTGAGGTCGTGCAGGGTGACGAGCACGCCGAGGCCGGAGCCCTTGAGCATCGACAGCAGCCGGATCTGGTGACGCAGGTCGAGATGGTTGGTCGGTTCGTCCAGGACGAGGAGCCGCGGCTCCTGGACGAGCGCGCGGGCGACCAGCACCCGCCGGCGTTCGCCGCCGGACAGCGACAACACGCCCCGGCCCGCCAGGTGCAGGACCTGCATCCGCTCCATGGCCTGCCGGCACAGCTCCCGCTCGCGCGGGCCGAGCGCCTGGTTGCCCCGTACGTGCGGGGCCCGGCCGAGGGCGACCACCTCCTCGACCGTGAAGTCGAGATCCGCGCCTCCCTCCTGGGTGAGCGCGGCGACCACGCGCGCGCTGTCCCGCAGCGTCATGGCGGACAGGTCCTGACCGTCGATCCAGATCGCGCCGCGCGACGGCCGCAGCGCCCGGTAGACGCACCGCAACGCCGTCGTCTTGCCCGAGCCGTTGGGCCCGATCAGCCCCACGACCTGGCCGGGCCCGACGGCGAGCGAAAGACTCCTGACGACGGTGGCGCCGCCCAGCGACACCGACAGGCCGTCCACCTTCAGGTCGGCCGTCATGACCGGCCCCCGAAGAGGTAGCCGCGCCGGCGCAGCAGCGTGACGAACACCGGCACGCCGACCAGCGCGGTGATCACCCCGATCGGCAGCTCGCGCGGCGCCACCACGGTCCGCGCCATGAGGTCGGCCCAGACCATGAAGACGGCGCCGGCGAGCGGCGCGACGGCCAGCACGCGCACGTGCGCGGCCCCCACCCACAGCCGCACCACGTGCGGCATCACCAGCCCGACGAACCCGATCGCGCCACTGACGGCCACCATCGCGCCCGTGAGCAGCGAGGTCAGGACGAACAGCCCGCGGCGGAGCGTCTCGGTGTCCACCCCGAGGCTCATCGAGGTCTCGTCGCCCAGAGCCAGCACGTCCAGGCTCCGGCCGAGCCGCCGCAGCACCACGACGGAGACGGTCGTGACGACCGTCACCACCGGCAGCGCTCCCCACGTCGCCCCGCCCAGGCCGCCCATCGACCAGAACAGCACGGTGCTGGTCGACTCGCCGTCCGGGGCGAAGTAGACGATCAAACTCATGACCGCCTGGAACCCGAACGCCATCGCCACCCCGGTGAGGACCAGGCGCAGCGGCTCCAGCCCGCCGCCTCGACGTGAGACCAGGTAGACCAGGGCCGAGACGAGCAGCGCGCCGAGGAAGGCGCCCGCGGAGACCGCGTAGATCCCCATCGCGGCCAGCCCGCCGGACACCGTGACCAGGACGGCCCCGGCCGACGCCCCTGACGAGACCCCCAGGACGAACGGGTCGGCCAGCGCGTTGCGCACCATGGCCTGGACCGCCACGCCGACCGCGCTGAGGCCGGCTCCCACCAGCACGGCCAGGAGTACCCGCGGCGTCCTGACCTGCCAGATGATCTGGTAGGCCGTGATCTCCTCGGCGGAGATCGCACCGCCGGTGACGGCCGCCCACAGGTAGCGCAGCGTCTGGCCGGGAGGCACGGCCGCGGCGCCCGAGCCGATCGCCAGCAGCACCGACACCGCCAGGGCGACGGCCAGCGACACGACGATCACGCCCACGCGCGGGCCTTCGCGCGCCTCGGACGGCCGCTTAGGAACGAAAACCGTTTTCATTGCCGCTTATCATCAGGGAAGCGGCACGGCATGTCAAAGGCGGGCCCTTGTGCAGGGCCCGCCTTCGAGGTCACGCCATCAGCGCTGCTGGGTCAGCAGACCCGGGCGGTAGGGCAGGAGCCCGTAGTCGCCGCCGGAGTTGGGGCTGCGCCCCTGGTAGAGCAGCTGCAGGTTGCAGGGGTCGACGGTGAAGGTCTGGTCGGCGTTGGCGCGGACCAGCTCGCCGTGACTGATGTCGTTGGTCCAGGTGGCGCCGCTGTTGGCCTTGCCGGCGAAGGGGTTGCCCTCTGTGGCGGCCTGCGGCGTCCACGAACCGTTCAGGCTGGTGGCCGTGAACGAGCGGAAGTAGCGGCCCTGGGAGCCGATCGCCTCGACGAGCATGAGGTACTTGTTCTGGCCCTGGAGCTTGTAGACCTGGACGCCCTCGAACAGGTTGTTCGTCGTGTCACTCATGATCACGGTCGAGGTGGTGCCGAAATTGCCGGGGAAGTTCCCGATGGGCATGCTGGCCCGGTAGATCCTGCCGTTGTCGCCGGCGAAGAACAGGTACATGTTCGTGCTGTCACCGATGAGCGTCTGGTCGATGGGGCCGGTTCCGGAGTTCGAGATGCTTCCGGAGAAGAGCGGCTGCTCCGACGACCAGCCGTTCGGGTTGGTGGGGTCGCTCGACGTCCTGTAGGAGAAGGCGGTCCTGCCCCACTGGTAGGCGAGCACCCAGATGTTCCTGGGGGCGAAGTAGAAGAGCGTGGGCGCGACGGTGGAGGACGACATCGTGTTCTGGCTGGCCGAGGCCATGTCCGACCAGTTGGTGAACAGGCTGAAGTTCATCGAGCCCCACCTGGTGCCCGTGTCGTGCGTCGTCGCGTAGACGAGGTGCCTGCCGTTGTAGGGGGCGACGGTGAAGTCCTTGAGCGAGACCCAGCCCGACTTCGGCTGCGCCAGCGGGCCCGTCGACGTCCAGCGGTACGTCGAGGGAAGGTCGCACTGGCCCGGGTCGCCGCCGCCGCCGTCCACCCGGACGAGCTGCCACTGCTGGTTGTTGCCGCCCCAGTCGTCGTACTGGACGATGTTGGCGTTGTCGGCGGTGGAGGCGCCCTGCACTTCGAGTGCCTTGTTGCTGTGGCGGGAGATGAGCCGCACGTATCCGTCCGGGCTGTCGGCGAGCCGCCACTGCTGGTTGGTGCCGTTGTGGTCGGCCCACTGGACGATCGCACCGCCGTTGGCGGTCGACCAGTTGTAGACGTCCAGCACCTTGCCGGAATGGCGGGACTTCAGGCGGTAGTAGCCGCCGCCCGAGTCGACGAACTGCCATTGCTGCTGGTTGCCGTTGTTACGGGTCCACTGGGTGATGCGGCCGCCGTCGGCGGTGGACAGGTTGTAGACGTCCAGGGCCTTGCCGCTGTTGCGGTTCACCAGGACGTACCAGGCGTTGGTGTCCACGGTGGCGGCGTGGGCGGCGGGAAGGGCGACGAGCAGGCTCGCCAGTAAGGCGGCCACCGTCGCGAGGACGGCCAGGAATCTGTTCTTCATGGACGGGTTCGCGCCTTTCTGCGTCGAGGTCAAGGGGTCGAGGTCAAGGGGTCGAGGTCAAGGGGTGGTGAGGTCGAAGCGGCGCACGGTCACCGCGCCGCCGAGTGACTGGGTGGCGTAGTTGAAGATCCCGAAGCGGTAGCCCATGAAGAACTGCCAGGCGTTGTTCAGGGCGAAGGCCGGGCCGAGGCTCACGAAGTCGCTGCCGTTCGTGCTGTAGGAGAAGCGGGCCTGCCTGCCGGACCCGGGCCGGATGTCGGCGCTGACCCGCAGCCAGAGCCGGCCGCCCGAGATGTTCGCGCTCGCCGCCTCGGTGCCGGTGCCGGTGGTCTGCCACGAACTGTTCATGGTGAGCCCGTTGGTCATCACGACCCGGTTGACGCCGTTGTCGCGTTTGACGCCGATCCAGGCCGACTGGTCGCGCAGCATGGCCAGCCCGGCGCGGTCGCCGTTGCTCATCTGCGAGTAGTCGAGCTCGATCGTCGCCGTCGACGACGGGCCCTGGATGCGGTGGGTCAGCGTGTTGCGGGCGTTGTAGAGGTCGCCGGTGACGGTCGCGGTCTGCAGGCGCAGGCCGTTGCCCGTGGAGAAGCGGCTGGTGTCGGGGTTGTGGTTCCACTCCCAGCGGTGCCCGAGGCTGCCCGAGGTGAAGGTGTCGGGGCCGATCATGGATGCCACGGTCCGGCTGGTCTGGATGTTCGGCTTCGGGTAGGTGACGCCCCAGCCGCCGTTGACGGTCTGCACGGTCGGCCAGTCGCCGTTCCAGGTGATCGGCGCGAGCGCCGGGACCCGCCCGCCGGGGTAGGCGTCGACGAACGACATGTAGTACCACGCGCCGTTCTGGGTCTGGACGAGCCCGCCCTGATGGGGGACGCCGCCGCCGGAGATGGGGCCGGGCATGTCGAGCAGGACCTGGCGCATCTCGTACGGACCCCACGGCGACGTGGAGCGGAGCACGTACTGGCCGTTGGCGGGGCGGGTGAGCCAGATGTAGTAGTAGCCGTTCCGCTTGTAGAAGCGGGCGCCCTCCAGGGTGCCGACGCTGCTCGGGGTCTGGAACACCTGCTGGGCGCGGACCTGGCCGAGCCCGTCGGCCGTGAGCTGGGCGACGCTGATGGTGCCGTTGCCGTACGCGACGTACATGGTGTCGTCGGTGTCGACCAGCAGGCCGGCGTCGTAGTAGCAGTTGTTGATCTGCGAGCGCTTGCTCCACGTGCCGTCCACGGCGGAGGCGGTGTAGACGTACGTCCGGTTGAACTCGACGCAGCCGATCCAGTAGTAGGTGCTGTTGCTGGGCCGGTAGTTCAGGGTCGAGGCCCAGATGCCCTTCACGTACGCCCGGCCGCCGTTGAGGTCGTAGGCGCCCGAGCCGAAGTCGAGCCTCGGCACCGAATGCCCGGCGTACTCCCAGTCGACCAGATTGTAGGAGCGCAGGATCGGCGCGCCCGGCGAGTAGTGCATCGTCGAGGCCGAGTAGTAGTAGGCGTCGCCCACCCGGATGATGTCGCCGTCGGCGAAGTCCTGCCAGACGACCGGGTTGGTGTAGGTGCCGCCCGGATTCGGGTCGCTCCCGATCGGGACGAGCTGCCACTGCTGGTTGTTGCCGCCCCAGTCGTCGTACTGGACGATGTTGGCGTTGTCGGCGGTGGAGGCGTTCTGGACTTCGAGTGCCTTGTTGCTGTGGCGGGAGATGAGCCGCACGTATCCGTCCGGGCTGTCGGCGAGCCGCCATTGCTGGTTGGTGCCGTTGTGGTCGGCCCACTGGACGATGGATGCGCCGTTGGCGGTGGAGAAGTTGTAGACGTCGAGAACCTTGCCGGAGTGGCGGGACTTCAGGCGGTAGTAGCCGCCGCCCGAGTCGACGAACTGCCATTGCTGCTGGTTGCCGTTGTTACGTGTCCATTGGGTGATGCGGCCGCCGTCGGCGGTGGACAGGTTGTAGACGTCCAGGGCCTTGCCGCTGTTGCGGTTGACCAGGACGTACCAGGCGTTGGTGTCGACCGTCGCGGCCGACGCCTGTGGCGTGAGGAACACGCCCACCAGCAGCAGTGACGAGAGAACCGCGAGCACGCGCCTCACAGAGACCTCCAGAGCCGTTGGCCGCTTGCCTGGACGAAAATCACCACGAAACTTGTTAGCGCTAACACTCTGCCGCGTGAAACCGTGCGGCCTTCTTCGACGAGTACGTTGTCGCGGAGTACATCCGATGCCCCCGTCCGTCGTCAACGAGGGACCACCACTCGCGCACAGGGGTGTCGCCGTCCGGATGTCGCTTCGCCTGCGCATTCGCCGGAAAGAAGCGCACACGGCAGGACACCCGTGTGTGAAAGTTTCAGAGAACAGCCCCCGTGAACCACGAAGGCGCCGGGTTAACTTGCTTCCTCTCCGAGAGACGACCGAAAAGTACCTGGATAAACTCCGGATATGGCCTCGACCGGAGAACCCCCCATCGGCGAATCGGCACCTTCGGTACCACTGACCCTGACTCAGCTGGCCGAGCTGGCAGGAGTGTCCACCGCCACGGTCTCCAAGGTCATCAACGGTCGCTCGGAGGTGGGCCCGACGACCCGCGCGCTGGTCGAGAGGCTCATCGAGGAACACGGCTACCGCCGGCAGCGCCGTCGCATCAAACCCGCGAGCCTCATCGAGGTCGTCTTCCACGAGCTCGCCGGAGACTACCCGATAGAGATCGTCAAGGGGGTCCAGCGGGTCGCCTGGACCCACGGCCTGAGCGTGGTGGTCTCCGAGCTCGGCGGCCGGCACACTCCCGAGCCCAAATGGATCGGCGACCTGCTCACCCGCCGTCCCGCCGGTGTGATCACCGTGTTCTCCGGGCCGGCCGAGGATCAGCGCGTGCGCCTCGCGACCCAGGAGATCCCCCTGGTGGTGCTGGATCCCGCGGGCAATCCGGGGCTCGGCGTGCCGTCCGTGGCCGCCACCAACTGGAGCGGCGGCCTGGAGGCCACCCGTCACCTGCTCGAACTCGGCCACCGGCGCATCGCGATGATCACCGGACCCTCGTTCGCGCTCTCCAGCCGGGCCCGGCTGGACGGCTACCGCGCCGCTCTCGACGCCGCGGGTGTGCCGATCGACCCGGCTCTCATCCGCCAGGGAAACTTTCAGATCGAGGACGGGGTGGCCCACACTCATCAGCTGATGAAATTACCCGAGCCGCCCACCGCGATCTTCGCCGCCAACGACGGTCAGGCCATCGGCGTCTACCACGCGGCCCACGAGCTGCGGCTCCGCATTCCCGACGACCTGAGCGTGATCGGCTTCGACGACATGCCGGTCTGGCGCTGGGCGCAGCCGCCGCTCACCACCATCCACCAGCCTCTGCGCGAGATGGGCGCCACGGCCGCGACCATGCTGATCAGCCTGGCCGAGGGGGAGACGCTCCAGCAGAAACGGGTGGAGCTGGGGACCGAACTCGTGGTCCGCCAGAGCACGGCCGCCCTCCGGTCATGATCTTGGTTAAGTTTCTTCCCGGTGAACGGTTGACGCGCCGGGGCGAGGGCTCTACCTTCCAGCCAGAGATGTTAGCGCGAACACTCGGCGCTCCGAGATAGTCCCTCCCTCCCCGACATGTACGTGCGTACGCCGAATTGGGAGCGCTCCCAAAAGAGGAGGCAACATGCGGAACGGACCCGTCAGCCGGAGGACCATGCTGGCCACGATGGGAGCCCTGCCCGTCATCGCGGCCACGGCGCGGCCCGCGGGGGCGACGGCCGCCGCCGCGGCGGTCATCGATCCGTCGGCGGGGCGGCAGACGATCCGCGGCTTCGGCGGCATGACCCACTCCGCCTGGATCGGCGACCTGACGGCCGCCCAGCGGGACACGGCGTTCGGCACCGGCGAGGGCCGCCTGGGGTTCTCCGTGCTCAGGATCCCCGTCCCCGAGAACCAGGCCGACTGGAGCCGTGACCTGGCGACGGCGCGGCGCGCGATCGAGCTCGGGGCGACCGTCATCGCCTCGCCGTGGAACCCTCCCGCCCACATGGTCGAGACCTTCGTACGTGGCAGCCAGACCAACGCCCGGCGCCTCAGGTACGACATGTACGGCGCCTACGCCCAGCACCTGAACGACTTCAACGGCTTCCTGCGGAACAACGGGGTGAACCTGTACGGCATCTCGGTGCAGAACGAGCCCGACTACGCCCACGAATGGACGTGGTGGACTCCCGCCGAAATGGTGCGGTTCCTGCGGGAGAACGCCGGCTCGATCGGCACCAGGGTCATCGCGCCCGAGTCCTTCCAGTACCTGAAGAACATGTCGGACCCCATACTCAACGACCCCTCGGCGCTGGCCAACGTGGACATCATCGGCGCTCACCTCTACGGCACGTCGTTCGCGAACTTCCCGTACCCCCTCTTCAAGCAGAAGGGCGCGGGCAAGGAGCTCTGGATGACCGAGGTCTACTACCCCAACAGCAGCGATTCGGCGGACCTCTGGCCCCAGGCGCTCGACGTGGGGGAGCACATCCACCGCGCCATGGTGGACGCCGAGTTCCAGGCCTACATCTGGTGGTACATCCGGCGCGGTTACGGCCCCATGCGGGAGGACGGCCAGATCAGCAAGCGCGGCGCCAACATGGCGCAGTTCGCCAGGTTCGTCCGCCCCGGGTACGTGCGGATCGAGGCGACGGCGAACCCGGCGTCGAACGTCTACGTCTCGGCCTACCGGGGCGGTGACTCCACGGTGGTCGTCGTCGCCATCAACAAGGGAACCTCCGGGGTGAGCCAGCAGTTCACCCTGGCGAACGGCACCGCGTCCAGCGTCTCGTCCTGGCTCACCGACGCGAGCAGGAACGTCGCGCCCCAGGGCACGACCGGCGTGTCCAACGGCTCCTTCACCGTCACGCTCCCCGCCCGAAGCGTGACCACCTTCGTCACCGGCGTTACCGGGTCCCCTGGCGGGATCGACACCAGTGCCTGGTATGTCCTGGTCAACCGCAACAGCGGCAAGGCCCTGGACGTCTACAACCTGTCCACCGCCGACGGCGGCCGCATCACCCAGTGGACCCGTAACAACGGCAACCAGCAGCAATGGCAGTTCGTCGACTCGGGCGGCGGCTACTACCGCCTGAAGTCCCGCCATTCCGGCAAGGTGCTGGACGTCCACAACTGGTCGACCGCCAACGGCGCATCCATCGTCCAGTGGGCCGACCACAACGGCGCCAACCAGCAGTGGCGGACGGCCGACTCCGGCGGCTACCTCCGCCTGATCAACCGCAACAGCGGCAAGGCCCTGGAGGTCCAGGGCGCCTCCACCGCCGACAACGCCAACATCGTCCAGTACGACGACTGGGGCGGCAACAACCAGCAGTGGCAGCTCGTGCGGACCGGCTGACGCCCGTTTGTCCAGGTAGGACGGGGTAGCACGCACTCACATGAGCAGGATCGAGGGGGTGACCGCCGCCGCCTACCGGGTGCCGACCGACCAGCCAGAAGGGGACGGCACCCTCGCCTGGGACGCCACGACCCTGGTCGTCGCCACGGTCCGCGCCGAGGGCATGACGGGGACCGGATGGACGTACGCGCCCGCGGCCGCGGCCGGATTCATCGGCGACGTCCTGGCGGAGGTGGTCACGGGGGCGGACGCCCTGGCGATCCCGGCGATCTGGGCGTCCATGATCCGCCGGGTGCGCAACGCCGGCCGTCCCGGCGTCGCCGGGTACGCCGTCTCCGCCGTGGACGTCGCGCTGTGGGATCTCAAGGCGCGACTGCTGGGGACGTCCCTGGCCGGGCTGTTCGGCATGGCCCGCGAGCGGGTGCCGCTGTACGGGTCGGGCGGTTTCACCACCTATGACGATGACGCGACCGTCGCGCAGCTCACCCACTGGGTCCACGAGCTGGGCATCGGCCGCGTCAAGATCAAGATCGGCGAGTCGTCCGGCGCCAGACCCGACCGCGACCTGCACCGGATCGCGCTGGCCCGGCGCGTCATCGGCGGCGACGCCGAGCTGTACGTCGACGCCAACGGCGGCTACACCGCCAAGCAGGCCGTCCGGCAGGCCGAGCAGATGCGCGAGCACGACGTGCGCTGGGTCGAGGAGCCGGTCTCCTCCGACGATCTGGCCGGCCTGCGGCTGGTCAGGGGGCAGGTCACCGCCGACGTGGCCGCGGGGGAGTACGGGAGCGACGTGGCGTACTTCACCCGCATGTGCCAGGCGGAAGCGGTCGACTGTCTCCAGGCCGACGCCACCCGCTGCGGCGGCTACACCGGCTGGTTCGCCGCCTGCGCGGTCGCGGCCGGGCACAATCTGCAGGTCTCCGCGCACTGCGCGCCCAACCTGCACCTGCCGGCCGCCGCCGCCACGCCCAACCTGCGGCACATCGAGTGGTTCCACGACCACCAGCGCATCGAGGCCGAGCTGTTCGACGGGGCCGCCGACCCCACCGGCGGGCTGGCAGGCCCGGTCACCGGGGAACCGGGTCACGGCCTGACCCTGCGCGCCGACGCCGCGCGGCCGTACCGCACCGCGTAGGACCAGGAGGTGACCGGGATGCGGATCGAGGACTATGCCCTCATCGGGGACATGCACACCGCCGCCCTGGTCGCCCGTGACGGGTCCGTCGACTGGCTGTGCCTGCCGCGCTTCGACTCTCCCGCCTGCTTCGCCGCCCTGCTGGGCGAGCCCGGTGCGGGCCGGTGGCTGCTGGCTCCGGCGTCTGGCGGCCCGTGCTCCTCCCGCCGCTACCTGGACGACACGCTGGTCCTGGAAAGCACATGGGAGTGCGACGGCGGCGCGGTGCGGATCCTGGACTTCATGCCGCCGCGCGGGCAGGCGCCCGACGTGGTCCGGATCGTCGAGGGCGTGCGCGGCCGGGTCGGGATGCGCATGGAGTTGATGCTCCGCTTCGACTACGGGCGCGACGAGCCCTGGCTGCGCTACGAGCACGGCCTCTTCGCCGCCGTGGCCGGGCCCGACGCCGCCTGGCTGCGCACTCCCGTCCCTCTGTGCGTCGACGAGGACGCCCGGCGCACCACCGCGGAGTTCACGGTCGGGCCAGGTGACCGGGTGCCGTTCGTCCTGACCTGGCAGCACTCGTGGCTGCCCCGCCCGGACGCCATCGACGCGCAGGAGTCCCTGACCGGAGCCGAGCGCATGTGGCGCGACTGGATCAGCGGCTGCGGCTACCGGGGCGACGACGGCGCCGCCGTACGCGGCAGCCTGCTGACTCTGAAGGCCCTCACGTACGCGCCGACCGGGGGGATCGTCGCCGCCGCCACCACGTCACTGCCCGAGCAGATCGGCGGTTCCCGCAACTGGGACTACCGCTACTGCTGGCTGCGCGACGCCTCGTTCACCCTGCAGGCGCTCATGTCGGCCGGCTACGACGCCGAGGCCCGCGCCTGGCGGGACTGGTTGCTTCGCGCCGTCGCCGGGCATCCGGCCGCCCTGCAGATCATGTACACGGTCGAGGGAGCCCGGCGCATCCCCGAATGGAGCGTGGACTGGCTGCCCGGCTACGAGGGCTCGTCCCCCGTCAACGTCGGCAACGCCGCCAGCGGCCAGTTCCAGCTCGACGTCTACGGCGAGACCCTCGACTGTCTCCACCTGGCCAGGCAGTCGGGGCTCGCGGTGGTGGAGGAGGCGTGGGACCTGCAGCGGAGCATCATGGACTATCTCGAAGGCGTCTGGCGGCGGCCCGACAACGGGCTGTGGGAGATGCGCGGCCCGCGTCGGCAGTTCGTGCACTCCAAGATCCTCGCCTGGGTGGCCGCCGACCGGATGGTCCAGGCGGTGGAGGCGTTCGGGCTGGGCGGGCCGGTGGACCGGTGGCGGGCGCTGCGCCGCGAGATCCAGGACGAGGTGTGCGCGCAGGGCTACGACGCCGGCCGCGGCACCTTCACCCAGTACTACGGCTCCACCGGTCTGGACGCCGCGCTGCTGCTCATCCCGCGCCTCGGATTCCTGCCGGCGGACGACCCGCGTGTGGCCGGGACCGTGGACGCGATCCAGCGCGAGCTGGTGGAGGACGGCTTCGTGGTCCGCTACCGGCCCGAGCACGAGGGCGTGGACGGGCTGCCCGGCCGCGAGGGCATCTTCCTGGCCTGCTCGTTCTGGCTGGCCGACGCGCTGGCGATGCTGGGCCGCCGCCGCCCTGCGCGCGACCTGTTCGACCGGCTGCTCGGCCTGCGCAACGACGTCGGGCTGCTCTCGGAGGAGTACGACACCGCCCGCCGTCGGCAGATCGGCAACTTCCCGCAGGCCTACAGCCACGTGTCCGTCATCAACACCGCCGCCGCGCTGGCCGCCCCCTGACACCCGTGCGAAGTCTTTCCACATTCGTCAGCATTCCGCTCCGGCGGGCAGGGCAGGACCGCAGGCGTGACCCGTATCGTCGCGGAAACGCTCAAAGTGATGACACGCCCCGACTCCGGCCTCAGGAGCCGGCAGCCCTACGTGCGGGTCCGCGATCTGGAACGGGACCTGGCCGCCAGGGTGGACGGCGAGGTCCGCTTCGACCCCGGCAGCCGGGGCGCCTACTCCACCGACGCCTCCAACTACCGGCAGGTGCCCCTCGGCGTCGTCGTGCCGCGCACGGTGGAGGCCGCGGCCGTCGCGGTGGCGGTCTGCCGCGAGCACCGGGCGCCGATCACCTCACGCGGCGGCGGGACCAGCCTGGCCGGCCAGACCTGCAACACCGCCGTGATCATCGACTGGTCCAAGTACTGCGACCGCCTGGTCTCCGTCGACGAGCGGGCCCGTACCTGCGTGGTGGAGCCCGGCATCGTGCTGGACGACCTCAACCGGCGGCTCGCACCGACAGGCCTGATGTTCGGCCCCCGCCCGTCCACGCACTCCCACTGCACGCTCGGCGGCATGATCGGCAACAACTCCTGCGGATCCACCGCCCAGCTGTACGGCAAGACCGCCGACAACGTCGTCCGGCTGGAGATCCTCACCTACGACGGGACGCGCATGTGGGTGGGCCCCACGAGCGACGAGGAGTACGACCGGATCACCGCGGAGGGAGGCCGCCCGGCCGAGATCCTGCGCAGGCTGCGCGAGATCGCCGGCGAGAACGCGGACGAGATCCGCCGCCGATACCCGGACATCCCACGCCGGGTCTCCGGCTACAACCTCGACCAACTGCTGCCAGGCGGCCCGTTCGACCTGGCCCGCGCCCTGGTCGGCTCCGAAGGCACCCTGGTCACCGTGCTCCGCGCCGAACTGGCGCTCGTGCCCGTGCCGGCCGCGCAGAGCCTGCTCGTGCTCGGCTACCACGACATCGCGGCGGCGGCCGACGCCGTGCCGCGGATCACCGCGCACCGGCCGCTCCAGCTGGAAGGCATCGACGACAAGCTCGTCGGGTACGAGACCCGCAAACACATGCACCGGCAGGCGGTCGCCCGTCTGCCGGAAGGCGGCGCCTGGCTGATGGTGTCGTTCACCGGCGACGACCAGGAGGACGCCGACCAGCGGGCACGCGCCCTCGTGGAGGATCTCGGCCGCGGCGAGCAGGCCCCGGACGTGGCGTTCTTCGACGACCCCGCCGCCGAGCAGCAACTGTGGGAGCTGCGCGAGGCAGGGCTCGGCGCCACCGCGCGCGGCCCCGGCATGCCCGACACCTGGCCCGGCTGGGAGGACTCGGCCGTCTCCCCGGACCGCCTCGGCGACTACCTGCGTGACCTGCGCCGCCTGCTGGAAGAGTTCGGATACGGCGACGCCGCGCTGTACGGCCACTTCGGCCATGCCTGCGTGCACACCCGCATACCGTTCGACCTGCTCACCGCCGACGGCGTGGCGGCCTTCCGCGCTTTCCTCGACCGGGCCGCGGATCTGGCCGTCTCCTACGGCGGCTCCCTGTCGGGCGAGCACGGCGACGGCCAGGCCAGGGCCGAGCTGCTGCCCAAGATGTTCGGGCCCACCATCGTCGGCGCTTTCCAGCAGGTCAAGGCGGTGTTCGACCCCGATGACCGGATGAACCCCGGCAAGGTCGTCTCCCCGTACGGGATCACCACGAACCTGCGGCTGGGCAGCGCCTGGACGCCCGCCGAGCCCGAGACCGAGTTCGGCTACCCCGACGACCAGGGCAGCTTCCAGCGGGCCGTGATGCGCTGCGTCGGCGTCGGCCAGTGCCGCAGCCACCAGGGCGGCGTCATGTGCCCTTCCTACCGGGCCACCGGGGAGGAGGAGCACTCCACCCGAGGGCGTGCCCGGCTGCTGTTCGAGATGCTGAACGGGCACCACGACTCCGCCGTGACCGACGGCTGGCGCTCCACCGCCGTGCACGACGCCCTCGACCTCTGCCTGGCCTGCAAGGGCTGCAAGCATGACTGCCCCGTGGGTGTGGACATGGCCACCTACAAGGCCGAGTTCCTCGCCCACCACTACGCGGGCCGGCTCCGGCCCGCCGCCCACTACAGCATGGGCTGGCTGCCGGTGTGGGCGCGGCTGGCCTCTTTCGCCCCGGGCCTGGTCAACACCGTGACCCACGCGCCCGGCCTGGCCCGGCTCGTCAAGCGGCTGGGCGGGATGGAGCCGTCCCGGCCCCTGCCGTCCTTCGCGGGGATCCGCTTCAGCGACGCCTACCGCCGACGGGGGCCGCACGGCAGCGGCGAACGCGGCGAGGTGCTGCTGTGGCCGGACACCTTCACCGACAACCTGGCCCCGCGCATCGCGGCCGCGGCCGTCACCGTCCTGGAAGGCGCCGGCTACCGGGTGCTCGTCCCACCGCGCACCCTCTGCTGCGGGCTGACCTGGATCTCCACCGGGCAGCTCGGCATCGCCCGCCGCGTGCTGCGACGAACCCTGGACACGCTCGCGCCCCTGCTCCGGCGTGGCATCCCGATCGTCGGGCTCGAACCCAGCTGCACCGCCGTCTTCCGGGACGACGCCGCGAACCTGCTGCCCGGCGACCGCGATGTCACCCGGCTGGCCGAGCAGACGAGGACCCTGGCCGAGCTCCTCACCGGCACCGACGGCTGGCGGCCGCCGCGCATCGACCTCGCCGCCGTCGCCCAGCCGCACTGCCACCAGCACGCCGTCCTCGGTTACGAGGCCGATCAGCAGGTGCTCCGGCAGGCCGGGGTCCAGCTGCGCACGGTCGGCGGCTGCTGCGGCCTGGCCGGCGACTTCGGCTTCACCGCCGGTCACCTGCGCACGTCACTCGCCTGCGCCGAGCACGAGCTGCTGCCCGCCATCCGTCAGAGCGACCCTGGCACGATCGTCCTGGCCGACGGCTTCAGCTGCCGCACCCAGATCGAACACGCCGGAACCCGGCACCGCCCGCTGCACCTGGCCGAACTCCTCGCCCGAGCCTGAGGATCACGCGCCTGTGGACCGCCCCAGCAGCTCGATCACCTCGTCGTCCGTGGTCTGGGTGAAATCGCGGTACCAGAACCCGATGGCGAACAGGTCAGCCGGCGTCTCCAGACAGATCACCTCGTCGGCATCCGCGCGCAGGCTCTCGATCGTCTCCGGCGGGCCCACCGGCACCGCCAGGATCACCCGCCCGGCTCCGTGCGCACGAGCCACCTGACAGGCGGCCCGGGCCGTGCCACCCGTGGCGATCCCGTCGTCCACCACGACGACCGTACGGCCCGCCAGGTCGACCGGCGCCCGATCACGGCGGAAGCGGCTCGCGCGGCGCATGACCTCGGCCTGCTCGTCCTCGGTTACGCCGGCCATCTCCCCCCGCGTCAGATGCGCCATCTGGACGACCCCCGCGTTGATCACCCGTACGCCGCCCTCCCCGATGGCGCCGAACCCCAGCTCGGGCTGGAACGGCACCCCCAGCTTGCGGACCACGATCACGTCCAGCGGCGCGCCCAGGGCCCGGGCCACCTCGAAGGCCACCGGCACGCCCCCTCGGGGCAGCCCCACGACGACCACGTTCTCGTCGCTGACGGCTTCCCTCACTCGTTCGGCCAGACGGACACCCGCGTCATGACGATCGACGAACACCGGTCCACCTCCTGAGTTCGCTGCCACCCTCCCCACCTCGACGCCCCTTCACCACGGCCGTCGGCAAAAACTTGATGGGGATGCTGCAGAAATTGCAGGTCAAAGATGCTTTCGGCGGGTTTCACGGGCCGCGGGCTGAGTAGCACGACATCGAAGGGGACGTCACAGGGAAGGAAGCGACATGACGACAGCGCGTGATGTCATGCACCATGGCTGTGAATGCCTTCAGATCAACGAGACCGTCGACACGGCGGCGCGCCGGATGACGGACATGAACGTCGGTGCGCTGCCGGTCTGCGAGGAGGGACGGCTCAAGGGCATCATCACCGACCGCGACATCGTCGTGAAGTGCGTCGCGAGAGGCGAGAACCCGGCCACGCTCGCCGCCGGGCAGCTCATCGAAGCAGAGCAGGTGTGGTCGATCGACGCGAGCGCGGACATCGAGGAAGTCCTGCACCAGATGGCCGAGCACAAGATCCGCCGGCTGCCGGTGCTGGAGAACGAGGAACTGGTCGGCATCATCAGCCAGGCCGATCTCGCGGCGAAGCTGCCCGAGGACAAGGTCGGCGTACTGGTGGAAGCGATCTCGGCGACCTCTCACTGAAACCGCTGCGCCAGGGTGATCTCTGACGCGCGGCGGCCGCCCGCGTCCGCGCGGGCGGCCCCGCCGCGCCGGCGGTCCATGAGACCCGGCCGCACGGAACGAGGTGCTTCAGATGGATCGGATCAACGACGAGGTCGCCGCGCTGTTGCAGGAGTACGCCGACCTGATAGCGATCACCGGGGGCGACGCGTTCAAGGTCCGGGTGTACGAGAAGGCGGCGCGGTCGGTCGGCGGGTACGCCCAGGACATCACCCACCTCGACGCGGCCGGACTGCGCCACATACCCAATGTCGGCACGTCGATCGCGGGGAAGATCGAGGAGTTCCGCCAGACCGGTGTCATTTACCAACTGGAGGAACTCCGGGTGAAGGTGCCGGCCGGAGTACGCCGGTTGACGACGATTCCCTCACTCGGTCCGAAGAAGGCCATGGTCCTTTACGGGGAACTCGGGATCGGCTCGGTCGAGGCGCTCGAGGAGGCGATCCGGGCCGGGAACCTGCACGGGCTGCGCGGATTCGGCGCGAAGACGGAGGAGAACCTGCTCCACGGCATCGAGCTGATGAACAAGACGGGCCGGCGCGTCCACATCGATGTCGCGATGGGCGTCGCCGAGCAGGTCGTCGCGGAACTGTCGGCGGTCGGCGGCTGCCGGCGGTGTTCGTTCGTCGGATCGCTGCGCCGCATGAAGGACACGATCGGCGATGTCGACGTACTGGCCACGTCCGGGGACTCCGCGGCTTTGATGGCGGCGTTCACGGGCTCGTCCCTCGCCGCCGAAGTGATCGCGAGTGGCGGCACCAAGAGCTCGATCCGCACCCCCGCCGGCCTCCAGGTCGATCTGCGGGTGGTTCACCAGGACTCCTGGGGGGCGGCACTGCAGTACTTCACCGGTTCCAAGCCCCACAACATCCACACCCGCGAGATCGCACTGCATCAGAAGCTGAAGCTCTCGGAGTACGGCCTGTTCGACGTGGAGACCGGAGAGAGGATCGTCTCGGCCGACGAGGGGGAGGTCTACGACCGGCTCGGCCTGCCATGGATCCCGCCGACGCTTCGGGAGGACAGCGGCGAGATCGAGGCCGCGCTCCGGGGAGAACTGCCCGTGCTGGTCAGCGAGGCCGACATCCGCGGCGACCTGCACACCCACACTGATCTCACCGATGGGGTGGCGCCGCTGGAGGAGATGGTCGCGGCGGCGGCCAAGCGCGGCTACGGCTACTACGCGGTGACCGACCACGCCCCGAACCTGTACATGCAGCGGATGACCCGCGAGAAGGCCCTGGCTCAACGTGAACGGGTCCGCCGGCTGGCAGACGACTACCCGGAGCTGCGACTGCTGCACGGCACCGAGTTGAACATCGATCCGGAGGGAGACGTCGACTGGCCGGCGGAATTCCTGGCGGAGTTCGATCTGTGCCTCGCGGCGGTGCATTCGCACTTCGGGCAGCCGCGGGCCGAGATGACCCGGCGCATCGTCCGGGCCTGCGAGAATCCGTACGTCAAGATCATCGGCCATCCCACCGCCAGGATCATCGGCAGCCGCGAACCGGTCGACGCGGACTGGGATGAGGTTTTCCGGGCGTGCGCCCGCACCGGAACGGCTCTGGAGATCGATGCCTTTCCCGACCGCCTCGACCTGCCCGCCGGCCTCGTCCGGCGAGCGCTGGACTTCGGCGTGCTCTTCGCCATCGGCAGCGACGCGCATGCCGTCCCGCACCTGGGCAACATGCGGTACGGCGTCGGTACCGCGCAGCGGGGCTGGCTCACGGCCGGACGGGTCATCAACACCTGGCCGGTCGACCGGCTGCTGGAGTTCCTCCGGTCAGGGTGACCGCCCGGCATCGGACAGGTGGTGCGTACGTGCTCGACCGGTTGCCGAGGCGGTCGGCGGAACCGAGTGGAGGGGGCTATGACATGGCCGAACCGATCGTCGCAGGGGTGGACGGTTCCCGGGGAGGGCTGGCCGCGGTGGTGTGGGCGGCCGACGACGCGGCCCGACGCGATCGCGACCTGCGTATCGTCCACGTCGTAGAGCCGTTCGTCCACGGCGGGCGGGCATACGAGCGTTCAGCCGACGACCCGGCGCGTGAGGAAGGTGAGCTGCAGCTGCAGGAGGCCGCAGCGGTGGCCGCCGGGTTCCGCGGCACCGTCCGCGTGAGCACCGAGCTGCTCTACGGTGATACCGCCGAGGTGTTGCGTGCACAGGCCGACGAGGCCTCGGCCATCGTGGTCGGCAGTCGCGGCCTGGGCGGATTCACCGGGCTCCTGCTGGGCTCGGTGGCCCTGGGCCTCGCCGGGCACGCAGCGGGTCCTGTGGTGGTGGTCCGTGGCTCACCCGCGATGATGCGGGGCGAGATCGTGGCCGGCCTGAATCCTCAGGATCCCGAACACCCGGCCATCGACTACGCCTTCAAGGAGGCGGAGGCGCATGGCGCCCGGCTGCGGGTGGTGCACGCCTGGGATCTGCCGTCGAGCAGGTTGGGCCGGGGCTTCCCACGGGATTTCGACATCATCGCCGAGGCGCGGCGGGAAGAGGTCCAGAGGATGTTGTCGCCATGGTCGGAGCGGCATCCCGGCGTGGCCGCGACCGTTTCGGATTACCGCGGCAATCCCGTTGCGGCGCTGTGCGAGGCGTCCGTGCGTGCCGACCTGGTCGTCGTGGGCTCCCGGGGGAGGGGAGCGATCCGCTCAGCCGTGCTCGGCTCGGTCAGCCACGGGGTGCTTCACTACGCCTCCTGCCCGGTCGCCGTCGTACGGCCGCGCGGGCGAGCCGGCTGACCAGCCCGCTCAGGAGCGCAGCCCGTGCCTCTTGCATATGCATCGTGATATCGAGCTATCATCGCCATATGGCGATTGATTCTGATGGTGGCCGTTGTGTCAGCGCGGACATCGCCGCCGGCGTCTCCCCGGCGGCGGCGATGTTCCACTCCCTGGCCGACGAGACCCGGCTGCGCATCGTGCAGCGGCTCGCGCGCGGCGAGGCCCGCGTGGTGGACCTGACCACCCAGCTCGGGCTGGCCCAGTCCACGGTGTCCAAGCATCTGGCCTGCCTGCGCGACTGTGGCCTGGTCGGCTACCGCGCCGAAGGCCGCCAGTCCTTCTACTCCCTGACCCGGCCCGAGCTGATGGACCTGCTCGCCTCGGCCGAGCAGTTGCTGGCCGCCACCGGCCACGCCGTGGCGCTGTGTCCCGTACGGGAGGCCGGGGAGACGGTGTCGTGACCGCGCCGAACGTCACCGTCCCGGCGCGGCGGGCCGTCCTGCGGCGCCGCGTCCGGCTCCTGGTCGCCGCGACCATCACGTACAACGTGATCGAAGCCGTGGTGGCCATCACGGCCGGAGCCGTCGCCTCCTCCGCCGCCCTGATCGGCTTCGGTCTCGACTCCGTGGTGGAGGTCGCCTCCGCCGCCGCGGTGGCCTGGCAGTTCTCCGCCGCCGACCACGAGAAGCGGGAGAAGGCCGCGCTGCGCGTCATCGCGGTCTCGTTCTTCGCGCTGGCCGCCTACGTCACCTTCGACGCCGGGCGCGCCCTGCTCGGCGACGGCGAGGCCGAGCACTCCACCCCCGGCCTGGTCCTGGCCGCGCTGTCGCTGGTGATCATGCCGTTCCTGTCGGCCGCGCAGCGCCGCACCGGCCGCGAGCTCGGCTCCGCCTCCGCGGTGGCCGACTCCAAGCAGACGCTGCTGTGCACGTACCTGTCCGCCGTGCTGCTCGTGGGCCTGGCGCTCAACAGCGCCTTCGGCTGGTCCTGGGCCGACCCGATCGCCGCCCTGGTCATCGCCGCCGTCGCGGTCAAGGAAGGCCGCGACGCCTGGCGCGGCCACGCCTGCTGCGTGACCACCCAGGCCTGCGCCCCCGGCTGCTCCTGCCCGGGAGACTGACATGCCCGTCACCGCGTTGGTCATCTATCTCGCCTGGGCCCTGCTGGCGTTCGGGCTGCGCAGCTGGGTGCAGTGGCGCCGCACCGGAGACGCCGGCTTCCGCGGTGCAGCCCTCGCCCGCGGCAGCGTCCAGTGGTGGGCGAAACTCCTGTTCGTCGCCGCTCTGGCCGCCGGCGCGGCCGGGCCGACCGCAGCCCTGGCCGGCCTGCCGCCGCTGCCCGGCATCGACCAGCGGCCCCTGCAGGCGGCCGGAACAGTGCTGGCCCTGCTCGGAGTGGCGGCCACGCTGGCCGCGCAGACCTCGATGGGCGCCTCCTGGCGCATCGGCGTGGCCGAGAGCGAGACCACCGACCTGGTCACCACCGGCGCCTTCGCCCTCGCGCGCAACCCCATCTTCACCGCCATGATCGCCACCGCTGCCGGGCTGGCCGCCATGGTCCCCAACCTGATCTCCCTGGCCGCGCTGGTTCTGGCCGTCGTGGCGATCGAGCTGCAGGTCCGCGCCGTCGAAGAACCGTATCTCCGGCGCGTGCACGGCGCCGCCTATCTGCGGTACGCGGCGCGCGTCGGCCGCTTCCTGCCCGGCATCGGCCGCATGCCGCACACCTCCTGACGACGATGGACGAGATCTCGGCGTTTCCACGTGGTCGGCAGCGCCATCGCACCGGAGATCGCGATCATCGAGCTGTCCACCGTTTCAGCTCGACCCTCTTCCTCGACGCGCCCGGGAACACCACGACGAGGTGCTCCTCACCCGCGTCGCCGACCCGCACGTAGACGCGGAGCCGGTAGCGGCCCTTCCCCGCGATCGCCAGGTTCGGCATCGGGGCACCCGCGCCCACCTCTCCGTCGCCCATCTCCGGCACGGTGAGCCGGCCGCTGCGGCTGACGATCGGCACCTCGTTGACCTGATCCCACCCGGCCGTCCGCCGGGGCGGCGCGGTGCGGAGGGCCTTCACGGTGAGACACAGATCGATGACGTCCTCGACGTGCCCGATGAGCACCGCGCTGCGGGCCACCCCGATGCCGGCGCTGTCGTCGTAGACCTTGTCCGTCGCCCGCTCCGCCGCCTCGCCGGCCGCCGGGTCGCCGGGATCGTGGACCAGATATCCGGCATCGCCGTCGGCGAACAGGAAGTAGGTGGCCGTGGCCTGGACGACACCCTTCGTCCGGGGCCACGGGTCGCGGCAACTCGCGTTCCTCTCGGCGAGGTAGGCGTCGCTCGCCGCCTTCTTCTCCGCGGTCGACCGCAGCAGCTCGGGATGGGTCGCGCCGATGATCTCCGGGCAGACGTAGACGAGGTCCCACGGGTCCGCGCCCCACGCGGGCCGCGCGCTCCCGGCCCGCGTCAGGATCGCCGTCTGCTCGTCGCGGTCCTTCGCACGGCACAGTGCTCGCGCGTACGAGAGGACGCCCTGGTCCGACAGGCTGTCCGGGAAGATGGGCGGAACCCCGCCGTCTCTGCTCCGCGCCAGGCACAGGAACGCGGCGTCGCGCTCCTCAGGTTTCAGGTCGCCGAAGCTGGGCCGGTCATAGCAGCCCATCGACCAGCCGGTGTGGGTGAGGTGCGCGGCCTGCTCCGGGTGGATCTGCGCGATGACCGGCAGCACGGCCACGGCCGCCACCGCGACGCGGATCGCGCGCTGCCGCGCGGGCGGAAGGTCCGCCAGGCGGTCCTCCTTGGGCATTTCACGGGCGGTCGCCGCGATCCACACGGTGCTGACGAGGGTCACCGCCTCCATCAGGACCGACACCGCCAGACCGTCGCCGGGGATCGTGTCGAGGAGAATGTCGAGCGGGAGCACCAGCGCGTAGACGCCCACCGACAGCCAACCGGCGGTCAGCGTGCCACGGCTCCACCGGCCGTCGCGCCACTGCCCGATGACCGTGATGAGGATCCCCGCCACTCCGCCCAGAATCAAGATCGGTGCGACGTTGCCGGCCGCGCCGAGCTCTGGGAGGTCGAGGTCGTCGAGCAGCTCGTCGGTCATCACGACCAGCTCGACGGCGAACATCGCGCCGGCCGCCGCTCGCAGCATGCCGGACCGCCAGCGGATGACGAGCAGGAAGAGAACATCGATCGCGGCCCACAGCGCGAGCTGGAAGGCCGTGTCGACCGCGTCGGGGAGCAGCGCGATCGGGTACCACAGCACGAGGTTGTCCGCCACCGCCAGATACAGCAGCCCGCGCAGCGCCTTCTCCCGGCGGTCGAGCGGTCCCCGCGCAGGAGCACGCAGGATCAGCCACAGGCACGCGGCCTTCACCGGGGCGGCCACGAGCAGCGCCACGACCGTCGGGGTGTCGAACCCTTCTCGCCCGGAGAAGCCCGCATAAGCCGGCGGCGCCCATTCGACGGCCACCCAGAGCCAGGCATCACCGATCAGCAGGCCCGCGACCGTCGCCGCAAGAACCAGACCTACTAATCCAATCCTGATAACCCGCCAGAAACCATCCGGAAGCATGGATGATCTTAGCGCGGCACGGATCAAGGATTGACCACCGGAGCTGACACCCTGGCCGCCCCGGACGGTTACTCGTCCATGCGGCACCGACATGCGTTTTCCGGCATGCGCAGTGTTGACGGATATCCCTTCGCAAGAGATCCTTGCGAAGCGATCAACGAATTGTCATGACAGCAGTTGACGGGGAGGCGTCGTGCGTTCAAGGAAACGGCACTTATGGGTGGCCGCGGCCACCGCTTGTCTGATGGCAATCAGCACGCCCGCATATTCGGCCGACACACACGCTTCGGCCGAAGACCTCGAAACCGCCGCACTGATGTACCTCAAATCGCGAGTCGCCCAACTGACCGGCGACTCGCGGGGCACCGCACTCCACGCGACGCCGGCGAGCGAGCAGCTCAAGGAGACGCTCCGAGCCGACTCCGCCGCGATCGACGTACGCCGCGAGAAGTTGAGATCAGCCAACGGCGGGCACAGCCGGGGCGAGGTCACCGTCTCCGACACGCAGATATCGACCAACGGCAAGACCGCGACGGTCAAGCTGACCGAGAACACCACGTTGTTCTACGCCCGCACGACGCCAGGCAGTCCGGAGGCCGAGCAGTACCAACTGCGTCACACCCTGACGTACACCCTGGAGGGAAGCCAGTGGGTGCTCAGCCATGATGCGCCGGATATCCGCGTGGGAGACCTCGCTCCCGACACCTACCCGAGCACCGCAGGAACCGTACCGTCCAAAGCCGTTCCATCCAGTAAGAAGCTCAGCAGCACATCCCGGCCACGGACGACGTCCCAGGGCACGGTGCCCGACAAATCGTCTCCCACCTATCGTGCTCCCGGAAACTCCACACTCGCCTACGACTACGGCGCGATGACGAGATACGCCCTCCAATACTGGAGCAACTACAACCCGAACTACCGGACCTACGGCGGTGAAGGCGGCGACTGCACCAACTTCCTGTCGCAGATAGTCAAGGCCGGAGGCTGGGCGGAGACGGGCTCCTGGCCAGGCGAGAACCGGACCCTCCCCGACCAGTGGTATTACGGGCACGAAGGGAACTGGACCACCACCTACACCTGGGCGGCGGCCGAGAACTGGTACTGGTTCGCCAGTCCCTTCAATTCCGGCCGGACGGAGCCGCTCGACTACATCTGGGAAATGGGCGTCAGCGACGTCCTGCAAATCGACTTCGACCGGAACGACAACATCAGCCACTCCATGTTCGTCACCGGCCGCGACGGTTCAGGACAGAACGCCGACGAACTGTACATGACCTACCACAGCACCAATACTCTGAACAAGAGACTGAGCAGCATCATCGCGGCGACCCCCGATGCATGGTTCTACGCACATCGGACGTGACACGGCAGACATGAGCATCATCTCGGACATCCGGCGGAGGCTCGTCCTGGCCTTCGCCGGATGCGCGCTGCTGTTCGGATGCGGCATCACGGAGACGCCCGGAGGAGCCGCCAGCCCCCGGGCCGCGGTGGACGCCTACGTGACCGGGCTGAACCAGCACGACGCGCAGCGGCTCGCCCTGCTGGCCCCGATCGGGAACGACCCGGCAGCCGACATCCAGCGGCGGCTGGAGATGCACGGCGGCCGGCAGATCCGGCTTGGGAACGTCGACATCAGCAGCGAGATCTCGCCGAAGGTGGCGACCGCCCGGCTCGTGGGCCGCGGCACCTCTGGGCACTATGCCGAGACCTTGGTGCTCACTCGCCAGGATCGGCGCTGGTATGTCGCCTTGGGATCGCATCCTCAACCGGCGAAGACCCCGGCCTCGACGGCCCGCCCTTCAGGCTGAGGTACGTCCAGGTCTTGCCGTGCGGTGTGTCCTCATCCGGCAGGGGGAAGTCGGTGTTCGCGGAGATGGCGACGGGCGTGGTCGTCCCGAACGGCCGAGAAGCGCGTCGTCCATGCCCCGACGTTGATGAATCAAGAGGTGATCCGGGTCATCTGCCGAAGTTCCCCTCGGGTCGACTCGCAGTCCATCGCCCGCAGCCGGGCCAGCACCGGTCCGGCGTCCGCGTTGAATCGCAGCTCCTCCGGGCAGCCCTCGACGATCCGCCACAGCAGCGCCATGGCCGCGCTCGAGTCGCCGTCCATCGCGTGCGCGGTGGCCACGGCCAGCAGGTGCCGCGCCTGGCGGTCCCTGTCGGGGAGGCGGTCGGCGTCGACACCCGCGGCGAGGCGGATCGCCTGCGCGCACCGGCCCATCCGGACCGCGACCGCGACTCGGTGCAGGTCCACCTCCAGTGCGAACTCCGTGCCCAGCCGGTCGCCGATCCTACGGGCGTGGTTCAGCAGCTCCTCGGCCCGCAGCACGTCGCTCTCCTCGGCGGCGGCGAGCGCGGCCGTCAGATAGCAGAGCCCGGTGACCTCAAGCGACTCGGGCCGCTCGTCGATCACCGCCAGGCACAGCCAGCGCGCGTCGGCGTACCGGCCGAGCGAGACGAGCACGCCCGCCACCTCAGCCTTCGTGATCGCCGAACCCGCCGAGGAGGCCACCGCGCGATCGGCGGCGACCAGGGCCAGCGCGTGCTGGCCGCAGCTTCGCAGCAGCGCCGCGAACAGCCGGTACACCTGGGTGAGGCCGGCCGTACCGGCTTCCCGGTCCGCGCCGGTGGCGCCCCTGGCCGACAGGTCGGCCATCGACAGCAGCGGCGGCAGGCGGCGCCGCGTCTCGGTGTAGCGGTGGGGCGAGCGCTGCCAGATCTCCCACGCCGTCATCACGTGGTGCTGCACCCGCAGTACGCTCTCGGTCGCCTCGCCGGTGAACCGGCCGGGCAGCAGCAGCGCGTTCCCGACCTCGTCGGATTCGCCGTGCTCGCAGGCGGGCGGGAGTTTCGTCCGGCCGCCGACGAACTCGGAGAGATCCTCGACGCGGAGCACTTCGGCGATCCGCATGATGGTCGACAGCCGATCCAGGGGTTTCACCCCGTTCTCGACCAGGCGGAGCCATTCCTCGCTGCAGCCGACCAGGTCGGCCAGAATTCTCCGGGTAAGGCCGCGCGAACGGCGCCTGGCCATGATCCGCGCGCCGTCAACCAAGAAATCGCCGACCATGCCGCCACATTAAGTGAGGAATTCGAGGCCCTCGGTGGCCGGAAATGACGGCGACTCCTTGCCGCTCGACCTTCGTGAAATGTGGGTTACGCTGAAGGGTTCGCCACGAAGCAACTCCAGTTGGATCTATCCGGTCGGGCTCCGCCGACAATGCCGCTACACCATTCGGCAGGAGGAGACCACGATGGCGATCGACGTCGAGTCGATTCGGAAGGAATTCCCGTTCTTCGAAACCGCCCTTGACGGTTCCCGCCCACCCGTGTACCTCGACAGCGCCGCCACCACGCAGAAACCCGCCCTTGTCCTGGGCGCGTTGAACCACTACTACATCCGCACCAATGCGAATGTGCACCGTGGCGTGTACCGGCTGGCCGTACAGGCGACCGACCTGTACGAAGGGGCGCGAAGCAAGATCGCCGCGTTCGTGCGCGCACCGCGAGCCGAGGAGATCGTGTTCACCAAGAACGCGACCGAGGCCGTCAACCTGCTGGCCAACTCGTTCATCTGGGCGGACGGACGGCTCCGCGTCGGTCCCGGCGACGAGATCGTCCTGACCGAGATGGAGCACCACTCCAACCTGATCCCCTGGCGGCTGCTGGCCGAGCGGGTGGGTGCGAAGGTCAGATATCTCGGCATCACCGACGACGGCCGCCTGGACCTCTCCGACCTGAGCGAGAAGCTCAACGAACGGACCAAGGTCGTCACGGTCGTGCACGCGTCGAACATCCTGGGCACGGTGAACCCGGTCGCAACGATCGCCGCCCGCGCGCATGAGGTCGGCGCCCTGATGGTCGTCGACGCGGCCCAGTCGGTCCCGCACCTCGGCATCGACGTCACCGCGCTGGGAGCCGACTTCGTCACGTTCTCCGGCCACAAGATGTGCGGCCCGACCGGAATCGGCGCCTTGTGGGGCAGGTACGAACTTCTGGAAGAGCTCCCGCCCTTCCTCGGCGGCGGCGAGATGATCGAGCACGTCGCGGTGGACGCCATGCACTACGCCGCGCCCCCGCTCAAGTTCGAGGCCGGCACACCCCCGGTCGCGCAGGCCGTCGGCCTTGGCGCCGCCTGCGACTTCCTGAGCAACATCGGCATGGACGCGATCGCCGCCCATGACCAGGCCCTGATCGAGTACGCCCTGGACCGGCTCGGCGACGTTTCCGGCATCCGCTTCATCGGCCCGACCGACACCGCGAACCGGCTGCCGCTCCTGTCGTTCGTGGTGGACAGCATCCCGCTCCAGCGCATGCGCGCGAGTCTGGACGAGGCGGGCATCGCCGTCCGGTCCGGCAACCACTGCGCGCAGCTCGCGTGCAGCCGATTCGGCGTCCCCGCCGCGATCCGGGCCTCGTTCTACCTGTACAACTCCCCCGACGAGGTCGACATCCTCGCCGAGACCCTCGAAACGGCCACGAGGTCCCGGGCCGCCGTGACCGCGGGCACCTCCTTCGACGTCAGCCTGGTACGGCAGTACCAGGACATCCTGCTCCCGTCGATCTTCCAGCCGTGGGCGGAGTACATGGTGGAGGCGCTGGCGCCGGCCCCCGGCACCAAGGCGCTCGACGTCGGCACCGGCCCCGGCACTGTCGCCAGGGTGCTGGCCAAGGCGGTCGGCCCCACCGGCGCCGTGGTCGGCACCGACCTCAACCCCGCCATGCTCGCCCTCGCCGCTGAACTGCCTGCCCTCGACGGCGCCCCCATCCAGTACGTGGAATGCGGTGCCACCCCGCTGCACGTCTCCGACCAAGCGTTCGACCTGATCACCATGCAGCAGGTCCTGCAGTTCGTTCCCGATCGCGGCGCGGCGCTGGCCGAGATGCGGCGGGCCGCCCGCCCCGGCGCGCGGATCGCCATCGCCACGTGGCAGCCGCTGCACCGCAACCCCCTCTTCCGCGCCCTGCACGACGCCGTCGCCACCGTCCTCGGCCCCGACAAGGCGGGCCTCTTCGAGGAACCGTGGTCCCTGCCCGGGATCGAGGTCGCCATGCTGGCGAAGGAGGCCGGTTTCGTGGACATCGAACTCCACGAATGGACGCTGCCGGCCACCCTTCCCGGGGGGCCTGACGCGATCTGCTGCCTGTTCGACTTCTCCGCGGTCAGCCCGTACATCGGTTCGCGTCGCGCCGACCTCGCGGCCGCCGTACGCGCGAATCTGGCGCACTGCACGGATGAGACCGGCGTCCACTCGGAGACCGCGGTGACCCTGGTGACCGCCCGAGCCTGACCGCCGCTCTTCCCCGAGGGCCACTTCCCGCCGGGGGTGGCCTTTCGGCGCCCCAGTTCATGAGTTCGCCGTGCCCGACCCAACGGCCCAGATCGGCTCTGGTGTCAGCCCATCTCCTGTATCTGATCGTGGTCCGGGTATTCGGCTGGTTGGTCCTCCTGGGCTGAAGCGAGGCGGCCATGGACGCCGAGATCATGGTGCTCCGGCATGAGGTGACGGTACTGCGGCGTCAGATCGTCGTGCGGAACCGGACTGGGCCGATCGAGCGACCCTGACACGAGCACGGACAGCAGGGCCGGTCCGAGCCCGAAGCGATCCTGCAACGTCGGCAGCAGGGCTCCGAGCATCGCGGTGATCGCGTCATTGACGAAATGAACTCCGGCGAGGAAACGGCCAGCGACGTCCCGCCGAGGACGCCTGGCTTGCGGATCATGTGCGGCATGCGGACTCCTTCAATCGTGTACGGCCGGCGGCAAGGGCCACCCGCGAATGGCAGAAATACCATAGGGGGGTATGGTGTTATTCCGAACAACCGAACCAGAGGGGAGTGGACATGGCCGGATACAGCCACAGCAAGCAGAACCATGCGATGCGTCTGCGCCGTATCGAGGGGCAAGTCCGCGGCCTGCAGCGCATGGTCGAGGACGACAAGTACTGCATCGACATCCTGACGCAGGTGTCGGCAGCGGCCAGCGCGCTGAAGTCGTTCTCCCTGGCGCTGCTCGAAGAGCACCTGGCCCACTGCGTCGCCGAGGCCACGCAGAAGGGCGGGCCCGAGGCGGAGGCCAAGGTCAAGGAGGCCTCCGACGCCATCGCCCGGCTTGTTCGTTCCTGACCGACCGGATTGAAAGGGAGATCGATATGAGCACCGCCACCTACACCGTCAAGGGCATGACCTGCGGCCACTGCGTCAGCTCCGTCAAGGAGGAAGTCAGTGAAGTGGCCGGTGTCACCAACGTCGAGGTGGACCTGGCGACCGGCCTGCTGACCGTGAACAGCGACGGCCCCGTCGACCCAGCGAAGATCACCGCCGCCGTCGAAGAGGCCGGTTACGAAGTGGCGAACCAGTGAACACCACGTTCATTCTCGGGCGGCCGGTTGCGGAAGGGGCCCGTCGGTGAGCGCCGTCCTCATCCTCGGCGGATATGGTGCGGTCGGCCGCGAGGCCGCCCTGGCTCTGTCAGGACGTCCCGACACAGAGGTGATCGTCGCTGGGCGCAATCCAGGCCGTGCCCGGCCCATTGCCGGTGTGACGTCGGTTCGCGTGGACGCCGCCGACCCCGCTGACCTGGCCAGGTCACTGGAGGGAATCACGACGGTGCTTATGTGCGCCGAGATCGACAATGCCGCCGTCGCCCGCGCCTGCCTGGAGCGCGGCATCGGCTATGTCGACGTGTCGGCCTCCCATGACGTACTGGCCACGATCGAGGAACTGGACGATCTCGCCGCGGCGCGCGGCGCGACCGCCGTCCTGAGTGTCGGCCTCGTTCCCGGCGTCACCAACCTGCTGGCGCGCGTGGTCGCCGAGCGGTCACCGGGCAGCGACCTGCACATCGGCGTGCTGCTCGGCTCGGGGGAGCAGCACGGCTCGGCGGCGATCGCCTGGACACTGGACGGGCTGGGCGCGCTCGAAGGCTCGTGGACGATGGCCTTCCCCGAGCCGTACGGTGCCCGTATCGTGCATCGTTTCCCCTTCTCCGACCAGTACACGCTGCCCCGGACGATCGCCGTACCGTCCGCCCGCACGGGCTTGTGCCTCGACTCCCGCCTGTTCACCACGCTGTTGGCCGCCGCCCGGCGCCCTGCCATCGCAGGGCTGCTGCGCCGTCCCCGGATACGAGAGCTGCTGCTCAAGACGCTGGCGAAGGTCCACCTCGGAAGCGACGGCTTCGCGGTGACGGTCAGCGCCGGAGCGGCTCAGGCGTCGTTCGGCGGGCACTCACAGAGTTGTGCGACCGGCCGCGCGGCCGCGCTGCTCGTCCGCGACCTGCCCGGACTGCCGGCCGGCGTCCGCCACATCGAGCAGTTGGTGGACCCGATCGCCTTCCTGACCGAACTGGCCGCCAGCGGGTTCGTCGTCGACGTCAATTGCTGAACCTCGTGGGAGCAGGGTTCCGCCGCTCACCGGTCAGCCGGGGTCGAGCCGGCCGAGTCGGCCGCCGCCGCGAATCAGCACAGTGCCGGCCTGCAGGGACTCTGGATCGGCTTGTACGACGGCGATGTGACGGTCGTAGATGAGCATGCGCGGTGCAGCGCGATCTGTTCTGACGCGGCGGAGTGCCCCGCCGTGAAGCAGTGTGATCAACGGGCTTCGGCGGCGCCGAAGGCGAACCATCCCCGGTCGGGGAAGCCGGCGGCTTCGGCCACCGCCGCGGAGGCCCGGTTGGCGGGGTCGTGCATGTAGGTGGGCAGGGCGCCTTCGTCCAGCACCCGTCTGGCCGCCTGGGCGACCAGGCGGCGGGCGAGGCCCCGGCCGCGGGCCTGGGGAGCGGTCACCACTGCCAGTTCGCGGCCGTAGGCGTCGTGCCGTTTGATTCCCACCCCGGCCAGGTGCTCGCCGGTTGCGGGGTCCATGGCCACCAGGACATCCCCGCCGAAGGGCAGCAGCCAGTCCGGTACGCCGGGGGCGTCCGCGGCCATCCAGGTACCGGCGTCGGGCAAGGGCTCGGGGTGGGTGGTCCAGCGGTAGACGGCGGTGAACCAGCCGCGCTCGGGGAAGCCCGCCAGGGCGGGAACCCGCGGCCCCAGCACGGCGAGGTCCCTGTCCTCGGCGTACAGCTTCGTCGCGGCCGTGACGGCGTGTGGAGGGAGCGACAACACGCCTGCCTCGGGGCTGGACACCCCGATCGCGGGATGGATCTTGCCGTCCCAGCCGGGATGATCGCGCACGTCCGCGCCGACGATGTCCAGCTCGGTCACTGCGGGCCAGCCGCCGAGCCAGTGGGACAGATGCTCAACGAGCCATCGCTCCACGCCTTCCTCCTTATACGGTAGGGGGGTATGGTACATCGAGAGTCTTGAGGAGGACATATGCGACGTCTCGTCCCGCTTGAGCCTGCCGACGCCCCGGGCAGGTCCAAGGAACTGCTGAACGACATCCTCGACAGGAGAGGAAGCGTGGGGGAGATGGTCGCCACCATGGCGCACTCGCCGGCGCTGCTTGAGGGCTACCTGAACTTCTCTCGCGCCATGAAGCGGGTCAAGCTGCCCCGCGCCCTCAGCGAGAAGGTCTCGCTCGCCGTCCAGGAGTGGATCGGATGCGGCACCTGCATGCAGGCGCACGTCGAGGCCGGGCGCGCGGCCGGGCTCAGCGAGGCCGACATCGCCCTGGCCCGGCAGGGCACGTCCACCGACGCCAGAGAGGCAGCCCTGATCGCCGTGGCCGTACGGGTGCTGGCCGAGCCGTCCTCCATCACCGACGCGGATGTCGCAGACCTCCGCGCGCACGGCTGGAGCGACCGCATCATCGCGGAGATCGTCGGCGTGGTCACACTCAACCTGCTGACCGGGGCCTTCAACCTTCTGGCCGGCCTGCAACCAGCGAACTGAGCAGCAGCACGATGCATGGCGATCTACCAGGGAGACGCCCGCCAGGTGCTCGCAGAGATGCCCGCAGGCTCGGTGGACTGCATCGTCACCAGCCCGCCGTACTGGGCCTGCGCCACTACTGCCGCACATATCGGTCCATTGATGCAGGTATGGTCCAGTAAAGCCCGCGATGCAGGCGGCAGTCAGGGTTGCCTGCGTGGGCTGAAGTACTATATCGGCTAGTAGGGTGAGTCATGCGCGATCCACGGCTTCGTGCCGCAACCGCGGGCGACAAGCTGTACGCCCACGACGGCCGGACCGGCCGCGTACGGTCGAGTCCCGGCGACGGCGAGAGCTGGACTCCGCTGGTGGGTGTGGACGCCGAGAGACGCGTTCAAACCAGCTGTGACGGCGGGCGCACCTGGCAGGCCGGCGGCGCGGGGCGAGTCGTCGCGTTCGCCGCCGTTGACGGCAACCGGCTGCTCGCCGCCCTCGAAGACGGCACTGTCCACGAGTCGCGGAACAAGGGTGGCGACGTCGCCTTCCGACCGGCGGGCACATGAGCGATCATCACCCGCGCCAGGACCGGAGCCGCCTGCGCTCGCCCGGCGTGCTCATCCCGGCCGTCGCCGTCCTCGTCGCGATACTGGCCTACGCCGTGCCGGCCGTTCTGCTCGCCGGCGAGGTTCCACCCGGTACGCGGGTGGACGGGGTCGACGTCGGCGGAATGTCACCCGAGGCCGCCCGCTCCCGGCTGGACGAGGAGCTGAGGAAGCGAGTGGAGGAGCCGTTGACGCTGATCGCCGGGAAGAAGCGGGAACAAGTGACACCCGCCGAGCTCGGGTTCGGCTTCGACACCGGGGCGACGGTCGAGGTCGCCATGGACGGCGCCGTCACCCCGGTAGGCGTCGCCCGCTCGCTCTTCGGCAGTCGCGAGGTTCCTCCCAAGGTCACCGTGGATCAGGGGCGGCTCACCGCCGCGCTCGGGGAGCTGGCCGAGAGCGTGCACCAGAAGCCCAGGGAAGGCAGTGTCCGCTACCGGGGACTGGAGCCGCGAGCTGTCCTGCCCAAGCCCGGCCGGGCGCTCGACCCCGACCAGGCGGCGCGAGCCGTACGGGCGGCCTTCGAGCAGGGCCGTACGTCAGTGGAACTGGACGTCCGCGCGACGCCGCCCAAGGTCACCGCCGCCGAGGTCCGTCGTGTCACCGCGACCACCGCGCGCACGGCGGTCGCGTCGCCGCTCACGCTTACCAGCGGCGGCAAGGAAGCCGCCGTGTCCAGAGAGCAGTTGGCCGCGGGCCTGCGTTTCGTCTCGGACGGGCAGGGTGGTCTGCGTCCGTCCTTCAAGGCTTCCGAGATCGCTCCGGCCCTGGGCAAGGCACTGCTGGCGACGCCTCCGAAGGACGCCTCCTTCAAAATCGTCAAGGGCAAGCCGCAGGTCGTCCCCTCCCGGCCGGGGCGGGGCGTCGACACCAAGGCGATCGGCCCGGCGATCGCCGAGGCCGTGGCAGCGGGAGAGCGCACCGTCGAGTTGCCCGCCGTGGCACGACAGCCGCGGGTGACGACCGCCGAGGCGAAGAAGCTGGGCGTCAAGGAGAAGGTCAGCTCGTACACCACGCACCACCCGTGCTGCGCTCCTCGCGTGACCAACATCCACCGCATCGCCGACATCCTCGACGGTTATGTGGTGCGGCCGGGCGAGACGTTCTCGCTCAACGGCGTGGTCGGCAAGCGCGACAAGGCGCGCGGCTTCGTCGAGGCGCCGATGATCCTCAACAACCGCTTCGTCAACGACGTGGGCGGAGGCATCTCGCAGTTCGCCACCACCATGTTCAACGCGGTCTTCTTCGGCGGCTTCGAAGACGTCCAGCACAGGCCGCACCAGTACTACATCTCCCGTTACCCGGCCGGGCGGGAGTCCACGGTCTCCTATCCCCAGCCGGATTTCCGCTGGCACAACGACTCGCCGTACGGCGTGCTGATCAAGACCTCGTACACCGGCACCTCCATCACCGTGCAGTTCTGGAGCACCAAGCGCTACGAGATCGAGTCCGAGAGCTCGGCGCGCTACGACGTCAAGCCGGTCCCCAGCCTGACCGACTCGGGGCCCGACTGCATCCCGATGGGAGGCGCGGAGGGGTTCACCATCGACGTGTGGCGGATCTTCAAGGAGGACGGGAAGGTCGTACGCAAGCAGAAGTTCCACACCGTGTACGACGCGGAGCCCCGGCTCACCTGTGACGGGCCGGCATCGTCGCGGTGAACGCTCCGAAGGAACCGTTCAAGAAACGGTGTGACGACGACCACCAGTAGTATTACGGCATGTTGCGCGGCCTGGGCGAGCTCGAATCCACGATCATGGATTGGATGTGGGCCCGGCGCAGGCCGGCCTCGGTGCGTGAGGTGCTGGAGGGCCTTCGCCAGGAGCGGACGATCGCCTACACCACGGTGATGACCGTGATGGACAACCTGCACAAGAAGGGCCTGCTCAAGCGGCAGCCCGTCGGCCGCGCCTACGTCTACGAGCCGATCGCGTCCAAAGAGGCCTACACCGCCGACCTGATGCGCAAGGCGCTGGCGGGCAGTGACAACCAGGCGGCCACGCTCGTCCACTTCCTGGAACGGCTCACTCCGGAGGAAGCCGCAGCGCTTGAGGCGGCCTTGCAGGTGTTCCCGAACCGGGGTGGCCGGGCCTGATCGCCTCTCTCGTCCGGTGATCTACACGATCGCCGCCGCCGTGTACCTCCCCCGGTTAGGACGCAGGGCCACTGCCTGGGCGGCGATCGCGCTGTGGCAGGCGGCGGCCGCCTCGGTGGTCGCGTCCGTCGTGCTGGCCGCGCCGGCCTTCGCCGTGCCGGCCGAGGTCGTGGGGCACGGTCCGGCCGGGCTGTTCAAGGCGTGCGCGGCCCTGCTGAGTGACGGGTCCGGCCTGACCACCACGGGTACGGCGGCCCTGCTGAGCGGGCACGATCTTCACGGCGTCACCCGTTGTCCGCCGCACTGAACGCTCCGGGCGGGCCACGCGTATCTCATAGCGACAATGCCGAATCATTCACTATGTGGAATAGTATGTTTTGCTGCGCCTGACGCGCGGCGCGGCAGAGACCGAGACAGCCCACGACAAGGTGCGCGGGGAGAAGGCCAAGGTAGAGAAGATGGTCGACGCGCAGACCAAGCTCCTGCGGCGGCTCGGCGCCTTCCGCACCGGTGACCCCAACAGCAAGGGCATGGTCTATACCGGCCAGGCCTCCGGCAGCCCCGCACCGCATGGTCTCAATGGAGCTGGGGCGCCGACCGGCGCGTTCCGCTGGACGCCCTGCAACCCGGCGATCTGCTCTTCAGCGAAGGGCTGGGGCACATGGGATGTACGCGGGGGCCCGTCCATCGAGACCATGACCGAACACCTGCCCGGTCTCCGGCTGGTGTCCACGCTCGACGGTGCGGTCGATCATCTGGAGGGACAGTTCGTCGCCCGGCGCTTGGGCTTGGCCGCGTTTCCTGATCTCCTCCTCGAAGGTCAGGAAGGACTCGGCGAGGGCGAGGCCGAACGAGTGCAGCAGCTCAGCCGAAACCTCGATGTGGTGCAGGCGCAGGGTGTCCGCCGTGATCGCACGTTCGGTGCGGCCGGTCATGTCGGCGAGCTGGCGCATGGCCTGGCCTGTCGCGGTTTGGAAGGCTTCGGCGTAGATGTTGTGGCTGAGGCCGCCGATGGTGATCAGAGTGTGGTCGATGTCCCACAGGACCAAGGTCTTCCCGGCGCTCATCGTACGAGCCTAGCCTCCATCTTGTGATTTCGGCATGTATGGATGATTCCTATCCTCCCAGGTCATAAGCGACTTTCTTATGTTCTCGCGTGAAATTCGCCGCGAAAGCCGACGGCAGGAGAGGTAGCGGGTGGAGTGACCAGAAGGATCGGGTAGAAACTTATACGCCTGAGGATGACGTTCTTGATGACTTCCCCCACCCTCTGGAGGGCAAGGCCTGCTACTTCCGCCAGACTTGCGGATCGTGTCGACGACCGAAAGACCGTTCCGTCCCACGAGTGAGGCGACTCCGTTCACCGCTTCGAAGGAGCGTGGGCTGCCTGCGATGCTACGTCCACGACGGCCGGGGCTCGCCGCCCTTGCGGTCCTGCTCGTGCTCGGAGGTGCCTTGGCCACCACGCTGCTTGTGCAGCGCGCTGATCAGCGGATCTCCGTGATCCGGATCAATCAGCAGGTCGGCTCGGGGGAGGGATTCCGGCCGGCGGTCATGCAAGAAGCGCTGATCGCCGACGCCGGCGGGGAGTACGTGCTGTGGTCGGAACGCGAGCAGATCGCCAGGACAGTGGCCGCGGTGACGATCCTTCCCCACACGCTGCTCACCCGGGCGATGACCACGACGGCGAGCGAGAAACTTGCCGCGGGCAAGGCGCGGGTGGGCTTGGCCCTGAAGCCGGGTCAGGTGCCGAGCGATTTGAAACCGGGATACCGGGTGCAGGTCATCCACGCCCACCACACGAGGCAGGCCCGGCTTCTGGCACCCAGCGCGCTGGTGGACAGCGTGGTCGAGCAGCGCAACGGCACGACGATGGTCACGGTCGTGGTCGACAGCGCCGCGGCTCCGGAGATCGGAGCGCACGCGGCGGACGGTGACATCGTGATCGTGGAGCTGTCCGGCGAGCGTTAGAACCCATCAAGCGCCCTGGCAATGAGTGGTTGATTGATTACTCTACGCATGAAATCCGAACTGCTCCTGCGCCCGGTCTTCCACCGACTCGAGCACCGCATCCGCGCGCACGTGCTGATCTGCTGGCTGGCCCTGCTGCGGACCCGGGTCGCCGAGCGCGGATGTGGGCAAAGATAGCCCCGGATCAACCGCGAATTGTCCCGTCTGTCCCAGGTAACCCTCGCCGGACCGGCTGGAACCGTCGTCCACACGACCCCGCTACGACCCGTACAACGAGCCGTCTACAGGCACTTTCCATCACGCCGCCAGCCCGGGGCTCCGTCTTCGAGCCGACCTGACCCGACTGGCGCGTGGCTGCGGAGGGCGTAGGCACACGACCCTCTACGGTCCTGCACGCCTTCCCCCAGGTCAACCCTCAATTTCGGGCTCACGTGTGACTACCGACTGCGGAACCCGGAGTTCAGACATACGGTCAAACGATCGAGGGCCTGACCGCTGTCTCCAGCGATCAGGCCCTCGACCTGCAACTACAGTGTCGGGGTGGCGGGATTTGAACCCACGACCTCTTCGTCCCGAACGAAGCGCGCTGCCAAGCTGCGCTACACCCCGGTGCACACCGTCTTGCATGTGCGTGGAAAGTCTAGCCGACTTCGCGGGTGCTTGTGACCACTCGGCCCCGCCTCAGCGCCGGGGCACGAGGGTGAGCAGGGACGCCTCCGGGAAACAGGCGAAGCGGGCCGGGGCGTACGGGCTGGTGCCGAGGCCGGCGGACACGTGGAGCCAGGAGGAGTCGTGGCGGCTGAGGCCCTTGACGCGCTTCCTGTCGATGCCGCAGTTGGTGACCAGGGCGCCATAGAACGGGATGCAGAGCTGGCCGCCGTGGGTGTGGCCGGCGAGGAGGAGCTGGTAGCCGTCGTCGGCGAAGCGGGTCATGTTGCGCGGCTCGGGTGAGTGCATGACGCCGAGGCGGAGGTCGGCGTCGGAGGGGGCGGGGCCGGCCACGAGGTCGTAGCGGTCGCGGGAGATGTGGGAGTCGTGGATGCCGGCCACCGCCACGTCGAGGTCGCCGACCTTGACGCGGGCGGTGGTGTTGTTCATGTCGAGCCAGCCCTCGGTGGCCATGCCGGCGCCCAGCTCCTCCCAGGGGAGCGACGGGGTGTGCTGGCGGCGTTCGTTGCGCGAGGTGCGCCAGAGGTAGCGCAGGGGGTTCTTGGGCTGCGGAGCGTACAGGTCGTTGGAGCCGTACACGAACAGGCCGGGGCGGCGCAGCAAGGGCTCCAGGGCGTGCAGGAGCGACGGGACGGCGTCGGGGTGGGCGATCGAGTCGCCGGTGTTGACCACCAGGTCGGGCTCCAGCGCGCCGAGGGAGCGCACCCAGTTGATCAGCATGGTGCGCCGGGGCGTCAGGTGCAGGTCGGACAGGTGCAGGATCCGTACGGGGCGCTGGCCCCGCGCCAGGACCGGCACGTCGAACCGGCGCAACCGGAACGAGTTGCGCTCCACGATCGACGCGTAGGCCACGCCGGCCACGCCGAGCCCGAGCACTGACAGCGGCACTGCGACTGCTTTCCTCACCTCTTCATGATGCCCGACATCCGGCACGGGCCGTCCGCGCACGCGGCAAGATGGACCGCATGAGCGGACTGAAAGACAAGCTGAAGGCCGACCTGACGGCCTCGATGAAGAACCGGGACGAGCTCCGGCTGCGGACCATCCGGATGGCCCTGGCGGCGGTGAACGTCGAGGAGGTCTCCGGCAAGGCGGCGAGAGAGCTCACCGACGCGGAGATCATCAAGGTGCTGACCCGGGAGGCCAAGAAGCGCCGGGAGGCGGCGGAGGCGTTCGGCAACGCGGGCCGCGCCGAGCAGGCCCAGGCGGAGCGCGACGAGGAAGAGGTGCTGGAGGAGTATCTGCCCGCCCAGTTGTCCGACGAGGAGCTGGGCAGGCTGGTCGACGAGGCCGTGTCCGAGACGGGCGCCTCGGGCCCGCAGGCGATGGGTCAGGTCATGAAGGCGGTCAACCCGAAGGTCGCCGGGCGGGCGGAGGGTGGCCGGGTGGCCGCCGCCGTGCGCGCCAGGCTGGCGGGCTGACGTCGTGGCTGGACGGGCCTCCGGTGGAGCGGGCCCGTCCGTCAGTCAGTCGGCCGGCACCAGGCCGGTCTCGTTCCAGTCGCCCCAGCCGCGGTTGTTGTCGCCGCCGCGTCCCCGGTCGCCGCGGTCGTTGTCGCGGTCGAACAGGTCGCGCAGGTCGTCGAAGTCGCGGTCGCCGCGGTCGTCGCGCTCCTTCTTCTTCGGCTTGGGCGCGCACTTGTCGCTGCAGCCGCCGAAGCGGGACCGGTCGGCCGAGTGGAACTTGGCCGGCTCCACGCCCTTGAGGGCGGAGATCATCGATTCCTTCCAGATGGGGCCGGAGATCGAGGCGCCGTACACGTACGAGTAGTAGCGGCCGCCGATGGTCACGCCGATCAGGTTGTGGCTGAAGGCGCCGCGCGGGTCGCCGATGCTGACGGCCGACGAGAGGTTGGGCGTGTAGCCGGCGAACCAGGCGGCGGTGTAGTTGTCGGTGGTGCCGGTCTTGCCTGCGGCGTCGCGGCCGATGCCGCCGACCCCGCTCATCGTGCCCTTGGTGAACACGCCGGACAGGATGGCGCTGACCGCGTCGGCGACCTTCTCGTCCAGGACCTGCTCGCACTTGGGCTTGAACCGGGTGACCTTGCCGTCGCGGTCCTTGACCTCGGTGATGGCCAGCGGGGCGCAGTATTTGCCGCGGGCGCCGAGGGTCGCGTAGGTGTTGGCGACCGTCACCGGGTCGACCTCGTTGATGCCGAGGGTGAAGGTCTCGAACTCGCCCAGCTTCCCGCCGTCGGCCCGCTTGAGCCCCATCTTCTTGGCCGTCTTGACGGTGTCGCAGAGGCCGACGGACTGCTGCAGCTTCATGAAGAACGTGTTGACCGAGCCCCAGGTGCCGCTCTCCAGCGTCTTGAAGCCGCCGCCGCCCTCGCTGGAGTTGTTGACGGTGTGGGAGGGGTCGCCGACGCCGTTGCCCTTGCAGTCCTTGAACGAGCTGTAGCCGGTGGCGCGGTAGCCGTTGGGGGCGGGGAAGCCGTCGGCGAACTTCATGCCCTCCGCCAGCGCCGCGGTCAGCGTGTAGACCTTGGCGGTGGAGCCCTGCTGGAAGCCCCGGCCGCCGCCGTGCGCGGCGTCGGCGACCAGGTTGTAGGACATCTCGTTCTTCTTCTTGGAGTTGCCGAACTTGCGGGAGGCGGCCATGGCCTTGATCTCGCCGGTGCCCGGCACGACCATCGCCTGGGCGGCCACCGGCTTGTCCTTGGGGCTCACGTACTTCTTGATGGCCTTCTCGGCGGCTTTCTGCATCTTCGGGTCGATCGTGGTCTTGATCGTCAGGCCGCCGCGCTGGAGGAGCTTGAGCCGCTCCTCGGCGGTCTTGCCGAAGTCCTTGTTGAGGAGGATCTCGTTCTGCACGTAGAGGCAGAAGTACGGGTATGAGCTCTCCTCGCAGCCGCCGGGCATCTCGACGTCCTTCCAGCCCAGCTTCTTCTTCTTGGCCTCGTCGGCCTCCGGGCGGGTGATCGCGCCGACCTCGGCCATGCGGTCGAGCACGACGTTGCGCCGCTCCAGCAGCAGGGCCCTGGACTTGGGGCCGACGTTGGGGTCGGTGCGGGCGGGGTTCTGCACCGCGCCGGCGAGGGTGGCGGACTCGGCGAGGCTGAGCTCGGAGGCGGGCTTGTCGAAGAAGCGCCGGGCGGCGGCCTGGATGCCGTGGGCGCCCGCGCCGAAGTAGGCGATGTTGAGGTAGCGCTCGAGGATCTCGTTCTTGGTGTACTTCTGCTCGATCGCCATGGCGTAGCGCAGCTCGTTGAGCTTGCGTGAGACGGTCGTGGCGGTGGCGGCGGCCCTCTCCTCGTCGGTCTCGGCGGCGTTGACCAGCACTTGCTTGACGTACTGCTGAGTGATGGAAGAACCGCCCTGCGTGACGCCGCCGGTGGTAAGGTTTTTGATCAGAGCGCGGGCGGTGCCCTCGATGTCGATGGGCCCGTGCTTGTAGAAGCGGAAGTCCTCGATCGCGATCAGGGCTTTCTGCATGATCGGGGCGACCTTGTCGAGGCTGACCGACTGGCGGTTCTCGAAGTAGAACTGCGCGATCTGCTTGCCGTTCGCGTCGACCAGCTTGGTGCGTTCGGAGAGCGGTGGCTCTTCGAGCTCCTCGGGCTTGAGGTCGAGCGCTCCCACGGCCGACTTGGCGGAGACGCCCGCGCCGCCCACGGCGGGCAGCGCGACGGCGGCTGCGAGCACGCCCGCGGCCACGCCGGCCGTCGTCAGTTTGATGACGTTCAGGATCGGCGCGAAACGATCTTTGCCCTGAGCTTGCACGGTCCCAAGCCTACGTCGAAAGCGTGAGGCTAACGGTAACACCACACCATTTCGCCTTGACTGGTAGGGGTGACTAGTCATTCCCGGTCAAGAGTCCAGCGAGAATTTGGTCCTCTGGGGTCTGTCGGTCCGAAGGTCTCGTTGCGTACGTTCTCCCTGCGGCAACTGAATACGGAGGCTCGGCGCCCGCGCCCGTCGGCCCCAAATGACGACTGACCACCTAAGGGGAGTGGGGTCGAAAATGTGGATCACGGATTGGACCTCCCGTGCCGCCTGTCGAGGTGCGGACCCGGACGCGCTGTTCGTCCAAGGGGCTGCGCAGAACAGGGCGAAGCTGATCTGCCGAGGATGCCCGGTCCGTACCGAATGCCTCGCCGATGCGCTGGACAACCGCATCGAGTTCGGGGTGTGGGGCGGTATGACCGAACGCGAACGGCGTGCGCTGCTACGGCGGCGACCCGACGTGGACTCGTGGCGTGAGCTGCTCGAGTCCGCGAAGGAAGAGTACGAGCGGACCAACGAGCTGATCGCCGGCTGATCGGTCCAGGCGAGGCGCGGCCGGCGAAGTCGCCGGCCGCACTCTTATGCCTTCGCCATGAGCTCGCCGATGCGGCGCAGGCCGGCCAGGTCGTGCACGTCCTCGGACATCGCGGCGACCTGGGCGACCGGCACCGTCGGGTGCGCGGTCACGAAGCGGTCCTGCTCCCGGTGCTCGCGAGCCGCGAGTTGCATCCTCCCGGTGTGCAGCCGCAGCACAGCGGCGGTCAACTCGTGCTCGCCCCGTGATTGCAGGTCCTCGGCGGCCGCGGCGCTCCTCACTCCTGAGAGCGTCGCGGCCGGTGACTCGTGCACCCGGTTGACGACCAGGCCGGCGAGGGGCATGCGCTCCTCGGCCAGCCGCTCGACGAAGTAGGAAGCCTCGCGCATGGCGTCGCGCTCCGGCGCGGCGACCACGAGGAAGGCCGTGCCGGGCGCCTGCAGCAGCTTGTACGTGAGTTCGGCGCGCTGCCTGAAGCCGCCGAAGACGGCGTCGAGCGCTGACACGAACGTCTGCAGGTCCTTGATCACCTGGGCGCCGAGCAGTTTGGTCAGCGCGCCGGCGACGAACCCGAACCCGGCGTTGAAGATGCGGAAGGCGCTGCGCCCGCCGGCCTTGGCCGGGGCGGTGAGCAGCCGGATGAACCGCCCGTCGAGAAACCTCCCGAGCCGCTCGGGCGCGTCGAGGAAGTCGAGCGCGGAGCGCGACGGCGGGGTGTCGACGATGATCAGGTCCCACTCGTCGGAGCGGCGGAGCTGGCCGAGCTTCTCCATGGCCATGTACTCCTGGGTGCCGGCGAAGCTCGACGACAGCGACTGGTAGAAGGGGTTCGACAGGATCTGGCGGGCCCGCTCCGGGTCGGCGTGCGCCTCGATGATCTCGTCGAACGTACGCTTCATGTCGAGCATCATCGCGAAGAGCTGGCCGCCGCTCTCGCACTCGACGATGCGGCGCGGGGTGTTGTCGAGCTCGCTCAGCCCCATCGCCTGGGCCAGGCGCCTGGCGGGGTCGACGGTGAGCACCACGGCGCACCTGCCGCGCTCGGCGGCACGCAGGCCGAGCGCCGCGGCGGTGGTGGTCTTGCCGACGCCGCCGGAGCCGCAGCAGACGATGATGCGGGTGCCGCTGTCGTCGAGGATGGCGTCGATGTCGAGGGTGGCGGGCTTTCTCACGCTGCTCCCTGGGTGCGGATGCTCTCGGCCAGCTCGTACAGGCCCGCGAGGTCGACCCCGTCGGCCAGCAGCGGCAGCTCGTAGCTCGGCCGTTCGGCGGCGGTGAGGGTCTCGCGCTCGTCGCGTTCGATCTCGGTGCGGCGGGCGTGCTCGGCGAGCTCCTCGGCGAGCGCCTCGGCCAGGGCCTTGGCGTCGCCGCCGGTGGCCAGGCCGGCGGCCTCCAGACCGGCGACGAGCTCGGCGGTGTCGACGCGGCCCTTGACCGCCTTGTCGAGGACCGGCTGGGGGAGGAGCGGCTCGCGCACCATGTTGATGAAGACGCCGCCGGGAGGCAGGCCGGCCGCGCGAAGGTCGGCGAGGCCGTCGAGCGTTTCCTGGACGGGCATTTCTTCCAACAAAGTCACGAAATGCACCGCTGTTTCCGGGCTTTTCACGACGCCTCGTACGAGATCGGAATGGTTCTTGATGGGGCCGACCCTCGCCAGGTCCGCGACCTCCTCCGTGACGTTCAGGAAGCGCGTGATGCGGCCCGTCGGCGGCGCGTCGAGGACCACCGCGTCGTAGACCCGCTTGCCGTCCTTGCCGCGCCGGCGCACCGCCTCGCTGGTCTTGCCGGTGACCAGGACGTCGCGGAAGCCGGGGGCGATCGTGGTGGCGAAGTCGAGCACGCCCATCTTGGTCAGCGCCCGGCCCGCCCTGCGCATGCCGTAGAACATCTCCAGGTATTCGAGCATGGCCTCCTCGGGGTCGACGGCCAGCGCGTAGACGTCGCCGCCGTCGGGGGCCACCGCGATGCGGCGCTCCTCGTACGGCAGCGGCGGCAGGTCGAAGATCTGGGCGATGCCCTGCCTGCCCTCCACCTCGACGAGCAGCACCTTGTGCCCGCCCGAGGCGAGGGCGAGCGCGAGAGCGGCGGCCACCGTCGTCTTTCCGGTGCCGCCCTTGCCGGTGACGACGTGCAGTCGCACACCGTCCCAATCCGTGTCCCGAGAGTCCACGATTCGAGGCTACCGAACGGTCATTTGACGCAAGCCCACGAGTGCCCCGGAGATTGCTCACACTACGCTGATGGCCATGAAGAAATGGGAGTACCTCACGGCTCCGGTGCTGATCCACAACACCAAGATGATCCTCGACAACTTCGGCTCCGACGGCTGGGAGCTGGTCCAGATCCTTCAGGGCGCCACGCCCGAGCAGCTGGTCGCCTACTTCAAGCGGGAGAAGCAGTGACTCCGGAGCAGAAGATCGCCGACCTCGGGCTGGAGCTGCCCGAGGTGGTCGCGCCGCTGGCCGCGTACGTGCCGACCGTGCGGACCGGCAACCTGGTCTACACCTCGGGCCAGGTCCCGGTGGTGAAGGGCGAGGTGCGGTTCACCGGCAAGCTCGGCGCCGACGTCACCGTCGAGGACGGCCAGGAGGCGGCCAGGATCTGCGCGCTCAACGCGCTGGCCGCGCTGAAGGCGGAGGTCGGTGACCTGGCCGAGGTCAAGCGGATCGTCAAGGCCGTGGTGTTCGTGGCCAGCGCCCCCGACTTCACCGGGCAGCCGCAGGTCGCCAACGGGGCCAGCGAGCTGCTGGGCGAGGTGTTCGGCGAGGCCGGCAAGCACGCGCGCAGCGCGGTCGGGGTGGCGGCGCTGCCGCTGAACGTCCCGGTCGAGGTGGAGCTCATCGCCGAGGTGTCCTGAACGCCGGATATGTCACTATGACCGAGTGATGTTCTAGTTGGAGGTCATCGTGGCTGGTCTTCGGTTCTCTCGGGAACACGCCGAACACATCAGAGACGTGCTGTCCGGGCGTGTCGCCCCGGTCCGCGCGCGGGACGCCGCCACCGTGGCGCTCTTCCGCGCGGGCCGGGCGGGCGGCATCGAGGTCTACCTGCTGCGGCGCAAGGCGACCATGGCCTTCGCCGCCGGCGCGTACGTCTTCCCCGGCGGGTCGGTCGACCCGCGTGACACCGACCAGGCCGTGGCCTGGGCGGGGCCGTCGCCCGCCGAGTGGGCGCGGGCCTTCCGCGCCGACGAGGCGGTGGCCAGGGGCCTGGTGTGCGCGGCCGTACGCGAGACGTTCGAGGAGTCGGGGGTGCTGCTCGCCGGGCCCGGCCCCGAATCCGTGGTCGCCGACACCCGGGGCGACGACTGGGAGGCCGACCGGCTGGCTCTCATCGACAGGAGCCTCGGCTTCGCCGACTTCCTCGCCAAGCGCGGCCTGGTGCTCCGCTCCGACCTGCTCAAGCCGTGGGCCCACTGGATCACGCCCGAGGCCGAGACGCGGCGTTTCGACACCCGCTTCTTCGTCGCCGTGCTGCCCGAGGGCCAGCGCACCCGCGACGTGGGCGGCGAGGCCGACCAGGTCGAGTGGCGCCGCCCGGCCGAGGCCCTCGCCATGGCTGACCGGGGCGAGATCTTCCTGATGCCCCCCACGTACCGCACCCTCGGCGACCTGGCCCGCCACGACGGCGTGGAGTCGGTGCTGGGCGAGCGGCGGGAGATCGTCACCGTGCTGCCCAGGGTCGTGGAGGTCGACGGCGAGTTCCGGTTGGAGTCGGCATGAGCGGCCTGCACATCCCGCTCGACACGCCCGACGGGTCGCGCACCGCGCACGCGGAGAACCTCCTCGCGCCCAACCCGTCGATCATGACGCTCGACGGCACCAACACGTGGGTGATCGGCGGCCGGGAGGTCGTCGTGGTCGATCCGGGGCCCGACGACGAGGCGCACCTGCTCCGGGTCCGCGACCACCTGGGGGATCGCCGGGTGACCCAGATCCTGCTCACCCACGGGCACTTCGACCACAGCGGCGGGGCCAGGCGGTTCGCCGGGCTCGTCGGAGCGCCGGTGCGCGCCCTGGACCCGCGCCACCGGCTGGGCGACGAAGGGCTCGCCGACGGTGACGTGGTCGTCGTGGACGGGCTGGAGATCCACGTGTACGGCACGCCCGGCCACTCGGCGGACTCGCTCTGCTTCTGGCTGCCGGAGGACCGGGCCATGCTGACCGGCGACACCGTGCTCGGCCGGGGCACCACGATCATCGCGGGTGACGGCGGCCTGGCCGACTATCTGCGCAGCCTGGACCGGCTCAGGGCGGCGGCGGAGAGCCTGGAGGCGCAGGCCCTGCTGCCCGGCCACGGCCCCGTGCTGCCCGACCCGATCGGCGCGCTCGACAGCTACATCGCGCACCGGCGGGTGCGCCTCGACCAGATCAAGGAGGCACGGCGCCAGGGCGCGCGCACGCCGCGGGAGATCGTACGGATCGTGTACGCGGACGTCGACAGGTCGCTCTGGCCCGCGGCCGAGATGTCGGTGCGGGCCCAGCTCGACTATCTGGACCGGTTGTAGAGCCGGTCGTGGTCGAGGATCACCACGGCCTTGGCCTCGATGCGCAGCCAGCCGCGGTGCGCGAAGTCGGCCAGGGCCTTGTTGACCGTCTCGCGGGAGGCGCCGACGAGCTGGGCCAGCTCCTCCTGGGTGAGGTCGTGGTGGACGCGCATGCCGTCGTCGGTTTTGGTGCCGAACCGCTCGGCCAGGTCGAGCAGCTGCTTGGCCACCCGGCCGGGCACGTCGGTGAACACCAGGTCGGCCAGCACGTCGTTGGTGCGGCGCAGCCGCTGGGCGAGCGCCCGCAGCAGGTGGAGCGCCACCTCCGGGCGGCCCGTCAGCCAGGGGCGCAGGTCGTCGTGGCCCAGCCCGGCCAGGCGCACCTCGGTCAGCGCGGTCGCGGTGGCCGTGCGCGGACGCGGGTCGAACAGCGACAGCTCGCCGAACATCTCGCTCGGGCCGAGCACGCTGAGGACGTTCTCCCGGCCGTCGGGGGAGGTGCGGGAGAGCTTGACCTTGCCTTCGAGCACGACGTAGAGCCGGTCGCCCGTCTCGTTCTCGTGGAAGATCGTCTGCCCTTTGGACAACTGGACCTCGGTGATGCTCGTCCTGAGCGCCGCGGCGCTCTCCCGGTCGAGCGCGGCGAACAGGGGGGCCTTGCCCAGCACGTCTTCGGTGTTCACTCTGCCTCCTCTGCTGCCATTGTGACGCACACCACTCCGGGCGGCACACCTGGCGAGCCAGGCTCGCCCGGGGGTGCCGCTCAGCGGCTGGATGAACCGCGTGCCGGGCTCGAAATGGTTCCCCCCACGACGAGCCGTGCGATCCTCCTGCCGAAGTGTACGAACAAAACCGTCAACATGCTTACTCATCCCCCGCTCAGAGCCCTCCAGTCCGTTACATACACCGTTAAAAACGGCCCAATCCCCCGAAGAGGGGATTTATGATCTTCCTTCTCATGGCCGGCTCTCCTCGTACGCGGAAAGAAAGCGTCATGTCCCGGGAAGCGGCGGGTGGCCATACCCTTGCGGCATGGCGACGAACGTGGCGGGCGCCCGCGGACGCAAGCTGGAGACCCGGCTGGGGCTGGTGCGGCGGGCCAGGAAGATGAACCGGATCCTCGCGGACACCTACCCCGACGCTCACTGCGAGCTCGACTTCACCAACTCATTCGAGCTGCTGGTCGCCACCGTGCTGTCGGCGCAGACCACCGACGTGCGGGTCAACCTGACCACGCCCGCGCTGTTCGCCAAGTATCCGACGCCCGACGACATGGCCGCCGCCGACCCCGAGGACCTCGAAACGATCATCAAGCCGACCGGGTTCTTCCGGGCGAAGACCCGCTCGCTGATCGGGCTGGCCAAGGGGCTGCGCGACCGCTTCGGCGGCGAGGTGCCGCGCAAGATGGACGATCTCGTCTCGCTGCCCGGCGTCGGCCGCAAGACCGCCAACGTGGTGCTCGGCAACGCCTTCGGGGTGCCGGGGCTGACCGTCGACACCCACTTCCAGCGGCTGGTGCGCCGCTTCGGCTGGACCGAGGAGGCCGACCCGGTCAAGATCGAGCAGGTGGTCGGCGAGCTCATCCCCAAGCGCGAGTGGACCGTCTTCTCCCATCGGATCATCTGGCACGGCCGCCGCATCTGCCACGCCCGCAGGCCCGCGTGCGGCGTCTGCCCGCTGGCGGCGCTCTGTCCCTCGTACGGCACCGGCCCGACCGCCGTCGAGGAGGCGCGCAAACTGGTGCGTTCCGGTCCCTTCTCCTGAGCGGGGAAGTTCGGTGATCCCCGCGGTGTTGGAGAAGTCGTGACCGAGGTGCCCCACTGGCTTGACCAGCTCGCCGCGAACGCCGTACAGACCCGTGTCCCCCCGGGGCTGCGCCCGCCCGTGCGGGGCGGACGCAGGGCGGCGGTGCTGGCGCTGTTCGGCGACGGCCCCTACGGCCCCGACGTGCTGCTGATCCAGCGCAGCACGCGCGGACGGCGCCACCCCGGCCAGCCGGCGTTCCCCGGCGGCGGCGTCGACCCCGAGGACGACGGGCCGATCGGCGCGGCGCTGCGCGAGGCCGAGGAGGAGACCGGCCTCGACCCGCGCGGCGTCACCGTCCTCGGCACCATGCCCGAGCTCTACCTCTCCCACAGCGACAACCGGGTCACCCCCGTGCTCGGCTGGTGGCACGACCCGTGCGCGGTGCACGCCGCCTCGCCCGACGAGGTCGACTCCGTCGAGCGGGTGCCGGTGACCGAGCTGACCGACCCGGCCAACCGCCTCATGCTGCGCCACCGGGCCGGGCTCGCCGGGCCGGCCTTCCGGGTGCGCGGGATGCTCGTGTGGGGGTTCACCGCGGCGGTGCTCGACGGGCTGCTGCGCGAGGGCGCGATGGAGCTGCCGTGGGACCGCGACCGGGTGGAGGAGATCCCGCCCGAGGTGCTACAGCTCGCGGCCCGTGGCTAGCGCCACGCCGAGCGAGGCCCAGCCGGCCACGTCGGCGTCGGCGTCCAGGGTCAGCGAACGCAACGCGGCCAGCCCCGTACGGTCGGGTGGGTCGCCCAGCACGTGCTGCAGCGCGTAGGCCGCCCCGTACCTCACCCGCGGGTCGCGATGGGCGGCCAGGTCGATCACCGACGGCAGCGAGCGCGGGTCCCCGAGATGACCGAAGGCGATCAGCACCGAGTACAGCACCACCGCGTCGTCCTCGCTGGCCGCCAGATAGCGCAGGATCGGCAGCGCGCGGTCCACGTACGCCCCCAGCAGGCCCAGGATGTCGACGCCCAGCAGCCGCTCGGCGGTCCCGTCGGCGGCGCACAGCCGCCGGGCCTCGATGAAGCACTCCAGATCGCCGCGCTCCCGCAGCCGGCTGATCACCTGCCAGCGCACCGGCCCGTCCGGGTCGGTGTCGCGCAGAGCTGCCTCGATGAGACCACGAACTGTTCCCTCGAACGGCGGCATGCGGATCACGTTAGCCACGGGCCGCGGGCGGTCCTGGCAGAAGACATGCACACTTGACCCAGACCCTGGTTAGCTTTGAAGCGTGCGCGGTGATCTGCTTGACCTCATATTGATCGGCCTCGTGATCGCTTTCGGGATCTCGGGATACCGGCAGGGCTTCATCATCGGGGTGATGAGCTTCGTCGGGTTCGTGGGCGGGGCCGTCCTGGGGGTGTTCATCGCGCCGCCGATCTCCCGAACCGTCGTCGACGGCGACACGCCGCAGGCGCTGCTCGCCATCGTGATCGTCTTCCTGGCCGCGACGATCGGACAGTTCGCCTCCTCGACCATCGGGGCCGTGGTGCGCTCGCACGTCACGTGGGAGCCCGCCAAGGTGGCCGACGCGGTCGGGGGCACGTTCGCCAGCGCGCTGTCGGTCCTGGTGATCGCGTGGCTGATCGGGTCGCTGATCGTCTCGACCTCGTTCACCCCGCTGGTCGACCAGGTCAAAGGGTCGTTGCTGCTCACCACCGTCGACCAGGCGATCCCGCAGGCCGCGCGCAACTGGCAGCAGCCGTTCAAGAAGTTCATCGACCGCTCCGAGTTCCCGCCGGTGTTCGACGCGATCGGCGCGGGCCAGCTCGTGGACGTCGAACCGGCCCCCCGCAGCATCCTCAAGGGCGCCAAGCTGGAGCGGGCCACCCGCGCCATCGTCAAGGTGCAGGGCAACGCCGAGAGCTGCAACAAGCACATCGAGGGCACCGGCTTCGTCTACGCCCGCGACCGCATCATGACCAACGCCCACGTGGTCGCCGGGGTGACCCGCGACCTGCAGATCGTCGACCACAGCGGCCGGCGTCACGCCGCCACCGTGGTCCGCTACAACCCGCGCCGCGACATCGCCGTCCTGCGCGTCCCGGGGCTCGACCTCCCGGCGCTGGCCTTCAACGGCGAGGCCGAGAAGGGCGACAACGCGATCATCGCCGGCTTCCCGAAGGGCCAGGGCTTCTCCGCCGAGCCGGCCCGCATCCGCAGCCGCATCAACAACGCCGAGAGCCCCGACATCTACCGCGACACCAACGTCACCCGCTCGGTGTACGCGATCCGCGGCCTGGTGCTGCCCGGCAACTCCGGCGGCCCGCTGCTCTCCGTCGACGGCCGGGTGTACGGGGTGATCTTCGCGGCCGCGGTCAGCCAGGAGGAGACCGGCTACGCGCTGACCGCCGACGAGGTCCGCCCGGACGCCGAGCAGGGCAAGAACGACACCAGCCCCGCCGACACCCAGCAGTGCGACTAGGTCAGGTCGTCCGGCTCCGGCAGCTCGGCCAGGATCAGCGCGACCGCCTCGGCGGCGTCGCTGTCGTCGTGCAGGCCGGACGCCGCCCTGCCCACCGCGTCGTACGGGTCGCCGTACGACTGCACCCGGGCCGCGCCGCGGGCGAACAGCGTCAGCGCGCCCCGCGCGTTGCCGCGCTGCAGGTGGGTCAGGCCCACGCAGATCTGCGCGAGGCCCTGCCACAGCTCGCGCTCCTCCTCGGGGGCGCACTTCCAGCGCCCCTCGAACACCTCGTGCGCGCTGAACGGCAGGCCCTCCTCCAGGAACCGGCGGCCGTCGGCGACCGCCTGCCCGGTGGTGGGCGCGTAGTCGTCGGGCACCCTCGGCATGCCCTCCGAGCCGTACGGCAGCGGCCGGCCGAACGCGTCACGCGGGCGGGCGTTGCGCGGGCGGCCCTCCGGATCTCGGTCTCTCATCGGTCGGGCTCCGGGTCGTCGAGCCAGCCGAGCAGCTCGGTGTCGAACACGTCGGGAATCTCCTCGTGCGGGAAGTGGCCCGCCCCCTCGAACAGCCGCCACCGGTACGGGGCGGCCACGTAGCGGCCCGACCCCTGCGCGGTGCGCGGCAGCGTGCAGGTGTCGAGCGCCCCGTGCAGCTGCAACGTCGGCGCCTCGACCTCGGTCCGCATGGCCCTGGCGTACCGCCGCCCGTCGGGGCGGAGCTGCGAGCGGCCGAACCACCGGTGATACTCCAGCGCGCAGTGGGACACGGCCGGGATCGTGAACGCCTCGCGATACGTACGCGAGGTCTCCTGGTCCGGCCACCCGGGCCCGGACCAGTCGTCGAGCAGCCTGCCCACCAGCGCGCCGCCGCGCCTGGTCAGCCTGCGCTCGGGCAGCAGCGGAAGCTGGAAGCCGAACGCCCGCCGGCTCGCCTTGAGCTGGCCGAACGGGTCGGTCAGCAGCGCGTTGCGCAGCCGCAGGGGATGCGGGGCGGACACCGTCACCAGCCGGTGCACGCATTTGGGGTCGAGCACGGCCATCGTCCAGGCCAGCAGCCCGCCCCAGTCGTGGCCGACCACGATCGCGCCGGTCTCGCCGAGCGCCTTGATCAGCCCGGTCGCGTCGGCGGCCAGCGTCGGCAGGTCGTAGCCGCGCGGCGGCTTGTCGCTGCCGCCGTAGCCGCGCAGGTCGACCGCGACCGCGCGGAAGCCCGCCTCGGGCAGCGACCTGAGCTGGTGCCGCCACGTCCACCAGAACTGCGGGAAGCCGTGCAGCAGCAGCACCAGCGGGCCGTCGCCGGCCTCCACGACGTGGAACCGCGTGCCCCCCGCGTGCACCGTGCGGTGCGTCCAAGGGCCTTCGATCTGGACGACGGCCTCGTCAGACGCCACCGGGTGTCACCGGCCTCTTGACCGGGACCGGTCGATCGTCCGCCACCGGGACCTCATCCGGATGGGCGATCTCCTTGAGGCCCTTCAGCGACCGGGCGGTCCGCTTCATCCCGGCCAGCCCCTTCAGCTTGCGGATTCCGACGTAGACCAGCAAAGCCGCGACAAGCAGGTAGAAGACGGTCACGGCGAGGAAGGCCACCCACGTCGGCATCCACTGAGCGAGCACGAAGGCGATCGCGAAGGAGGCGAGGATCAGGCACAGGTGGGCCATGAAGGCGGCGGCGGCGAACAGGCCCCCGGCCGTGCCGACCCGCTTGGCGTCGAACCTGAACTCGGCCTTGGCCAGCTCGATCTCCGAACGGACCAGAGTCGAGATGTGATCGCTCGCCTGGGCGACGAGCGAGCCCAGCGATTCTTCCTCGGGAGTCTGCGGCATGAACGTCTCCTATCGAGGCCTGATGGCCGTGTCAATCATCGTCAGCGGGATGCGACGCCCGCATACCGTATGGGACCCGGCCCCACCGCCGCGTCCCACCCGTGGAGCCCGCCTGACTGCCTCGCCGCCCCGGCCGAACATCCCAGGAACCTGCCCACCACGCGCCCCGCAATCACTCCCAGATCTACCCGATCCGAGAACATAGCGCCGAGCCGGTCCGGCACACGAGCGACCCCCCGCCCGGATGATCCAGGGCAGGGGGTCGCGTACGAGGGCTTCTAGTCTTCGGCCTTGGCCGACGGGAGCTTCTCCGAGATCAGGTTCATCACCGTGCTGTCGGCCAGCGTCGTGACGTCACCGATGCTCCGGTTCTCCGCCACGTCGCGCAGCAGCCGCCGCATGATCTTGCCGGACCGGGTCTTGGGCAGCTCGGGCACCACCAGGATCTGGCGGGGCTTGGCGATCGGGCCCAGCGTCTTGGCCACGTGCGCGCGCAGCTCGGCCGCGATGTCGTCGCTCTCCTCGACCGTGCCGCGCAGGATGACGAACGACACGATGGCCTGGCCGGTCACCGGGTCGGTGGCGCCCACGACCGCCGCCTCGGCCACCTTCGGGTGGCTGACCAGCGCGCTCTCCACCTCGGTGGTGGAGATGTTGTGGCCGGAGACGAGCATGACGTCGTCGACCCGGCCCAGCAGCCACAGGTCGCCGTCCTCGTCCTTCTTGGCGCCGTCGCCGGGGAAGTACATCCCGTCGAACCTCGACCAGTACGTGTCGATGTAGCGCTGGTCGTCGCCCCAGATCGTGCGGAGCATGGCCGGCCACGGCTCGCGGATGACGAGGAACCCGCCGCCGCCGTCGGGCACGCTGTTGCCCTGGTCGTCGACCACGTCGGCGACGATGCCGGGCAGCGGGCGCATGGCCGCGCCCGGCTTGGCGTGGGTCACGCCGGGCAGCGGGCTGATCATGATGGCGCCCGTCTCGGTCTGCCACCAGGTGTCGACCACCGGGCAGCGGTCGCCGCCGATGTTCGCGCGGTACCAGACGTACGCCTCAGGGTTGATCGGCTCGCCCACCGAGCCCAGGACGCGCAGGCTCGACATGTCGAACTTGGCGGGGATGTCGTCGCCCCACTTCATGAACGTGCGGATGGCCGTGGGCGCGGTGTAGAGAATCGAGATCTTGTACTTCTGCACGATCTCCCAGAACCGCCCGCGGTGGGGGGTGTCGGGCGTGCCCTCGTAGATCACGCTCGTCGCGCCGTTGGCCAGCGGGCCGTACACGATGTAGGAGTGGCCGGTCACCCAGCCGATGTCGGCGGTGCACCAGTAGATGTCGGTCTCGGGCTTCAGGTCGAAGACCGCGTCGTGCGTCCAGGCCGTCTGGGCCAGGTAGCCGCCGGTGGTGTGCAGGATGCCCTTCGGCCTGCCGGTGGTGCCGCTGGTGTAGAGGATGTAGAGGGGGTCCTCGGCGCCGTGCGGCTCGGCGGTGTGCTCGGTGCTCTGGCGGTCGACGACGTCGTGCCACCACAGGTCCTTGTCGCCGAACGCGACGTCCTGTCCGGTGCGCCGGACCACCAGGACCTTCTCCACCTGAGGGCTCTCGGCGACGGCCTCGTCCACGGTCGGCTTGAGCGCCGACGGGGCGCCGCGGCGGTAGCCGCCGTCGGCGGTGACGACCAGCTTGGCGTCGGCGTCGTGGATGCGGCTCTTCAGCGCCGCCGAGGAGAAGCCGCCGAAGACCACCGAGTGGACGGCGCCGATGCGCGCGCAGGCCAGCATGGTGATCGGCAGCTCGGGGATCATCGGCAGGTAGACGGCCACCCGGTCGCCCTTGCCCACACCCAGCTCGCGCAGGGCGTTGGCGGCCTTGCAGACCTCGTCCTGCAGCTCGGCGTAGGTGATCACCCGGGAGTCGTCCTCGGGCTCGCCCTCCCAGTAGTAGGCGACCTTGTCGCCGTGGCCGGCCTCGACGTGCCGGTCGACGCAGTTGTAGGCGACGTTCAGCTCGCCGCCGACGAACCACTTCGCGAAGGGCGTGTTCCACTCGAGCGTGGTGTCCCAGCGTTTGGCCCAGGTCAGCCGTTCGGCGACACGCTCCCAGAAGCCGAGGCGATCCGCGTCCGCCTCGGCGTAAGCGGCGGCGGTGACGTTCGCGGCCGCCGCCAGCTCGGCCGGTGGCGCGAACCGGCGGTTCTCCTGCAGCAAGTTGGACAGGGCCTGGGTCTCTTTGCCAGGGGTCTCCGGGGCCACCTTCGCGCTCCTTCTAGGGCCAGATCGGGTAGGTCATGTCCCACTTCACCAGGTCACAGCACCCCCACACAAGAGGTCTAGACAGGTCTGTACCGTTCGGCGCAGGAAGTCGACAGCTTGCCGATTTGAATGACAAAAGCTATTGAAACGTTGTCATCCTGAAATGTCTCCCTTGGAGCGCGCCAATTGGAGGCGGCTTTATGGGCCCCGCGAGAGTGATCCTCTACCCGCGGGTATGGTCGATATCCGTGAGTGACCCATTGGCCGCCCTCGCGCGGCTTCCCGGCGTGTCCGAAGCGGTCGACGCCGCACGGGAGGCCGTCGACCGGCTCTACCGCCACCGCGTCCTGCGCCGGGCGAGCCCGGCCGTGTCCACCGAGTCGTCGCTGCGCGGCGCCCGCGCGTCCGCCGCGATCGAGGGCGCGGACGTCCCGCTCGACGCGCTGCGCAGGGACGAGGCGCACGACCCGGTCGTGCAGGGGGCGCTGCGCGCCTCCGCGGAGCTGGGCCGCCTCGGGCCGACCTGGCGCAAGGCCCCCAGGCAGGTGCTGGCCCGCCTGCACACCGTCGCCGCGGCCGGACTGACCGGCCAGGAGGCGCTGGGCCGGCCCCGGACCGCCGACGCCGCTCCCGACCCGCTCGGCCTGGGCGCGGCGCCGTCCGCCGAGGAGACCGCGGCCCGGATGGAGCGCCTGATCTGGCTTATGGACGGCGCCACCAAGGCCGCCCCGGCGCTGGTGCTGGCCGCCGTCGTGCACGCCGAGCTGGCGGTGTTGCGACCCTTCGGCACGGCCGACGGCGTCGTGGCGCGCGCCGCCGAGCGGCTCACGCTGGTGGAGTACGGGCTCGACCCCAAGTCGCTGGTGGCCGTCGAGGTGGGGCATCTGGAGCTGCCGTACGCCGAGGGCTTGCGGGCCTATCTGAGCGGCACACCCGAGGGCGTGGCCCAGTGGATACAGCAATGTGCCTCTGCGGTAAGCCTGGGGGTGCGGGAAGCGGTCGCCATCTGCGAAGCCATGCAAAGAGGCTGAGAAACGTAGCTGACGGCGCCTCTGTCAAGAGACGCCGTCCGCCGGTGCATCACGCCGGGTTACCAAGCGTGCACCTCAATTCGTCGGAGCGGGTCAAGCCCGTCACGACGCGCCTCCCGCGGCTGGTCGCGCGTGGGTACCCGGTTGACGCACCCGGACCACTGGTCCGTGACACCTTTCTATGACGGATCAGCCCTGATGGGAACCCCCGGGAGCAAGACCTTTACCGGAGGTTGGCCGCGTGTCCGGTGTGGCGGATCGGCGTCGCGGTACGGGGCGTGGTTATCAAGCCGTGATGATCACTGTCCGTGATCGGCTTTATGTGATCGTTATGCGATTACGAAAAAACTTGGCGGAAATACCAGATTGCGCCTCGACGAAACTCGAGTGGATCGGGCAGCATACGGTGGTATCACCAGAAACTGGAGTGACTGCGCATGGGTTGGGTTTCCAAGTCCCTTGCCATGCTCCGGTGAAGTGATGAAAGCTTTCTTCTGAAACGGGACCGGCTCTACCCCCCCGGAGCCGGACCGAACAGGCGACCCCCGCTCTCCCCCCCGGCGGGGGTCGCCCCATTTCCGGACTTCGCCCGTAGCCGTCGTCCACAGCCTGTGCACGGCCTGCGGCGTCATCCCCAGAACCGCGTTCGCCTCCCCGCGCCCGGCCTCGTCCCGGGCATGGTCGGACCTCCCCGACCCCGAGGGAGTCCGATGAATCGCCCACTGGTCATCACCGAGGACCGCGACCTGCTCGACGACCTGGTCCGCGTCGCCGCCGCGGCCGGCGCCCAGATCGACGTGGCCCACGCGCCGGCCCACGCCCGCCCGTTCTGGAGCCTCGCCCCGCTGGTGGTCGTCGGCGCCGACCTCGCCGACGCCGTCGCCGCCTGCGCCCCTCCCGCCAGAGACCGCGTGCTCCTCGTCACCCGCGCCCCCGACGACCCCGACACCTGGCGCCGCTGCGTCTCGGTCGGCGCCCAGGCCGTCGTGCCCCTCCCCGACGAGGAGCGCCGCCTGGTCGAGGAGTTCGCCGACGCCATGGAGCCCCACCCGCGGTCTGGGGCGGTCCTCTGCGTCATCGGCGGCCGGGGCGGCGCGGGCGCCAGCGTCCTGTCGGCGTGCCTGGCGCTCAGAGCCTCCGGCGACCGCCTCCGCACCCTCCTGGTCGACGCCGACCCACTGGGCGGTGGCCTGGACGCCCTTCTGGGCCAGGAGGAGACGCAGGGGGCCCGCTGGGCCGACCTGGTGGCCAGGCAGGGCCGCATCAGCTCCTCGGCCCTCCAAGGAGCCCTTCCCTGCTTCGGCGACCTCGCGGTCCTGTCCTTCCACCGGGGCGAGGTCCGCCCCATCCCCAGGGAGGCCATGCGCTCGGTCCTCGAAGCCGGCCGCCGGGGCTTCGACCTGGTGATCGTCGACCTTCCCCGCCACCTCGACGCGGCCGCCGCCGAAGCCCTGGGCAGGGCCACCACCACCCTCCTGGTGGTCACGGCCGACGTCCGCGGGGTCCTGTCCGCCGCCCAGGTCCTGCGGCAGGCGGCCGAGCACACCTCCGACATCCGCGCCGTCATCCGCCCCGGCGTCCTCGACGCCGACGCGGCGGCGGCCTCCCTGTCCATCCCCGCCGCCGCCCACCTGCCCGACCACCCCCGCCTGACGGCCACGCTCAACCGCGGCGAACTCCCCAGACTGGGCCCCCGCACCACCCTCGGCGCCCTCTGCACGACGCTCCTCCACGACCTCCTCCCGGCGTGACCCCTTCGGCCGCCGCCCGCGATCCCACCCGAATCGAGACCACCGTGCAGGTAACCCCCGAGCTCGTGGAAGCCGTCCGCGTACGCCTCGCCAGAGCGGGGGCCGAACCCACGGCCGCCCAGGTGGCCGTGGCACTCCGCGCCGAGAGGGCGGTCTACGGCGACGCCGAGATCCTCGCCGTCGCCCGGGCCCTCTGCGCCGACCTCATCGGCGCGGGCCCGCTGGAGCCGCTCCTGGCCGCGCCCGAAGTGACGGACGTCCTGGTCAACGGCCCCCGCGAGGTATGGGTCGACGACGGCAGGGGCCTGCGCCTCACCCCCGTCACCTTCACCGACGACGCCGCGGTCCGCAGGCTCGCCCAGCGCCTGGCCGCCGCGGCGGGCCGCCGCCTCGACGACGCCTCCCCGTACGTGGACGCCCGCCTCGCCGGAGGCGTCCGCCTCCACGCGATCCTCCCCCCGATCGCCTCGGGAGGCACCTGCGTCTCGCTGCGCCTGCCGCCCCGCCGCACGTTCACCCTGCCCGACCTGGTGGCGGCGGGGACCATCACCCCTGCCGCCGTCCCGATCCTCACCACCTTGGTCACCACCAGGAGAGCCTTCCTGATCTCGGGCGGCACCGGCACGGGGAAGACGACCCTCCTCTCCGCCCTCCTGTCCCTGGCCGACCCCGGCGAACGCCTCCTCCTGGTCGAGGACTCCGCCGAGCTCCGCCCGCTCCACCCGCACGTGGTCCGCCTGGAGTCCAGACCCGCCAACGTCGAGGGCGCGGGAGGCGTGGGCCTGCGCGACCTCGTCCGCCAGGCCCTGCGCATGCGCCCCGACCGCCTGGTGGTCGGCGAGGTCAGAGGCGCGGAAGTGGTCGACCTCCTCGCGGCCCTCAACACGGGCCACGAGGGCGGCTGCGGCACCCTCCACGCCAACACGGCCGCCGACGTCCCGCCCCGCCTGGAGGCCCTGGGCTGCGCCGCGGGCCTCAGCAGACAAGCCGTCCACAGCCAGCTGGCGGCCGCCCTGGACGTCGTCATCCACCTCACTCGCAGCCGCACCGACGGCAGACGCCGCATCTCCGAGATCCGCCTCCTGACCAGAACCGACGACGACCTCGTACGAGCCATCCCCGCCGTGACCTTCACCCCCGAAGGCCACGCACACCCAGGCCCCGCCTACACGACCTTGACGGGCGACTCCCCGCCCCTTCCGCCCTCCCGAGAAGCCCCGCCGTCCGGGAGCCTCCGCCACCACCCGACGTCTCCGGCCTCGCGAGAAGCCCCGCCGTCCGGGAGCCCTCGCCATCACCCGACGTCTCCGGCCTCGCGAGAAGTGTCGCCGTCCGGGAGCCCTCGCCCTCTCCCCACCGGCCAGGCTCCCTCTCCCGAGGAGTCCGCGTCATGACCGTCGTGGCCGCCGCCTTCCTCATCGCCCTCGCCGTCTGGCTCTGGACCAGCCCCGACGCCGCCACCCTCCGTCTGGCCAGGCTCACCCACCACGACGACGGGCCGCGCCCGCCCAGCCTGAAGGCCCTGTTCGCTCGCCCGAGCAGGTCACGCCGAGCCGACGCCTGGCGCCGCGCGTCGATCGAGCTGTGCCACGCCATGACCGCCGAGCTGTCAGCGGGGCGGACCCCCGGCGAGGCCCTGTCCAGAGCACTCGACGCCGTCGACCTGCCGGACCCCGGCGCGCTCCGCCCCGTGTCGGCCGCGGCCAGAGACGGCGGCGACGTCTCCGCCGCCCTGCTCCGGGCCGCCCCGGAGGAGGGCGGCGAGGGCCTGCGCCGCCTCGCCGCCTGCTGGGACGTCAGCGTGACGGTCGGCGCAGGCCTGAGCGCCCTCGTGGACCGCGTGGCGGCGACCCTGCGCGCCTCCCAGGCCCACCGGCAGGACGTCGCCGCCCAACTGGCCGGCCCTCGCACGACAGCCAGGATGCTGGCCATCCTCCCGGCGCTGGGCCTCCTGATGGCCGCCGCCCTGGGCATGCGTCCCCTCACCTTCCTGCTGGGCGGCCTCCCCGGCCTCCTCTGCCTCGCCGCCGGCATCTCCCTGGACGCCTGCGGCCTCTGGTGGACCCACCGCATGGCCACCAAAGCGGTGAACCCCTGACCCGCCCTGACAAGGCCAGGCGTCAAAACCCATCCGCTGCGGAAAGTCCCGACCTCCGTCACAGCTAGGACCACCCGATGCTCGCGCTCGCCTCCATTCTCTGCACTGCCCTGGCGGCTTACCTCTGGACTTCGCCCACCACTCCCGCGCAACGCCTCGCGCGCCTGCTCCCCGAGCCCTCACCCCGGCAGAACGGATCCCGTCCCGCCGACCCACCTCCGCCCGTCTGGCTCACCGACAGGGCGCGGACCGGGCGCCGGCTCTCAAGCCGCACCCTCGTCCCGTCGCTCTGCCTGGGTGTCGTCGTCGCCCTGCTGGTCGGCGGCGTCCCCGGCATCGTCACGGCCCTCCTCGCCACTCCCATCACCGCGGCGGCCCTCCACCGCAGAGATCCGCCGGAGCTCGAACGCGACCGCAACCGGATCACCACGGACCTGCCGTTCGCCGCCGACCTCATGTCGGCCTGCCTGCTCGCGGGCCAGCCCACCAGCGCCGCCACCGAGACCGCCGCCACGGCGATAGGCGGCCCCCTCGGGCTGAGACTCACCTGGGTGGCCGCCCAGCTCAAACTCGGCGCCGACCCCGAGCCGACCTGGACCCACCTGTCCCGCGACCCGGCCACAGCCCAACTCGCCCGAGCGATGATCCGAGCGTCCCGGAGCGGCGCCCCCGTGGCCGACATCCTGACCCGCCTGGCGGACGACGCCCGCGAAACGTCAAGGGCCGCCTCGGTGGCCGCGGCCCGCAGTGTGGGCGTCAAAGCGGTGGCACCCCTGGGCCTCTGCTTCCTCCCGGCCTTCGTCCTCTTGGGAATCGTCCCCGTGGTAGCAGGCTTGGCCACCACGATCGTCCTCCCTTGACGAGAGCGCTCCGCCGGTTCCAGCGAGTCCGCGTCGGCTGATGAGAGCGCTCCGCCGGTTCCACCGGGCTCGCGTCGGCTGACGAGAGTGCTCCACCGGCTTCAGCAAGCTCGCATCCGCTGTCTAGACAGCACCGCTGGGTCAGCCGGGCTCGCGTCCGCTGACGAGAGCGCTTCGTTCCGGCGAGCACGCGTCCGCTGACGAGACCATGCCACCAGGTCCACCGGGCCCGCGTCCGCTCAACCTCCGCGTCCGCTCAACCTCCGCGTCCGCTCAATCTCGCGTCCACCCAACGTCGCGTCCGCTCAACCTTCGCGTCCACCCAACGTCGCGTCCACCCGATCCCGCCTCCGTTCACGGGTGCTCCCTCCACAGCCTCGGCGCCACGTACTCGCTTATCCACAGAACGGCGCTCGGCCCCTTGGGTCCATGCCGGTCCAAGCGAATCTTGGACCCGCACACCGGGGCGTCGCCCCGGCCCGATCTTCCTGGAGGCACGATGCAGGACCACAAGAACCTGTCGCTCCGCACCCGCCACCGCCGCTGGTGGTCCGTCAGGCAGGCCCGCCTGGCGGGAGCCGCCCGCGACAGGGGCATGTCCACCGCCGAGTACGCGGTCGGCACCATCGCCGCCTGCGCCTTCGCCGCTCTGCTCTTCAAGGTGGTCAGCAGTCCCGAAGTGCAGGAGATGCTCTCCTCGCTGATAGACCGGGCGCTCAACACCAAGGGATGACCGGCCACGCGCGCCGGAGGTCGTCAAAAGGCTCCGTGACCGCCGAAACGGCCGCGATGCTCCCCGCACTCATGGCCGTCCTCGCGGCGGCGCTGTGGGCCATCCAGGCCGTCGGAGCCCACCTCGAATGCGTCGACGCCGCCCGCTCCGCCGCTCGCGCCGCGGCCAGGGGCGAGCGTCTCGATCAGGTACGAGACCTCGCCCGCTCAGCCACCCGCCCCGAAGCAGAGGTAACTGTGAACCGCACCCCAGAACACACGACCGTGCACATCTCGCTCGCCGTCCGCCCGCCCTGGGGCCCCGCCCTGCCCGCGATCCACGTGACCGCGTCCGCCACCACGCCCACCGAATCCTGACCTCACGGTGGACCGCCCGTGAGGCAGCCGGAACCGAATCCTGACCTCACGTGCAGACCGCTCATGCGGCAGCGAGAACCGAATCCTGACCTCACGGTGCGGACCCCCGTGCGGCAGCCAGACCCCCTGGCCTGATGTGCAGACCGGTCATGCGGCAGCGAGAACCGAATCCTGACGTCACGTGCGGACCGCTCGTGCGGCAGCTAGAACGGCGCCGGGCACACGGCCGTGCGCTGAGGAGATCTGTGATGCCACGTAACGACCGAGGCTCGGCCACGCTCTGGGGCGTCGCGCTCATGGGTTTGCTGATGGCCGTGGCCATGGCCTTCGCCCTGGCCGGCGAGGCGCGCGTCGCACGCCACCGCGTGTACGACGCTGCCGACCTCAGCGCGCTGGCCGCCGCCGAACTGGCCCTCGTAGACCCGGAAAGCGCCTGCGCGAGAGCGACGACCCTGGCGAAGGCGAACGGGGTCGAACTGACGAACTGCGAGATCAGCGGCGCGGTGGCGGACGTCAGGACATCGCTGACGATCTCGATCCCCGGCCTCGGCGTCCGCACCCTGACCGGCCGCTCCCGCGCCGGCCCAGCCAGTCCGTCCCCTCTGAAGCTACGGCGGGCTGAGCGGGCCGAAGGCACGCATCACGGCGCTCAGCCCGAGGGGGTTCCCAAAGTTCCCTTACTTGCTGAAATGAGACGAATGGGATGAATGAGACGAGCGTGGACTGCATCTCCCAAAAAAGAGAGGCCCCGTAGTGAGTGCCTGGCTGCAGAACGGTTCCGTAGTGAGCGCCCGACTGCGCCCTTCTCCGTGATCTCGCCGCAAGTGGGACGGGTTGAGGCCCGAAAGAATAATCACGACATATGGGATTAAAGAGGATGATTACCACATGCGGTGCTAGATGGGAGCCCGCTGGATGGGGCAGGTCATGCAGCGGGCGCCGCCCCGGCCCTTGCCGAGTTCGAAGCCCTCGATCTCGATCACTTCCACGCCCCTGTTCCGCAGCTGCCGGTTGGTGAACTGGTTCTTGTGGTAGCCGATCACCACGCCGGGGGAGAGGGCGAAGAAGTTGTTGCCCGAGTCCCATTGCTCGCGCGCCTGCTGATAGTCGTCGCCGCCGGTGGGGATCAGCTCCAGCTCGCCGATCTCCAGGGCCTCCGCCACCGCGTGCGCGAAGCCGGCGGCCATGTGGACGTCGAGGGTGCCCGGCTTGTCGCCGGGGCGGAGCGCGTATGTGGTGGCCGTTTCCAGGAACGGCGGGTAGACGGCCGCCTTGTTCACGTCCAGGAGGGTGAAAACGGTGTCCAGATGCATGTACGTACGTCGCTTGGGGATCTCGACGGCGATCACCCGGTCGACCGAGCCTCCGCCGAACAGCGACAGGGCGAGGTGCTCCACGGTGCGCGGGTTGGTCCGTTCGCTCAGGCCGATCACCACCGTGCGGTTGCCGATGGGCATCATGTCGCCGCCCTCCATGGCGGCGGCGCCGAAGTCCTCCTCGTCGAACCGTGATTCCTCGCCGCGCTCCGGATACAAGAACGCGAACTCCTCTCCGGCGAACATGGGGTGGAAGTGGTAGATCGTGCTCTGGTTCAACGTCTCCAGCCGGCGGGCGTGATGGTACATCGGGTTGAGCGACACCCCGCCGTAGAGCCAGGCGACCGGATCGCGCTGGTAGAGGGAGTTCGGCAGCGGCGGCAGCATGAAGTCGTCCATCCGGGCCGAGGCCGCGACCAGGGAGTTCGCCTCCAGGCCGGGGATCCCGTACTCCTGCTTGGTCAGCCCGCCGATGAGGTGGGTGGCCAGCTTCTCGCCACTCCAGCCGGACAGCGTCTCCCGGACGCCGTCCACGAGCGCCGGGCCGACGGTCAGGTGGGTGACGGCCTGCTCCACCGCGTGCCGCTTGGCCTCGAAACTCCCGTCCAGCGCCTCCGCGAGCAGTTCCTGGTGGTAGAAGACCTCGACGCCGTGCTCGCGCAGCACCGCGACGAACGCGTCGTGCTCACGCTGCGCGTGCTCCACCCAGATGATGTCGTCGAAGAGCAGCCGGTCGCGGTTGGCCGGGGTGAGCCGCCTGAGGCTCAGCTCCGGGCGGTGCACGATGACCTTGCGCAGCGTGCCCACCTCCGAGTGGACGCCGAACGACTGATCGGTCATGGCTCTTGCCCCCTTGGCGAGTCAGCTGGTGCTCCGGCCGGTCATACCGAACCACTGGAGCCCTGCCCGGAATCGCCCGGCTCGCATCCTCGGCCCGGAGACTGCCCTCGACCCGGAGGCTGCCCTCGACCCGGAGGCTGCCCTCGACCCGGAGGCTGCCCTCGGTCCCAACACTGCCCTCGGCGGGGCGGAAGGAGGTCAGGGGCGCAGCAGGGTCGCGAGGAGACGGAGTGCGCCCTGCTTGTCCAGGGGCTCGTTGCCGTTGCCGCACTTGGGCGACTGGATGCAGGAAGGGCAGCCGCGCTCGCACTCGCAGGAGTCGATGGCCTGGCGCGTGGCCGTCAGCCATTCCCTGGCGCGCGCGTACCCGCGTTCCGCGATGCCGGCGCCGCCCTCGTGGCCGTCGTAGACGAACACCGTGAGCAGGCCGGTGTCCGCGTGCAGCTCCGTCGACACGCCGCCGATGTCCCAGCGGTCGCAGGTCGCGAAGAGGGGGAGCAGGCCGATGGCGGCGTGCTCGGCGGCGTGGGCCGAGCCGCCCAGGTCGAAGCCCTCCTCGGCCAGGGTGGCGACCTCGGCGGCCGGGAGCGTCCACCAGACGGCGCGGGTGCGGAGGGTGCGCGGCGGCAGGTCCAGCGGCTCGTCGCCGAGGCTCTCGCCCGACTGCGCCCGGCGCTTCAGGTACGAGACGACCTGCCTGGTCACCTCGACCTCGCCGAAGTGGAGGGTGCCGGGCCCGAGAGGATGGGAGCGCAGGGTGGAAAGGACAGAGATGTCGGTGATGTCCCGGGCGAACGTGGAGTAGTCCGGAGCGGCACTCGTGACCAGCGCCACCCCGGCCTCCAGGTCCAGCTCCTCCACGAGGAACGTCTCGCCCTGGTGGAGGTAGACCGCTCCAGTGTGCACGGTCGTGTGCGACGAGGGCTCGTCCACGCTCCCGAGCAGGCGGCCGGTCGAGGACTCGACGACGTGGATCGGCGCGCCGCCGCCGCCGCGGATGTCGGCCAGGTCGGTGGCGCGCTCCCGCCTGGTCCAGTACCAGCCGGCCGGCCGGCGGCGCAGCAGGCCCTCAGTGACGAGGTCGTCGAGCACGCCGCGCGCGGCGTCGCCGAAGACCGTCAGGTCCTGCTCGGTCAGCGGGATCTCCGCCGCGGCGGCGCACAGGTGCGGGCCCAGCACGTACGGGTTGTCCGGGTCGAGGACGATCGCCTCGACGGGCCGGCCGAACAGGGCCTCCGGGTGGTGCACGATGTAGGTGTCGAGCGGGTCGTCACGGGCGATGAGCACGGCCAGCGCGTCCTGGCCCTCGCGCCCCGCGCGGCCGGCCTGCTGCCAGAGCGAGGCGCGGGTGCCCGGCCAGCCGGCGATCAGCACGGCGTCCAGGCCGGACACGTCGACCCCGAGCTCCAGGGCGTTGGTGGTGGCCAGGCCCATCAGCGCGCCGGAGCGCAGAGCCTTCTCCAGCACCCTGCGGTCCTCCGCCAGGTAGCCCGCCCGGTAGGCGGCAACCTTCTCGGGCAGATCCGCCAACCCTTCGTCCTCGGGCCACGCCCACGCCAGCGGCCCACGGGCACCCCCTCCCGCGGACCCGGCCGCGGAATCCCGGGGCTCCTCACGGCCGGTCCGGTTGCCGGTGCCCTCACGAAAGGACGGCATCGGGCTGGCCCCCAGAAGCGGAGGGTCCGCCCTCGTCGGAGAGTGCTCCGCTGTAGAGGGTTCCGCTGAACAGAGTTCCGCTGGGGACGGCTCTGTCGATGAGGGGGCTGATGGTGAGGGTCCGGCTGGTGTGGGTTTCGCCGTGGAGGGTTCTGCCGGACGGGGTTCCGCTGGGGACGGCTCTGTCGATGAGGGTTCCGCCGGAGAGGGCCCGGCTGGAGAGGGGTCCGACGATGGGGGTGTCGATGGACGGGGTGTTGGGTGGGGGGGTCCGAGGGGGGAGGGGTGGGGGCCGTGGGCGGAGAGGGAGAAGGCGACGTCGGAGAGTTTGGCGCGGGCCTGGAGCGCCACCGTCTCGGCGCCGCGACGGCTGCGGACGAACGCGAGCGTGCGGACGTCGGCCAGCACCAGGTCCGCCAGCAGGTCGGCGGCCTCGGCCGTGGCCGTCCGGCGCACCGGGGCCCCCTTCTCGCCCCTGAGCTCCGTCAGCGGCGGCTCCCACAGCGCGATGGTGGTCGAGCCCTTGGGAGAGGCGTCCGCCGTCACCTCGTCCACGTCGAGCCCGGTCAGCCGCTTGGCGAACTCGCCGGGCTCGCTCGCCGTGGCCGAGGCCAGCAGGAAGGCCGGCGACGACCCGTACCTGGCGCAGACGCGGCGCAGGCGGCGCAGGATCTGCGCCACGTGCGACCCGAACACGCCCCGGTAGCCGTGACACTCGTCCACGACCACCAGCCGCAGCCGGCGGAAGAACAGCGACCACTGGGCGTGCCTGGGCAGGATGCTCCGGTGCAGCATGTCGGGGTTGGTGAGCACGTAGTTGGCGTGCTTGCGCACCCAGGTGCGCTCCTCGAACGGGGTGTCGCCGTCGAAGCAGGCGGCCCGCACCTGGGTGATGCGCAGGTCATGGATGCCGCGAAGCTGGTCGGCGGCGAGGGCCTTGGTGGGTGTGAGGTACAACACGGTGCCGCCGTCGAGACAGGCGGTGACCGCCGGGGTCAGGTAGGCCAGCGACTTGCCGGAGGCCGTCCCCGTAGAAATGATCACGTTTCGGCCACAATGGGCCAGGTCAGCGGCCTCGTACTGGTGTTGCCACAGCCCCGCCACGCCCTGGTTCGCCAAGCGCGTAACCAGGAGTTCGGGCGCCCATTTGGGCCATCCCACTTGACCCGCCTGACGTGCTGGAACATGCTCCACATGGGTGACACGCTCGTGACGTGCGGGTATGCCGAGCAGGTGCTGGAGGAGTGGACCTGGTCGGTGTGGGGAGGAAGCGGAGGAAGTCACTGTTTCCAGTCTGCATCCGTGGGCAAAGTCGCCGGGAATCGTGATTTCGTATAGACACAAGCCAGACGCGTGGTTGAATGCCGCGCGTCAGGGTCCGACAGTCGGGAGCATCGCTCCAGACTGCCAGGCCCGCAAGAGTACTTTCGCAGGCGAGGCGCTGGAGGATCTGTGGATCTGAAGTTGGATCACCGCACCGAAGACCGACTCACCATCGTGGAGGTCGAAGGTGAGATCGATGTTTACACGGCGCCGAGATTGCGTGAGCTCCTCATCGACCTGGTGAACAAGGGAAACTTCCACCTCCTGGTCAACATGGAGAAGGTCGACTTCCTCGACTCGACGGGGCTTGGCGTCCTGGTGGGCGGACTCAAGCGGGTCCGCGCCCACGACGGCTCGCTCGAACTGGTCTGCACCCAGGAGCGCATCCTCAAGATCTTCCGGATCACCGGTCTGACCAAGGTCTTCGGGATCTACGCTTCGGTCGACGAGGCCAAGGAAGCTCACGGCAAAGACAAGTAGATGGCCACCGTCGAGCTGACGTTCAGCGCTCTTCCCGCGCACGTGCGCACCGCGCGGCTGGTGGCCACTGCGATCGCCAGGCGCACCGGCGTGGAGGAGTCCTTGCTGGACGAGGTCCGGCTCGCCGTGGGTGAGGCGTGTTCCCGGGCGGTCGAGGCGCATCGCGCCCACTGTCCGGGTGAGCCCATCCGCATCGAGCTCAAGGACGACTCGGGGCGCTTCGAGGTCACGGTCAGCGACCAGGCGCCCAGTGATGAGATCAAGCAGGAGCAGCCCCTCGACCTGGGAATGCTCTCCGACTCGTTCATGTCCGGCTTCGGTATCGCGGTGATCGCGGGGCTGGCGGACGACGTGGAGGTGTTCCCGAGTCCCAAGGGCATGCGGATCCGCATGAGCTGGCCGGCCGCCACCAACGGCCATCTCCGCTGACGTGCCTTTCCGGCCGTCGGGCTTGAGCTTGGCGAAGGACGTCTCCTGACCGCTGCGGTCAAGGAGACGTCCTTCGCGTTACGACGCCGGGCTGACCGGTCACCGTTGCGACAGGGGATCTCCGTCGAACGCCTCGGCGAGCGTGATGACCCTGCCGCCGCGTTCGGCGATCTCGGCGGCCCGCAGGACGAGGATCTCGAGGTCGTCGCGCGCGTGGATGAACCGGCCCGCGAGTGCGTCGAGACGTCCCCGCGCGATGGCGAGCACGCCGTCCACCGCCTGTTCCATCGATGTCCACGAGTCGTCCCTGGCCCCGGGGAGGTCGCCGAGGTCGCTGGTCAGATCCGTGCGGACCCGGCCGGGGCTGTAGTCGAACGCCAGCACCCCCGTGCCCGCGAGTCCCGCCGACAGCGCCGCGGTGAGCTTGGCCAGCGCGGCCTTGGACACGCTGTAGGCCGTCTGTGTGGGCAGCGTCCACACCCCGAGCAGGCTGTTGACGTTGACGATCCGGCCGCTGCCGCGGGCCAGCATGCCGGGCACCACCGCGTGGACGTACAGCATCGGGCCGAGCACGTTCGTCGTGACGGTGCCCCACCACTCCTCGGGGTCCGACTCCCAGACCGGCGCCTCGTGCGGCTCGGCCGCGCCCGCGTTGTTCACCAGCAGGTCGATCGGGCCGAGGACGCGCTCGGCGGTCTCGACGACGGCGGTCACGGCCCGCGGGTCGGTGACGTCGCCGGGCAGGGCCAGCACGTCACCCTCGCCGCCCAGCTCGGCCGCGAGTGCGTCCAGGGCCTCCGCCGACCGGGCCGTGACCGCGACCCGCATCCCCGCCTGGTGGAGTCGCACGGCCAGCGCCCTGCCGATGCCGCGGCTCGCCCCCGTCACCAGGGCAACCGATCCTCTTGGTCCGCTCATCATCGCCACCCCCCACGGTCCCGCTACCCGCTGACCTGGCCCGGATGCTCGGCCTCAGGAGAGGCGTATTTCGGTCGTACCTTTTCAGGCCGTAGTCATGACCGTAAACCGACGGATATTTCACCAGTCAAGTCGCAATACACCCCGCTGTCAGCGGCTTACTGACCAGGCGCGCAAATGCCCGGCTCCAGAGCCTTCATATCTGCGTATCCCCTGCGTAGACTCCCGGCACCGGCCAAGGTGATCCGGCACTAACAGCGGATTCAACCGGAAGCGGCACCCACAACCCGGATGGTGCCGCACCGCCCGCCTACATTGCAGCGCCACCGGGCAGGACGACCGGTCTTGCCGAGGAGAACGATGTCTAGGCACATGCTGGCACTGGAGCCAGCGTCCAATCTGACCCTTAGCGGAAACAATCTCACCATCGTGATCGTGGTCGCCGCGGTCGCGCTGATCGCGCTAGCCGTCGCCGGCGGTCTGGTGCGTGAGGTGCTCGCCGCCGACCAGGGCACGGAGCGCATGCAGAACATCGCCCGTGCCGTCCAGGAAGGGGCCGCGGCGTATCTGACGCGGCAGTTCCGCACCCTGGCGATCTTCGTCGTGATCATACCCTTCCTGCTGCTCCTCCTACCGGGCGAAACCGACGTACGGATCGGGCGCTCGATCTTCTTCGTGGTCGGCGCGGTGTTCTCCGCGCTGACCGGCTTCATGGGCATGTGGCTGGCGGTGCGCGGCAACGTGCGCGTGGCCGCCGCGGCCCGCGACTCGGGCGAGCAGCGCGCCATGCGCATCGCCTTCCGTACGGGCGGCGTCGCCGGCATGTTCACCGTGGGCCTCGGCCTGCTGGGCGCGGCCGTGGTCGTCTTCCTCTACCAGGGCGACGCGCCCGGCGTGCTGGAGGGCTTCGGCTTCGGCGCGGCGCTGCTCGCCATGTTCATGCGGGTCGGCGGCGGCATCTTCACCAAGGCCGCGGACGTCGGCGCCGACCTGGTCGGCAAGGTCGAGCAGGGCATTCCCGAGGACGACCCGCGCAACGCCGCCACCATCGCCGACAACGTGGGCGACAACGTCGGCGACTGCGCCGGCATGGCGGCCGACCTGTTCGAGTCGTACGCGGTCATGCTGGTCGCGAGCCTCATCCTGGGCCGGGTGGCCTTCGGCGAGCAGGGTCTGATCTTCCCGCTCATCGTCCCGATGATCGGCGTGCTGACCGCGATCATCGGCATCTTCGTCACCCGCCTGCGCGCCAAGGACCGCAACGGCATGGCGGCCATCAACCGCAGCTTCTTCATCTCGGCCGGCATCTCCGCGGTCCTGGTCGCGGCCGCCGCCTTCTGGTACCTTCCCGCCACTTTCGACGGCCTGGCCGGCGCGCAGGTGCAGTCCGACGCCGACCCGCGGGTCATCGCCATCGGCGCGGTGCTCATCGGCCTGGTCCTGGCCAGCGCCATCCAGCTGCTCACCGGCTACTTCACCGAGACCAACCGGCGCCCGGTCCGCGAGATCGGCGAGAGCTCCCGTACCGGCCCGGCGACCGTCATCCTGGCCGGCATCAGCGTCGGCCTGGAGTCGGCGGTCTACTCGGCGCTGATCATCGGCGCGGCGGTGTACGGCGCGTTCCTGCTCGGCTTCGGCAACGTGACGGTGGCGCTGTTCGCCGTCGCCCTGGCCGGCACCGGCCTGCTGACCACGGTCGGCGTCATCGTCTCGATGGACACCTTCGGCCCCGTCTCCGACAACGCCCAGGGCATCGCCGAGATGTCCGGCGACGTCGAGGGCGAGGGCGCCCGCGTCCTCACCAGCCTGGACGCGGTCGGCAACACCACCAAGGCCATCACCAAGGGCATCGCGATCGCGACGGCCGTGCTGGCCGCCACGGCGCTGTTCGGCGCGTTCCGCACCGCGGTCGAAGGCGAGCTGCCGGCGGGCAGCGTGTTCAGCCTCGGCATCGACGCGCCCAACGTGCTGGTCGGCCTGATCATCGGCGCGGCCGTGGTGTTCCTGTTCTCCGGGCTGGCCATCATGGCGGTCGGCCGGGCGGCGATGCGGGTGGTCTTCGAGGTACGCGAGCAGTTCCGCAGCAAGCCGGGCATCATGCAGGGCACCGAGCTGCCCGACTACGGGCGCGTGGTCGACATCTGCACCCGCGACTCGCTCCGCGAGCTGGCCACGCCCGGCCTGCTCGCGGTCATGACGCCGATAGCCGTCGGCTTCGCGCTCGGGTACGCGCCGCTGGGCGCGTTCCTGGCGGGCGCGATCGCCGCCGGCACCCTGATGGCCGTCTTCCTGTCCAACTCGGGCGGCGCCTGGGACAACGCCAAGAAGCTGGTCGAGGACGGACACCACGGCGGCAAGGGCTCCGAGGCGCACGCCGCCACGGTCATCGGCGACACGGTCGGCGACCCGTTCAAGGACACCGCGGGCCCGGCCATCAACCCGCTGATCAAGGTGATGAACCTCGTCGCGCTGCTGGTGGCCCCGGCCGTGGTGCTGTGGGCCGACAACGTCGGGCTCCGCGTCGGCATCGCGGTGGTCGCGGTGGCCGTGGTCGTCGGCGCCATCATCGTCTCCAAGCGCCGCTCGGTGACGGCCGAGCCGGCCAACGACAACGACCGCGACAAGGAACCCGTCGCGTCCTGACACCGTTCCACCACGACGCCCGCTCCTCGACCACCGAGGGGCGGGCGTCGCCGTCCGGCCACGCCGGAGGGTGATACGCGGAGTGGCCTTGTTCGGTGGGAAACTGGGCAGATGGACAACAAGCCGCCGTCCGGCGGGAAGACCCTGGCCGTCATCCTGCTCGCGATGCTTGCCATCATGGCGGTGATCGCGATGCTGGCCGTCTGGGCGTCGAGAGGATGACCGAGGTGCGAACGCTGATCCTGCTCCGCCACGCCAAGGCGGCCCAGGCGCCTGGGGTGCCCGACAAGGACCGGGCGCTGACCGACCGGGGCGAGCGCGACGCCAAGCGGGCCGGTGAGGAGCTGCGGATGCTCGGGCTGGAGCCGGAGGTGGTGCTCTGCTCGCCGGCCCGGCGCACCCGCCGCACGGCGGAGCTGGCCTTCCCCGGCGTCGAGGTGCGGTACGAGCCGGCGATCTACCAGGCCTACCCGGAGGAGCTGCTGGAGCGGCTGCGCCTGCTCGACCCCGATCACGGCACGGTGGCGCTGTGCGGGCACAACCCGGCCGTGCACGAGCTGGCGCTGATGCTCGCGGAGGGCGACTACCTGTTCCGGCCGGGCACGTTCGCGGTGATCAAGACAGCGGTGCCGTGGCCCGAGCTGTCGGCCGGTGAGGGAGAGCTGGTCACGAGCTGGGGTCCGCAGCACGACTGACGAGCAGCGCGTCCTCGGCGTCGGCGGCCTCGACCTCGTCGCGGGAGATGCCGAGCAGGTAGAGGATCGAGTCGAGGTAGGGCGTGTTGACCGCGGTGTCGGCGGCCTGGCGCACCACGGGCTTGGCGTTGAACGCGATGCCCAGCCCGGCCGCGGCGATCATGTCGAGGTCGTTGGCCCCGTCGCCGATGGCCACGGTCTGGCTGATCGGCACCCCCGCCTCGCTGGCGAACCGCTCCAGCGCGCGGGCCTTGCCGGGCCGGTCGACGATCTCGCCGACGAGCCGGCCGGTCAGCTTGCCGTCGATGACCTCCAGCACGTTCGCCGCCGAGTAGTCGATGCCGAGCTCCTCCACGAGCGTGTCGGTGATCTGGGTGAAGCCACCGCTGACGATGGCGAAGCGGTAGTCGAGCCGCTTGAGCGTGCGGACCAGGGTGCGGGCGCCGGGGGTGAGCACGACCTCACCGCGCACCCGCTCGAACACCTCGGCGGGCAGCCCTTCGAGCTGGGCGACCCGGCGGCGCAGCGACTCGGCGAAGTCGAGCTCGCCGCGCATGGCCGCCTCGGTGACCTTGGCGACCTCGTCGAGGCAGCCGGCGTGCTTGGCCAGCAGCTCGATGACCTCACCCTGGATGAGGGTGGAGTCGACGTCCATGACGATGAGCCGCTTGGCCCGCCTGGACAGCCCGGTGCGCTGCACGGCCACGTCGACCTGCTGGGCGGCGGCCTCGGCGGCGAGCTGGACGCGCAGCTCGTCGGGGTTGGCGCCGGAGACGGACAGCTCGATGCAGGTCACCGGCCACTGGGCCAGCCGCTCGATGCGGTCGATGTTGGCGCCGGCGGCGGCGATCCGGCGGGCGATGCCGGCGATGGCCGCGGGCTGGAGCGTGGCGCCGAGCACGCTGACCGACAGGCGGCCGCGGCGGCGGTGCTCCTTGGCCAGGGAGCCGGTGGACAGCTCCACCTCCATGCCCAGGTCCTCGGCGATCCGCTCGACGGCGGTCCACATGGCGCCGAGGGTGCTGCCGGTGCCGGTGGACGGCCCTCCGGCGTAGGCGACCAGGACGCCGAGCGTGAGCCGGCCGCGGATGACGACCTGCTCGATGTCGGCCACGGTCACGGGGAAGCCCGACAGGACGGAGAACAGGCGCGAGGTCACGCCTGGCCGGTCGGGGCCGGTGAAGGTGATCAAGAGGGTGCGCTGGTCCACATTCAGCCACGGTACTGCGCCCGCCCCGATGCCCGCGCCGCAGGTCCTGCTTTACGTCCGCAAGATCAGGTGGGCGTCGCCGAACTCGTGCCACAGGTAACGTTCCCGCAGCGCCGCCTCGTACGCCGCGCGGAGCGGGCGCTCGCCGGCGATCGCGGTCAGCATCATGAGGTGGCTGGAGCGCGGTTCGTGCAGGCCGGTGATGAGCCCCGTGACCGCCCGCACCCCCGTCGCGGGCGTCACGACGTGGGTGGTCCAGCCCTCGGACGCGGTCACCAGGCCGCCGGCGGCGGCGGTCTCCAGCGCCCGCACCACCGTGGTGCCGGCGGCGACCACCCGCCTTCCGCTCCCCAGGGTCAGGTCGACCAGGCGGGCCGTGGCCTCCGGCACCGCGTAGCGCTCGGCGTACGGTGGCTCGTCCTTCTCCGGCGAGGCCACCCCCGTGTGCAGGGTGATCGGCGCGATGCCGACGCCGCGCGCCACCAGCGCCGTGACCAGCTCCGGCGTGAACGGCCGCGCGGCGCTGGGCATCTCCGCGCTGCCCGGCACGGTCGCGAACACCGTCTGGTACGCCTCGATCGGCCAGTCCCTGGTGACGTACGCGTACCGGATCGGGGCCCCGTACCCGCGCAGGTACGTCTCCACGTCGCGATCGAGCACTGCCCGCCACAGCCGGGGCGTCTCGCGAGCGACGAGCCGCAGCGTGGCGCCTCCCGGCAGCGGCAGCCACTCGCCGGGCGCGCCGCCGCGGTACTGCTCGGTCGCGGTGGCGGTACGGCGGCGCAGCTCGACGAGCCAGGTGCCGTCCGGGCGCGCGGTGGAGAAGTGCACCGCGAGCCGGTCCAGCCGCACGGCGGCGGGCAGCGTCGCCGAGTTGTTGACCACGATCAGGTCGCCCGGGTCGAGCAGGCCGGGCAGGTCGGTGAAGCGGTGGTGCGCCGGCTCGCCGTCACCCGCAGAGACCAGCAGCCGGACCCCGTCCCTGCCCACCCCGCGCGCCTCCGGCGGCTCCTGCGCTGACAGCGCGGGCCGCAGAACGAAGTCGAGCGCGGCGTTCGCCACCTCGGCCGTCACCTCGGTTGTCACAGCGGTCGTTGCGGGGGATGCGGCGGTCGTCTCGGGGGGCGTCGTCGGGCGGGTCATTGGAGGGTCACTCGGCCGCTGGCGGGGCGGGTACGTACGAGGCCGTGCAGGGCGGCGGCGACCTCGGCCGGGTCGGTGGCGGACGCGGCCTCGTCCGCGCCGACGGCGTCGGCCAGCATCCGGGTGTTCATCTCGCCCGGGTCGGTCCACCAGACCGCCAGCTCGGGCTCCTCGGCGGCGAGCACGTTCGAGAGCTGATCCAGCGCCGCCTTGGTGGCCCCGTACCCGCCCCATCCCTCGTACGCGCCGGTGGCGGCGTCGGAGGTGACGTTGACGACGGCGCCCCGCCGGGCGCGCAGCGCGGGCAGCGTGGCCTGGATGAGGGCGAGCGGCGCGGTGACGTTGGTCTCCAGCAGGACGCGGAAGGCCTCCAGCGGGTAGCCCGCCAGCGGCGGCAGCGGCGTGGCCCCGAGGCCGCTGGCGTTGTTGACCAGGAGGTCCAGCTCGGGGACGGCGTCCGCCAGGCGGCGGATGTGCGCGGGCTCGGTGACGTCGCCCGGGATGGCGGTGGCGCCCAGCTCGGCCGCGGCCCGTTCCAGCTCGTTCACGCCGCGCGCGGTGAGCACGAGACGCCAGCCCGCCTCCGCCAGTGACCGCGCGAGCGCGAGGCCGAGTCCGCGGGAGGCGCCGGTGATGAGTGCGGTGTTCGTCATGTTCGTGACGTTAGGAACGCGCCGCCGTCCACACATCGGGCCGTGGTCCCGTGGCCGCCTGGGCACTTCGTCCTAGGACCTTCCCGGCGCCGGTCGAGAGTCCCGCGGAGGTCACCGGCGCCCGGTCCCCGGTTCGCCCGTCAGTAGAGTGATGGCGTGACGGCCGAACGCGACGAGATCCTGCAGGCGGTGAGCTCCGCGGTGCTGGCGGTCACCCGCCATCTGTCGGTGCGCGAGGTGCTGCAGGTCATCGTACGCTCGGCGCGGCGGCTGCTGGACGCCCGCTACGCCGCGCTGGGGGTGCCCGACGAGGACGGCTCGTTCGCGGAGTTCGTCGCCGAGGGCATCACCGACAAGCAGTGGGAGGCGATCGGGCCCCTCCCTCGCCAGCACGGCATGCTGGGCGCGATGCTCCGCGAGGGCGCCCCGGTGCGACTGGCCGACCTGCGCGCCGACCCCAGGTTCGAATACTGGCCGCAGGCGCATCCGGTGATGAAGGACTTCCTCGGCGTCCCCATCACCGACGGCGGCGAGGTGCTCGGCATCATCTTCCTGGCCAACAAGCGCGCGGGCGGCTTCACCGAGGCCGACCAGGACCTGCTCCAGGTGTTCGCGGCGCACGCCGCCATGGCGCTGGCCAACGCCCGGCTCTACGAACGGAGCCGGGAGCTGGCGATGCTGGAGGAACGCAACCGGGTGGCCCGCGAGCTGCACGACGCCGTCACCCAGAAGCTGTTCTCGCTGCGGCTGAGCGCCCAGGCGGCGGGGGCCATGCTGAAGTCGGAGCCCGACAGGGCCGCGGCCGAGCTGGAGCGGGTGCAGCGGCTGGCGGGGGAGGCGCTGGGCGAGCTGCGGGCGGTGATCGTCGAGCTGCGGCCCGCCGAGCTGGACCGCCACGGGCTGGCCGAGACGCTGCGCAAGCACGTGCGGATGCTCGACCGCCTGCACCCCGCGCGCGTCACCTACGAGGCGGACGAGCTGCCGCCGCTGGACTCCGCCGCGGAGGTGGCCGTGCTCAGGGTGGCCCAGGAGGCGCTGCACAACGCGCTGCGCCACGCCGAGGCCGCGCGGGTGACGGTGCGGCTGTCGTACGAGGGCGGCGGGCTGGCCCTGACCGTCGAGGACGACGGCACGGGCTTCGAGCAGGGCGCCTCGCGCGGGCTGGGCCTGATCTCGATGAAGGACCGGGCCGAGTCGGTGGGCGGCCGGATGACCGTCAGCTCGGCCCCCGGGAAGGGGACGACCGTGCGTATGGAGGTGTGCGGGTGATCCGGGTGCTGGTCGCCGACGACCATCCGGTGGTGCGTCAGGGGCTGCGCACGTTCCTCGACCTGCAGGACGACATCACGGTCGTGGGCGAGGCGGGCGACGGCGCGCGCGCCGTCGAGCTGGTCCGCGAGCTCGCGCCCGACGTGCTGCTGCTCGACCTCAAGATGCCGGTGCTGGACGGGCTGGCCACGCTGGGCGAGCTGACCGGCGCCGCGACCCGGGTGCTGGTGCTGACCTCGGTGAGCGACAGGGCCGACGTGGGCCCCGCGATGCGGGCGGGCGCGTCCGGCTTCCTCTACAAGGACGTCGACCCGACGGCGCTGGTGCGGGCCGTGCGGGCCGTGCACAGCGGGCAGGTGCTGCTCGCGCCGGAGGCGGCCGAGGCGATGCTGGCGGGCGGCGAGGGCGCGCGGCCGGCGGGGGGCCCGCCCGTGCCGCTGACCGACCGCGAGCGCGAGGTGCTGAAACTGATCGCGGCCGGCCGGTCCAACCGTGAGATCGCCCGCAGCCTCGCGGTCGCCGAGAAGACGGTCAAGACCCACGTCTCCAACGTGCTGATGAAGCTCGGCGTCCAGGACCGCACCCAGGCCGCCCTCTACGCCGTGCGCCACGGCCTGTCCTGATCCCTCAGGGCGTCCCTGAAGGGCTCGAAGGCGGCGTGCCGGGGTCAGAGGTTCCTGACGGGCTCGAAGATGGCGTGGTGGGCCGCGACGATCGCGCGACGCACGGCGCGGTCCAGCTCGCGCACCGCGGCGCCGCGGGAGGCGATCTCGCCGGAGGTGAGCCCGCGCTCCTCGGCCAGGCGCAGCACCGCGCCCAACCGGGTGGCCAGCGCCGACACCCGGTGGGCGCGCGCCGGATAGCCGGGGGCCAGCTCGCCGCCGTCCGGCACGTGCGACGGCCGCTCCCGCGCGGGGCCGCCCGCCGCGGCCAGCGCCTGGGTCGCGTCCCGCATCGCCTCCGACAGCTCGCGCTCGGCCTCGGCGACGGACGGCAGGTCCTGCCGTACCGGCCCGGCCTCGTGCACGTCCAGCTTGACTCCCACGTACGAGGAACCGCGCAGATCGAGGGAGGGCACCAGCCCGAGCCGGGTGTCGTCGAGCACGGCGATGGCGGCCTGCCCGGCGTCGACCGCCGCCGAGTTGAACCCGGGCGGGCCGGAGAGCCCGAGCGGGTCACCGGGCGCCGGCAGGGCGAGCCGGAACCCGCTCAGGCCACCGGAGCGAAGGTTGGCCAGGTATTTACGCAGCGGAACCTCGCCCACGACAGCGGGGCCGCCGACCTCTTCGACGTGGTCGGCCGCCTCGTCCAGGCCGATGTGGCCGGAGAGCCAGGCGTTACCCCAGGCGACGAGCACGGGACAGATAGGCGATTCAGGGCGCACCGATCCACGATAAGCGCTCGCCCTGCAATAGGTTTGTCCCCAGGGTTACTCCTCAAGGAGGGATCGGGGATGGGTGGTCAGGTGCTGCGGTTCCAGGACGTCGCCTACAAGCGCGACGGGGCGACCCTGCTGCGCGGCATCGACTGGACGGTCGAGGAGGACGAGCGGTGGGTCGTGCTCGGCCCCAACGGCGCGGGCAAGACCACGTTGCTGCAGCTCGCGGCCACGTTGCTGTTCCCCAGTGAGGGGTCGCTGGAGGTGCTCGGCGAGCGCGTCGGGGTGGCCGACGTGTTCGACCTGCGGCCGCGCATCGGGCTGTGCAGCTCCGCGCTGGCCGAGCGGATCCCGCCCGACGAGAAGGTCATCGACCTGGTGCTGACCGCCTCGTACGCGCTGCTGGGGCGCTGGACGGAGGAGTACGACTCCAACGACGTCACCCGTGCCGTCGAGCTGATCGACATGATGGGCGCGGCCCATCTGATCAGGCGGCGGTTCGCCTCGCTGTCGGAGGGGGAGCGCAAGCGGGTGCAGATCGCCCGCGCGCTCATGCCCGACCCGGAGATGCTGCTGCTCGACGAGCCCGCCGCCGGGCTCGACGTGGGCGCCCGCGAGGACCTGGTGCGGCGGCTGTCGGTGCTGGCGGGCGACTTCCGGTCGCCGGCGCTGGTCCTGGTGACCCACCACGTGGAGGAGATCCCGGCCGGGTTCACCCACGCCCTGATGCTGCGCCACGGCTCGGTCGTGGCCCAGGGGCCGCTCGACCACGTCATGACGGCCGACAACCTGTCGCAGACGTTCGGGGTGCCGCTGTCGCTCGACCGCAGCGCCGAGGGCCGCTGGTACGTCCGTCCCTTCTAGATCGCCCGCAGGCACGCCGGACGAAATATCATGCAGCGGGTCAGGCCCGTCGATTTCGGAGCGTTGCCATGTCCGTGGAGCAGCTCATCGTCGCCTTCGTCCTGGTCGCGGCGGTGGGCTTCGGGGTGGCGCGGACCATCAGGATCATCCCGCAGGCGACGGCGGCGATCGTGGAGCGGCTGGGCCGCTACCACCGCACGCTCGCCCCGGGGCTCAACATGGTGGTGCCGTTCATCGACCGCATCAAGGACATGATCGACCTGCGCGAGCAGGTGGTGTCGTTCCCGCCGCAACCGGTGATCACCTCCGACAACCTGGTCGTCTCCATCGACACCGTCATCTACTTCCAGGTGACCAACCCGAAGGCGGCCACGTACGAGATCGCGAACTTCCTCATCGGCGTCGAGCAGCTCACCGTCACCACGCTGCGCAACGTCGTCGGCGGCATGGACCTGGAGCGCACGCTGACCTCCCGCGAGGAGATCAACACCGAGCTGCGCGGGTCGCTGGACGAGGCGACCGGCAAGTGGGGCATCAGGGTCAACCGGGTGGAGCTCAAGTCCATCGACCCGCCGGCCTCGATCCAGGACTCGATGGAGAAGCAGATGCGCGCCGACCGCGACAAGCGGGCCGCCGTGCTCACCGCCGAGGGCCAGCGGCAGGCGGCCATCCTGGCGGCCGAGGGCGAGCAGCAGGCGGCGGTCTTACGGGCCAGGGGCGACGCGGAGGCGGCGGTGCTGCGCGCCCAGGCCGAGGCCGAGGCCCAGGCGATGCGCGCCAAGGGCCAGGCCGACGCGATCGGCATGGTGTTCAAGGCCATCCACGAGGGCAACCCGGACCAGCACCTGCTGGCCTACCAGTACCTGCAGACCCTGCCCGAGATCGCCAAGGGCGACGCCAACAAGATCTGGATAGTCCCCTCGGAGATGGGCAAGGCGCTGGAGAGCCTCGGCGGCCTGTTCACCCCGCCGAATCCCCCCGCGCGCAATCCCCCCGCCACCCCGGACGCGTAACCGCCCCGCCAGGCCCCCTAGGCTCGGCACTCGACGCTGATGCTGGGAAGGGGTCGGGGTGACGGTCTGGGAAGCGCTCGCCGTGTGGGTCGCCGGGATGGCGGCCGGGGCGATCAACGCGGTGGTCGGCTCGGGGAGCCTGATCACCTTCCCCACCCTCGTCGCCGTCGGCATTGATCCGGTCGTGGCGAACGTGTCCAACAACGTCGGCCTCGTCCCCGGCTCCGTCACCGGCGCCTACGGCTACCGCGCGGAGCTGCGCGGGCAGCGCGACCGGCTGGTCAGGCTCGCCATGGGGTCCGCGCTCGGCTCGCTGGCCGGCGGGATCCTGCTGCTCTACCTCGATCCGGACGTCTTCCAGGTGGTCGTCCCCGTGCTGATCGGGCTGGCCTGTGTGCTGGTCATCATCCAGCCGAGGCTCAACCTCTGGCTGGCCGCCCGGCGCGAGCACGCGCACCCGCACGGCGGCCCCGCCCTCTGGCTCGGGGTGTTCGGGGCGGGCGTCTACGGGGGCTACTTCGGCGCCGCCCAGGGCGTGCTGCTCATCGGGCTGCTCGGCAGCTTCCTGGACGAGCACCTGCAGCGGGTGAACGCGGCCAAGAACGTGCTCTCCCTGGTGGTCAACTCCACCGCCGCCGTGCTGTTCGTCCTGATCGCGGACGTCGACTGGTGGGCGGTGCTGGCCGTGGCCCTGGGTGCGATGATCGGCGGCTTCCTGGGGGCGAAGGTCGGGCGCCGCATCCCCGCGCCACTGCTGCGCGTGGTCATCGTGGCGGTGGGGATCGTGGCGATAATCAAACTGGTGTACGGATAATTTCCCGACATTCTGGGCATAAATCAGTACATGAAGGGTGATCGGGTGGAGATCGTCATCGACGCGGGCGGCACCCCGCGCACGTACGAGGTCGTCGCCACCCGCGCGGGCCGCCGCGTCGAGGTGGCCACCCGGCGGGGGCTCGTCGAGGTGACCGAGGTGACCAGGAGCGGCACCGTCATCCGGACCGCCCGCTTCATGTCCAGCCGCATCCTCGCCCTGGTCGAGCACCCCGCCGACGAGAAGGACTAGCGGAAGTCGGCCTCGTGGTCGCGCACCCAGGACCGGAACGGCAGCGCCGGCCTGCCCAGCAGCTTCTCCACGACGTCCGTGACCTCCTCGGGGGAGTCCACCAGGCTCCGCCAGCCCGCCAGCGCGGCGTCCACGAAGTTCGCGTCGCCCCAGGCCGCCAGCAGCTGCTCGCGCGCCTGCTCCGGCGGCAGTTCCTCCCAGCGCACCTCGCGGCCGATCACCTCGCCGATGATCCTCACCTGCTCGGCCTGGGTGAGCACCTCGGGCCCGCTGATCGGGTAGGCCGCGCCGCCGTGCCCGGCTGAGGTCAGCACGTGCACCGCCACCGCCGCGATGTCCTTCTCGTGGATGAGGGTGCGCCCCGCCTGCCCGTACGGCCAGCGCACGACGCCCGTCCTGACCTGGTCGGCCCAGCCCAGGGTGTTGACGGCGAAGCCGCTCGGCCGCAGGAACGTCCAGCTCATCCCGGAGGCGCGGATGAGCCGCTCCAGCTCCTGATGGAAGATCGTCGGCTCCCCGTCGCCCTGGGGCACGTTCGCCGACAGGTAGACCACCCGCCTGGCCCGCCCGGCGAGCGCCTCGACCACGGGTTCGGCGGTCCGGGCAGCGAAGCCCGGCCACACCAGGAACGCCGTCTCCACGTCCGCCAGGGCGGGTTCCAGCGTCTCGGGCCTGGTCAGGTCGCCCGCGACCGTCTCCACCCGCTCAGGCAGCCGCGCCCGCGCCGGGTCGCGCACCAGGGCGCGCACCGGCAGGCCCGCCCGTTCGAGTTCTCTCACCACATGTCCGCCGACGTTGCCGGTCGCGCCGGTCACCAGAATCGTGCTCATGCGGCGACCGTAAAACCTCAACTCGACTTCAGGTCAAGCTCGGCCGCACCTGGATCGTGCCGTCCTTGCGCAGCCGGGTCTCGAACGTGGGCGCGGGCGCGGTGGCCGGACCGTGCCGGACCGAGCCGTCGTCCAGCCGGAAGGTGCTGCCGTGCCACGGGCACACCACGCACGCCTCGCCGTCCTCCTCGACGAGCCTGCCCTGGTGGAGGGGGCCCGCCAGGTGCGGGCAGGTGTCGACCATCACCGTGACGTTCTCGGCGCGCCGCAGCACGAAGAGAGAGATGTAGCCGAGCCGCCGCGACACCGGGCGGCCGTCCGGCAGGTCCTTCAGCAGGCACAGGTCGTGCCAGCCCAGCGGCACCAGGTGGGAGACCTGGGGGGCGTGGTTGGCCCCCGCCGCCATGCGGTAGGCCAGGTGGCCGCCCAGATAACCGCCGAACCCGCCCGCGGCGAGCCCGGCGTACGACAGCGCGCGGCCGGCCCGCTCGCGACCGCGTACCCGGGCCAGCAGCGAGCCCGAGAACAGCCCGAGGGCGAGCACGTTCGCCGCCAGGTGCACGAACCCCACCCGCTGCTGCTCCTGGTGGAGAGACGACCAGTCGGTCAGTCCCGCGGCGGCGGTGGGCAGCGAGGTGGCGATGCCGGCGGCCAGCAGCAGCCGGACGGCGCGCTGATCGGCCTTGGCCGCGTCGAGCAGGGTGGCCGAGATCCAGCAGCCCAGGGCCGCCTGGGCCAGGGGCGGGTGCGCCGGCTTGCCCGTGGGCACCCCGTGCAGCAGGTCGCGGACCAGGCCTGGGCGGAGCCGCTGACGCATGGTCTTGGCCAGCGCGCGGATCGGCCGGTCCATGGACGTGGACTTCTCAAGCCGGTCAGTGAGATCGACCGGTCCCACGAAACGCCGCAAGTGCCGACGTCTCGCCCGTACTGTCTCTTTCACGACAAGTCCCCTACCCCAGGGGTGCGGACGTCACTCGGGAAGGTGACCCCTGGCGACCGACTCCTCGACGATCGCGCGCGCGTACGCCCCCAGTGACGGCGAGCCCTCCTCGATCAGCCGGACCTTCTCCCTCACCTGGGCCGCGGTCACCTTGAACAGCTGCCAGGTGCCGCCCTCGGTGTGGTGGTTGGCCAGGATCGGCGCGAACCGGTCGAGCGCCTTGGCGAACCTCGCCTCGGGCGTCTTGCGGTCCTCGAACTCCTCCCACAGCTCCCGCAGCGGCGTGCCCTGCCCGTCGGGCAGCAGCGCGAAGAGCCGGTCGGCGGCGGCGCGCTCGGCCTCCGCCTGCGCGGCCACCGCCACCGGGTCGTAGATGAACGTGTCGCCCGCGTCGATCTCGACCAGGTCGTGCACCAGCAGCATGGCCATGACGCGCTGGATGTCGGTGCCCGGCGGCGCGTGCTCGCCCAGCACCATCGCCAGCGTGGCCACGTACCAGGAGTGCTCCGCGTCGTTCTCCCGCCTGGAACCGTCCATCAGCAGGTTGCGGCGGACGATCCGCTTCAGCTTGTCGATCTCTACGGCGAAGGCGATCTGGGTGGTCAGGCGGTCCTCTTCTGGCACGATAGTCACGCGCGACACCTTAATGTGCGCTGATCATACTGGTAGGTGAAATTCTTACCGGAACTCCGTTGAACACTGCGTTACCAGACGGAACGTCCACAGCGGACTCGTCGGTCAACGTGTTCGCGCTGACCCCCGGGTGCTTCGCCGCGACCGTCTGCGAGCTGCCCTGATGCCCCCACCCGTGCGGCAGGCTGACCACTCCCGGCATGATCGTGTCGGTCGGCTCCAGCGGCACCGTCAGCTCGCCGGTGGCCGAGCGGACCACGGCCTCGCCGCCGAGCCCGAGCCTGGCCACGTCGACCGGGTTGATCTGGAGCGTGCAGGCGTTGCTGCCTCCCATGAGCGGGCCCACGTTGTGCATCCAGCTGTTGTTGGAGCGCAGGTGCCGCCGCCCGATCAGCACCAGCTCGGGAGGCTCGGCGTCCAGCCCCGCGCGCAGCCGGTCCACGTCCTCCAACAGCAGCGGCGGCGCCAGCTCGACCACGCCCGAGGCGGTCCTGAGCACCTCGGCCAGCCGCGGCTCCAGCGGGCCGAGATCGATGCCGTGCGGGTTGTCGAGCAGCTTGCGCAGCGACAGGTCGCCCCCGCCGGCCCACTCGCCGTAGGGTCCGAGCCGCAGCATGAGGTCCAGCCGCCGCTCGGCGCCGGTCTCGCCTTCCAGCAGGGCGCGCAGCTCCGCCGGGTCCCTGCCCTCGACGCCGGAACCGGGCGTCTCCACGGCCTTGGCCAGCTGCTGGCCGATCACGAACTCGTCCAGGTCGCCGTCGAGCCCGGAGGCGATCATGGCGAGCCTGGACAGGATCAGCGCCTCCGACGGCCGGTCCCCCAGCGGCAGCAGCGGCGGCGAGTAGCGGGCGTAGTTGCGCACCGCGAAGCCCAGCAGCGCGAAGTCGTAGTGCCCCGACTGCAGGATCCGCGGCGGCGGCAGGATGACGTGCGCGTGCCTGGTGGTCTCGTTGAGGTACGGGTCCACGCTCACCATGAAGTCGAGCCCGGCCAGCGCCCGGTCCAGGCGGTCGCCGTTCGGCGCCGACAGCACCGGATTGCCCGCCACCGTGACGAGGAACCTGACCTGCCCCTCGCCCGGCGTCTCGATCTCGTCGGCGAGCGTGGCCACCGGCAGCTCGCCGTTCGCCTCCGGCAGGCCGCGCACCCGGCTCCGCCACCGCCCCACCCGGTACGGGCCGCGCCGCCCGCCGAACTCGGTGGCGGCCTTGGGGAACATCACCCCGCCCGGCCGGTCCAGGTTGCCCGTCAGCGTGTTCAGCACGTCCACGAGCCACTGCGCGATCGTGCCGAACTCGGCCGTGCAGGTGCCGATCCTGGCGTACACCGCCGCCCTGTCGGCCGCCGCCAGCTCCCGCGCGAGCCGTACGATCACCTCGGCCGGCACGCCGGTGCGGCGGGCCACCAGGTCGGGCGGGAAGTGCTTGGCCGCCTCGCGCACCTCGTCGAGCCCGTTGACCCGGTGGGTGAGCGTGACGAGGTCCTCCGCGAACAGCGTGTGGACGATCCCGAACAGCAGGTAGGCGTCGGTGCCCGGGCGCACGAACACGTGCTCGTCGGCGGACGCGGCGGTCCGGGTGCGGCGCGGGTCGACCACGACGAGCCGCCCGCCGCGCCGGCGCAGCGCCTTGAGCCTGCCGGGGAAGTCGGGAGCCGTGCACAGCGAGCCGTTGGACTCCAGCGGGTTGGCGCCCAGCATCAGCAGGTAGCCCGTGCGGTCCAGATCGGGCACCGGGATGGCGAGCGGATGGCCGAACATCAGCCCGCTGGCCACGTGCTTGGGCATCTGGTCGGCGGTGCTGGCGGAGAAGACGTTGCGGGTGCCGAGCGACTTGATCAGCGGGGCGCCGTAGAGCGCGCCGGCCATCGTGTGCGCGCTCGGGTTGCCCAGGTAGACGGCGGCCGACTGGCGGCCGTGCGCGGCGGTCACCTCGGCGAGCCCCCGCTCGACGGCCGCGAACGCCTCGTCCCAGCTCACCTCGCGCCACCGGTCGCCCTCCCGGATCAGCGGCGCGCGCAGCCGGTCGGGGTCCTCGTCCAGCCTGCCGAGGCTGGCGCCCTTCGGGCAGATGAAGCCCTTGCTGAACGGGTCCGCCTTGTCACCGCGCACGCTGGTCACGTGGCCGCCGTCGTCGAGGGTCAGCGTCAGGCCGCAGACGGCTTCGCACAAGGGACAGGTCCGGTGGACGGTCGACGTCATCACGACTCCTGAGTTCGTAAGCTGAACTCATCTTGACTCGTACGCGGGACATGGGGAAGCCCCGGAGCCCCCGCGGTCTCCGGGGCTTTTCCTAGGGAGGCGCGGGTCCCTAGGTCCTCAGCCCGCCCGCTGCAGAACCAGCGGCCGGTGCAGATCAGGCGGCTCGTCGAGGTCGGGCCGGAGCGGGATCCAGGTCCGCCGGCCGTAGAGCCGGTCGAGACCGGGGGAGACGGCCCCGGGGAGCACGTCCCGCCTGACGACCTCGACGATCACCAGGTTCGCGCGGGTGCGGTGCTTGTAGACCGCGGCGGTCCTGGCCCAGCAGGCCGCCGCGATCTCCTCGGCGTAGGCCTCGAACTCCTCGGCGCTGATGCCGGCCCTGGTAAGGATCAGGGCCTTCTCGCCCGTGGCCGTGGGGGTGATCCACAGCACCAGCGGGATGCGGCCGGCGCGGGTGTGCAGGGTGGTCTCCAGGCAGACCCGCTGCAGCCGGTGGCGGGACACCACGCACCAGAAGTGCGCGACGGCCCAGTTGCGGCCGAACCGCGTCGCGGCCGGCACCGAGACGGCGCTGCTCAGCAGGACGAACGGGAGCCATCTGCCCTCCTGGGTGGCGCCCAGGACGGCCGGCACGAGCAGCGCGAGCCCGGCGAGGAGCAGTAATTCGGTACGGAACCGCCAGAGCCTGGTGAGGGGTCCCGAGCCGCGCGGGGCGGGCAGGTCCTCGTAGCCCGGGTAGATCTGGTTGCGCGGGTTCCTCGCCATGTCAGGACACCTCCTCCGGGACCCGTGGCGGGATCTTGAGCAGGTCGAAGCGTGGGTCGCGGTAGCGCCGGGAGGCGAAGCCGGTCCTGGTGACCGTCCAGCCCCGGCGGTAGGCGAACTCGTCGGGTTCCATGCAGATTTCGCGGTCCGCCCAGGCGAGCAGTTCCTGGAGGCGGGTGAGCACCCGGGACTTGCGTCGGCTGAGTCCCTTGGTACCTTGTGAGTACATGAGAAGACCCCTTTCGCGGCATCACAGAGGTGGCTTCTTACGCCGGACTGCAGGCCGACGACCGTCGCGCCGCTGGGTGGCAGCCCATTTGCGGCGGATGAGTGCGCGGCCTCGGTCCGGCTTTGTTGTTCCTGCTTCGTGTGCTCTGAAGCGAGCGACAATCGCGGCGATGACTCTTTAACTCAGTGCGGGATCCTTCCGGCTGACGGCCTCCCTGTGATGGTGTCCATTTCCGGGACGGCGCCGTTGCCGGTTTTGCGGCCTGACCAGCCGCGCGTAAGTCGTGGTGGGGATCTTCTGCGGGCGGGGCCGTGCGGTCATGTCGGCCTCCTCACCTCTGGAGAGATCCCTCGTGTCTCGATCGTCTCCCGGAGATTGCCTTGCTGCAAGGCCTCCCGCAAGAAATATTCCCGTTTCTTCCGCAAGGTGCCTTCTTGTTGCTGTGCAACTTGCACGGAGTGGCCTTGAATGTAGTCAGGCCAGCACAAGAGGTCGTCACCTTGCCCCCTTCCCCGTTTTCCCCCGGGCAGAAGCTCTGCTTGCTTGACACCGTCTCTCCGTGGAAGGCTCTTGGCAAGAGCAAATGGGAGTACTCGTGCAAGTTGCAGTGTAAGATTGGTGGAACGGCCCAAGACTGCGGGCTCGAAACGGTTCACTCCGGCTACACCTTCATCCCGGCAAGGAGAGTCGACGGTGCCACCGACGCAGGGCAGTCCGACTGTCCGCAAGCTCAGGCTCGGCCAGGAGCTCAGGCTTCTCCGCGAGCGACGCAAGCTCACCGGCGCCAGGGCCGCCAAGGAGCTCGGCTGGTCCCCCAGCAAGGTCTCGCGGATCGAGGCCGCCAAGACCATGCCCAGCGCAGACGACGTCAAGGCGATGGGGAAGCTCTACCGTCTCGACGAAGCCAAACTTGACGAACTCTTCGGCCTGTTGCGGGATGCGGATCAGCGGGGCTGGTGGGAAGATTACGAAGACGCCCTGCCTGAGGAGTACACAAGATTCCTCGGGCTGGAGGCGGAGGCCATCATCCAGCGCAACTGGGAACCCCAGATTGTGCCCGGCCTCTTCCAAACCGAGGATTACGCCAGAGAGGTCGTCCTGGCCGTCCGTGGCATCTCGCGCATCACCCACAGCGGAGTCAGGAGCAGGGTCGAGGCCCGCCTCGACAGGCAGCAGCGCGTGCTGCACCGCCCCGATCCATGTGAGATGCGCTTCGTGCTGGACGAGCCCGCCTTGATGCGCCGCTTCGGCGAGCCCTCGGTGATGCGGGCACAGATGGAGCATCTCCTGGAGTTGTCTCTTCTGTCCCACGTCAGCGTTCAGGTATTGCCCATGGACGCGTTGCACCCCGTAAGCACGGGTGCGTTCATCCACCTCAAGTTCGCGGAATTCGACGATGTGGTGTATCTGGAGCAGCTTTATACTGCTGACTTCGTCGACGACCTCGAGCGGGTAGCGGGCTACGAGGCAGCCTTCGAAAACATCAGGTCACAGGCACTGGACGAGGACGACACACGCGTGCTCATCCAGCGCAAGGCGATGATGTGGCGAGGCTGAGGTCAGCGATCGATCAGAACAAAAGGGGCAATGGTGCCCCTTTGCCCATTTGGGGAGAAAATGTCTATCCATCACAAGACGGCGGCATGGCAGAAGAGCACTTTCTGCAACGGCGCTAGCAGCTGCGTTGAGGTCGCCCCCCTCGCCGACGGGAATGTCGCGCTGAGGGACAGCAAGGTTCAGGACGGACCCGTCCTGGTCTTCACCCCGTCCGAGTGGGCCGCCTTCACGGCCGGGGTCAGGGATGGAGAGTTCGACCTGGAGGCTCTGCAGGCCAGCGCGTGAAAAACGGCCCTGGCAGGTTGATGGCACAACCGGACAGGGCCGTTCCAGAAGAGGCTCGTCAACGACCCTCGGGTCCCCGTTCGCTTGGCGAACGCAAGATTTCTCGCACATCATGGCGCAAGCCGCGCTCAATGATCAACTCGTCGTGCCCTCGTCATGGGGGCTGCGCCCTCCATGCGTCCGCGACGTCTGCCGTATGTCTCGCATGAATACTCCCATGCCGGCCTCCCGCGGGCCACCCATTTCACGTAATGCTCATGAGCACTTGCCAGGAGTCATCATGTACGCCCCCCGCGACATGGACAGGATCTGGTCCGTGAGTGACCGGTCAACCGTTGCTCGCTGCCTTCGGAGAGTGGAGGCGTTCTCGAACCGCTTGTCCCTGGCCTGCCGGGTGCAGGGAGAGACCAGATCGGGCACGCTGCGCACCTGTCCCGATGTCGACCAAGCACTGGCTAGCAAGCTGAGGCAGATCACCCTTAACGTCGGGAAGCCCTCATGCGGCTACTGGATCAGGGTGGTCGGCGACTCCCGCGCCAGGGAGGTTCGGCTCTTCGTCAACGGCGAGCCGCCGGATTCCATCGTAGAAGACATCGTGGCGGAGATTCAGCGCCACTGCTCACCGCCTGCGAGCCGATGGTGGCGCTGGCCCTGGAGGCTGTGGCAATGGTTCGCGGGCCACGTCTGGGCGGGCGTGGTAGCCGGGCTGATCGTGACGCTCCTCCTGGTGCCTCTCGTGTACGCGCTGATGTCGTGACTACTCCGTTGATGGAGTCGTGTATTCACCCGTGACCTCCGGCCTGGAGCAAGGGCCGATGATCTCGCCCACGAGGTGGGCACCACAGGACTTCTCCGGCGGCGCTCGGCTGCCCCGATGACTTGACTCAACAACTCCATAACTGCCCGTAGGTCAAGGTGGGGGCACTACGCGGCAATCGGCAGCACATGGCATGCTCAATCCCAGATGTCCCGATTGAGCTGGATGGCGCCCCCGATGAACTTCCCCCGCGCACTCTCGGTGCTGGCCGTCATGGCCTCACTCGCCGCCTGCACGGCCGCCGGATCGGAGGCGCCCGAGCGGCAGCGGCAGGCCGCGGCCACCTCCTCGGCCGAGCCGACGGCCCCCGCCACCCCGGAGCGCGAGCCGTACACCATCGCCTTCGGCGGGGACGTGCACTTCGAGGGCTTCCTGCGGTCCCGGCTGGACAACCCGCGCACCGCGCTCGGCCCCATCTCCTCGGTGCTGCGCAAGGCCGACCTCGCCATGATCAACCTGGAGACCGCGATCACCACTGGCGGCACCCCGGCGCCCGGCAAGCAGTACACGTTCCGGGCCCCGGCCAGCGCGTTGACCGCGCTCAAGGCCGCCGGCGTGGACGTGGCCTCCATGGCCAACAACCACGGCATGGACTACATGGAGACCGGCCTGGCCGACTCGCTCGCCGCGATCAAGAAGTCCAGGTTCCCGATCGTGGGCATCGGCAGGGACGACGACCAGGCGTTCAAGCCGTTCAGGAAGACGGTGAACGGCAACCGGGTGGCGATCATCGGCGCGACACAGGTGCTGGACTCCGAGTTCATCAACGCCTGGACCGCGGCCCCCGGCAAGGGCGGGCTCGCGTCGGCCAAGGACGAGCCGCGCCTGATCAAGGCGGTACGGCAGGCGCGCAAGAACTCCGACACCGTCATCGTCCACCTGCACTGGGGCACCGAGATGCAGAAGTGCCCGAACCCGGCGCAGCTCTCCCTGGCCCCCAAACTCGTCAAGGCCGGCGCCGACGTGGTGGTCGGCGGGCACGCGCACATCCTGCTGGGGGCCGGATACCTCGGCAAGGCGTACGTCAGCTACGGCCTCGGCAACTTCGTCTTCTACAACTCCAACCCGGCCACCACGGGCCGCACCGGCGTGCTGACCCTCACCATCAACGGCCGCAAGATCCTCAAGGACCAGTGGACCCCCGCCACCATCCAGAACGGCGTGCCGGTCCCGATGACCGGCGCCGCGAGGAAGCAGGCCGTGGCCGACTGGAAGGCGCTGCGTTCCTGCACCGAGCTGGACGCCCGGCCCTGACGGCGTGGAAGATGTCCGGGATCTCCACATTCGGGCGGCCGGGCTCAGTGGATTCCCAGGAAATCCGGTCAATCGCGGGTAACGATCGGGCCTGGAGGGGGAAGATGAGGTCGTGTCCATGCCGCGACTGGAAGATGACTGTGCGTCGCCGAAGCCGCTCCGGCGACAGCCCACGCAGCGCCGCAGCGCCCGACGGGTCGAGCGGATGCTCGACGCCTGCGCCGAGCTCCTCGACGAGATCGGCTACGAATCGCTCTCCACGACCCGCATCGCCGACCGGGCGGGGGTCGCGATCGGTTCGGTCTACCAGTTCTTCCCCGACAAGCGCGCCATCACGCAGGAGCTGACCCGGCGCAACGTGGAGCTGTTCGTCACCCGGGTCGGGCGGCGCTTCATGGAGGAGGACTACCGCGGCTGGTGGGAGGCCATCGACGCGATCATCGACGAGTACGTCGACATGCATCGCTCGGTGCCCGGGTTCAAGAGTCTCCAGTTCGGTGACGTGGTCGACCTCAACCTGCTCGACTCCGACTCCGACAACAACACCGTGATCGCGGGCCGGCTGCGCGGGCTGCTGCTCAACGAGTTCGGCCTGGCCGACAGTCACGAGCTCGACATCGCCGCGCTGGTGGCCGTCGAAGCCTGCGACGCGGTGCTCAAGCTGGCCTTCCGCTACGACCAGAACGGCTCGGAGGAGATCATCGACGCGGCCAGGCAGCTCGTGCGGGGTTTCCTGTCCCGCCAGCTCAGGTCGTACACGCCGCAGCCCGACTAGCGCGTCAGCCCCCGGCCTCCAGCAGCTCCGGCAGCCAGTGGGGCTCGCCGGGCCGCGCGCACGCCTCGGAATGCGACATCGGCCGGATCAACCGTTGCCGGCTCGCCTCCAGCTGGGCCTCCAGGACCCGCAGTCTCCGCTCGGCCGCCTCGACCCCTTCGAGCCGGGCCGAAAGGTAGCCCGCGACCCCGGGCCCCACCGCCGACAACACCACGGCGAGCGCCAGCGCGAACGTCATCTGCTTGGACCTGCCCATCCCAGCCCCTTCCGCTCGCGGGCGCGAAGTGACCGGTATATGCCCAACGACCTGCGCATATATGCATGGCGTAAGGACTCGATGACGTTTCGTGGTGGTCTCATCAGGGCATCGGCGATGCGTATTGAGCGGGCGAAACCGCACCGCGGTCGGTAGTCTCGCGTTGTGGCGCATGTGACCCGTGAGCACCTTGATCGCCTGCTTGAGCAGGCGCTGCTGGCCGACGACCACGGCTCCCTGGCCAGCCGGCTGTACGACGTAGCGCTCGACTACTCCAGCGGCGACGTATCCAGGGCGTCCATCCTGGTCCAGGCGGCGGAGGAGTGGCGCGCGGCAGGCCAGCCCGCTCGCGCGCTGGAGTGTTTCCAGCGCGCGCTGGAAGACGGCGGCGAGACGGGCATCGACCCGCGCGCAGGCATCGCCGACACCCTCTTCGAGCTCGACCGGCACGACGAGGCGAGGGAGGTCATCGAGGCGATCCGCGCCGAGGGCGGTGTCTCGGCGGCCACCGCCCACAGCATCGTCGAGACGCTGGTCGCCTACGGTGACCTGGAGGCGGGCCACGAATGGGTCACCCAGGCCCTGCTGACCTGCGACTCCGACGATCCGGAGCGGGTGTCGATGCTGCGCACCCGCTACCGCATCCGACTCGACCTGGGCCTGCCCGAGGACGAGATCGACGCCCTCGTCTCCTGATCCCTCAGCGCAGGTCGAGGCTCCGCAGCAGGCCCGTCACGCCGTCGAGGGAGTCGGCCGGGAGCTTGGTCTCGTTCAGCGGCCGCGGCCCCTGAGGCAGCGTGCGGCGCACGAGCCGGTCCTTGGTCTTGCCGACCGGGCGCGTCAGGTCGAGCGGGACGCCCGACGACGAGCGCGGCGCCGTCTTCGAGGGATAGCGTCCGGTCCTGGTGTTCACCGGCAGCGCGGGCAGGGCGGGCAGCTTGGCCTGGCTCGTCACGCCCGCCACCGTCGGCGCGGCGGGCAGCGCCGACGGCATGGCCGAGGTGGCCATGACGCCGCCCAGGTCCGACAGCCCCATCGCCGAATGCGAGGTGGCCAGCCCGGTCAGGCCCAGGTGCTCGGCCAGCCTGACGGCGCCCAGGGCCAGGTGGGTGCTCTCCGACCCGAGCAGCGGGCCGGTGCTGTCGCTCAGCCGCACCTTGGTGAGCTCGTCGCAGAGCGCCGCGGCGGGCGAGCCCATGCTGGTCCGGGTTTCCCGGCAGTCGTCGGCGGCCGCGGAGCTCGCCCCCAGCCAGGTGACCCCCGCGGTCAGAGTGGCGATGGCAAGAATTCCCCGGATGCTTCGAGTCGGCACGTCCCGTCCCCCTGATCGTTCTCGGTGATCCGACGAACGCGAAGCTAGCCAGACGCGCGAGGGACTGGAGGCGGCTTGCCGGAAGGCTGGACCGAACCTTACGAACCGGGTGCGCGGATGACCCGGGCGGGAACGTCGAACGCCCGGAGGATGGCCTCCGGGCGTTCGCGTGGGTGTGTCAGGCCCGCTGGACGGACAGCTCGTCGTCGCCGAGGTCGACCAGGACCTTGTCGCCGTCGACGATCTCGCCGGACAGCACCGCCTTGGCCAGCTTGTCGCCGATCGCCGACTGGACCAGGCGGCGCAGCGGGCGCGCCCCGTACATCGGGTCGTAGCCCGTCAGGGCCAGCCACTCGCGGGCCGCCGGCGTGACCTCCAGGGTCAGCCTGCGGTCGGCCAGCCGCTGGGCCAGCCGGTCGACCTGCAGGTCGACGATCCGCGTCAGCTCCTCGGAGCCGAGCGCGTCGAACAGGATCACGTCGTCCAGCCGGTTGAGGAACTCCGGCTTGAACGCGCTGCGCACCGCGCCCATCACGGCCTCGCGCTTCGCGCCGTTCTCCATCGTCGGGTCGACGAGGAAGTGGGAGCCGAGGTTGGACGTCAGGATCAGGATCGTGTTGCGGAAGTCGACCGTGCGGCCCTGACCGTCGGTCAGCCGCCCGTCGTCGAGCACCTGGAGCAGGATGTCGAAGACCTCCGGATGGGCCTTCTCCACCTCGTCCAGCAGCACCACGGTGTACGGGCGGCGCCGGACGGCCTCTGTCAGCTGGCCGCCCTCCTCGTAGCCGACGTAGCCGGGAGGCGCGCCGACGAGCCGGGCGACGCTGTGCTTCTCGGAGTATTCGCTCATGTCGATGCGGGTCATCGCCCGCTCGTCGTCGAACAGGAACTCCGCCAGCGCCTTGGCCAGCTCGGTCTTGCCGACACCGGTCGGGCCGAGGAACAGGAACGAGCCCGTCGGCCTGTCGGGGTCGGCGATGCCGGCCCGGCTGCGCCGCACCGCGTCGGACGCCGCGCGCACGGCCTCGTGCTGGCCGATGAGCCGCTTGCCCAGTTCCTCCTCCATGCGCAGCAGCTTGGCCGTCTCGGCCTCCAGCAGGCGGCCCGCCGGGATGCCGGTCCAGGACGAGATCACCTCGGCGATGTCGTCGGGGCCGACCTCCTCCTTGACCATGGCGTTCTCGTCGGGGGCGGCCTCGGAGGCGGCCTTCAGCGCCTGCTCCAGGCGTGGCACGTCGGCGTACATGACCCGGGACGCGGTCTCGAAGTCGCCGTCGCGCTGCGCCCGCTCGGCGGTGCCGCGCGCCTCGTCGAGCTGCTTCTTCAGCTCGCCGACCTTGTTGAGGCCCGCCTTCTCGTGCTCCCATCGGCCGACCAGGGCGTTCAGCTCCTCCTGGCGGTCGGCCAGCTCCTGGTGGAGCCGCTCCAGGCGTTGCACGGACGCCTCGTCGGTCTCCTTGGAGAGCGCCAGCTCCTCCATCTTCATCCGGTCGACGGTCCGCTGGAGCTGGTCGATCTCCACCGGACGGGAGTCGATCTCCATGCGCAGCCGGGAGGCGGCCTCGTCGACCAGGTCGATGGCCTTGTCGGGCAGGAACCTGCTGGTGATGTAGCGGTCGGAGAGCGCTGCGGCGGCGACGAGCGCGCTGTCGGCGATCTGCACCTGGTGATGGGCCTCGTAGCGGCCCTTCAGCCCGCGCAGGATCGCGATGGTGTCCTCCACCGTCGGCTCGCCCACGTACACCTGCTGGAAGCGGCGCTCCAGCGCAGGGTCCTTCTCGATGCGCTCGCGGTACTCGTCGAGCGTGGTCGCGCCGATCATCCGCAGCTCGCCGCGGGCCAGCATCGGCTTGAGCATGTTGCCCGCGTCCATCGCGCCCTCGGCGGCTCCCGCGCCGACGACGGTGTGGAGCTCGTCGATGAACGTGACGACCTGGCCGTCGCTCTCCTTGATCTCGGCGAGCACGGCCTTGAGCCGCTCCTCGAACTCGCCGCGGTACTTCGCGCCCGCCACCATCGCGCCCAGGTCGAGCCCGATCAGCCGCTTGTTGCGCAGCGACTCCGGCACGTCGCCGGCCACGATCCGCTGGGCCAGGCCCTCGACCACGGCCGTCTTGCCGACGCCGGGCTCGCCGATCAGCACCGGGTTGTTCTTGGTGCGCCGGCTGAGCACCTGCACCACCCGGCGGATCTCCGAGTCGCGGCCGATGACCGGGTCGAGCTTGCCCGAGCGGGCCTGCCCGGTCAGGTCGATGCCGTACTTCTCGAGCGCCTGGTAGGTGTCCTCGGGCGTCTCACTGGTGACCCGGGCGTGGCCGCGTACCTTCTCGAACGCGTCGAGCAGCGCCTGCGGGGTGGCGCCCGCGGACTTCAGCAGGTCGGCGGCCTGGCCGCCGTCGGCGGCGAGGCCCACCAGCAGGTGCTCGGTCGACACGTACTGGTCTTCCAGCCGCTTGGCGTGCTGGGCGGCGGTGTTCATCACCGTGAGCAGGTGGCGGGAGCTCGTCGGCGCCCCCACGGTCGCGCCCTGAGCCTTGGGCAGCGCCGCGAGCTGCTCCTCGGCCTTGGCCCGCAGCGTCCGCCAGTCGGCGCTGACCGCCTCCAGCAGCGGGACGGCGGTGCCGCCCGTCTGCGAGAGCAGCGTGGTCAGCAGGTGAAGCGGGGAGATCTCGGGGTTGCCCTCGGCGGCGGCCCGCCGCATGGCGCCCGAGAGCGCCTCCTGACTCTTCTGAGTGAGCTTGTATTCCATCTACGCCCCCGGTGGCAGCTCGTAACGGATCAGCGCCTTGATCATCTGTAGCTCGGCGCGGAGGCGGTGAACCTCCTCACGCAGCCGCAACGACTCGTTCTCCAGCTCCAGGATCCGCTTGATGCCGGCGAGGTTGATGCCCTCCTCCTGGGAGAGGCGCTGGACCTCGCGCAGCTGGATGATGTCTCTTGTGGAGTAGAGGCGGCCGCGCCCCGCCGTACGGCCCGGACAGACCAGACCGAGCCGGTCGTACTGCCGAAGGGTCTGCGGATGCAGACCCGACAGCTGCGCGGCCACCGAGATCACGTAAACAGGAGTGTCGTCCGACAGGTCGAAGTAGTTGGCGTCCATGGGCTCACTCGCTTCTGGCTCTCAAGATGAGATCGGCCCGCGGGTCCTCGGCCGCTGTGGCGGTGTTGAACTCCGTGAGCAGCTCACGAGACTTGTCGTCGAGCGTCTTCGGCACCATGACCTCGACGCTGGCGAGCAGGTCGCCCTTGGTGCCGTCCTTGCGCGTGACACCCCGGCCGCGGATGCGGAACGTGCGCCCGTTCGGCGTGCCCGAGGGGATGCGCAGTGTCACCGGCAGTCCCTTGAGCGTCGGCACCTTGATCTCGGCGCCTAGCGCCGCCTCCGAGAACGTCACGGGGACCGTGACGGTCAGGTTGTCACCCGACCTGCCGAAGACGGTGTGCGGCTTGACGTGCGTCACGATGTAGAGATCGCCGGATGGGCCGCCGTTCTCGCCCGGTGCGCCCTTGGCCTTGAGCCTGACCCGCTGCCCGTCGGCCACCCCCGCGGGGATGCGCGCCTGGATCGTGCGGGTGCTCTTGGCCCGGCCGTTGCCCTCGCAGACGGGGCAGGGGTCGTCCACGAGCAGCCCGCGGCCCTTGCAGTCGCGGCACGGCTCGGAGAAGGCGAAGTTGCCCAGGTTGCGGCTGGCCGCGCCGGTGCCCTCGCAGGTCGGGCAGACCCGCGGGGTGGTGCCGGCCTTGGCGCCGGTCCCGCTGCACGCGGTGCAGGCCGCCGAGCTGGTCAGCCTGAGCGACACCGTGGTGCCCTCGGCGGCCTCCGTGAACGACAGCGTCACCTCCGACTCGATGTCCTGCCCGCGGCGCGGCCTGGTGGCGGTGCCGGGGCGGGTCGTGCCGCCCCGGTTGAACAGCCCGCCGAACAGGTCGCTGAAGCGGTCGCCCGCCCCCTGGCCGGAGGTCTGCTGACCGGTGCCGCCGAACAGGTCGCCGAAGTCGAACGGGAAACCGCCGCCGCCACCACCCGGACGCTGGCCGCCCACCCCGGAGCCGAACAGCGTGCGCGCCTCGTCGTACTCCTTGCGGCGCTTGCTGTCGGACAGGACGTCGTAGGCCTCGGAGACTTCCTTGAACTTCTTCTCCTTGGCCGTGTCGCCCTGGTTGGTGTCGGGGTGGTACTGCCTGGCCAGCTTCCGGTACGCCTTCTTGATCTCGTCGGCGGTGGCTGACTTGGGCACACCAAGGACGGCGTAGTAGTCCTTCTCCAGGTAGTCCTTGGTGCTCATCTACGGCCCTTCGTCCTCGTCAGTTGTCGTCGTCATCGGACGCGGGTGAGTCGCCCGGCTCGGCCACGGCCACGCGCGCCGGGCGCAGCACCCGGTCGCCCATCTGGTAGCCGAGCTGCAGCACCTCGACCGCGGTCGGCTCGGTCACCTCGGGCGAGTAGCTGTGCATCAGCGCCTCGTGGATCACCGGGTCGAACGGGTCGCCCTTCTGACCGAACGGGCTGAGCCCCAGCTTGGTGAGCACCGCCTCCAGCGACTCGGCCACCGCCGCGAAGCCGCCGGTGAGCTCACCGTGGTCGCGGGCCCTGCCGATGTCGTCGAGCACGGGCAGCAGCTCCGAGAGGACGTTGGCGGTGGCCTGCTCTCGCACGGCCACCCGGTCGCGCTCCACGCGACGGCGGTAGTTCTGGTACTCGGCCTGAACACGTTGCAGGTCGGCCGTCCGCTCGTCCAGCTGGGCCTGGAGCTCGGCGTCGGCCGGAGCGGACTCCGCCGGCGCCTGCTGCTGGTCCTGCTTGGCCGAATCGTTCTCGGCTCGCACCCTTACCTCCCCCGTCTCCGGGTCGATCTTGCGGTTGTCGCGGATCACCGGCTCTTCGTGCCCGTTCTCACGCAACGGCCTCACTTGTCCTTCTTCGGCTCGTCATCCACGATCTCGGCCTCGACGACGTCGTCGTCGGCCTTCTGCTCCTGGGTGGCGGACGCGTCCTGGGGAGCGCCCTCGGGGCCGCCCGCGGTCTGGCCCTGGCTCTGCGCGTAGATCGCCGAACCCATCTTCTGGCTGACCGTGGCGAGCTTCTCCGCCGAGTTGCGGATCGTGTCGGTGTCGGTGCCCTCCAGAGCCTTCTTCAGCTCGGCGAGCGCGTCGTTGACCTCGGTCTTGATGTCGCCGGGGACCTTGTCGTCGTTCTCTCGCAGGAACTTCTCGGTCTGGTAGGCGAGCCCGTCGGCGTTGTTGCGGACCTCGGCCTCCTCGCGGCGCTTGCGGTCCTCCTCCGCGTACGACTCGGCCTCGCGCATCATGCGGTCGATGTCGTCCTTCGGCAGCGCGGAGCCGCCGGTGATCGTCATCGTCTGCTCCTTGCCCGTGCCCAGGTCCTTGGCGGAGACGTTGACGATGCCGTTGGCGTCGATGTCGAAGGTGACCTCGATCTGCGGGATGCCGCGGGGCGCCGGCGCGATGCCGGTGAGCTCGAACGTGGCCAGCTTCTTGTTGTAGGCCGCGATCTCGCGCTCGCCCTGGAACACCTGGATCTGCACCGACGGCTGGTTGTCCTCGGCCGTGGTGAAGACCTCGGAGCGCTTGGTCGGGATCGTCGTGTTGCGCTCGATGATCTTGGTGAAGATGCCGCCCTTGGTCTCGATGCCCAGCGACAGCGGGGTAACGTCGAGCAGCAGGACGTCCTTGACCTCGCCCTTGAGCACACCGGCCTGCAGGGCGGCGCCGATGGCGACGACCTCGTCCGGGTTGACGCCCTTGTTGGGCTCCTTGCCGCCGGTCAGCTCCTTGACCAGGTCGGTGACGGCGGGCATCCGGGTCGAGCCGCCGACCAGCACCACGTGGGCGATGTCGGAGACCTTGATGCCGGCGTCCTTGATGACCTGGTGGAACGGGCCCTTGCAGCGCTCGAGCAGGTCGGCGGTGAGCCGCTGGAACTCGGCGCGGGTCAGCTTCTCGTCGAGGTGCAGCGGGCCCTCGGAGGAGGCGGTGATGTAGGGCAGGTTGATCGAGGTCTCGGACTGGGCCGACAGCTCGATCTTGGCCTTCTCCGCGGCCTCGCGCAGGCGCTGGAGAGCCATCTTGTCCTTGGACAGGTCGACGCCGTGAGCGTTCTGGAAGCGCTTGACGAGCTCGTCGACGACGCGCTGGTCCCAGTCGTCACCACCGAGGTGGTTGTCGCCGCTGGTGGCCTTGACCTCGACGAACCCGTGGCCGTCTTCCTGGCCGACGTCGAGCAGGGACACGTCGAAGGTGCCGCCGCCCAGGTCGAAGACCAGGATCGTCTGGTCTTCCTCCTTGTCGAGGCCGTACGCGAGCGCGGCCGCGGTCGGCTCGTTGATGATGCGCAGCACGTTGAGGCCCGCGACCGTGCCGGCCTCCTTGGTGGCCTGGCGCTGGGCGTCGTTGAAGTAGGCCGGGACGGTGACCACCGCGTCGGTGATCTTCTCGCCCAGGTAGGCCTCGGCGTCCTGCTTGAGCTTCTGCAGGACGAAGGCGCTGATCTGCTGCGGGGAGAACTTCTTGCCGTCGATCTCCTGGGACCAGTTGGTGCCCATCTCCCGCTTGACGGACCGGATCGTCCGGTCCACGTTGGTGACGGCCTGTCGCTTGGCGACCTCGCCGACCAGGACCTCGCCGTTCTTCGCGAACGCGACCACGGACGGCGTGGTCCGCGAGCCCTGCGCGTTGGCGATGACGGTGGGCTCACCGCCCTCGAGAATCGAGACGACGGAGTTGGTCGTCCCCAGGTCGATACCTACCGCACGTGCCATGAGTACGTCCTTGTAGTCAAAGTTGAGTCGGTTACGCTCAACCTACGAATGGAGGCGTGCTTTGTCAAACGCCTTGAGCGTACTCGACTCAACCCCTGACAAGGGCGTTCTGTTCCCCTGAGATCTCCCCTAGGGGTTCCCGCTTACCCCGTCATACGCCGCTCACGATCTTCCGCTTGCCCAGCGGGGACTTGAGCTTGACCGTCGTGCTCTTCTCGATGGCGATCATGATGCAGGAGACGTTCTTCGCCTTCGGCGACGTGCCCTCGTACAGGGTGACCGTCACCCGCTTCTTCGTCTCCTTGACCTTCACCCGGTGGAGCACCGTGCACGGCTCCACCCCTGACCACCACGTGAGCCGCACCTGGCGCCCCTTCGACACCGGCGTCGCCTCGGTGAAGCGCACCTTGCGCGGGTTGAGCGCGTCGCCCGTCGGCTTGACCGGCTTGGGCGTGGCCGGCGGGGTGGTCGTGACCACGTCGGCCACGGGTGTGCTGGACACCGGCGTGTCAGGCCCGGGGGACGCGGCCTGCTCGGCGGGCCGCTCGGCGCCGCACCCGGCGGCGAGGACGAGACATCCGGCGATGAGAGTCGCTGTCGCTGTGCGCATAACCCCTACGACGGATGTGACAGGCCTCCGGTTCAGCCGGTTGACCCCGTTGTGGAGGCCCCTTGGGAAATCAGGCCGTACGGCGACACCGGAGTGGGCGGCAGGCGCAGGCGCGGTGAGTAGTGTTGAGCCGTGCTGCGTCAGGCTCTACTCGCCGTCTCCCGGAGCGCGCGCGCCGAGCGCGTCATCTCCACCTCGCCGCTGACCCGCGACGTGGTCAGGCGCTACGTCGCCGACGACATCGCCCGCACGGTCGCCGAGCTGACCCGCAGGGGCCTGCTCGTCACCGTCGACCACCTGGGCGAGGACGTCCACGACAGGGCGCAGGCGGAGGGTGCCGTCCGGGCCTATCTGGAGCTGCTGCGGGTGCTGCCCGAAGGCGCCGACGTGTCGGTCAAGCTCACCGCGCTCGGGCTGCGGCTGTCGGAGCAGCTCGCGCTCGACAACGCCGCCACCATCTGCGAGTCCGCCGCGCTGCGGGGCATCACGCTGACCCTCGACGCCGAGGAGCACGACACCATCCCCGGCCTCCACTCCATCCACACCACCCTGCGCAAGGAGCACCCCGGCGTGGGCGTGGTGGTGCAGGCCTACCTGCGCGACTCGGCCGAGCGCTGCGTCAAGCTGGACGGGGCCAGGGTGCGGCTGTGCAAGGGGGCCTACACCGCGCCGGGCGCCTACACCTCGGCGGCCGACATCGACCGCTCGTACGCGCGCTGCCTCAGGGTGCTGATGGGCGGCACCGGCTATCCGATGGTCGCCACCCACGATCCGCGGCTGATCGGCATCGCCGCCACCCTGGCCGTGCTGGAGGGGCGCGACCACCACGGGTTCGAGTATCAGATGCTGTACGGGGTGCGCCCGGACGAGCAGGAGAGGCTGGCCGCGCAGGGCGCCCGGATGCGGGTCTACGTCCCGTACGGCGCCGACTGGTATGCCTACCTCATGCGCAGGCTCGCCGAACGCCCCGCCAACCTGGCGTTCTTCGCCCGGTCGCTGCTGTCGCGGGGCTGACCGGAGACGCCGGTAGGCTGCGACCGGCGTCTAATGCGTGAGGGGCATCTGATGATCGCGATTCTCGGCACCGGCAAGATGGGCGAGGCCCTGCTGTCCGGGATGCTGCGGGCCGGGTTCAAGCCGGGCGACGTGCTGGCCACGGTGCGCCGGCCGGAGCGGGCGCGGGCGCTGGCCGAGACCTACGGGGTGCGCGCCGTCTCCAACGCCGAGGCCGCCAAGTCGGCCGGCACGCTCATCCTGGCGGTCAAGCCGCAGGACATGGGCGCGCTGCTCGACGAGATCGCCCCCCACCTGCCCGCCGACCGCCTGGTGATCAGCGCCGCGGCCGGCATCACCACGGCCTTCGTGGAGCAGCGGCTGGGGCACGAGACGCCGGTGGTCAGGGTCATGTCCAACACGCCCATCAAGTTCGACGAGGCGATGAGCGTGATCTCCGCGGGCGCGTACGCGGGGGAGGACCATCTGCGGCGCACCGAAGACCTGCTGCGGCCGGTCGGCAAGGTGCTGCGCATCCCCGAGTCGCAGCAGGACGCCGCCACGGCGCTGTCGGGCAGCGGGCCGGCCTACTTCTTCTACCTGGTGGAGGCCATGGTCGACGCCGGGATCCTGCTGGGCATGCCCCGGGCGGCGGCGCTCGACATGGTCACCCAGTCGATCGTGGGCGCGGCCGTCATGCTCCGCGACTCGGGCGAGCACCCGGTGATCCTGCGCGAGGCGGTCACCTCCCCGGGCGGCACCACGATCGCGGCCATCGCCGAGCTGGAGCGCCACAGCGTGCGCGCGGCCTTCCTGGCGGCCATCGAAGCGGCCCGCGACCGGGGCCGCGAGCTCGCGTCGGGCTGACCCGAGGTCAGGCGTCGCGCCGCCGCATCAGCACGGCGCCCGCCAGCATGGCCGCGGCGACCCAGACGAGGTAGACCGCGAACCCGCTCCACGGGCCCAGGGAGCCGGTGCTCTGGCCGGACACGATCAGCGCGCCGGCGTTCGTGGTGAAGTGTTCGGACACGGTCCTGCCCCACTCGCCGGGGAGCTGGGTGGTCAGCGGGGGCAGCACCAGTATCAGCGCGATGGCCGACACGATCGCGCCCGGCGTGTGCCGGATCAGCGTGCCCAGCCCCAGCCCGAACAGCCCGCACGCGGTCAGGTAGAGGGAGGACCCGAGCGCCGACCGCGCCATCTCGCCCGCTTCGACGGAGGCCGGCTGGAAGATCGCCAAGCCGACGCCGATCGCGCCGGCCGACGCGAGCAGGCAGACGACCAGCGAGACCGCCGTGAACACCACGATCTTGCCGGTCAGCAGGCTCATCCGCCGGGGCACGGCCATCAGCGAGGTGCGGATGGCCCCGGTGCGGTATTCGCCGGAGATCACCAGAACACCCAGGGTGGCCATGGCCAGCGCGGCGAGCGACGCGCCCTGCAAACTGACGATCATCGCCTGCTCGCCCGGGACCGGCCCGTCGGCCGTGCTCCTGACCGAGGCGCTGAGAAGGGCGGAGACGCCCAGCATCAGCACGACGGTGGTGGCGAGGGTCCACAGCGTGGACCGCACCGATCGGATCTTGGTCCACTCGGACCGGAGGACATCGGTCATGACGTGTACTCCAAGCTGTCTTTGGTGAGCTCCATGTAGGCGGCTTCGAGCGAGGGCTTGACGAACGTCAGCTCCTCCAGCGGCAGCCCCGCCCTGGCGGTCATCGTGCCGATCTCCAGCGGCGACACCCCGGTCACCCGCAGGTGGTCGGTGTGGAGCTCGCCCACCTTGACCAGCTCGGCCACCTCGGCCAGCCGGGGCGAGCGCACCAGCACGTAGCCCTGCGAGCTGCGCCCGATGAACTCCGGCACGCTCGTGTCGGCGATCAGCCGGCCCTTGCCGATGACGATCAGATGGTCGGCGGTCTGCGACATCTCGCTCATCAGATGGCTGGAGACGAAGACCGTGCGGCCCTCGGCGGCGAGCCCGCGCATCAACGTGCGGATCCACAGGATGCCGTCGGGGTCGAGCCCGTTGACCGGCTCGTCGAAGAGCAGGATCTCCGGGTCGCCGAGCAGGGCCGCGGCGATGCCGAGCCGCTGCGACATGCCCAGCGAGAAGCCGCCGACGCGGCGTCCGGCGACGTTGCCCAGCCCGACGAGCTCCAGCACCTCCTCGACCCGGGCGGCCGGGATGCCGTTGCTCTGCGCGATGGCCAGCAGGTGGTTGCGGGCGCTGCGCCCGCCGTGGACGGCCTTGGCGTCGAGCAGCGCGCCCACCTTGCGCAGCGGGTGGCGCAGCTCCTGGTAGGGCTTGCCGTCGACCAGCACGGACCCGCCCGACGGGTGGTCGAGGCCGAGGACCATGCGCATCGTCGTCGACTTGCCCGCGCCGTTGGGCCCCAGGAACCCGGTCACCCGGCCGGGCTCCACGTCGAACGACAGGTCGGTCACCGCCATGGTCTTGCCGTAGCGCTTGCTCAGGTTGGTTGCCCGAATCGCGGTCATGGACCCAGCATGATCGCCCTGAAGATCGTTATCGTCGGCCCGAGGTACGGTTCCGGCCCGGCCCCATAGGACCGTGGTCCTACTCTCCCGGGCTGACCAGCGCGGCCTCGTACGCCACGATCACCGCCTGGGCGCGGTCGCGCACCTCGATCTTGGCGAACAGGCTCGTCACGTGGTTCTTGATCGTGGACGGGGAGACGCCCAGCCCGGCGGCGATCTCCGCGTTGGACAGGCCGCGCGCGATCAGCGTCAGGATCTCCCGCTCGCGGTCGGTGAGCGCGTCCAGCCTGCCGGCCCCGCGCGACGCGGAGCGCCGGGGCTCGGGAGCCCGCACGAACGTGCCGATCAGCCGGGTGAGCAGCCGGGGCGCGAGTGCCGCCTCCCCGCTGTGCACCACCCGCACGCCCTCGACCAGCTCCTCCGGCGAGACGTCCTTGGGCAGGAACCCGCAGGCGCCCGCGCGCAGCGCCGCGACCACGTTCTCGTCCAGGTCGAAGGTGCTCAGCGCGAGCACCCGCACGCCGGGCTGCCCGCCGATGATCAGCTCCGTGGCGCGCACCCCGTCCAGGCCGGGCATGTGCAGGTCCATCACCACCACGTCGGGCCGCAGTTCAGCGCTGAGCCGCACGGCCTCCGCGCCGTCGCCCGCCTCGCCCACCACGGTCAGGTCCGGCTGCGCGTCCAGCATCAGCCGGAAGCCCTTGCGGACCAGCGCGTGGTCGTCCACCAGCAACACAGAGATCACGTCTTCTCCAGGGGGATGCGCGCGTGCACGCGGAAACCGCCTTCCTCACGGGGGCCGGTCGACAACCGCCCGCCGCACAGCGCCACGCGCTCGGCCATGCCGCCGAGCCCGAACCCGGCCGGGGCGGCCGGCTGCTTGGACGCGCCGTCGTCGAGCACCTCGACCTCGATCGCCGCGCTCTCGTACGACAGGCGCACGGTCGCGCGGGCGCCCACCGAGTGCTTGCGCGTGTTGGTGAGCGCCTCCTGCACGATCCGGTAGACCGCGTGGTCGACCGCGGTGGGCAGCGCCACCGGCTCGCCCCGCACGGTCAGGCGGGCGGGCAGCCCCGCGGTCCCCGCCTCCTCGACCAGCGCGGGCAGCCGGTCGGTGCCCACCCCGGTCGCCGCGTCGGCGCCGCCGCCGCCGTCGGCCCGCAGCACGTCGAGGAGCTGGCGCATCTCGGCCAGCGCCTGGCGGGCCGTCTGCTCGGCGCCCTGGAGGGCGTCACGGGCGACCTCCTGCTCCGGCGGGAGCGTGGCCCTGGCGCCGCCCACCAGCGCGTTGATCACGCTCAGGTGGTGGGCCACCACGTCGTGCAGCTCACGGGCGATGCGCCGCCGCTCGGCCCGCACCGCCGAGTCGGCCGCCTCCCGCTGCGCCCGCTCGCGCAGCTCCGCGCGGATCCGGACGAACTGGCCCAGCCCTACCGGAATCCCGACAGTGAACAGGCCCGCCAGCAGGATCCCCAGAGGGTCGCCCGCCGGGGACGGCCTGGCCACGAGGATCAGCGCGGCCGCGTACAGGAGGGCGCCGGCGCCGCCGGCGATCGCGGCCCTGCGCCCGTCCAGGTAACGGCCCAGGCTGTAGAGGCCGATCAGCAGGATCGGGCTGCCGGAGGCGACCCCGAGGAAGGTGGCGGTGATGTCCAGCCCGAGCAGCAGGGCGGCGGTCAGGACCGGCCGCTCGCGCCGCATCAGCAGGACCGGGACGGTGATCAGGTAGAGCGTGGCGAAGATCAGGCCCTCGCCCCGGGTCAGCCAGATGGCGAGGGCGGCGACGACCCCCGGCGCGGCGAGCACGACCACGAGCGTGACGTCGAAGACCCGTGGGCGTCGTAAGAACAACCACGCGTCCCGGGCCCGCTGCCGAACGCCCATGATCCGATGTTACGGAATTTTCTCCGCCATTGCCGGGGGAGGTGTCTGGACGCCTGCCGTTGACGCTGCGGTAACGTCACCTCAAGGCGAAGGAAACGGGAGCATGCATGAGCCAGCCGGCGCGGGTCATCTGGGACGACGCCCTCATCTCCTACGACTTCGGCCCCGACCATCCGCTGGCGCCCGTCCGGGTCGAGCTGACGATGGCGCTGGCCAGGGAGCTCGGCGTGCTCGACAAGGTCGAGGTCGCGCCGTGCGCGCCCGCCACCGACGACGAGCTGGCGATGGTGCACGACCCCGGCTACATCGAGGCCGTCAAGCGCGTCTCGGCCACCGGCCGGCCCGACCTGTCGGCGGGGCTCGGCACGTCCGACAACCCCGCCTTCGCGGGCGTCCACGAGGCGTCCGCGCTGATCGCCGGCGCCTCGCTCGCCGCCGCCCGCGCGGTCTGGGAGGGTACGGCCGGGCACGCGGTCAACGTGGCAGGCGGGCTGCACCACGCGATGGCCGCCACGGCCAGCGGGTTCTGCGTCTACAACGACCCCGCCCTGGCCATCGCCTGGCTGCTGCGGCAGGGCGCGGGCCGCGTCGCCTACGTGGACGTCGACGTCCACCACGGCGACGGCGTGCAGGCGCTGTTCTACGACGACCCGCGGGTGCTGACGATCAGCCTGCACGAGAGCCCGCGCACGCTCTTCCCCGGCACCGGGTTCCCCGGCGAGACCGGCGCCGACGGCACCGCCGTCAACGTGGCGCTCCCGGCGGGCTGCGGCGACACCGGCTGGCTGCGCGCCTTCGACTCGGTGGTGCCGCCGCTGCTGCGCGAGTTCCGGCCTGACATCCTGGTCACCCAGCACGGCTGCGACAGCCACGCGCTCGACCCGCTCGCCCATCTGATGCTGAGCGTCGACGGCCAGCGCACCGCCTACGCCTACCTCCACCGGCTGGCCCACGAGACGGCGGGCGGCCGCTGGATCGCGACCGGCGGCGGGGGCTACGAGTTGGTCCAGGTGGTGCCCAGGATCTGGACCCACCTGATCGCCGAGGTCGCCGGCCACCCGATCGACCCGGCCACGCCGACCAGCGAGGCCTGGCGGCGTCTCGTACGCGAGCGCACGGGCGAGCTGCCGCCGCTGACCATGACCGACGGACGGACCCCGGAATTCCAGGATCTCTCCGGTGGTTATGATCCAGCGGACCCCATCGACCGTGCGATCATGGCGACCAGAAACGCGGTGTTCCCGCTGCACGGCCTCGATCCGATGCCCTAAGGAAGACCAGTGCTGAGCCGCGATCGACTCCGCGAGCATCTCGTCCAGACCCGCATCGCCGGGGAGGTCGCGACCTCCCGCGAGAACAACCTGGACCACTACAGCTCGCTCGCCAACCGCGACCCCTACTACATGCTGGGGCTGACGTTCGAGCAGCCGTGGCGCTTCCGCGACGTGCTCGCGCTCATGGCCAAGGCCGCGGGCGTGGTCGCCGACCCGGGCCACCGCTGGGGCCAGGACACGATCGACCCCGACCTCACCGTCGACGCGCTCGACGCCATGGCCGACCGGATCGCCGCCGCGCTGTCGCGGCCCGGCCCGCGGCTGCTGTTCGCCACCGGCCACCCCACCGGGCTGCTGGCCATCCACCTGCCGCTGGCGCGGCTGGCGCTGGAGCGCGGGGCGACGCTGCTGTGCCCGGCCGAGGGCTGGACCTACGCGGGGTCCGGGTTCGGCCGCCCGCGCCGCCTCCGCTATCTCGGCGACGTGGCCATGCTCGACGACAAGGGCGCGTTCGTGCACACCCACGACGCGGCCCCGATGGAGCACATGCTGGCCGAGCTGGGAGACGAGCGGCCCGATCTGGTTATCGCCGACCACGGGTGGGCAGGGGCAGCGGGAGAGGCGGGAGTGCCCACTGTGGCATTCGCCGACAGCAACGACCCCGGCCTCTTCGTGGGAGAGGCCGAGGGCAAGATCGAAGTGGTGGTGCCTTTGGACGACAACGTGCTACCCCGCTACTACGCACCGCTCACGGAGCGCCTCGTCACACGAGTCACAGCTGCCCTATGAGTTGAAATCGGTCATCCTCATACCGTCGTTTCGCCCCTGCATTCCGAGGGACTCACTGTCACTTTGCCAACTTTTGATGAGGCGTGGGCGACTCTTATAGGTGACCGTTTGGACAGGTCCAACGGGTGTGCGGGCGGCTGAAGAGGGCGGCTGGCCAGCATTTTCGCGGATTCGCCTGACAGGCGGATCCATCGGCTGAGAAACTAGGGGGTTTGCGCACTCGGAGTCCCGACTTACGCTGACAGCAGTACACGTGCGTGAGCAATGGCACCAGTGGGGATAACCCGGAAACACGTGCGGAAGAGGCGTCCGATGGGTGCAGGCGAAAGACCTCTCAGTGAGGTGAAGTTCCTGACAGTGGCTGAAGTGGCCACAGTCATGCGAGTGTCGAAGATGACTGTCTACCGACTGGTGCACTCGGGAGAGTTGCCGGCCATCCGTGTCGGCCGCTCGTTCCGGGTGCCGGAGCAGGCGGTGCACGACTATCTTCGCGAGGCCTACATCGAGGCCGGATGAGTCACGAGTAGCGGTGTGCCGCGGCATGCCGTGAATGCAGTCGCGGGAGAGACCCGGCCGCGGCGCGCGGCCGGGCTTTCACCCCCAAGGGGCGATCTACCATGGATCGCCGGTAGTCTGTGAGCCTGCGTGCGCTCGCACGCTGTTTTCGACGTGCTACCAAGACCTGGGGGTCCCGTGGGCTCTGTGATCAAGAAGCGCCGCAAGCGGATGGCCAAGAAGAAGCACCGCAAGCTGCTCAAGAAGACGCGCATCCAGCGGCGTAACAAGAAGTAGACGACGCAGCTGCGAGGCGCAGATGACCCACACCGTGCTCGTCACCGGGGTCTCGCGCCACATCGGCGCCCGGGTGGCGAGCGTTCTGGCCGCCGATCCTGACATCAGCCGTGTCATCGGAGTGGACACCGTGCCGCCCCCCTCGCTCACCCGAGACGGCGGCATCCCCCTCGGCCGGACCGAGTTCGTCCGGGTGGATCTGCGCAGCCCTGACATCGCCGGGGTGTTCGCGGCCGCCGACATCGACACCGTCGTGCACATGAGCCTGGTGAGCGCTCCGTCCAGGAGCACCGGCCGGGCAGCCATGAAAGAGCACAACGTCATCGGCACCATGCAGCTGCTCGGCGCCTGCCAGCGGTCGGCGACCGTGCGGCGCGTGGTGGTCCGCTCCACCACGGCCGTCTACGGCTCCTCCCCCCGTGACCCCGCGGTGTTCACCGAGGACCTGGAGCCGCCCGACAGCCCGAGCCACGGCTACGCCAAGGACGCCGTGGAGGTCGAGGGCTACGTGCGGGGTTTCGCGCGCCGGCGTCCCGACGTCAGCGTTTCGCTGCTGCGTTTCGTCAACTTCATGGGGCCGGGCGTCGACTCGCCGCTGACCCGATATTTCACCCAGCCGGTGCTGCCGACGGTGCTCGGCTTCGACCCGCGGCTGCAGTTCGTCCACGAGGATGACGCGGTCGAGGTGCTGCGCCGGACGGCAACCGAAGACCACCCCGGCACGTTCAACGTGGCCGGGGCCGGCGTGCTGCTGCTGTCGCAGTGCGTGCGCCGGGCCGGGCGGCCGGCCCTGGCGATGCCGTCGCCCGCGTTCCAGCTGCTGGGCAACGTCGCGCGCAGTGCCGGGCTGGTCGAGTACTCGCCCGAGCAGCTCCGCCTGATGCGCCACGGCCGCGCGGTCGACACCGGCGCGCTGGAGTCGGAGCTGGGCTGGCGGCCCAAGTTCACCACCGCGGCGGCGTTGGACGACTTCCTGAGCTCGCGGGGGCTGCACGCCGTCGGAGGTGCCCGCTGGTGAGCGTTCCCCACGAGGCGGAGGACGCCACGGTCGTCCCGATCAGCGCCGCCCCGTCCTATCCCCGCGACCCCGGCGACGACGGCCCGCTCGCCGGGCTGCTGGAGTTCCTGCGGCGGCGGCTGACCGGCGACTACGAGGTGGACGAGTTCGGCTACGACGCCGAGCTGACCGACAAGGTGCTGCTGGAGCTGCTGCGGCCGATCTACCACCACTGGTTCAGGGTCGAGGCGCTGGAGGTGGCGAACGTCCCCGTGGAGGGCGGCGCGCTGGTCGTGGCCAACCACGCCGGCACCCTCCCGGTCGACGCGCTGATGATGCAGGTGGCCCTGCACGACGAGGCGGGCAGGGCGCTGCGGCTGCTCGGCGCCGACCTGGTCTACCAGCTGCCGCTGCTCAGCCACCTGTCGCGCAAGACCGGCCACACGCTCGCCTGCCGCGAGGACGCCGACCGGCTGCTGCGCAAGGGCGAGCTGGTCGGGGTGTTCCCCGAGGGCTTCAAGGGCGTCGGCAAGCCGTTCTCCGAGCGCTACAAGCTGCAGCGGTTCGGCCGCGGCGGCTTCGTCGCCTCCGCCATCAGGGCCGGGGTGCCGATCGTGCCTACGGCGATCGTGGGCTCGGAGGAGATCTACCCGAAGATCGGCGAGGTGCCGTTCCTGTCGCGGCTGCTCGGGCTGCCCTACGTGCCGATCACCCCGTTCTTCCCGCTGCTGGGCCCGCTCGGGCTGGTGCCGCTGCCGTCGAAGTGGCTGATCGAGTTCGGCGAGCCGATCCGTACGGACGAGTACGATCCCGGCGCGGCCGACGACCCGATGCTGGTGTTCAACCTCACCGACCGCGTCCGCGAGGTCATCCAGCAGATGCTCGACCAGCTCAGGCTGCGCCGCGGCCACGCCTTCCCGCCCTTCCTCTAGCGACGGCCGCCCGGCGTGAACCCGGACGGCGGGTTGTGGCAAGACATCTCCGACCGATCCCCCACAGAAGGGCGGAGATGATCACTCAACCCGCCACCCGGGATGCGGACGCCGAGCTCATCAGCGCCTCGCTGACCGAACCCGAGGCCTTCGCCGAGCTGTTCGACCGCTACTCCGGCATGCTCTACAGGTACGTCTCGCGCCGCCTGGGCCCCGGCGGTCCCGCCGAGGACCTCGTCGGCGAGACGTTCCTGGTGGCCTTCTCCCGCCGAGGAAGCTACGACCTCGCCCACGCGGACGCCAGGCCGTGGCTGTTCGGCATCCTCACCAAGCTCGTCTCCCGGCACCACCGCACCGAGGCCGCCCGCTACCGGGCCCTGCGGCGCGCACCCGTCGAACCGGACGTGGAGTCGCCGGCCGACCGGGTGGCCGCCGGGGTGACCGCGCAGGCCGCCGGTCCCGGGCTCGCCAGCGCCCTGGCCGCGCTGCCCGCCAAGGACCGCGACGTGCTGCTGCTCATCGCCTGGGGCGATCTCACGTACGAGGAAGCCGCGCGGGCGCTCGGCGTCCCGATCGGCACCGTGCGCTCCCGCCTCAACAGGGGCAGGCGGAAGGTCCGCGCGGCGCTCGGCGACACCAATCCGATGCTGGGAGAGGAGTGACGATGGACGACCTCAAGCTGCTCAGGGACTTCGGCAGGCGGCTGGAGCACGAACCCCCGGCGACGCTGGTGCGCCAGCGGGAGCGGCTGCTGGGCGCGGTGGAGGGCCGGCCGCGCCGCCGGTGGTTCGGCTGGCTGGCCGCCGGGCTGGTCGCCGTCGCCACCGTGGCCACGGTCGCCGCCGTGGCGGTGCCGGCGCTGCTGCTCGGGGACTTGCGGCGGACGGCGCAGCATCCGGTGGGAGCGCGACCCGCCAAGGTGACGGAGGCGCTGAACGTGCTGCTGGTGGGCACCGACAAGGGGTCGGCCCCGCGCATGGCCGACGACAAGGGGCGCACCGACTCGATCATCCTGCTGCACCTGCCCGCCGACAGGAAGCGGACCACGGCGGTCAGCATCCCGCGCGACTCGCTCGTCCAGCTTCCCGCCTGCGGATCGGCGCCCGCCCGCACCGACCTGATCAACTCCGCGTACAACAGGGGAGGGCTGACCTGCACCGTGAAGGCCGTGGAGAGCCTGACGGACGTGCGGATCGACCACATGGCGGAGGTGGACTTCGCCGGGTTCGGGCGGCTCGTCGACGCGCTCGGCGGCATCGAGGTGACGCTGAAGCGGGCCGTCGACGATCCGAAGGCCAAGCTGACGCTCCCGGCGGGCAAGAGCCTGCTGGACGGCGAGCGGGCCGTCGGCTACATGCGGTTGCGCTCCGTCGGCGACGGCTCCGACATCGCCCGGATCAAGCGCCAGCAGACCGTCATCCGGGCCATGGCGAAGAAGGCCGGGCAGGTCCTGGACGAGCCCGCCAAGCTCAAGAGGCTGGCGTCCGTGGTGGCCGAGTCGGTCACGACCGACACCGAGCTCGACGTCGAACGGATGATCGGGATCGCCATGAGCCTGCACGACAGCACCGTCAAGCTGGTCACGGTGCCGTGGATCCCCCACCCGGAGGACCGGAACAGGATCGCCTGGAAGCAGCCCGAGGCGGAGAAGTTGTTCGCCTCGCTGCGCTAGCGGTCGCGGTAGAGCCTGCGCAGCGCGATGCCGGCGGCGACCCCGCCGGCCACCGCGCCCAGCCCGGCCGCGATGGGCAGCGCGGTCAGCGTCGCCTTCCGGCCGGTGCGGAAGTCCTTGATCGGCCAGTCGTGCTTCTTGGCGTGCTCGCGCAGCTCGCTGTCGGGGTTGATGGCCACCGGGTTGCCGACCAGCGACAGCATCGGCAGGTCGTTGGAGGAGTCGCTGTAGGCGGTGCAGCGCGTCAGGTCGAGGCCCTCGCGGCGGGCCAGCGCGCGCACCGCCTCGGCCTTGGCCGGGCCGTGGAGCAGGTCGCCGACCAGGCGGCCGGTGTAGACGCCCTCGCTGGTCTCGGCGACGGTGCCGAGCGCGCCGGTCAGGCCCAGCCGCTGGGCGATCACGCGGGCCAGCTCGACGGGGGTGGCGGTCACCAGCCACACGCGCTGGCCGCGGTCGAGGTGGCTCTGCGCGAGCGAGCGGGTGCCGGCCCAGATGCGGTCGGCCATGACCTCGTCGTAGATCTCCTCGCCGAGCCGCACCACGTCGTCGACCTTCGCGCCCGCGACGAACGCCAGCGCGGTCTCGCGGGCGACCGCGATGTGCTCGGGGTTCTCGCTGCCGCGCAGCCGGAACGCCGCCTGGCCGATCGCGAACTTGAACAGGTCGCCGGTGTCGAACATGCCGCGGGTGGCCAGGCCCCTGGCGAAGTGGTAGATGGAGGCGCCGCGCATCATGGTGTTGTCGACGTCGAAGAAGGCCGCCGCCTCCAGATCGGGCTCGGCCGGCGGCACGACGACCGCTGCCGCCGCCGCGGCCTCGCCGGCGATCTCGGCCTGGGCACCGTGCCGTCGTCGTATTACCCGCCACATGCGCTTCAGCTTACCCAGATGGGGGCACGAGACCTTCGATGTAGTCGAGGTACCCGACGGCCTGGTCGTGCTCGTCACCGTCGAGTTGCTCGATCATCGGCTCGACCATGTTCTTCTGCTCTTCGGCGAACTCGCTGATCTTGGGGGAGCGGGGTTCGGCCCGTTCCAGCCGGGTGACGCCCGCGCGGGTCGACTGCTCCATCTCCTTGAGCGTCCGGCCCACCAGCGGGCCCTCACCGGCCTCGCCGAGCAGCTGGGCGACCTCCCTGGCGCGGGTGTTGGCCGACACCAGTTCGCGCTCGGCCCGTACCACGTCGTCGGTGCTGAGACGGACGAGCGTGCTCTCGGCGGCGCGCTTGAGCGGGTACAGCGTGTCGCCGGGCACCGCCCGGTAGGTGGAGATCATCGACACCATCATGGTGACGGCCACCCCGGCGGAGGCGAGCTGCCCGAGCCAGGGGCGCCTGCGCCGGGGCCGCCGGTGCGCGTGCCTGCCGCGCCGCGGCGGCGGGCCGGAGGCGGGCGTGGCGGCACGCAAGACCGCACGGGAGGCGGCACGGGAGGAGGCACGGTCGGCGGAGGCGAGATCGGCGCGCAGGCGTTCGCGGAAGGCCGGGTCGGGACCACCGCCGAGCGGGAGCCCGCTCAGCTCGGTGAGATGGCCGAGCACCCGTTCGCGCGATCTGCGCGCCCTGTTCATGACCGCTCCCTCGACGCCTGGCGGCGTTGCCGTGACACCTGCCTAACGACGGTGCGTGGCAGCGGGTTACGCAAGGTCGTGCTTGAGCGCTCTGGCCAGCGCGCGCACGGCCCGGAACTGCAGCGCTTTGATCGCTCCACTCTTCTTCCCCATGATCAGCGCGGTCTCCGCGAGGGACAGGCCGTGCAGGAAACGCAGCACCACGCACTCCTGCTGTTCCGGATTGAGATCGCGGACCGCGCGCAGCACCCGGTCGTTGATGATGGCGTTCACCACCGCGTTCTCCGGGATGTGGGCCCCGTCGAGCGGGACGTCGAGCACCTCGCCGGTGGAGATCTCCAGCCGGTAGCGGCCGGATTTGTAATGGTCGGTCACCAGGTTCCTGGCGATCGTCACGAGCCAGGCGCCGAAGTCGCGGCCCTGCCAGGTGAAGTCGGTGATCCGGCGGAGCGCGCGCAGGAAGGTCTCGCTGGTCAGGTCCTCGGCGAGCGGGTGGGAACCGACCCGGAAATAGATGTAGCGGTAGACGAGGTCCACATATCGGTCGTAGAGCGTGCCAAAGGCGTCCGAATCTCCGGTCTTGGCATGCAGCACCAGGGTGCGCAGGTCGTCGTCGGCGGCGGTCGTGTCACGGTTTTCGCGCACGTCAGGCTCGGTCGTCCGGGCGGGCGCGGCGACGGCCGGCGCGAGCAACCCGGAGAACGGCCATGAGTCAGGCATCCGGAATCCCTACGGGTAAGGGTGCGGCGTGCTCGAACACTCTAGAAATCAACCGGAAATTGCACAATCCACTTGCCCATGGCATGACTTCCAGTAAGCGGCAGATACGGTGTGGTCCAACCCGTTCCCTCTTCGGCTACCGGCTCGGAGGCTTTGTCCGGCAGCATGGGAGACACCATGGAGATCCTCGTCGCCGTCATCGCTTTCGCAGGTTCGCTCTTGGCCGCCATCGCCACCGGCGCCCTGGTCAGGCGGCTGCGTGAGGAGCCAGAGGGCTGGTTGATCGCCTGGACCGTCGCGGCCGCGGCGCTGTGCCTGTCACTCGGCGTGATCGGGATCGGACATCTGGTCGGGTTCGGGGCCGCCACGTTCAGGATCTACCAGCTGACCGGGTCGCTGGTGGCGCCGCTCTGGATGGCGGTCGGGCTGGTTCAGCTCCTGTCGGAGAAGACGCCGCCGAGGTTCGTGGCGTGGCTGTTCGGCATCGCCTACACGGTCACGGCCTCGGTGATCCTCATGGTCGACCCGCTCATCTCCGACGAGATGGGCAAGACCCTCCCCACGGGAGGCGACCACTGGGCGATATTCCCCCACTACCTGCTGATCGGCGCGCACGTGCTGACCGCCCTGATCATGGCGGCCGGCGTGGTGATCGCCGCGCTGCGGTGGCGCGACGGCGACGAGTACGACACCGACAACCTGCACGCGTCGCTGGTCGTCGTGCCGTCCGGGCTGGCCCTGGTGGGCGCGATGCGGTTCTCGGTGCCCGGCGTGTTCACGACCGTGCTGCTGGTCGTCGCCGCCGCCGCGATCTGGTACACGGTGCTGCGCCCGCTGGCCCCGTACGAGGACGACGACGACTTCGACGACGAGCCGCTGGAGGAGCGGCGGCCGGTGGGGCGGAGGACGGAGCCCGAGCCCGTCACCGCGAGCCCGCAGGGGCACGCCCAGATCCCGCCGCGGCCGCGCCGGTCCGGGCTGGGCGACCTGGTGGCCGAGTACCGAGCGACCGGGGAGACCGACTACGCGGCCCGGATGACGTCGGGCGGCCGGGGCCCGTCCACGGGGGAGACCGGGCGCATGGGCCCGCCCGAGACCGGCTACGCGGCCCGCATGCCGCCGGCCGACGCCGGCCCCTCGACCGGATACGTGATGAACGGCCGCACGGACCACGCGAGGCCGCCCCAGTCCTCGCCGATGGCCGCCGACGGGCCCGCCACCGGCGCCTTCTACCCGGGGGCCGACGTGTTCGCGCCGCGCGTGCCGGTGACCGGCCCGCAGCCCACCCTCCAGCCCCCCGCTCAGCCCGCTGCCCAGCCGGCCGGGCAGGGCTCCTCCGGGAGGCTGTCGCCGAACATCTACGGCATGCTCACCGTCTTCACGCTCATGGACGGCGCCGGCGCCGCGTTCGACCGGCTGGCCGAGCAGACCGTCGAGGCGGTGCGCAGGGGCGAGCCCGACACGCTGGTGTACGCCTGTCACGCGGTCAAGTCGGCGCCCCTGCAGCGCATCGTCTACGAGATCTACCGCGACGAGGTGGCCTACCGCGACCACCAGCGCCAGCCGCACGTCGAGCGGTTCGTCAGCGAGCGTCAGGCGATGGTGCTCGCCACCAACGTCATCGAGCTGGACATCAGCGCGGCCAAGGTCGTGCCGCTGCCGACAGTGATGTTCTAGACAGTGATGTTCTAGACAGTGATGTTCTAGACGGTGATGTTCTAGTCGGCCAGGGCCGCGCGCAGCCGGTCTTCGGAGACACGCCAGAAGTCGTGCTGGACACCGTCGACCAGGGTCACCGGGATCATCTCCCAGTAGCGCTCGCGCAGCTCGTCGGAGGTCTCGATGTTCACCTCGGACCACGGTACGCCCAGCTCGCCGGCGACCCGGGCGATGATCTCCCGGGCGTCCTCGCACAGGTGACAGCCAGGCTTGCCGATGAGGGTGATGCGATGCATGTCACCCACCGTAGCGCCCCTTGCCAGAGCGCTGACTTTGTGCATCGGTTCACAAAGGGATTAACCTGAAAGACGGTTCCATCCCGCCACGCGGCTCACCGCCGCCCGTTCCCCTGGAGCTCCCGCAGGTGAAGAGTCCGTCCCACCCCCGCGATCGCGGCATCCCCGAGGCTACGGTCGCCAGGCTGCCGTTGTACCTGCGGGCGCTGCACTTGATGGCGGAGCGGGGGATCGCGACGGTCAGCTCGGAGGACCTCGCCTCCGCGGCCGGGGTCAACTCGGCCAAGCTCCGCAAGGACCTGTCGCACCTGGGCTCCTACGGCACCCGCGGCGTCGGCTACGACGTGGAGTACCTCGTCTACCAGATCTCCCGTGAGCTGGGCCTGACCCAAGACTGGGCCGTCGCCATCGTCGGCATCGGCAACCTCGGCCGCGCGCTGGCCAACTACGGCGGCTTCGTCTCCAGGGGTTTCCGCGTCGCCGCGATGTTCGACGCCGACCCCGAAGTCGTGGGCGACACCATTGCGGGGTTGAATGTTGAACATATTGATGCGCTAGAAGCCGCGATCAAGCGGCGTGGAGTCTCGATCGTGGTTCTGGCTACACCGGCGGCGGCGGCACAGGAAGTGTGCGATCGTGTGGTTGCGGCTGGCGTCACCAGCATCCTCAACTTCGCTCCGGTGGTCCTCACCGTCCCGGACACCGTCGACGTCCGGAAGGTCGACCTTTCCATCGAGCTGCAGATTCTGGCGTTCCACGAGCAACGCAAGGCTGGGGGGCCACTCATGGCAGTGGACACGCAATGAGCGTTCTGGCGATCGGCCTGAGCCACCGGACCGCCCCGGTGGCCATGCTGGAACGCGTGTCCGTGACCGGCGACGCGCTGACCAAGCTGCTGCACGACGTGCAGGAAGACCTGTGCGTGGCGGAGACCTTCGTGGTCTCGACCTGCAACAGGGTCGAGGTCTACACCGCCGTCGACCGCTTCCACGCGGCCGTCTCCGCCGTCACCGGGCTGCTCAGCCGCCACTCCGGCGTGCCCGTCGACGAGCTGACCCCGCACCTTTACGTGCACTATGAGGAGCAGGCCGTCGAGCACCTGTTCTCCGTCGTGTGCGGCCTCGACTCGATGGTGGTCGGCGAGGGCCAGATCCTCGGCCAGGTGCGCCAGGCGCTCAAGCTCGCCCAGAAGCACGGCACCGTCGGCGCCACCCTGAACGAACTGGCCCAGCACGCGCTGCGGGTCGGCAAGCGGGCCCAGACCGAGACCGGCATCGACAAGGCCGGCGCCTCCCTGGTGAGCGCCGGCCTGGCGCTGGCCGGCGAGCTGGCCGGACGGCGCGCGCTGGTGGTCGGCGCGGGCTCGATGAGCTCCCTGGCCGCCGTGACGCTCGCGCGCGCAGGGGTGACCGACATCGTCATCGCCAACCGTACGTACGAGCGCGGCGCCCGGCTGGCCGCGTCCGTCGGCGGCCGGGCGGTGGCGTTCGACGCGGTCAGCCAGGAACTGGCCGACGCCGACCTCGTCATCACCTGCACCGGCGCCGGCCGCCACGTGATCACCGCCGACATGGTGACGCGCGGCGCGTTCCTGCTCGACCTGGCGCTGCCCCACGACATCGACCCGGCCGTCCGTGCCGTCCCAGGCGTCACCCTGGTCGACCTGGAGACCATCCACGAGTCAGGCATCGGCTACCGTGAGGGCGACGCGGTGCGTTCCGCGCGCTGGCTCCTCGCCGAGGAGCTGACCGCCTACCTCGACGCCGCCCGCGCCTCCCGCGTCACCCCGACGGTGGTGGCGCTGCGCAGCAAGGCCGCGGGGGTGGTCGAGTCCGAGCTGGGCAGGCTCATGATGAGGGTGCCCGGCCTGGACGAGAAGACCAGGGACGAGGTGACCCTGACCGTGCAGAGGGTCGTCGACAAGCTGCTGCACGAGCCCACTGTGCGTGTCAAGCGGCTCGCCACCTCTCCTGGAGGCGATCATTATGCGGAAGCGCTGCGCGAGCTGTTCGACCTGGATCCGAAGATGCCCGAAGCCGTAAGGGAGGTAGAGCTGTGACCCCGCAGCCCTTGAAGCTGGGCACCCGTCGCAGCCTGATGGCCACGACGCAGTCGCGGATGGTCGCCGACGCCTACACAGAACACACCGGACGCGCCATCGAGCTCGTCGGCGTCACGACGTTCGGCGACGTGAGCAAGGCCCACCTGGCCCAGCTCGGCGGCACCGGCGTGTTCGTCAGCGCGCTGCGCGACAAGCTGCTCGAAGGCGAGATCGACTTCGCCGTCCACTCCCTGAAGGACCTGCCGACCAAGCCCGACCCGCGTATCGAGCTGGCCGCGCTCCCCACCCGCCACGACCACCGCGACGCGCTCGTCGGCCCGGCCAAGTTCGCCGACCTGCCGTCGGGCGCCCGCGTCGGCACGGGCTCGCCGCGCCGCGTCGCCATGCTCCGCGCGCTCCGTCCCGACCTGGAGTACGTGCCGATCCGCGGCAACGCCGAGACCCGCATCGGCAAGATCGCCGCCGGCGAGCTGGACGCGGTCGTGCTCGCCTCGGCCGGTCTCACCAGGATCGGGCGGACCGCCGAGATCGCCGAGATCTTCGAGGTCGACCGGGTGCTGCCCGCCCCGGGCCAGGGCTCGCTGGCCGTGGAGTGCCTCGCCGACCGGGCCGACATGGTCGAGTTCCTCGGTCAGCTCGACGACCCGCGGACCCGCTCCGCGGTGGCCGCCGAGCGGGCCATCCTGGCCGCGCTCGAAGCGGGCTGCTCTGCCCCTGTGGGTGCTTTCGGGCTCGATGACGGGCAGACTCTCAACCTGACCGCCGCGGTCGTCGCTGTCGACGGCCGTCAGGCGGTGCGCAAGTCCACCGCCGGCTCTCCTTCGGAGGCGGAAGATCTGGGTCGCCGGCTCGCGGCCGAGATGCTTCGCGAAGGGGCCGACAGATTGATGGGGGAGCATTCCCATTGAGCTCCGATAGTCCTACCTCCGGTTTCGTCGCGTTCGTTGGCGCCGGGCCCGGTGATCCCAACCTCCTCACGCTGCGTGGCGCCGAGCTGCTCGGCAAGGCAGACGTCGTCGTGCCGGGTGTGGAGGCCCACCGGTCCCTGCTCCGTCACAGCCGGCCCGAGGTGGAGGTGACCGAGGGCGACTACCTCGGCCACGCCGCCGCCGGCCGGCTCGTCGTGCGCCTGTGCGAGGGCGACCCGATGCTGTTCTCCTCGGTCTCCGAGGAGGTCGCGGCCTGCGCCGCGGCTGAGGTGGACTTCGAGATCGTGCCCGGCGTGCCGTCAGCGACCGCCGTGCTCGCCTACGCGGGCATCCCCTCCGCGATGTCGACGCCGGAGTTCCGCGTCGTCGACGCCGCCCGGGAGCAGGACTGGGCCTCCCACGCCGCCTGCCCCGGCACGCTCGTCATCTACAACGGCCTGCCCGAGGCCGTGGCCATCGGCAAGGCGCTGATCGGCGGGGGCAGGCCCGACACCACTCCGGTGGCCGTCACCGCTTCAGGCACCACCACCGAGCAGCACACCGTGGTGTCCACCCTCGGCAGGCTGCAGGCCGACCTCAAGCACGCCGCGCTGGCCGAGCCCGCCCTGATCACGGTGGGCGAGGCCGTCCGCATGCGCGACACGCTGTCGTGGTTCGAGACCAAGCCGCTGTTCGGCTGGCGGGTGCTGGTCCCGCGCACGAGGGAGCAGTCCCAGGCCCTGTCCGAGCAGCTCGTCTCGTACGGCGCGGTGCCGGAGGAGGTGCCGACCATCTCGGTCGAGCCGCCGCGCACCCCGCAGCAGATGGACCGCGCCATCAAGGGCCTGGTCACCGGCCGCTACGAGTGGGTGGCCTTCACCAGCGCCAACGCCGTCAAGGCGGTGCGGGAGAAGTTCGAGGAGTACGGGCTCGACGCGCGTGCCTTCGCCGGGCTCAAGGTCGCCGCGGTCGGCGACGCCACCGCGCGGGCGCTGATCGAGTTCGGCGTCCGGCCCGACCTGCTGCCCTCCGGCGAGCAGTCGTCGGAAGGGCTCGTGGACGAGTGGCCGCCGTACGACTCGATGCTCGACCCGATCAACCGGGTGCTGCTGCCCAGGGCCGACATCTCGACCGACACGCTCGTCGCCGGGCTCACCGAGCTCGGCTGGGAGTGCGACGACGTCACCGCCTACCGCACCGTGCGGGCCGCGCCGCCGCCCGCCCCGATCCGCGAGGCGATCAAGGGCGGCGGTTTCGACGCCGTGCTGTTCACCTCGTCCTCGACCGTACGCAACCTCGTCGGCATCGCCGGCAAGCCGCACAACGTCACGATCATCGCCGTGATCGGGCCGCAGACGGCCAAGACGGCCGAGGAGTTCGGGCTGCGCGTGGACGTCATGGCGAGCAAGCCCTCCGCCTCGGCCCTGGCGACAGCGCTGGCGGAGTTCGGCGCCAAGCAGCGGTCGGCGGCGCTCTCCGCCGGCGACACCCCGCGCAAGCCGTCCCAGAACCGCAGGGGCGCCAGAAGGAGGGCCAAGTGAGCGCCGAGTTCCCCGTCGCCCGCCCGCGCAGGCTGCGCCGCACCCCGGCGCTGCGCAGGATGGTGGCCGGCACCCGCCTGCACCCCGCCGACCTGATCCTGCCCCTGTTCGTCAAGGAGGGCATCGCGGAGCCCCACCCGGTCGGCTCCATGCCCGGCGTCTACCAGCACAGCCGCGACTCGCTGCGGAAGGCCGCGCTCGACGCGGCCGAGGCCGGCGTCGGCGGGCTGATCCTGTTCGGCGTGCCCGCCGTCAAGGACGCCCGCGGCTCGGCCGCCGACGACCCCGACGGCATCCTGCAGGTGGCGCTGCGCGACGTGAGCGCCGAGGTCGGCGACGCCATCGTGGTGATGGCCGACACCTGCCTCGACGAGTTCACCGACAACGGCCACTGCGGCATCCTCACCGAGAGCGGCGAGGTCGACAACGACGCCACCCTGGAGCGCTACGCGTCCATCGCGGTCGCGCAGGTCAGGGCCGGCTCCCAGATGGTGGCGCCGAGCGGCATGATGGACGGCCAGGTCGGGGTCATCAGGGCGGCGCTCGACGCCGACGGGTTCACCGGCGTCCCGATCCTCGCCTACACGGCCAAGTACGCCTCGGCCTTCTATGGGCCGTTCAGGGACGCCGCCGAGTGCGCGCCCCAGTTCGGCGACCGGGCCAGTCACCAGCAGGACCCGGCGGGCCCGCTGGAGGAGGCGCTCCGCGAGGCCAGGCTCGACCTGGCCGAAGGGGCCGACGCCGTCATGGTGAAGCCCGCGCTCGCCTACCTCGACGTCATCCGCCGCTTCCGTGACGAGGTGGACGTGCCCGTCGCCGCCTACCAGGTGAGCGGCGAGTACGCGATGATCGAGGCCGCCGCCGCCAACGGCTGGGTCGACCGCGACCGCATGATCATGGAGTCGCTGGTGTCGATCAAGCGCGCCGGGGCCGACCTGATCCTCACTTACTGGGCGACCGAGGTGGCACGCCGCCTCTAACCATGGGGTTCGGGTCATGTCCTGAGACGTGTGCGTTAGAGTGCCATAAGACGTGCTGGTGTGTCCCGCGTGTGCGCCAGGCCAGGAGACGGGACTGCCTCAGGCACGGTGACTTCGACGGGAGACACCATGGTGGGGGTACCTCTGGCTCGCCGTACCAGAAGGAAACCGCGGCATTCGCGGCTCGACGCCGTCCTCGGCTACGCCGCTCTGGGATGGCCGGCCGTGCCGGGCGCTCACCCGCTGCGCAACGGCCCCCGCGCCTGCTCGTGTGACCGCGTCGGCTGTCCCGACCCGGGCGCCCACCCGCTGTCGCCCGCCTGGAACATGCAGGCCACGACCGACACGGCGCAGCTCACCCGCTGGTGGCGCAACGACCCCGAGGCCAACGTCATCCTGCCCACCGGACGCGTGTTCGACGTGTTCGACGTGCCGCTCTCCACCGGACTGTCGGCCCTCGCCAGGATCGACGCCGCCGGAGCTCCCTCAGGCCCGGTCGCCGCCAACGGCGACCGGGTCCTGTTCTATGTGGCCACCCGCGGCAACCCCGACGACGAGGACGAGTGGTGGTCCTGTCAGCTCGACTGCGACCCGGCCACCATCGAGGACACGCCTGGCCTGCGCTGGCACTGCCGCGACAGCTACGTCCTCGCCCCGCCGTCCACCCTCACCACCGGACAGCCCGTCTCCTGGCTGCGCACCCCCGACGGCCGCCCGCTCCCCGACCCGCTCCGCGTGCTGGAGTGGCTCGCCGACTAACCTGTTTCGCGTGAGCCGTACAAAGAACTCCGACGATCTGTTCGCCCGCGCCAGCGCCGTCGTGCCGGGCGGGGTGAACTCTCCGGTCCGCGCGTTCGGCGCGGTCGGCGGCACGCCGCGCTTCATGGTCTCCGGCCAGGGGCCCTACATCACCGACGCCGACGGCAACCGCTACGTCGACCTGGTGTGCTCGTGGGGTCCGATGATCCTGGGTCACCGGCACCCCGCGGTCGTGGAGGCGGTGGCCGAGGCGGCCTCGCGCGGCTTCTCGTACGGGACCGCGACCCCGGGAGAGGTCGAGCTGGCCGAGGAGATCGTGGCCCGGGTGGCGCCCGTGGAGAAGGTGCGGCTGGTCAGCTCCGGCACCGAGGCGACGATGAGCGCGGTGCGGCTGGCCCGCGGGTTCACCGGCCGGTCCAAGGTCGTCAAGTTCGCCGGCTGCTACCACGGTCACGTCGACGCGCTGCTGGCGTCGGCCGGGTCGGGGGTGGCCACGTTCGGGCTGCCCGACACGCCTGGCGTGACCGGCGCCTCGGCTGCCGACACGATCGTGCTGCCCTACAACGCGATCGACCTGGTCGAGCAGGCCTTCGAGGCGGCGGAGATCGCCTGCGTCATCACCGAGGCGTGCCCGGCCAACATGGGCATCGTGCCGCCGCTCGACGGCTTCAACAGCCGCCTGCGCGAGCTGTGCACCCGCCACGGGGCGCTGCTCATCGTGGACGAGGTCCTGACGGGCTTCCGCGTCTCGCGCTCCGGATGGTACGGGCTGGACCCGGTCGAGGCCGACCTGATGACGTTCGGCAAGGTCATGGGCGGAGGGCTCCCGGCGGCGGCGTTCGGCGGGCGCGCCGACGTCATGGCGCATCTGGCTCCGGAGGGTCCCGTCTACCAGGCGGGCACTCTGTCGGGCAACCCGCTGGCCTGCGCCGCCGGGCTGGCCACGCTGCGCGCGCTCGACGACGCCGCCTACGCCGAGGTCGGCGCCGCCGCCCGCGCCGTCGCCGAGGCCGCCACCTCGGCGCTGACGGCCGCCGGCGTGCCGCACCGGCTGCAGACGGCGGGCAACCTGTTCTCCATCTTCTTCACCGACCGGCAGGTCACGGACTTCGCCGACGCCCAGACCCAGAGCACCGCGGCCTACAAGGCGTTCTTCCACTCGATGCTGGACCAGGGCGTCTACCTGCCGCCGTCGGCGTACGAGGCGTGGTTCCTGTCCGCCTCCCACGACGACGACGCGCTGAGCCTGGTGGCCGACGCCCTCCCGGCCGCCGCCAAGGCCGCCGCCGCGGCCCTCTGACCCGCACGTGACAGAGGCCCTCCCGGCCAAGGTCCTGGCCCCCCGGGCGCTCCGCGCCACCGAGCTCGGGCTCCTCTCAGCGGGGAGCCCAGCTCCCCTTGGCAAGGGGCCTCCCGGCCCCCTGCACCCCCGAGTGTGAGGCGGGTCTAACCGGAACACGTGAGGCAGGCAACGGCGGGGTGAGACTCGTTGGTGCCGCGTGGTCCCAGAGGGCCGACAGCGGGGTGAAGAAGATCCGGTCGCCCGACGGCAGGTTCGTGTCGCCGAGGTGGAGCACGTACCCGGCGCGGAAGCGGTCGCCCAGGTTGTCTCGCAGCCAGCGCAGATACCGGGCGTCGTCCGGCTTCGGCGTGGCCGAAGCCTTGACCTCGATGCCGATGACCGTGCCGTCCCGGCGTTCCAGGATGAAGTCGACCTCGCGTTTGTCCCGGTCTCGGTAGTGGCGCAGGGCGACGTGCCGCTGGGCGAACGTCGTCAGTTTGAGCAACTCGGCGAAGACGAACGTTTCGAGTAGCCCGCCGAGTGCCGGGTGGCCTGGGGCCAGCAGGGCGTCGGCGTCCACATCCAGTAGATGGGAAGCCAGACCGCTGTCGGTCACATAGGTCTTCGGAGCGTGCGTCACCCGGGAGGAGAAGTTGTTCGACCAGGCCGGGGCGGAGGCGACGAGGAAGACCGTCTCCAGGTAGGCGAGATAGGAGCGGACGGTCGCCGCGTCGAGCCCGAGACTGTTGGCGAGCTGGGCCAGGACGAGCTGCCCGCCCGCGCGGGCGGCGACCAGCGCGATCAGATCGGGGATCGCGCCGGCCTTGCCGACGTGCGCGAACTCCCGGATGTCGCGGGAGATCACGGTGTCGAGGTAGCCGTGGAACCAATTACTCAGGGCGAGGGGGGAGCTGAGGCGGAGGACCTCGGGATAGCTGCCCTGGCAGATCAGCCGGAGGTAGTCCTCCCGCGTCCAGGCTGACCGCCGCTCGGTTACCGACGTTGGATCGGCGAACACCTGGTCGCAGAAGCCGCCGGTGCCGCCGGTGCGTTCGGCCATGGCGAATGGCCACAGATCGACGAAGACCACCCGTCCCGCGAGAGACTCCGACAGGGTGGGCACACTGAGGAATCGGGTAGATCCGGAGAGGACGAACTGGCCGGGGCGCCAGTCCTCGTCCACGACCTGCTTGATGGCCAGAACCAAGGGGTCGCCGGCGCGCTGGATCTAGTCGATGATGACGGGCTGCGGCTGCTGGCGGGCGAAGGTCCGGGGATCGTCGCGGGCGATCGCGAGCTGTGACGGGTCGTCGAGAGTGGCGAAAGTGGCGTCACCGAAGCGCCTGCACGACTGCAGGAGCGTCGTCTTGCCGCACTGGCGTGGGCCGTTGACGACGACGATCCGCAGCTCGTTGAGCAGCTCCTTAAGCCGGCTTGCAGCGAGCCGGGGCACTTTTCCCTGATCTGCCGTGCCCTGAGTCGCTATTTCGCGAGCGTGGCTTTCCCTGGTTCGCGGGCACGTGGTTCCGCGATCCGACGGCGTGGGCGGGTGCCCGCGTACAGGACGCCGGTGACGATGAGGACGGCGGCGGCGATGCGGAGCCAGGTGAAGGGCTCGCCGGTGAAGAGGGCGGCCGAGGTCATGCCGAAGACCGGCACGAGGAGCGTGTAGGGGGCGACGGTGGAGGCGTCGTAGCGGCGCAGGAGGAAGCCCCAGACGCCGAAGCCGACGAGTGTCGAGACGAAGGCCACGTACAGGAGGGACAGCCAGCCCTCCAGCGGGGCCGTCAGGGTGGGGACGCCCTCCAGCCAGAGTGACAGGAGCAGGAGCGGCGGCGACGACAGGGCGCTGACCCAGACCATGAAGCGCAGCGAGTCGGGCGGGGCGGCCTTGCGCTGGGCGATGTTGCCGAGGCCCCAGGCCGCGGCGGCGGCGACGCACAGGGCGAAGGCGCCGATCGGGCCGGAGGCGCCGAAGTCGAGCGCCACCAGGGCCAGGCCGCCGAACGCGACGGCCAGGCCCGTCACCCGGCGCGCGGTGAGGCGCTCGCCGAGGAGCGTCACCGCGAACAGGATCGTGAACAGCACCTGCATCTGCAGGACCAGCGAGGTCAGCCCGGCCGGCATGCCGGCCCGCATGCCCACGAGCAGCAGGGCGAACTGGCCGGCTCCGGTCGTGGCGGCGACCGCGGCGATCCAGCGCCAGGGCACGGCCGGGCGGCCGACCAGGAGCAGGGCGGGGAAGGCCGCCATCGCGAACCGCAGGCCCGCGTACAGCAGGGGCGGGAAGTGCTCCAGCCCCACCTGCATGACGACGAAGTTGACCCCCCAGACGGCGGCCAGCCCGATGGCGAGCGCCAGATGAGGGGGTCTCAGCGTGTTCACGGCGATCCTGTGGATCGCGGCTCGGCCCCGGGGTTCATGCGGGGATCTAGGCGGCCTTGCGGACCCGGGCGGCGCGCTGCTCGCGGGCCTGCTCGGCGAGGGTCTTCAGGTACGAGGTGGACTGGAACGACTTCTGCTTCGGCTTAAGGATTCGCATGCAACTATTTTCCAACGCTACAGAGTGAAGGACAAGCGAGACTTTCTACGCTTAACGCTTTAGACTCGCTTACATGTTGGACCTCAACCGGCTCAAGGCCCTCCACGCCGTGCACGTCTACGGCTCCGTCGGAGCCGCCGCCGACGCGCTGATGGTCACCCCCTCGGCCGTGTCGCAGCAGATAGCCAAGCTGGAGCGGGAGACCGGCGCGCGGCTGGTCGAGCGCAACGGGCGCGGGGTGCGGCTGACGGACGCCGCCGGGCTGCTCGCCGAGCACGCGGAGCGCATCCTCGCCCTGGTCGAGACCGCCGAAGCCGACTTCGAGGCGCTGCGCGGCCAGGTCGTCGGCAGGCTCAACGTGGGCGCGTTCCCGACCGCCGCCCGCGGCCTGATGCCGCTCACCCTCGCCGAGCTCCGGCAGCGCCACCCCGACCTGTCGGTGCAACTGTACGAGCGCGAGCCTGAACGGGTGGTCCGCGAGGTCGCCAGGGGAGAGCTCGACCTGGTGGTCGTGCAGGACTGGCTCAACCGGCCGATGCCCATCCCCGACGGCCTGTCCAGGAAGACGCTGCTCGAGGACATCGCCGACGTGGCGCTCCCCGCGAACCACCCGCTGGCCGGCGAACGGGAGATCCAGCTGTCCGCGCTCTGCGGCGAGCGGTGGATCAGCTCCTCGCCCGGCACCATCTGCCACGACTGGCTGGTGTTCACGCTGCGCAGCGCCGAGCTGGAGCCGGAGATCGCCTCCATGGCCGACGAGTACCCCACCCAGCTCGCGCTGGTCGCGGCCGGGCTCGGCTGCGCGATCGTGCCGCGCCTGGGCCGCGACCCGGTGCCGGCGGGCGTCCGGCTGGTCCCCCTGCTGCCGCGCCAGACCCGCCGGATCTACGCGCTCTGGCGCAGCGACGCCGCCCGCCGCCCCGCCATCAGGGCGACGGTCGACGCTCTCGTACGGGCGGGCGAAACCGCGCAGGACGGCTGGATCAGCTGAGCGCGATGGCCACCACGCCGCCGACGATTACGCCCGCGGCCAGCAGGCGGTGGCGCAGCCCGTCCTCGGCGAGCAGCCGCCCGCCCAGCACGACCGCGATCAGCACGCTGATCTCGCGCGCCGGCGCGACCAGGCTCACCGGCGCCCTGGTGAACGCCACCAGCACCAGCAGGTAGGACACGAAGATGAGCACCGCCGCCGTCACGATCGTGCCCCGGTGCGCCCGCCAGGCCGCCGCCATCAGCGCCCGCCGCCGCCCGCGCAGCACGAACGGGGCCAGCACGATCATGCGCCCCACCTCGCCCAGGTAGTTGAGCAGGATCGGCGCCACCGCGAAGGTGCTCACCACCCGCGAGTCCCACACCGTGTAGGCGGCGATGAACACCCCGGTGGCCAGCCCGAACGCCAGCCCTTTCAGGTCCGCCCCGCCGGCGCGCCCGCTCATCAGGAACACCCCGGCGCCCACCAGGAGGATCCCGGCGATCCCCACCGGCGTCGGCCGCTCGCCCAGGAACAGCACCGCCACCAGGCTCGCCAGCATCGGCCCCGTGCCGCGCGCCACCGGGTAGACGATCGACAGGTCGCCGCTGCCGTACCCCCGCTGCAGCAGCAGGAAGTACGTCATGTGGATCGCGGTGCTGACCCCGATCACCGCCAGGTCCGCCCACCCCACCCGGGGCCGCGCCACCAGCAGGAACCCGGCGAACAGCGGGCTCCACACCACCGCGCCCGCCGCCGCCACGAGCCAGACGAACACCAGGCCGTCGACGTGCGCGGCCTTCTTGCTCAGGAGGTTCCACGACGCGTGCGCGACGGCCGCGACCAGGACGAGAACCAGAGCCAGAGGATCCAATCGGCGGCTCCTTCCGGGAGGCTCCGACTTTACTCCGGTGGCGATCACCCCTGGCGATCAGGGACCGCCGAGCGGATAAGCTGAGGCCACCATGGCTGAAACCACCGTCGTCCACCTGCTGCGCCACGGTGAGGTGCACAATCCCGGCGGCATTCTCTACGGCAGGCTGCCGGGCTACCACCTGTCCGAGACGGGCGAGCTGATGGCCAAGACCGTCGCCAAGGCGGTGTCCGGGCGCGACATCGTGGCCGTCTACAGCTCGCCGCTGGAGCGCGCCCGCGAGACCGCGGCCCCCGTCGCGGCCGCCCACGGGCTTGAGGTGATCATCGAGGAGCGGCTGCTGGAGGCCGGCAACCTGCTCGAAGGCCGGGCCGTCGGGCAGGGGCTGCAGATCCTGCGCAGCCCGCGCAACTACCGCTACTTCTGGAACCCGATGCGTCCTTCCTGGGGCGAGCCCTATCCGGTGATCGTCGCGCGCATGCGCACGGCCATCGACGACGCCAGGGAGGCGGGGCGCGGCCACGAGGTCGTCATGGTCAGCCACCAGCTGCCCATCTGGGCCGTCCGGATGGCGGCGGAGGGCCGGCGCAGGCTCTGGCACGACCCGAGACGCAGGCAGTGCGCCCTGGCCAGCCTGACCTCGTTCACGTTCGAGGGCGACCGGCTCGTCAGCGTCGGCTACAGCGAGCCTGCCGGGTCGATCGACAGGGGCCCCAGCGTGCCGGGCGCCTGACCGCGCCGGTAGAGTTGCAAGCTCTACCGCTTGTAGTACAAGGAGATCTTCCTCCCGTGCGCGCCAAGTCAATCTCCCTGGTCCTCCTCGCCGTTCTGGTGACGGGATGCGCCGGCAGTCAGAGCGGGCAACCGCAGGCGGGCGACACGCGATTCGTCGCGGGCGACGGGAAGATGCAGGTGTTCGAGGCCGCCGACCGCAAGCCCGCGCCGGCGGTCGAGGGCCCGACCCTCGACGGCGGCACGGCCTCGCTGGCCGCGCACAAGGGCAAGGTCGTCGTGATCAACTTCTGGGCGTCCTGGTGCGCGCCCTGCCGGGCCGAGGCCCCGGTGCTCAAGGAGGTCGCGGCCGAGACCAAGGCCGGCGGCGTGGAGTTCATCGGCGTCGACTTCAAGGACCGCAAGGCCGACGCGCTGGCCTTCGAACGCACCGAGGGCACCGGCTACCCGAGCATCTACGACCAGCCGGGCAAGGTCGCCCTGGCCTTCCAGGGCACGGTGCCGCCCGCCGCCATCCCGTCCACGCTCATCATCGACAAGCAGGGCCGGATCGCGGCCAGGGCGCTCGGCGCGGTCCGCTACACCGACCTGAAGAACGCGGTGCTCAAGGTGCGCGATGAGTGACGTCGTCGCCTCCGGCTCCCTGCTGCTGGCCGTGCCGATCGCGGTGCTGGCGGGGCTGGTGTCGTTCCTGTCGCCGTGCGTGCTGCCGCTGGTCCCGGGCTATCTCTCGTACGTGACGGGCATGAGCGACGATCCCAAGCGGGGGCGGCTGGTGCTCGGCACCACGCTGTTCGTGGCCGGGTTCGCGGCCGTGTTCGTGCTCAGCGGCGCCCTGTTCGGGCAGCTCGGCCAGGCCATGCTGGTCAACGCCGACCTGATCACGCGGGTGCTCGGTGTGCTGACGATCCTGCTCGGGCTGGCCTTCATGGGCGTCTTCCCGCAGTTGATGCGCGACGTGCGCATCCACCGGCTGCCCGCCGCCGGGCTCGCCGGGGCGCCGCTGCTCGGCGTGGTGTTCGGGCTCGGCTGGACGCCGTGCATCGGGCCCACCCTGGCCGTGGTGCTCACGCTCGGGCTGAACGAGGGCAGCGCCTCGCGCGGCGCGCTGCTGGCCGTCGCCTACGCGCTGGGGCTCGGGCTGCCGTTCGTCGTCGCCGCCCTGGCCTACAGCAAGGCGCTGCGCACCTTCCGCGCCATCCGCCGCCACTCCCGGCTGATCACCAGGATCGGCGGCGGCATGATGGTGGCCGTCGGGGTGGCCCTGGTCACCGGCCTGTGGGGAGAGATGATCGCGACCATGCAAGGGCTCATCGGCGGATTCAGGCCGGTGATCTGATGACGGTCTCCGACGTGGAGCGGAAGCAGGAGCCGAAGCGGGCGGGGCTGGGCCCGGCGGGCTGGCTCCGCTGGGCCTGGCGCACGCTCACCTCGATGAAGACGGCGCTGCTCCTGCTGTTCCTGTTCGCGCTGGCCAGCATCCCCGGCTCGCTGATCCCGCAGCGCGGCGTCGAGCCCGACCAGGTGGCGCGCCTCTACGACGAGAGCCCGGGCCTGGCCGTCTGGTACGACCGGTTCCAGCTCTTCGACGTCTTCAGCTCCGTCTGGTTCGCCGCCATCTACCTGCTGCTGTTCACCTCGCTGATCGGCTGCATCGTCCCGCGCACCGGCACCTACCTGCGCGAGCTGCGCCGCAAGCCGCCCGCCGCGCCGCGCAACCTGTCCCGGCTGCCGCACCACGCCGCCTTCGAGAGCGACCTGACCGTCGAGGAGTTCGCCGGGCGGCTGCGCAAGCTGCGCTTCCGGGTGGTCACCGGAGACGGCTGGGTGGCCGCCGAGAAGGGCTACCTGCGCGAGACCGGCAACCTGCTCTTCCACGTCGCGCTGCTCGGCCTGCTGGCGGCCGTCGGCATCGGCTCCGTGTTCGGCTACCGTGGCAACGTGCTCGTGGTCGAGGGCGACGGGTTCGCCAACACCGTCGCCGCCTACGACCGCTACATGCCGGGGCCGCGGGTCAACGCCGAGTCGCTGGAGCCGTTCGCGTTCGAGCTGAGCGACTTCCAGGCGACCTACCAGGTGGGCGGCGACAACTCGGGCCAGGAGCTCGACTACTCCGCCCATCTCAAGGTCAACGACGCGCCGGGCGCGCCCGTCCGCGACTACGAGCTGAAGGTCAACGAGCCGCTCGACGTCAACGGCACCCAGACCTACCTCATCGGCCACGGCTACGCCCCCGAGTTCCGGGTCACCGACGGCGAGGGGCAGGTCGCCTTCGAGGGGCCGGTGCCGTGCCTCATCGAGGACAAGCCGACGCTCACCTCCGGATGCGTGGTCAAGGCGCCCGACGCCCAGCCGTCGCAGCTCGGGTTCCTGCTGCGCTTCCTGCCGACCAGCACGCCGCTCACGGACGGCGGTCACGCCTCCTCCTTCCCCGGCGCGGTCGTCCCGGAGGTGCAGGTTCTCGGCGCGTTCAGCGGCGACCTGGGGCTGCGCTCGGGTGTGCCGCAGTCCGTGTACGAGCTCGCGCCGCCCGAGATCATGAAGAAGCTCCACCCGCTGGTGATGGGCGAGGCCGCGGGCGACCCGCTGGCCGTGGGCAAGTCGCTGGAGCTGCCCGGCGGGGCGGGCAAGCTGGAGTTCACCGGCGTCAAGGAGTGGATCACGCTCCAGATCGCCTACGACCCCGGCCGCCTCCCGGCCCTGCTGGCGGCCGCCACGGCCACCATCGCCATCGTGTTCTCGCTCATGATCCGCCGCCGCCGGGTGTGGGTGCGGGTCAAGGACGGCAAGGCCGACGTGGGTGGGCTCACCCGCACCGAGGGCTCCGCGGCGGGGTTCGCCGAGGAGTTCGACGAGATCGTCAAGGAACTAGCAGGAGACAAGGATGTCCGCTGAGACACTGGCAGAGCTGAGCGACCTGTTCGTGGTCGCCGCCGTCCTGCTCTACCTGGCAGCCATGATCGGGTTCGCCGTCGAGCTCGCGTTCGGCCGGGCGCGCGCCGAGACCCGCCGGGTACGGGGCGCCGCCCGCGTTCCGGTGGGCGTGGGCGCCGAGGCCGACACGCGGGACCCGGGAGAGGTCGCGGAGGCGTCAGGCGGAGCCGTGGCCGAGGGGCCCGAGCCGCCGGCCTGGGCGCGCAAGGCCGGCACGGTCGCGCTGGTGATCGCCTGGCTCGGCTGGGCCGCCAACCTGACCGCCATCGCCACCCGCGGCCTGGCCGTCGACCGGTGGCCGTGGGGCAACATGTACGAGTTCGTGGTGGCCATCTGCTTCGCCGCCGTGACCGCGTTCCTGGTCGCCCACCTGCGGCAGAACATCCGCTTCCTCGGCGCGTTCGTCATGGTCTCGGCCGCGCTCGGGCTCGGGCTGGCCGTGCTCAAGTTCTACACGGTGGCGGGGCCGGTGGTGCCGGCGCTCAACTCCTACTGGATCGCCATCCACGTCTCGGCCGCGATCCTGGCCAGCGGCATGTTCGTGCTGGCCGGGGCGTCGGGTGTCCTCTACCTGATCCGCGGTGACGGGCTGTCGCGGCTGCCGTCCAAGGACGACCTGGAGAAGGTCGCGCACAAGGCCATCGTGGTGGCCTTCCCGCTGTGGACGTTCGCCGTCATCGCGGGCGCGCTCTGGGCGGACAAGGCGTGGGGCCGCTACTGGGGCTGGGACCCCAAGGAGGTCTGGTCGTTCATCACCTGGATCGGCTACGCGGCCTACCTCCACGCCCGCGTCACGGCGGGCTGGCGCGGGAACAAGGCGACCATCGTCCAGCTCGTCGCCTTCGCCTGCCTGCTGTTCAACCTGTTCGGCGTGAACATCTTCATCTCCGGGCTCCACAGCTACGCCGACGTCGGCTGACGCGTACCGCGGGCAGCGGAAAGACACCCGGTGGCGGCGCCGGGTGTCACTTTTATGGTCGGAGGGGGTCGGCGGGGGGTGTGGGGGAGCCCGTCAGGCCTCGGACTCGCCGCGGAGGCGGCGCTCGAGCTCCTTCAGGAAGTCGGGGTCGTCGTCGGGGCCCTTGGGCATGACCCCGGCCTCACCGGCGACCGGACGTGCCGCGACGACGGCCTTGGGACGGCCGCGCATCATCCAGAAAACGCCGCCGACGATGGGGACCGCGGCGACGATGATCAACCACACGGCTTTGGGGGACTGCTGGACCTCTTCCTCGGGGGTCGTGATGACATCGAACAACGAGAACAGCCAGAAGGCCAGAAGAGCCAGGCCGATTAGAACACCTGCCATGCCCGAACTGTAAGCCATCTTGAGACCGATCGTGCCACCTGATGTCCCATTCAGGATGACTAAGGAAGATCTGCGTCGTACCGTGGAACCCGGTTCCCCCGGGCTGGCGAGAGGTGCGATGGCCATTTCCAGTGACAAGGGACGCCATCGGCGGGGCCGATGGTGGCGGCGCGGGTCCTACCTCTTCTCCCGGCGCACCGAGGCGCCACCCGAGGCGGAGCGCTCGTTCTGGTCCGCCCGCCGCGGCAACCGTACCCGTGAGGTCGACGCCAGGCCGCCGGGCATGGGCGACACCGCGGAGCCGGAACGGTCCCGGCACGCGGGGAAGGAGCAGCGTCCCGAGCGCTCGCGCCGTCCGGAGAAGGACCGTGACAAGGACCGGCCGCGCCGCTGGGAGGGACGCGAGCGGCTGTCCGCCGCGGTCGTCGAGGAGCCGCGCTACACCTGGCACGACTTCGAGCTCCTGGACGCCTTACCCCGGGCGCAGCCCAACCGCCCCGACGCGCCGCCGATGGGCGACGGGCTGCGCCACTGCGGCAAGCTGGAGCGGATCCTGCACCGCCAGTGGGACGCCAGGCTGGGCCCGCCGCCCCCCGAGGTGGTCCGGGCCGTGGAGAGTCTGGCGAGGCTGCCCGACCGGCTCAAGGAGAAGCTGGCCGCCGGCCTCGAAGGCATCTACGTCGGCCCCGGCGGCGTTCCCGACCTGGACGACATGGGGTATCTGCGCGGCGCGCCGCTGCCGTCGGGCCGTGCCACCTGGGACATCTGCGCGGGCGCGTACGGCGAGCGCAAGATCGTGGTGGGTGACCGGCCGTCGCCGACGCCCGACGTGATGATGCACGAGGTGGGGCACGCCATCGACGACATCGACTCGGCGTTCGGCGAGTGGGTCTCCGACTCGCCGGACTTCGCGGCGCTGTTCGAGCGGGTGGAGCCGCTGCTGGTGTCCGCGTTCCACCGTCAGGGCGGCGGGCTGGGCCGCAAGGAGTTCTTCGCCGACGCCTTCGCCGCGATCGCCGCGCGCCAGCGTCCGGCCCTGGTGGACATGCTCGGCGGCAACACGCGGCTGGCGCTCGACGTCATGCTGTTCTTCAACAGGCGCTACGGAATCTAGGTGGTAGGCCATGTACGTCATCCGGCTCGCTGACGGCACCCTGAGGGTGCCGCGGAGCCTGGCCAGCGAGGACGGGCGTCTGATCGGCAACGGCTTCGTGGAGATCGGGCCGGACGACCCCGACTACGGCCAATGGCTGCCCGAGTCGGTGACCGAGGAGGAGGCCGCCGAGCGCCGGCGTCGCTGGGTGGAGGAGAACGACGCGCTGGAGCGGGAGTTCCTGGCGTTCAAGGCGGACCAGGACGAGACCTGAGTCCGCCGGAGTGGGGAGAGTGGGCAGGAAGTCTCGCCGGGGCGGGGGCGGCTCGGCGGCCTGGCAGGCGCCAGCCACGATCGGCGGTTGGCGCCTTTCACCGTGCTCGCCGCGGGTTGGACCAGTGAGCACGCGGACCGAGGTCCCGTCTCGGTGATCCTGGCTCGCAGGATCACCGACCAGACGGCACGTCAGACGCGCGGGGACTCACCTGCCGGCCTGTCGGCCGTAAGAACGTCCTCGCCTCGGAGAAGGGCGTGCACTTCCGACTCGCGGAAACGCCGGTGCCCTCCGGGGGTGCGGATACTGCTGATGCGGCCTGCCGCAGCCCAGCGCGTAACCGTCTTTGGGTCTACCCGGAAGAGGGCGGCAACCTCTCCAGGGGTCAGCAGACGCTCGCTGCTACTCTCCACCAATCTCTCCCCCTCGCATCCCGCTTCCTGCCAGCGGGCGGACAGGTAACTAGTGTGTCGAGCGAAGCCTGATTTATCCGTGGTTTTCTACAAAGATCACGGGTTGTTATCAGCTGACTGCCCGATTGTTATATGATAGAGCCTCTTTGGGGCTCTCGTGGGTGTTTCTTTACGAAACACCCTAACTGGGAACAGTAGCAGCGCTCGCGCCCGATGCGAAGAGCGAGCGGTGCGAGGGGCCGAGTAATCTCGACACCGTGCATCCCGTTCTCGTTTACACCGCCTCGCGGATCGGCCTGTTCGTCATTGCCTTCGGCGTGTTGTGGCTGACTGGGCTGCAGCACCCCCTGCTCCTGATCGGGGGCGCGTTCCTGGTCAGCGGATTCGCCAGCTTCGTCCTGCTGTCCAAGCAGCGTGACGCGGTGAGCGCCCGCCTCAGCAACAAGCTGGACCGCCCCAAGCCGCAGGACGACTAGGGCAGAGGGAACATGCCAATCCGGGCATGGTACTCCCCACCGAGTCTCGTCGTGTCGCTACCGACAAGTAGTCCTGTGGGATGCGCGTAAAACGCCTTCACGCCGATCCCGCGCTCCCGGCCCGGATTCCAACTCAGCGCCTTTCCGGTGCGCGGATGAATGGCCCCGATGCCCTCGCGCGGCACCGCCCCCGGACCTGCGGAGTCGCGGCCCTGCGGATTGTTCAGCCAGCGCTGGTGGCCGCCCACGTACACGGCCGCGCCGGTGACCGACACCGAGTAGAGCGAGTCGCCGCCGGTGCTGTTGGTCCAGGTGGGTTCGAGGTCCTTGCCGCTCGCGTACGTCTCGAACCGGGCGGCGGTGTCGCACATGCCGCGGCGCGGGCCGCCGGTGGTCACGACCACGAAGTAGCGGCCGTCCGGTGAGACGTCCAGGCCGCGCACGTACCAGGGGAACGCCTCCATGCACGTGCCGGCGTAGACGCCGGTGCGCCACGGGGCGACCCTGGCCACGGGGCGGCTCACGTCCACGACGCCGAGCTGCGGGCGCGAGTGCCCGTCGAGGGTGGTGAAGTTGCCGTCGACCACCAGCCGGTCCTTGGTCAGAGCCAGGGCGTGCACCCTGACCTTCCTGGTGAGCGGCTCGCCGGGGACGACGCCGAAGTCCGCGTCGACCGCGCCGGTGGCGGCGTCCAGCCGGGCCAGGGCGGCACGCGGGCGGGTGAAGTCGCCGCCCGCGTAGAGGTGGGAGCCGCGCAGCGCGAGCGTGGTGACGGCGCCGCCGGACACGCGCGGCTTGAAGGACTTCACCGGCCGGCCGGTGGCCAGGTCGAGCCGGGCCAGGGCGCGGGCCGGGGTGGCGCCGACGACCGAGAAGTCGCCGCCCACGTAGACCGTGCCGTCCGGGCCGGGGGCCAGGCTGTGGACCGTTCCTCCCACGTCGGGGGAGAAGTCGGTCAGCACGCGGCCGGTCCGCAGGTCGTAGGCGAACAGGTTGTCGCGTGCGTACCTCACGGTCCTGGACGCGTCGGCCACCTCGCTGAAGGAGCCGCCGACGACGACGGTGCCGCCGACGACGGTGATGGAGTGGACGATGCCGTCGAGCACGTGAGGGGTGCTGTCGACAGGGTCGGCCGAGACCACGCCGGAATGCGCGGTGGGGGCCGCTGCGATGATCGCCGCCAGGGCGACTCGGGCAAGCATTCAGCAATTCTTAGCAGACGGTAAGTAATCTCGTGGCTACTTTCCGTCAATTGTCGGGTTGGCCATAGGCTTGACTCCATGACGCGCGCTCAACTGGACAAGAAGCCGGGGGAGGTCGCGGCGATGTTTGACCGCACCGCCCGGCGCTACGACCTGGTCAACGACGTGATCTCCCTCGGGCAGGTCAGGCTGTGGCGCAAGGCGGTGGCCCAGGCCGTCGACGCCGGTCCCGGCGAGGTCGTGCTCGACCTCGGAGCCGGCACGGGCATGTCCACCGAGTCCTTCACCGGGCTGGGCGCGCGGGCGATCGCCTCCGACTTCTCGCTCGGCATGCTCCGGGTGGGCGTACGGCGCCGCGGCGGCAACGCGCTGACCGGCGAGGGGATCCCGTTCGTCGCCGGCGACGCGATGCGGCTGCCGTTCGCCGACGACTCGTTCGACGCGGTGACGATCTCGGTCGCGCTGCGCAACGTGCACGACACCGGCCAGGCGCTGCGCGAGATGCTCAGGGTGACCAGGCCGGGAGGGCGGCTGGTGGTCATGGAGTTCTCCCACGTCACCGTGCCGGTGCTGGATCTGGTCTACCGCGAGTATCTGATGAGGATGCTGCCCAAGGTGGCCCAGGTGTTCGGCTCCAACGACGACTCCTACGAGTATCTGGCGGAGTCGATCAGAGACTGGCCCGACCAGCGGAGGCTGGCGCGTACGATTCAGGAAGCCGGCTGGGGGCGCGTCGCCTGGCGCAACCTGACCTGCGGCATCGTGGCCATTCACCGGGGCTTCAAGCCGTCCGTCCCGGAAGCGTGACGACGGACATGATCTACTGGGTCATGAAGGCCCCCCGGCTGCCACTTTGTCCTGGAAAAGGGTTAGACTGACGGGCCGGAAAGTTTGTGAAGAGGTTCACAAAGGACCACGCCCGGATAACACCCCGTTGTAGGACAGGACCAGGCCCGTGACCGTGCCAGCAGCCCGCAAGGCTGACGCCGACGTCATCGTCGTCGGCGCCGGTCCCGCCGGTTCCGCGACCGCCTTCTACCTCGCGCGGGCCGGCCTCGACGTGCTCGTGCTGGAGAAGACCCGGTTCCCCAGGGAGAAGGTCTGCGGCGACGGCCTGACCCCGCGCGCCGTCAAGCAGCTGCTCAACATGGGCGTCGACGTCGACGCCCCCGGCTGGGTCAGGAACAAGGGCCTGCGCGTGGTCGGCGGCGGCCTGCGGTTCGAGCTCGACTGGCCCCAGCTGGAGCGCTTCCCCGACTTCGGCCTCGTCCGCACCCGCCAGGACTTCGACCAGATACTCGCCGCCCACGCGGAGGCGGCCGGCGCGCGCCTGATGCAGGGCGTCACCGTCACCGGCCCGGTGCTTGACGACCGCAGCGGCCACGTCACCGGCGTGACCACCAAGGACGGCGCGACCTACCGCGCCCGCGTGGTGGTGGCCGCCGACGGCAACAGCACCCGCCTGGCCCTCGGCATGGGCCTGCACAAGCGCGAGGACCGTCCGATGGGCGTGGCGGTGCGCACCTACTTCACGAGTCCCCGCCACGACGACGACTACCTCGAGACCTGGCTGGAGCTGTGGGACGAGGAGACGCTGCTGCCCGGCTACGGCTGGGTGTTCGGCGTCGGCGACGGCACCGCCAACGTGGGGCTCGGGCTGCTCAACACCAGCTCCCACTTCGGCAACATCGACTACCGCGACCTGCTCAAGCGGTGGTGCAAGGCCATGCCCGCCGAGTGGGGCTTCACCGAGGAGAACATGACGGCCCCGATCCGCGGCGCCGCCCTCCCGATGGCCTTCAACCGGCAGCCCCACTACACCCGCGGTCTCGTCCTGGTCGGCGACTCCGGCGGGTCGATCAACCCGTTCAACGGCGAGGGCATCGCCTACGCGATGGAGACCGGCGAGATCGCCGCCGAGGTCATCGCCCGCGCGCTCGCCCCCCGCACCACCCCCGCGCAGCGCGAACGCCTGCTGCGCGACTATCCGCGCCTGCTCAAGGACGCCTACGGCGGCTACTTCACCCTGGGCAGGGTGTTCGTCGAAGCGATCGGGAGGCCGGGTGTGATGAGCTTCGGCACCAGGCATGGGCTTCCCCACCCCAGACTGATGCGCTTCGCGCTCAAACTCCTTGGTAATCTCACCGACCGGCGAGGCGATGCGTCAGACAAGATCATCAACGCACTCTCGAAAGTCGCGCCACGAGCATGATTCCCACACTCACCCGGCAAACACTTAGATCTCGCCGCGCGCCCGAGCGCGTGGCGGCGCAAGAGGAGGCGTAGCGATGGACCTTTACGTGCCCATCCTGGTGCTCGCCGTTCTCGCGGGGGGCTTCGCGATCTTCTCGGTCGCCATCGCTCCCTTCACCGGTCCCAAGCGCTGGAACCGCGCCAAGCTCGACGCGTACGAATGCGGTATCGAGCCGACGCCCCAGCCAGTCGGTGGCGGACGGTTCCCGCTGAAATACATGGTCACGGCGATGCTCTTCATCGTCTTCGACATCGAGATCATCTTTCTCTACCCGTGGGCCGTCTCGTTCGCGCCGCTCACCAACGACGCCGGCCAGGTGATCGCCTCTGGCCTGGGCGTGTTCGCGCTCGTGGAGATGCTGCTGTTCATCGTCACCGTCCTGGTCGCCTACGCGTACGTATGGCGCCGTAAGGGTCTGGAGTGGGACTGACATGGGACTCGAAGAGAAACTCCCCAGCGGGTTCATCCTCAGCACGGTCGAGCAGGCCGCCGGCTGGGCACGCAAGAACTCGGTGTGGCCGGCCACGTTCGGCCTCGCCTGCTGCGCCATCGAGCTGATGGCGACCGGCGCCTCCCACTACGACCTCGCGCGCTTCGGCATGGAGCGCGCTTCGGCGACTCCGCGGCAGGCCGACCTGATGATCGTCGCCGGCCGGGTGTCGCAGAAGATGGCGCCGGTGCTGCGGCAGATCTACGACCAGATGGCCGAGCCCAAGTGGGTCATCGCGATGGGCGTGTGCGCCTCCAGCGGCGGCATGTTCAACAACTACGCGATCGTCCAGGGCGTCGACCACGTCGTGCCCGTCGACATCTACCTGCCGGGCTGCCCGCCGCGGCCGGAGATGCTCATCGACGCGATCGTCAAGCTGCACGACAAGATCCAGAACATGAAGTTCGGCGCGCACCGCGCCCAGCAGATCGAGGACCTCGAACTGCGGGCGCTCCGTACGCTGCCGCTGATCGACCAGGGGGCGACCAAGTGACTTCGCCCGACAACCTCCCCGAGGTCCCCGACGCGAAGGTGCCCGACGAGGCACAGGCGCCTGAGCCGGTCGAGGCGCCCGTCGTCCGGCGCGGCATGTTCGGCGTCCATGACTCCGGCGACACCTCCGGCTTCGGCGGGCTGGTCGTCCGCCGCCAGCCGCGGCTGTCAACCCCGCGCCCGTACGGGGGCTACTTCGACGAGATCGTCGACGCACTCGGCATGGACGACGCCATCGAGCGCGTGGTCGTCGACCGCGGCGAGCTGACCCTGCACGTCAAGCGGGAGCGGCTGGTCGAGGTGTGCCAGAAGCTCCGCGACGACCCGGAGCTCCGCTTCGAGCTGTCGCTCGGCGTCTCCGGGGTGCACTACCCGCACCTCGATGGCGAGGAGCTGCACTCCCTCATCCACCTGTGCTCGATGACCCACAACCGCCGGGTGCGCGTCGAGACGAGCTGCCCCGACGCCGACCCGCACATCCCGTCGACCGTCGGCGTCTACCCGACCCACGACTGGCACGAGCGCGAGGCGTACGACTTCTTCGGGATCGTCTACGACGGTCACCCCGCGCTGACCCGGATCATGATGCCCGACGACTGGGACGGCCACCCGCAGCGCAAGGACTACCCGCTGGGCGGCATCCCGGTCGAGTACCGCGGCGCCACGATCCCCTCGCCGGATCACAGGAGGTCATACTCATGAGCACCGCCTACGACGAGGCGACAGAAGGCAAGGTCTACTCGGTCACCGGGGGCGACTGGGACGACGTCGTCACCGGCGTCCGCGAGGGCGACGACGAGCGCCTGGTCGTCAACATGGGCCCGCAGCACCCGTCGACCCACGGCGTGCTCCGGCTGGTCCTCACCCTCGACGGCGAGACGGTCACCGAGGCGCGCAGCGTCATCGGCTACCTCCACACCGGCATCGAGAAGAACATGGAGTACCGCACGTGGACCCAGGGGACCACGTTCGTCACTCGCATGGACTACCTGTCGCCGATCTTCAACGAGACGGCCTACTGCCTGAGCGTCGAGAAGCTGCTGGGCATCGAGGACCGGGTGCCCGACCGGGCCCAGGCGATCCGCGTGATGATGATGGAGCTCAACCGCATCTCCTCTCACCTGGTCGCGATGGGCACGTTCGGCATGGAGCTGGGCGCCACCACGCCCTTCCTGTTCGGCTACCGTGACCGCGAGATGGTCATGGACCTGTTCGAGTACATCACCGGCCTGCGCATGAACCACGCCTACGTGCGGCCCGGCGGCGTGAGCGTCGACCTGCCCGCGGGCGCGGTCGACAAGGTCGGCGAGCTCCTCAAGGAGATGCCCAAGCGGATCAAGGACATCCGCAAGCTCCTCGACGAGAACCCCGTCTACCTGCGCCGCACCCAGGACGTGGCCTACCTCGACCTGACCGGCTGCATGGCGCTCGGCATCACCGGGCCGATCCTGCGGGCCTCGGGCCTGCCGTGGGACCTGCGCAAGACGCAGCCCTACTGCGGCTACGAGAACTACGAGTTCGACGTCGCGGTCCAGAAGGGCTGCGACGTGTACTCCCGCTACCTCGTCCGCATGCAGGAGATGGAAGAGTCCCTCAAGATCATCGAGCAGGCCCTGGACCGCATCGCCGGTCCGCTCAAGGGCGACCCGGTGATGATCGAGGACAAGAAGATCGGCTGGCCGGCGCAGCTCGCGCTCGGCCCCGACGGGCTCGGCAACTCGCCCGACCACATCGCGCACATCATGGGCAGCTCGATGGAGGCCCTCATCCACCACTTCAAGCTGGTGACCGAGGGCTTCCGGGTGCCCGCCGGGCAGGCGTACGCGCCGATCGAGTCGCCCAAGGGCGAGCTCGGCGCGCTCGTCGTCAGCGACGGCGGCACCCGCCCCTACCGCGTCCACTTCCGCGAGCCGTCCTTCAACAACCTGCAGGCCATCCCCGCCATGTCGGAGGGCGGGCAGGTCGCAGACGTGATCGCCGCGGTGGCATCAATCGACCCCGTCATGGGAGGTGTGGACCGGTGAGCTACGCACCGGAAGTCCGGGAGCGTCTGGAGAAGGACGCCAAGGAGATCATCGGCCGCTACCCGAAGGCTCGTTCGGCGCTGCTGCCGCTGCTCCACCTCGTGCAGTCGGAAGACGGCTACGTCTCCGACGACGGCCACGAGTTCTGCGCGGAGATCCTCGGCGTCAGCAAGGCCGAGGTCGTCGGCGTGTCGACGTTCTACACGATGTACAAGCGCAAGCCGGCCGGCGACTACCACGTCGGCGTGTGCATCAACGCGCTCTGCGCCGTCATGGGCGGCGACGAGATCTGGGAGCAACTGACCGAGCACACCGGCATCGGCCACGACGAGACCACCCCTGACGGCAAGGTCTCGCTGGAGCGCCTGGAGTGCAACGCGGCCTGCGACTTCGCCCCGGTCATGATGGTCAACTGGGAGTTCTTCGACAACCAGACCCCCGAGTCGGCCAAGCAGCTCGTCGACGACCTGCGCGACGGCAAGGACATCCGCCCGACCCGCGGGCCGAAGCGGCTGTGCTCGTTCAAGGAGGCCTCGCGCGTGCTGGCCGGGCTGCCCGACGACCAGGCGGGCGAAGGCCCCTCGGCCGCCGGCGCCTCGCTGGAAGGCCTGAAGGTCGCCAAGGCCAACGGATGGAAGGCCCCAGAGGCATGAGTACTACCCTTACTCCGGTCCTGACCGCGAGCTGGGACAGGCCCGACTCCTTCACCATCGACGGCTACGGCCCGTACGAGGCCGCCAAGAAGGCGCTGGGCATGGACCCCGACGCCGTCATCCAGGCCGTCAAGGACTCGGGTCTGCGCGGCCGCGGCGGCGCGGGCTTCCCCACCGGCATGAAGTGGGGCTTCATCCCGCAGGGCGACGGCAAGCCCCACTATCTCGTCGTCAACGCCGACGAGTCGGAGCCGGGCACCTGCAAGGACATCCCGCTGATGATGGCCAACCCGCACTCGCTCATCGAGGGCGTCATCATCACCTCGTACGCGATCCGGGCCAACCACGCCTTCATCTACGTGCGGGGCGAGGTGCTGCACGTGATCAGGCGGCTGCACGCGGCCGTGCGCGAGGCGTACGAGAAGGGTTATCTCGGCACCGACGTCTTCGGCTCCGGCTATGACCTGGAGCTCGTCGTGCACAGCGGCGCGGGCGCCTACATCTGCGGCGAGGAGACCGCGCTGCTCGACTCGCTGGAGGGCTTCAGGGGTCAACCGCGTCTCAAGCCTCCGTTCCCGGCGGTGGCGGGGCTGTACGCCTCGCCGACTGTTGTGAACAACGTGGAGTCTGTGGCGAGTGTTCCCAGCATCATCGCCAACGGCGCCGACTGGTTCGCCTCCATGGGCACCGAGAAGTCCAAGGGCTTCGGCATCTTCTCGCTGAGCGGCCATGTCACGCGGCCCGGCCAGTTCGAGGCGCCGCTCGGCATCACGCTGCGCGAACTGCTCGACATGGCGGGCGGCATCCGCGAGGGACACCGGATCAAGTTCTGGACCCCCGGCGGCTCGTCCACGCCGATCTTCACCGACGAGCACCTCGACGTCCCGCTGGACTTCGAGGCCGTCGGCGCGAAGGGCTCCATGCTCGGCACCCGCGCCCTGCAGATCTTCGACGAGACCACCTGCGTGGTCCGCACCGTGCTGCGCTGGACGGAGTTCTACGCCCACGAGTCGTGCGGCAAGTGCACGCCGTGCCGCGAGGGCACCTACTGGCTCAAGCAGGTGCTCAAGCGCCTGGAGGCCGGCCAGGGCACCGAGGAGGACCTGTCCACGATCACCGACATCGCGGACAACATCCTCGGCCGCTCGTTCTGCGCGCTCGGCGACGGCGCGACCAGCCCGATCCACTCGTCTGTGAAGTACTTCCGCGAGGAGTACCTCAAGCACTTCGAGGTCGGCGGCTGCCCGTTCGACCCGAAGAAGTCCACTCTGTGGGGTGACCGGTGACCACGACCGCTGTAGAGACCAACCTGGTGACCTGCACGATCGACGGGTTCCAGATCAGCGTCCCCAAGGGCACGCTGATCATCCGGGCGGCCGAGCTGCTGGGCATCCAGATCCCCAGGTTCTGCGACCACCCGCTGCTCGACCCGGCGGCCAACTGCCGTCAGTGCCTGGTCGACATCCCCGACGCCGGCAACGGCCGCGGCTTCCCGAAGCCGCAGCCGTCCTGCGCGATCGAGGTCGCCCAGGGCATGGTGGTGCAGACCCAGCTCACCTCGCCGGTCGCCGAGAAGGCGCAGCGCGGGGCGATGGAGTTCCTGCTCATCAACCACCCGCTCGACTGCCCGATGTGCGACAAGGGCGGCGAGTGCCCGCTGCAGAACCAGGCCATGTCCAACGGCCAGGGCGAGTCCCGCTTCCAGGAGAAGAAGCGGACCTTCGCCAAGCCGCTGCCGCTCTCGACCCAGGTGCTGCTCGACCGCGAGCGCTGCATCCAGTGCGCGCGCTGCATCCGGTTCTCCGACCAGATCGCCGGCGACCCGTTCATCGACTTCTTCGAGCGGGGCGCCAAGGAGCAGGTCGGCGTGGCCGACGGCGAGCCGTTCCAGTCCTACTTCTCCGGCAACACGGTGCAGATCTGCCCGGTGGGCGCGCTGACCGGCGCCGCCTACCGGTTCCGGGCCCGCCCGTTCGACCTGGTGTCCACGCCGAGCGCGTGCGAACACTGCGCCTCCGGCTGCGCGCAGCGCACCGACCACCGGCGCGGCAAGGTCACCCGCCGCCTGGCGGGCAACGACCCGCAGGTCAACGAGGAGTGGAACTGCGACAAGGGCCGCTGGGCGTTCACCTACGCCACCCAGCCCGACCGGCTCCGGACGCCGCTGGTCCGCGACGAGGAGGGCGTGCTCGTGCCCACCTCGTGGCCGGAGGCGCTGAGCGTGGCCGCGCAGGGCCTGGCCGCCGCCCGCGGCAAGGCGGGCGTGCTGCTCGGCGGCCGGCTCACGGTCGAGGACGCCTACGCCTACGCCAAGTTCGCCCGCATCGCGCTCGGCAGCAACGACATCGACTTCCGTGCCCGGCCGCACTCCGCCGAGGAGGCCCGCTTCCTCGCGCACGCGGTCGCCGGCACCGGTATCGAGATCTCCTTCACCGACCTGGAGAACGCGCCCGCCGTGGTGCTCGCCGGGTTCGAGCCCGAGGAGGAGTCGCCGAGCGTCTTCCTGCGGCTGCGCAAGGCGTGGCGCAAGCGGGGGCTCCCGGTCACCTCGATCGCCCCGTTCGCCACCAAGAGCCTGGCCAAGATGGGCGGCACGCTCGTCCGCACCGCTCCCGGCGGCGAGGCCGACGCGCTCGGCGAGCTCGCCGGCACGCTGGCCGAGGGCACGATCGTGCTGGCCGGCGAGCGGCTGGCCACGGTCCCCGGCGCGCTGTCCGCCCTGGTGCGGCTGGCCGCCTCGGGGGCCAGGGTCGCCTGGATCCCGCGCCGGGCCGGTGAGCGCGGCGCCGTCGAGGCGGGCGCGCTGCCCAACCTGCTGCCGATCGGCCGGCCGGTCGAGGACGCCACCGCCAGGGCCGAGGTCGCCAGGGCGTGGGGCGTCGCCTCGCTGCCGGAGACGCCGGGCCTCGACACCTCGGGCATCCTCGCCGCCGCCCGTGACGGCGAGCTCGACGCCCTGGTCGTGGCCGGGGTCGACCCGTACGACCTGCCGGACCCGGCGCTGGCGCTGGAGGCGCTGGAGCGGATGCCGTTCATCGTCAGCCTGGAGATCCGCGCGAGCGCGGTCACCGACCGGGCGGACGTGGTGCTGCCGGTCGCCGCCGTCCAGGAGAAGGCCGGCACGTTCGTCAACTGGGAAGGCAGGGGTCGCTCGTTCGAGGCGCCGATCAAGGTGCCCGGCATGCAGAGCGACCTGGCCGTGATCGGCAACCTCGCCGACCGGATGGACGTCCACCTGGGGCTGCCCGACGCGCAGGCCGCCCGCCGCGAGCTGACGTCGATCGGCGCCTGGCGCGGCGACCGCGTCGCCGCCCCGTCCGTCGCCACCCGCGCCCTGCCCGCGCCCGCCGCGGGCCAGGCCCTGCTGGCGACCTGGCACCTGCTGCTCGACGACGGCCGTCTGCAGGACGGCGAGCCGTACCTCGCGGGCACCGCCCGCGCGGCCGAGGCGCTGGTCTCGGCGAGCACGGCGGCGGAGATCGGCGTCGCCGACGGTGACAAGGTCGTCGTCGGCGGGGCCGGCCCCACCGCCGTCACGCTGCCCGTCCGCATCGCCGACCTGCCGGACCGCGTGGTCTGGGTGCCGTCGAACTCGGGCGGCTGCTCGGTCACCCGCGATCTGGGCGCGGTGGCCGGCGACATCGTCACGATCGGGAGCGCCTCATGACCTACGTTCTCGCGGCCGATCCGACCCTTGCCGACTTCGGCAAGGACCCGCTCTGGATCACCATCATCAAGGCCGTGATGCTCTTCGCCTTCATCATGGTCGGCATCCTGCTCGGCGTCTGGTTCGAGCGGAAGCTGATCTCCAGGATGCAGCACCGCTACGGCCCGAACCGCGCGGGCAAGTTCGGCATCCTGCAGTCCGTCGCCGACGGCCTGAAGATGGGGCTCAAGGAGGACCTGACCCCGCGGACGGTGGACAAGGCGCTCTACCTGATGGCCCCGATCATCATGGTGGTGCCGGCCTTCCTGGCCTTCTCCGTCATGCCGTTCGGGCCGATGGTCAACCTGTTCGGCGTGCAGACGCCGCTGCAGCTGCTCGACCTGCCGGTGGCGGTGCTGTTCGTGCTCGCCATGGGCGCCGTGTCGGTCTACGGCGTGGTGCTCGCCGGATGGTCCTCGCGCTCGCCGTACGCGCTGCTCGGCGGTCTGCGCTCGGCGGCCCAGGTGGTCTCGTACGAGATCGCGATGGGCCTGTCGTTCGTGGCCATCTTCCTGTTCGCCGGCACGCTGTCCACCTCGGAGATCGTCGCGGCGCAGCAGCAGACCTGGTTCGCGGTGCTGCTCATCCCGTCGTTCCTGATCTACGTGGTCACCATGTTCGGCGAGGCGGCCCGCATCCCGTTCGACCTGCCCGAGAGTGAGGGTGAGCTGGTCGGCGGCTTCCAGACGGAGTACTCCTCGTCGCTGAAGTTCGCGCTGATCATGATGGGCGAGTACGTCCACACCTTCACCGCCTCCGGCATCGCCGTGACGCTGTTCCTCGGCGGCTGGCGGGCGCCGTTCCCCATCTCGCTGTGGGAGGGCGCCAACGTCGGCTGGTTGCCGGTGCTGTGGTTCATCATCAAGTTCATCCTGGTGTTCTGCTTCATCGTGTGGGTGCGGGCCTCGCTGCCGCGCATCCGCTACGACCAGCTGATGTCGCTCGGCTGGAAGGTGCTGATCCCGGTCAACCTGGCGTGGATCCTGCTCGTCGCCGCCGTGCGCAACGTGATCTTCGTGAACAACGGCACCTTCGACGGCGACATCTACCTCTCCGCGGGGATGGGCGTGATCATCGTGATCGGCGCGCTGGCGATCTGGATGCGGTTCGACACCGTCAACCAACGGCGCAAGGAAGCCAAGAAGGCGGAGGTCGAGGCCGAGTTCGAGGAACTGTCCAAGGAGCCGGCAGCCGGTGGCTTCCCTGTGCCGCCGCTTGATCTGCCGCACTACCACGGGGCGCAGCACAAGGAGATTCCCAGTGGGACTAACTGATTGGCTGAACCCCGTCAAGGGCTTCGGGGTCACCTTCCACACGATGTTCAAGAAGCCCGTCACGACCAACTACCCGGAGGTCAAGAAGCCGACGGCTCCTCGCTTCCACGGTCGCCACCAGCTCAACCGCTGGCCCGACGGCCTGGAGAAGTGCGTGGGGTGCGAGCTGTGCGCCTGGGCGTGTCCGGCCGACGCGATCTACGTCGAAGGCGCGGACAACACCGAGGACGAGCGCTACTCTCCGGGCGAGCGTTACGGGCGCACGTACCAGATCAACTACCTGCGGTGCATCCTCTGCGGGCTGTGCATCGAGGCGTGCCCGACCCGGGCGCTCACGATGACGAACGAGTACGAACTCGCCGACGGCAGCCGTGAGGCACTGATCTTCACCAAGGAGATGCTCCTGGCCCCGCTCACGCAGGGCATGGAGCAGCCGCCGCACCCGATGCGCCTGGGCGAGACGGAAGAGGACTACTACCGGCTGGGACGGACCAATGGGTGAGACCATCACTTTCTGGGTGCTCGCCGTCGTGTCCGTCGGCGCGGCTCTCGGCGTGGTCTTCAACCGGAAGGCCGTCTACTCGGCGCTGATGCTCGGCACCGTGATGCTCTGCCTGGCGGTCCTGTACGCGGTGCAGGAAGCGCCGTTCCTGGCCGCGGTGCAGATCATCGTCTACACCGGCGCCGTCATGATGCTGTTCCTGTTCACGCTCATGCTGGTCGGGGTCGACACCTCCGACTCGCTGGTCGAGACACTGCGGGGACAGCGGTTCTGGGCGATCATCGCCGGGATCGGCTTCGCCGGGCTGATCGTGCTGGCCCTCGGCAACGCGGTCTTCAGCTCGCAGGCGGGGCTCGCCGCCGCCACCGCGCAGGGCGGATACATCCGCTCGATCGCGCTGCTGCTGTTCACCAAGTACGTGTTCGCGTTCGAGGTCACCTCGGCGCTGCTCATCACCGCCGCGCTCGCCGCGATGGTGCTGGCGCACCGCGAGCGGGTCGCCAAGAAGGCCACGCAGAAGGACCTGTCCAAGGCGCGCTTCCTCGGCGACCGGCCGACGCCGCTGCCGGGGCCCGGCACGTACGCCAGGAACAACGCGGTCGACATGCCGGCGCTGCTGCCCGACGGCTCGGTCTCCGAGGAGTCGGTCAACCCGTACATCGCCCGCTACGACGTCGAGCAGGACCGGCTGCCTAAGGACCCGAAGTTCGCCGAGGCCATCCGGCAACGGGCCGAGGAGGAGTCCGAGTGACCACGAATTACCTCATCCTGTCGGGCCTGCTGTTCTCGATCGGCGCGGTCGGCGTGCTGATCCGGCGCAACGCGATCGTGGTGTTCATGTGCATTGAGCTCATGCTCAACGCCTGCAACCTCGCCTTCGTCACGTTCGCCAGGCAGGTCGGCAACCTGGAAGGCCAGATCGTCGCGTTCTTCGTGATGGTGGTGGCCGCGGCCGAGGTCGTGGTCGGCCTGGCCATCATCGTGACGATCTTCCGAACCCGCAGGTCCGCGTCCGTCGACGACGCGAACCTGCTGAAGTACTAAGAGGTGACTGGTGGATCCCGTTGAGATCATCCAGCACACCACCGGTGGCGTGATCGGGCTGTCCTGGCTGATGATCGCCTTCCCCTTGGTGGGGGCGACCATCCTGCTGGTGTTCAACCGCTACACCAACCGGTGGGGCCATCTGCTGGGCGTGGCCATGTCCCTCGCCTCGTTCGTCGTGGCGGTGCTGGCGTTCGTCGAACTGCTCGGGCTCCCCGAGGCGCAGCGCCGCCAGGCGGTGCACCTGTGGGAGTTCATCCCGGGCATGGTGGACATGGGGTTGCTCATCGACCCCCTGTCGATCGCTTTCGCGCTGCTGATCACCGGTGTCGGATCGCTGATCCACATCTACTCGATCGGCTACATGTCGCACGACCCCGACCGGCGCAGGTTCTTCGCCTACCTGAACCTGTTCGTCGCGGCCATGCTCCTGCTGGTGCTGGCCGACAACTATGTCGGCCTGTTCATCGGCTGGGAGGGCGTCGGCCTGGCGTCCTACCTGCTGATCGGGTTCTGGCAGTTCAAGCCGTCGGCCGCGGTCGCGGCCAAGAAGGCGTTCGTGGTCAACCGCGTGGGTGACTTCGGGCTGCTGGTCGGCATGTTCCTGATCTGGACCACGTTCGGCACGCTCGCCTTCGCCGAGCTGAAGCCCATCACGGCGGAGAACCCGACCACGCTGGCCATCGGCCTGCTCCTGCTGCTCGGCGCGTGCGGCAAGTCCGCCCAGCTCCCGCTGCAGTCGTGGCTCCTGGACGCGATGGAGGGCCCGACCCCGGTCTCGGCCCTCATCCACGCGGCGACCATGGTCACCGCCGGCGTCTACCTGGTGGTCCGCTCCGGCGCGTTCTTCTTCCCGGAGGGGTCGGGCGCGGCACTCGCCGTCGCCGTCGTCGGTGCGGCCACGCTGCTGGCCGGTGCGATCATCGGGTGCGCGAAGGACGACATCAAGAAGGGCCTCGCCGGCTCCACGATGTCGCAGATCGGCTACATGATGCTGGGCGCGGGTCTCGGCCCGGTGGGCTACGCCTTCGCCATCGGCCACCTGATCACGCACGGCTTCTTCAAGGCCGACCTGTTCCTCGGCGCCGGCTCGGTCATGCACGGCATGAACGACGAGGTGAACATGCGCAAGTACGGCGGGCTCCGCACGTACATGCCGGTCACCTTCGCCACGTTCTTCATCGGCTACCTGGCGATCATCGGGTTCCCGCTGCTTTCCGGCTACTTCACCAAGGAAGGCATCATCGAGACCGCGGTGCACGCGCAGCCGATCCTCGGCTGGCTGGCCGTGGCCGGCGCCGGCATCACCGGCTTCTACATGTCGCGGATGGTCTTCATGACCTTCTTCGGCGAGAAGCGCTGGGAGAAGGACGCCCACCCGCACGAGTCGCCGACCGTCATGACGGTGCCGCTCATCGTGCTGTCGATCGGGTCGATCTTCCTGGGCGGCTACCTGATCCTGAGCAACCGGCTCATGGACTGGCTGGCCCCCGCGGTCGGCGCTCCCGCTGCGAGGCCGGAGTTCCACTTCACCAGCACCACCGGCCTCGCCACGCTGGCGCTGGTCGCGGTCGGCGCGGCGTTCGCCTGGTACAAGTACGGGCGCGCCGAGGTGCCCGCCGTGCAGCCGCGCGGCTCGTTCCTCACCACGTTCGCCCGGCGCGACCTGTACGGTGACGCGATCAACGAGTCGCTGATCATGCGTCCCGGCCAGTGGCTGACCCGCCTCGCGGTGTTCTTCGACAACCGCGGCATCGACGGCGTGGTCAACGGGCTGGCCGCGGGAATCGGCGGCAGCTCCGGGCGCCTGCGCAGGCTCCAGACGGGCTTCGCCAGAACCTACGCGCTGTCCATCCTGTTCGGTGCCGCCATCCTGACCGGCGCCCTGCTCCTCGTAGGGAACATCTGATGTCGTCACTCTGGCTCCCGATACTCATGGCGGTGCCCGTCCTGGGCGCCATCGTGGTGGCCCTGCTCCCGAAGGGCAGCACCACCCTGGCCAAGCAGGTCACGCTGCTGGTCTCCCTGGTGGTGCTGGCCCTGACGCTGGTGATGGCGTTCCAGTTCCCGAACGCCGCCGGTGAGCGCTTCAAGTTCGAGGCCACGTACGACTGGATCCCGAGCTTCGGGGTGCACTTCGGCGTCGGCGTCGACGGCATCGCGCTGGTGCTGATCGCGCTGTCGGCGGTGCTGGTGCCGATCGTGGTGCTGGCCTCCTGGCACGACGCCGACGGGGTCAAGGCCGCCGACGGCACCGTGGTCGCGCCCAAGCGCTCGGTGAAGACGTACTTCTCGCTGCTGCTCGTGCTCGAGGCGATGATGATCGGCGTCTTCGCGGCGACCGACGTCTTCCTGTTCTACGTCTTCTTCGAAGCCATGCTGATCCCGATGTACTTCATGATCGGGTCGTACGGCGGGGCCCAGCGGTCCTACGCGGCCGTCAAGTTCCTGCTGTACTCGCTCTTCGGCGGCCTGCTCATGCTGGTCGCGGTCATCGGGCTGTACGTGGTCGCGGGCCAGGGGACGTTCATGTTCCCCGAGCTCGTCGGCGCCATCCAGGACCCGGCCACGCAGAAGTGGCTGTTCGCCGGGTTCTTCATCGCCTTCGCCATCAAGGCGCCGCTCTGGCCGGTGCACACCTGGCTGCCCGACGCGGCGGCCCAGGCGCCCGCCGGCGCCGCGGTGCTGCTGGTCGGCGTGCTCGACAAGGTGGGCACGTTCGGCATGCTCCGCTTCTGCCTGGAGCTGTTCCCCGACGCGGCCAAGGCGTTCACCACGCCGATCATCGTGCTCGCGGTCATCAGCATCATCTACGGCGCGATCGTGGCCATCGGGCAGACCGACATGAAGCGGCTCATCGCCTACACGTCGATCTCCCACTTCGGGTTCATCGTCATGGGCGTGTTCGCGATGTCCCAGGTCGCCCAGGCCGGGGCCGCGCTCTACATGGTCAACCACGGCTTCGCGACCGGGGCGCTGTTCCTGGCGGCCGGGTTCCTCATCGCCAGGCGCGGCTCGCCGCACATCGCCGACTACGGCGGCGTCCAGAAGGTCACGCCGGTGCTCGCCGGCTTCTTCCTGGTCGCCGGTCTGGCCGGGCTCTCCCTGCCGGGGCTGTCGTCGTTCGTCAGCGAGTTCATGGTGATGATCGGCACCTACTCCAGCGAGGCGTTCGGCTCCGGCGCGCTGGCCGCGGCGGCGATCGTCTCCGCGCTGGCCGTCATCCTGGCCGCCGTCTACATCCTGTGGATGGTGCAGCGGGCGCTGAACGGCCCCACCGCCGAGCCGGTCAAGGCGTTCAAGGACCTGAACGCCCGCGAGGTGTGGGTCCTGGCGCCGCTCGTCGCGCTGATCATCGGCTTCGGGTTCTTCCCCAAGCCGCTGCTGGACGTGATCAACCCGGCCGTGACCTCCACCCTGGTCAACGTCCAGGTGCACAACCCGGGCGTCGCTGAGAAGGGAGCCGGGCAGTGAACCCGACCATCGAGTTCCCGACGATCGAGTACGCCACGCTGGCGCCGCTGCTGTTGGTCTTCGGCGCGGCGATCCTCGGCGTGCTCGTGGAGGCCTTCGCGCCTCGCTACCTGCGCAAGTCGTTCCAGGTGCCGCTCACCCTGCTCTCCCTGATCGGCGCGTTCGCGCTGGTCATCGTGCAGGTCGTCAGGGGTGACCTGCCGACCGCGCCGGTCGCCATGGGCGCGCTCGCCATCGACGGGCCCACGCTGTTCATCTGGGGCGTCATCCTCGTCCTGTCCGCCGTGTGCGTGCTGCTGATCAACGACGAGGGCCACTTCGTCGCCTCGGCCGCGTCCGTGCCGGGCAGCGCCGACGAGGAGGGGGCCGAGCGGGCCGGCCACGAGCACACCGAGGTCTACCCGCTGGCGCTGTTCGCGGTGGGCGGCATGCTCATGTTCCCCGCCGCGAACGACCTGCTGACGATGTTCGTCGGCCTGGAAGTCATGTCCCTGCCGCTCTACCTGCTGTGCGGCCTGGCCCGCCGGCGCCGCCTGCTGTCGCAGGAGGCGTCGATGAAGTACTTCCTGCTCGGCGCGTTCTCCTCGGCGTTCTTCCTGTACGGCGCCGCCATGGTCTACGGCTACGCCGGCACCGTGTCCTTCGCCGGCATCAGCCAGGCGATGGCGCAGGGCGCGCTGCTCGACCCGCTGCTGCTGCTCGGGTTCTCGCTGCTCGGCGTCGGCCTGCTGTTCAAGATCGGTGCGGCCCCGTTCCAGGCGTGGAAGCCGGACGTCTACCAGGGCGCGCCGACGCCGATCACCGCGCTCATGGCCTCCGGCACGCTCGTTTCGGCCGTCGGCGCCCTGCTGCGGGTGTTCTGGGTCGGTCTGGGCAACCTCGACTGGAACTGGCGTCCGGTGCTGTGGGTCGTCGCCGCGCTGACGATGATGGTCGGCGCCGTGATCGCCATCACGCAGACCGACATCAAGCGGATGCTCGCCTACTCCTCCATCGCGCACGCCGGCTTCCTGCTGGTGGGCGTGCTGGCGACGTACGACACCGGGGCGGGCAACGCCGTCTCGCTGCAGGCGATCCTGTTCTACCTGCTGGTGTACGGCGTCGCGACCGTGGGCGCGTTCGCCATCGTCACGCTCGTGCGCGACCCCGGCGGCGAGGCCAACCACCTGTCGCGCTGGGCGGGCCTGGGCAAGCGGGCGCCGATCCTGTCCGGGGTGTTCGCCTTCTTCCTGCTGGCCTTCGCCGGGATCCCGCTCACCAGCGGGTTCTTCGGCAAGTACGCGCTGTTCACGGCGGCCATCGGGAGCGGCCAGGAGGCCGGCGACTCGCTGGGCGCCTGGATGACCGGGCTGGTCGTGGTGGGCGTCATCGCCTCGGCGATCGCGGCGTTCTTCTACGTCCGCGTGATCGTGCTGATGTTCTTCAACGAGCCGGCGGCCGACGGCCCGGCCATCGCGGTGCCGAGTACGGGCACTGTGACCGTCATCACGCTCTCGCTGCTGGTTACCGTAGGAGTCGGGGTGTTCCCGGAGCCCGTGCTCCAGCTCGCCAACACGGCTGCTTCCAGCCTTTTCATTAGATAAGGGGAAACATATGTCCGCGCCTCCCGTTGTTGACCTTCCTATCGAAGACGAGCGGCTGGCGCAGGACGTGGCCAATGGTCTGGCCGCGGTCGAGAAGCTGCTGCGCTCGTCGGTGGAGAGCGAGGACGCCTTCGTCACGGAGGCGTCCAAGCACCTCATCGAGGCCGGCGGCAAGCGCTTCCGCACGTTGATGGTGCTGCTGGCCGCGCAGTTCGGCGACCCGTCGGCGCCGGGCGTGGTGCCCGGCGCCGTGGTCATCGAGCTGACCCACCTCGGCTCGCTCTACCACGACGACGTCATGGACGAGGCGCGGGTGCGCCGCGGCTCGCCGTCGGCCAACGCGCGGTGGGACAACACCGTGGCGATCCTGACCGGCGACTACCTGTTCGCCCAGGCCTCCGACCTGCTCGCCGACCTCGGGCCCGAGCTGATCAGGATCCAGGCGCAGACGTTCTCCCGCCTGGTGCGCGGGCAGATCCGCGAGACCGTCGGGGCCCGCGCGGGCGACGACGCGGTCGCCCACTACATCCAGGTGCTCGGCGACAAGACCGGCTCGCTCATCGCGGCGGCCGGCCGGTTCGGCGCGCTGCTGTCGGGCGCGCCGGCGGACGTCGAGGAGCGGCTCAGCCGGGCCTGCGAGGCCATCGGGGTGGCGTGGCAGCTCGGCGACGACCTGCTGGACGTGGCCTCGTCCTCCCGGCAGTCGGGCAAGACGCCCGGCACCGACCTGCGCGAGGGCATCAGGACCCTGCCGGTGCTCTACGTGCTGGCCGACGACCCGTCGTCGCGGCTGGGGGAGCTGCTCTCCGGGCCGGTGGCGGAGGACGACCTGGACGAGGCGCTGACGCTGCTGCGGGCCCATCCGGCGATGGCGCGGGCCCGGGGCGACCTGGACGCCTGGGTGGACCGGGCTCGGGCCGACATCAGCGGCCTTCCCGACATCCCGGCCAAGGCCGCATTTTTGACGCTATGTGACTACGTGGTCGAGCGTTCTGGCTGACCTGCCGATGCGGGCGGCCCGCGCCGCCCGCAAGCTGTCGTACGTGAAGATGGCCAGCGCCAGCCAGACGATCGAGAACCCGATCCACCGGCTCGGCGGCATCGTCTCCTTCGCGATCAGCACCCCGCACAGGAACTGCAGCACCGGCGCGATGTACTGCAGCAGCCCGATCGTGCTGAGCGGCACCCGGATGGCCGAGGCGGTGAAGCACAGCAGCGGCACCGCCGTGATCACCCCCGCGCCGACCATCAGCACCACGTGCCACGGCCCCAGGTCCACGAACGTCCCCTGCCCCGAGGCCTCCAGGAACCCGATGTACGCGACCGCGGGCACCAGCAGCAGCAGCGTCTCCACCGTCAGGCTCTCGGCCGCGCCCACGTTCGCCTGCTTCTTGATCAGCCCGTACAGACCGAACGAGAAGGCGAGCACCAGCGCCAGATACGGCAGCCTGCCGTAGTTCGTCGTCAGCACGATCACGGCCAGCGCGCCGAACCCCACCGCCGTCCACTGCAGCGGCCGCAGCCGCTCGCGCAGCAGCACCACCCCGAACAGCACGCTCACCAGCGGGTTGATGAAGTATCCGAGCGCGGCCTCCACCACGTGACCGGTGTTGACCGCGTAGATGTAGGTCCCCCAGTTGACCGTGATGATCAGGGCGGCCAGGGCCAGCAGGGCGAGCTTGCGTGGCTGCCGGACGATCTCCTTGATCCACGACCAGTACCTGCGCACGGCCAGCACCGCGACCACGGTGATCAGCGACCACACCATCCGGTGGGCCAGGATCTCGACGGCCCCGGCGGGCTTGAGCAGCGGCCAGTAGAGGGGGAACAGACCCCACATCGCATACGCGGCCACGCCATACAAGACACCGCGCCGTAGTTCAGGCATGAAACACATCTTCGGGCATGACTACCTTTGAGCACAAATGCGAGGATCTTCACGGAAATATGTAGCGATGGTTAACCGTTGCAGCGTCTGTACAGTGGACTGCGGAGGTGCATTCTGATGGGCTGGCTGTTCGGAACCAAGGCGACCATGGTCACTCCCGACGAGGCCCTGACGGGCCGCCCGGAGCCGATCCCCGTCCCGGCCCGCCACGCGGTCCTGGACGCCCCCCTCGCCCCGCCCTACCCCGACGGCTACGAGATCGCCGACTTCGGCCTCGGCTGCTTCTGGGGCGCCGAGCGCAAGTTCTGGCAGACCCCCGGCGTCTACACCACCGCCGCCGGCTACCAGGGCGGCTACACGCCCAACCCCACGTACGAAGAGGTCTGCTCCGGGCGCACCGGGCACACCGAGGTCGTCCGGGTCGTCTACAACCCGGCCGAGATCTCGTACGAGCAACTGCTGAAGGTCTTCTGGGAGTCCCACGACCCGACGCAGGGCATGCGCCAGGGCAACGACGTCGGCACCCAGTACCGCTCGGCGATCTACTACCACGGGCCGTCGCAGCAGGCGGCCGCGGAGGCATCGCGGGACGCGTACGGGAAGGTGCTGGCCCAGGCGGGGTACGGGGGGATCACGACGGAGCTGGCCGAGGCCGGTCCGTTCTACTTCGCCGAGGATTATCACCAGCAGTATCTCCACCGCAACAAAAACGGGTACTGCGGGATCGGTGGAACCGGGGTGGCCTGCCCGGTGGGTCTGACGTCCGGCGAGGCGTAGACCTGCGGAGATAGCTAGATTCTGGCCCATGGTCGCCCGGTACGCGTGGCGTCGATCATGGGCCAGAGCCGTTCTCGGCGACAACCTTCCTTACAGGTTCAAGGGCGTGCCGCCTGCGGCGGCCCGCCGCGCGTCGGGCGGTCGCTGGCCGCGCTGCGGCCTGGGGGCCGGTCGCGGCCAGCACCGCCACGCGCTGAATCCGTGCCTCGCTCTATCAGAAAACCTCGCGGTAGACGGCCAAGGGCGTCACGGAGATCGATGGGTAAGTTGGGCCTTCGGCCAATCCGAAGTCCTCGATGTACTTGAGGAGCGCAACTCCTACTCGTTCCATGGCGATCCTGTCCATGCGTCCATTCGAGACCAGGTCGCCGTCGATCTGGAAGCCCGAACCAGACGCAACAGGCTTTGAAGGGATTCTCGCGATCTGGGCGATCATCGTCCAGTTGTCGAGGGTGTAGCCATAGCGGCTGTAGAGCTCTTCGCGTTCGTTCTGCATGTACTCGCTGCGGCTCAGCAAAGAGCCCGAAAGGTTGAACTCGCGGTGGTTGTCTCCGAGGGGGAACGCTCGGAGTGTTACAGCGTCGTTGGCGAGCGATGAGACAAGCTCTTTAATTTCCGCGACCTTCTCGGGGCTCAGTCCCTGAAGCATCTCCTGGATGAGTCGTGCCTTAAGTTCCGCACGGACCTGCCCGCTATCTCTCGCCCGACTCCCTGGCGATGTACGTCCTCCCTGGCGAGTCGGTGGCGTAGCGGCTTGAGCTTCCTGCTCCGCCATTGTGATCCCAACGAAGGCCGAGACGAAGCGTTGGAACTGATCAACGCGTTGACCGAAGAAGGATGGGTCGTGGACGTCGAGGGAGCCAGTGAAGCGGACGAGTTGCCCCTCATACAGTTCGCTGTGGACTCGTCCTGTGGCCCACGCCTCTCGATCCGAGAGCAGTACACCGACCTCGTGGATCAGCGACTCGCGGTCGCAGATCTCTTCGAAGATCACGGCACTCAGCTCGTGTAGAGACCTGGTCTCCTCTCGCGCTGTGCCTGACTCTCGGGAGCCGCTGGGACCAAATCCCATGAGCTTGGCCTGTGCTTCGCCTTTGCTAGTCTTGGTCTCTTTGGAAACAATGCCTTCGATGACTCCTCTGTTCAGTTGAGCGTAATACGATCGCACTCGTTGAAGGTCCACGTAGAAGTATTCGCGGATCTTGCGAACGGTGTATTTTTCCCGCTCGTTAACGACGTCGAGTTGTATTGGTTGCCCTGATGCTTGAAGATCGATATGTGCCGGATCTTTGGTCATCCTGAAATGATGACATGAGTCGATGGAGTAGGGTGCACTTTCAGTGATTAGTCCAATTTGCAACGATTGGGAGGTTTGTGGGGAGATGATGAGTGGAGCTCTGTGATCGGACCTTAGGCACGGGAAAGCTCTGCCGCCCGCTGCCGGTGCTCGGGCCTGGAGTCCCTGCGCTCCGGGTCGGGTTGCCATCGAATTACCTGCCTACCGCTGATTGCCGTGACTTCTGGTGCCTGAGCTCAGCCTGTAGATGCCCGGCCAGTTCCTCCAAGGTCTCTCCGCAACGGACGTTGGAGAGTCCGCTGATCTTGGGCATGAAGTTGATTCGCATGGCGACCCAGCCTCCGGACATATCGATGATCTGCCAGCCGGGGAATCTGTTGAGCACTTGCTGCACGGTCAGGGGCACGACTGCGCTCCGGCGATCAGTGACGAGAGCGGATGCGACATGCGCAGTTGCGTGTAGCGGAGGGTGACTCGGTGGGCGGCGCGGGCCGGCTGGGTGAAAGGGTGGCTTGCGTAGATCGGTCGGTGTCTGCGTGGGTTCCAGCCGGTGCGCCACCAATACGTGTCGTCTGCGCAACAAACGATCAGACCGACCCAGACTGACACCAGGGGCGCGCCGAAGTCGTGATGGACGTCGGCAGTGATTCCCCCTTCTGCAAGGGCAACGGCCAGTTGTTGTGCGGCGGCCAAGGGGTGGGGCGGCAGTTCGTTCATGTACTGAGCGTTGCCGTCAGGAAACCGCAGGTGAACGGCCTAGTGCTGCTGGTGGTACGGGTATTCCCGTCACGAATATCGGTACGGCTGAGGGCGGCGGCTTAACCTAGCGTTGTGACCCAGATACCGCCGCAGTTCTGGTCCGGGCCAGTTGTGGCCGCCGCTCTCGCCGAGTGCGATATACCGACCATTCTCGAAGAGGTGCGGCGGGCGAACGGTTGGACGCAGGGTCAGTTGGCTGAGGCGGTCGGCTACTCCCAGAGCTGGGTGTCCAAGGTGTTGCGTGGTCGTCAGCCGCTCACTGTGGACCAGGTTCGGGAGATATCCATCCAGATCGGGGTGCCGCTTCACTTGCTCCGATTCGGAGCTCGAGGGGATGACGATCCGACGAAGCGCAGGGATTTCGGCAAGGCCGTGGCGTTGACCGCGCTGGCGGGGGTGGCCCTGCCCAAGCGTCCCGATGTGGATGAGACGACGGCCGCCACGCTGACCAGCATCACCGGCGCCCAGCGTCGGTTGGAGGCCGTCACGCCTGCTCGTGAACTTGCTCGGCCGGCTGTGGCGCAGGTCGATCTCGCGAGCCGTGTTCTCGGCCGCGCGTCGCGATCTCCGCATGCAGACGAGGTCCGGGCCGGTCTGAGCGAGGCGGCTGGCTTCGCGGCCTGGGTGCATGCCGACATGCAGGACACCGGCTCGGCGCGCTTCTACTACCGTCGGGCGATCGACAGCGCGCGGCAGGCCAACCAGGCCTTGCTGGCGGCGTACATGATCGGCAGTCTGGCTGCCTTCGAGATCGATGCCGACGATCCGCTAATCGGACTGAATCTTCTGGCTGGGGCGCGGCGGGAGATCGGGGAGCGGCCACCGGCCATCGCTCGCGCGTGGTTGTCGAGCCTCGAAGCGCTCGGCCACGCGACGGCACGGGACGAGGCGGCGGCGCTTCAGGCGTTGAGCGCGGCTGAGGCTGCGGTACGGGCTGGTGAGAGGGCCGTCGCGCCGCCGTGGCCATGGGTATTCCCGTTCGATCCTGCGAAGCTGGCGGGTTATCGCGCCCTGGTGATGGTGCGGCTCAAGAGACCGGCCGAAGCCGTGGCCGCCTTCAACGAGTCGCTGTCGTCGGCCCAACCTGGTGCGAAGCAGCGGGGTGTGCTCATGACGGAGGTGGCGGCGGCTGAGGCCATGTCGGAGCGTTACGACGAGGCGCTGTATCTGGCGTCCAACGCCCTCACTGTCGCGACGACGTACGGCTCCGAGCGAGTCCTGCACCGCGTCAAGAAGTTCCGCCGAGCGTATGCCGGTCCGTCGTCCAGCGCCCTGCGCTCGTTCGACGAGCGTCTTCACGCCACTCTGATCTAGGGGGATCATGGTTCGCATCGCTGTGTCAGGCCATCGGGGCTTGCCGGAGGAGACCGCCGCGCTGATCGACGGGGCGGTACGTGAGGCGCTCGCGGAGTACCTCCCCGGCGTCACCGGGTTGTCCTGCTTGGCGGATGGAGCCGATCAGGTCTTCGCTCGCGCGGTGCTCGATCTCGGTGGGGTGCTGGAGGTTGTGGTCCCGGCCAAGGAGTACCGGGAGGGGCTGCCGGGGGAGTGTCATGCGGCGTACGACGAGTTGCTGGGTCGGGCGGTCCGGACTCACAGGCTGGAGTTCGTGGAGTCCACCTCGGAGTCGCACATGGCGGCCAGTGCGCGGATGTTGGACGACGCCGATGTGCTGTTCGCCGTCTGGGACGGGCAGCCCGCCCGAGGCTATGGCGGCACCGCTGACGTGGTGGCCGAGGCTCGACAGCGGGAGGTGCCCGTCCGGGTGATCTGGCCCGATGGAGCCCAGCGAGGCTAGGAGCCTCTAGGCGCTAGATACCTGGTCAGGCGGCTGATGGGCCTCTAGAAGATCCTCTAGACCTAGAGGATGGCCTCTCTAGGTCTAGAGGGAGTGACTACCTGTCCTCGCTGGCTTGATCTCGGGCGATCTTGCGGGCGGTGGCGATCCGTTGGCGTGCTAGCTCCGCCCAGAACGCCTCTCCGTGGCGATGGCCGGTTCCTGCATAGTGCCATTCGCTCACCGTCACGGTTGTCTCCTGGGCGAGAGGCGGAGTGCCCTTGACCAGGCGCGCATGCTCGGCACGGAAGTCGGCGCGGGCCTGTCGTAGGTCTCCGAGTCTGATCGAGTAGCGGCGCGACTTGGTGGAGAAGTGGCCTCCATAGCCGAGCATGTGGGCCCACTGTCGCAGTGGCAGGTGCCGGTACGGCGGCAGGTCGGCGAGGCTGAAACAGGTGTAGATCATCCGGCGGGCATGTTCCGTGGCCTTCAGCCCAGAGATCTCCCATGTGTGTCGAATCGGACGATCGACCGTGCCAGCCGACTCGGCACCCTTGGTGGCGTATTTGGCCACGTACCTGGCAACGCGCTGATCGCTCATACCGTCCAATTCGGCCGAGACGTAGACCGGTCGTACGTCGAGCTGATCACCCCACCGGACCGGCGAGGGCGCTCCGTCCTCTATTCGGACCGCGACCTGACCGGAGGTCCGGCGTATGGCCCGGTCGAGCAGGTCGATCGTGATGTGGTCCGGCGGGCGGTCGGCGGGTCCGTCCGGTCCGTCGAGTCTGACGACGGCATGGAAGTGGACCAGGCCGCGAGCTTGATACTCGGCGACCTTGGCGTACGAAAGGCGGACCATCCGGCGTAGCTGCAATCGGGTGATGCCGAGCAGACGGGCCAGGACGCTCGGCATGGTCTTGGTGAACTCTCGCCAGAGCGTGCCCGCGTGAGCGTTCCACAGGACAGCCCCGATGTAGTCGTAGCAGTCCACGCACAAGGGTTGTCCGACCTGGACGTCATCGCGCTCATGACGCAAGCCGCAGCCCTTCGGTCGACCGTGCTCGCAGACGGGACGGTCCCGGCGTGGACGGCATGGGAGTGTCCGGCCTGACTGCTCGCGGTGGGCGTGGACGGCACCGAAGGATGGGGCGGTGAAAGTGACGAACGCGCGGGGATGCTGGCTGGCATCCTCCGGAACGCCCTTGCCACCACGTAGGCCAGTGATGATCAGGTGGTACGTGTCGTCCTTGTAGACCGCCGAGCAGGCCGGGCATCGGGACGCGCGCCGGTTGCCGCACGCTGTGAGCAGGAAGCCGGTCGGCTCGTCGGCGGTCCGATACACGTCGAGGACTTCGCCCGTCCGGCTGTCCAGCGTGTATCTCTCGCCGTGCAGCCGGACCGGTTGGGCACAGCCGCCCGTGGCGTAGACCATCTGTTGCCAGCGGGCGAAGTCGGGCATGGCCGCTCGCTGCATCACGGCCAGCATCTCGGGTGACGGGTGAGGACCCTCGCTCACGTGGCATCGCTCCCGGACGTGCCATCGGGCGGGGTCCCGCGGGCGACGCATACGCCGAGCACGGTCGCGATGCGCTGCCATTTCTCTTCTGACCAGCGAGGGGATCGGGCGGCTTGCTGCTTGCCCCACTTCTGGGCGGACAGCTCGTTCGGTTGGTTCAGGTGGCCTCCTCGGTTCGAGGGTGGGAGCCACCGCCGTACCTAACGAGCACGACCAGAGGCCGGCGCCGAGGCAGCCCAAGGACAGCCTTCGGCGGCGGTACCAGCAGCGAAGGGACAGGAATGGAGTGCGGCGAGAAGGTGAATGGCGCGCTCTGTGTGGACACCTGCCGTCGGGCCGGGTCTATCCGACGGGCCATCAGTGGTCGTGGATGTGCTTGCCCGGAATCGTGTATGCGCCTTGAGGTGATTCGCCGAGATGTTCGCTGCGGTCGTGCTGTAGAGGGGCGGTGGCTCTTGGTGTGAGTACGTTGTACCACTTGAGAAACGCGTTTATGCAGGTCGGAGTTCCTATGGCGACGAGTGTGCAGACGTCCGGCACGTACCGTAGACGTCCGGTTGTGGCCGTAGAAGTCCGGCTGTCACCAGTGCTTGGGGGCAAAGTAAGAAGGCTGTCCCCCTTGAGTAAGGGGGACAGCCTTCCGCGGGACGTCCTGGACGTCTTGAGGGTTCAGCCCTCTCGCCAGATCGGCTCAAGTAGGTCCGGGTTGAACTTCCTGCGTCCCTTGCCGGAGGGGTAGATGATCACGGCCAGGAGGGCTTCACGGATGTAGGACCGTTTGATGGTGAGGGGCAGTCCGTCTTCCTCCTCCGGCAGGTACCAGCGTCGGCGGATCCCGGTGATGTCGGTGTCGGAACGGGCTTGGCGGCGCTGCGTGGCAGCGGTGAAGCCTTGCGCCTCGGTGCGAAGGCGGGCGATCCGCTTCTCAAGATCCGGCGCTGTTGAGAAGAACAGCTCGTTCGTGATGTTGCCCGCCGTCCACTGCACGCGCAGCTCCTCCAGGCGGGTCTTCGCTCCCTCGTACTCTGCCTGACCCGGCCACTCGGCGGGAGCGGCGGACGCGGCGAGCTGGACCTGCTCCAGCTTGGCCAGCACCGCTTCCGAGATGAAGAGATCGACCATGTCACCGCGCCGTCCGAGTCCGCCGCAGCCGCCGACGGTCTTGCCCGGGCAGATGTAGATGTGCTGGACGCAGTCCTTGCTATGGGTGACGCGCAGCGAGGTGTTGCAGAGGGAACCGTCCGGCTTGGCGCGCCCGCAGCGGAGGAAGCCGGTGAGCAGGTAGTTCGGTTCGCGGAAGTCCGGTGTGAGGATGTGCCCGATGCGCCCGTCACGGTGGATGTAGTGGCCTCTGCGGGCATCGAAGATGTTCTTGACGGCCATCCACTGCTCTGGCGTCACGATCGGTTCCCACTGGCCGACCACGGGGTTGCCCGCGGGGTCACGGACGAGTTCGCCGTTGATCTCCCGCCAGCCGCAGATGCGGGGGTTCTGCACGTTGAGCTTGAGCGAGGGGGTTGTCCACTCGTTGCCCAGCGAGGTCTTCGCGCCCTCCCGACGCCACTGGTTCGTGATGGAGTGGAGCGAGCGGCCTGCGATGAGGTCCAGCACTGCTTGTCGTACGAGACGTGCCTCCTCGGGGTCGAGGGTGAGACGGTCAGGCTTCCAACCAAAGGGACGCGTACCTCCGACAGGAAGACCTTGTTCGGCGCGCGTACGGTGCGAGCGACGCATGCGACGTTGCATCTTGCGGACCTCCATCTTGGAGATCACGGCACCGAAGAGGCCCATGCTCTCGGTGTCCTCGCTGTAAAGGTCCTTCGTGCCGCGAGCGTCGGCGAACACGCGACCATCCTGGTACGTGATCGCTTCGACGAAGCGTTCGTAATCGCCGGGACGCCGGGCCAGGCGATCTTCGGCGACGATCACGACGCCTTGCACAGCCGTACCGTCGGGAAGCTCGCCGGCCCGCAGAGCCCGTAGCATGGCCTCGAAGTCATCGCGTACGACGTCGGCCTTCGCTGCTGACTTGTCGTTGTCCGTGTACTCATGGACGACCGCCCACCCGTGCCGTTCCGCCGTCTCCCGGTTGAGGCGGTGCTGGTCCTGCACCCCGTGCTCATCCCGCCTGATGTCAGCGGATATGCGAGCGTAAGAGACGACTGGGACATTGGTCATGTAACTCTCCTCGCATGAATTGTTGCGGAGAGTTAAGTTCTACCACCAGCAGTATTTGTACAAAGTGCCCAATGGGTACTGCGGGATCGGCGGCACCGGGGTTTCCTGTCCGGTGGGCGTTGCTCCCGCTGGTGAGTGAGCAGGGCTGTCTATGCGCGATGCGTGATCCGTAGGACGTGGGCGAGGGCGTCGACTGCGGCCGGGTAGGTGCGCTCGCTCGGTGTTCCGTAGCCCACGATGATGCCCTGCGGGTGGTCTCCGGGGGCATGCCAGTGATCGCCCAGGTGTCCCACGCCCACGTCGTTGGCTGCGGCGGTGCGGAGTATCTGCTGCTCGGTCGGGCCTTCAGCCGGCAAGCTGATCAGGACGTGCAGGCCGGCGGCGATCCCGTGGACGGAGAAACCGGTCGGCAGGGGGCCCGGCTGAGCGTGGAGGCGGGCCAGCAGCAGGTCGCGCCGGCGTTGGTAGCGCAACCGGCCTGCGCGGACGTGCCGGTCGTAAGCATGGCAGGCGATGAAGTCCGCCAGCGTCAGTTGGCCGATGGTCTCGGTGTGACGGTCATTGTGGCGCTTGGCTTCGATCAGCGGCTCCAGGAGGTGATGGGGTAGCACGATCCAGCCCAGACGCAGGGCGGGACTGAGGGCCTTGGAGACGGTTCCGACGTAGGCGACATGGTCGGGCGCTGTGCCCTGGATCGCGCCGATGGGTTGGCGGTCGTAGCGGAACTCGCCGTCGTAATCATTCTCGATGATCAGAGCGCCGCTGGAACGCGCCCAGCCGATGAGCGTCCGGCGGCGTCGCGGGTCGAGGGTGTGTCCTGTCGGATGCTGATGGGCCGGGGTCACCTCCACGGCGTCAACCGACGGGAAACCGGGGGCGCCGAGCAGGTCGGTGCGGGCGCCGCGCTCGTCCACGGCGAGCGGGACGACCGCCGAGCCGTTGCGACGGATCACCTCCCGGTGGAAGGCGACTCCCGGATCCTCCGTCGCGATGGTGGCCGTGCCGGTCTCGCTGAGTACGCGGCTGAGCAGTGCCAGGGCCTGGACGTACCCGTTTGTGATCATGATGAGGTCTGGGTGGGCGAGGACGCCACGGGTGCGTCCGAGGTATTCGGCCAGTGCGGTACGCAGTTCGATCCGGCCGCGCGGGTCGTCATGGGCGTACGCGTCGGCTGCGGCGGAGCCCAGTGCCCGGCGGGTGGACCGCAACCATGCCGCCGTGGGGAAGGCGGAGACATCTGGGCGGCCCGGGCGGAGATCGTGCCGAGGGCCGGGCGATGCCAGGTCATGCCGGCCGGCTGTGCTGTCCGTGTGGCGCTGGGGGAGCGCGGCCACCGCCGTGCCCGATCCCTGGCGGGCGGTCAGGTATCCCTCGGCGATGAGTTGGTCGTACGCGGCCCTGACGGTTCCGCGGGACAGCCCGAGTTCGGCGGCGAGATTGCGGCTGGCAGGCAGCCGGGCATGGGGTGCCAGCCGCCCAGTTTGGATCGCGGCCCGTAACGCCTGCTCCAGAGCGGCGCGGCGGCCAGTGGCCGGGTCGAGTTCCAGATGCAGATCGATACCGGAAGTGGGCCAAGAATTCGACATGTTGGTGGATCTTAATTCAGGCCCATTACTCTCGTAGCGTCGCTTCGGTGACCATCGAGAGGCGCCCGTCGTGTACGGGTCAGGCCGTCCACGCTCCAGGCCATCAGGTATGGCTGCTGGCGGTGAGCTACGGGGTGACCATAGCCAACCTCTATTACTGCCAGCCGCTGCTTCCTGACATGGCACGGTCGTACCCATCGGCCTTGGAGGTCGGGTACCTGCCTGCCGTCGGGCAACTGGGCTATGCGCTGGGGCTGGTCCTGGTCGTGCCGCTCGGCGACATCGTCCGTCGACGCCCGCTGGTCTGCCTGCTCCTGCTCGTCGAAGTCGTGGCGCTCGTCGTGACCAGCACGGCGCCCACCGTAGCCGTACTGCTGGCCGCGGGGGCGGTGATCGGCTTGGCCGGCGCGAGTGTGGTGAACATCCTCATCCCCTACGCCGCCGCCCTCGCCGGCGAGCACGAGCGTGGCCGCGTCATCGCGACGGTGCTCAGCGGTGGCCTAGTGGGCATTCTGCTCTCCCGGACGATCGCCGGCCCGACTGCCGAGGCGTTCGGCTGGCGTGCGCTCTTCCTGGGCGCCGCGGTTGTGACGCTCCTGCTCACCGGCGCGCTGGCACGCACCCTGCCGTCGGCCCCTGCCGAGATGGCGATCGGCTACGCCGCGCAGTTCCGGGCGACCGTCAAGCTTGCGGCGAGTGAGCCGCTGCTCAGGAGACGCTCGCTGATCGGTGCCTGTACCTTCGGCGCGTTCGGGGTGTTCTGGGCGACCGTGGCGTTCCTGCTGTCAGGACCTTCGTATCGATACGGCGAAGCTGAGATCGGCCTGTTCGCGTTGGTCGGCGTCGCGGGTGCGATCGCGGCACAGGCGGTCGGTCGTGCTGTGGACAGGGGATGGCAACGCCAGTTGACCGGAATTCTCCTCATCGTGGGCGTGGCCTCGTTCGGAGTGATGGCGATCGGAACGCAGGGCCTGGTATGGCTCGTCGTCGGGCTCCTGGCGATGGACCTGGCCGTACAAGGCACACACCTGGTGAACATGAGCGTGGTCTATGGCCTTGTGCGCGTGGCACGGTCACGGATCGCTTCCGTATATATGACCACCTACACCCTTGGGGGCGTGGCCGGCACCGCTGCGGGCACGGCGGCCTACCGGCTCGGCGGATGGACTGCGGTCTCGGCGACCGGCGCCGTGTTCATGGTCTTGGGACTGATCGTGTGGGCGCGGGACAATCATGGAGGTTTTCATGCAAGCTGACACGCCGACTCCTCTTCTGGTGCTCTGGGACATCGATCACACGCTGATCGACGCCGGTACGGTCGCGCGCCAGGCCTATGCCGAAGCGTTCCGTAAGGCGACAAACCTGACGCTGGAGCAGCCCTGGCAGTTCGACGGCCGCACCGAACTGGCCGCCGCTACTGATGCGCTGAGGGCTCACGGCCTGGATCCCGACGCCGACCTGCTGGACGCCTTCACGGATCTGCTGATCGCGGAACACCTGGACCGTGCGGGCGACCTGGTCGCTGACGGGCGTGCGCTGCCAGGTGCGGCCGATGCGCTGACGGCTGTGGGGGCCGTCCCAGGAGTGCGTCAGTCAGTACTGACCGGCAACCTGTATTCGCTCGCGGTGTTGAAGTTGGAAGTGTTCGGACTCGACCGCCACATCGACTTCCGTCTCGGTGCGTATGGAGGCGACGCCTTCGAACGCGCCGACCTGCCGGCACACGCCTTCAAGCGCACCGAGCGGCATCTCGGCCACCGACACAGCGGCGCCGACACTGTCATCATCGGCGACACCCTCCGTGACATCGCCACCGCCCACGCGGCCGGGGCCAGGATCGTCGCGGTCGCAACCGGAACCGACAGCGTCGCCGAACTACGAGCGGCGGGCGCGGATATCGTGCTGCCGGATCTCACGGACACCTGCGCCCTTCAGCGCGCTGTTACCGAAGGGGGGCGGCCCAGCTGAACCGCGGGGTAGGACCCGGCGGTGTGGTGGCAAGTGGTGTGAATGCAACTCGGGCACGATGCTATTGAGCTGAGCGTCACCGCAGCGGCCCAGCGAGGCGTTGTGCGCCTGGCGGCTCGACCATTTGGAGGAAGCTGCGCCCGATCTGCGTGATTTGGCGCTTGTCCTTGCTCGGTCGGTCACGGATACGGGGGAGCGAGTCGGGCACACCCCGTGTTAGCGTCCACGGGAGTGGTGTACGGGTCTGAACCCGTTCGTCGCCTTGATGCCCGTTCGGGAAGATCGATGTGACATGAGGGCGGCCACTCCGCGATCCTTCACAGCTGTCGAAGGCAAGAAGGAGAACGAGAAGTGGCCGCTATGGACATTCTGCCTGCTGAGGGTGAGTGGTTCGACGAGACCCTCGCCGCGGCGTCGCCCGATGTGCTGCGCGAGATGGTCGCGCGGATGGCGCAGATGATGATGGACGCCGAGATCGAGCAGCGCTGCGGCGCTGGCTATGGCGAGGTGTCGGACGCGCGGGTCAACTCGCGCAACGGTTACCGGCGCCGCGAGTGGGACACGAGGGCGGGGACGGTCGAGCTGGCAATTCCGAAGCTGCGGCAGGGGACGTATTACCCCGAGTGGCTGCTGGAGCGGCAGCGGCGGGCCGAGCGGGCGCTGGCCTCGGTGGTGGCCACCTCGTACCTGCTCGGGGTGTCGACCCGGCGGGTGGAGAGACTGGCCGAGCAGCTCGGCGTCACCAGACTGTCGAAGTCCCAGGTCAGCGTGATGGCACGGGAGCTGGACCAGATGGTGGCCGACTTCCGCAACCGGCCGCTGGACGCCGGCCCCTACACCTTCGTCTGGATCGACGCATTGACCCAGAAGGTGCGTGAGGGCGGGCGGACGGTGAACGTGCACGCCCTGGTCGCCACCGGGGTGAACGCCGACGGGCACCGCGAGATCCTCGGCATCGACGTGGTGTCGTCCGAGGACGGGGCGGGCTGGCTGGCGTTCCTGCGCGGCCTGATCGCCCGCGGCCTGTCCGGCGTCAGCCTGGTGATCTCCGACTGTCACGCCGGGCTGCGTGATGCGATCGCCTCGACGCTGCCCGGCGCGTCCTGGCAGAGATGCCGGGCGCACTACGCCCGGAACTTGAGCTCGGTCGTTCCGAAGGCCGCTCAGCCATGGGTGGCCACCATGCTGCGCACCGTCTTCGAGCAGCCCGACGCCGCCTCCGTCTACGCCCAGCACCGCCAGGTGGTGCAGGTGCTGGAGGACAAGTATCCCAAGGCCGCCGCCCATCTGGACGAGGCCCGCGACGACATCCTGGCCTTCGCCGTCTATCCCAAGAGCGTGTGGCGGCAGATCTGGTCGAACAACCCGCAGGAACGGCTGAACAAGGAGATCCGCCGGCGCACCGACGTCGTCGGCATCTTCCCCAACCGGGAGGCGATCGTCCGCCTCGTCGGGGCGGTGCTGGCCGAGCAGCACGACGAGTGGACCGAGGCTCGGCGTTATCTCGGGCTGGAGGTGCTGGCCGAGTGCCGCAAAGCCACCGAGAAAAAGGAAACAGAAGACAACAACGACACTAATGTGACAATAGATGCTATTGCTGCTTAAATAGCACCAGATCGCAGAGTGGCTTCCTTCTCGTACACCACTTCCGTGGACGCAACCCACCCCGTGAGTCGCTCGCCGCCATCCCGGACGACGAATAACCCGTGTCAGACGTGGAAGTCTATGCCGAGGCGACGGCGAGGGTACGCGAGGCGGATGCCCGCCGTCCAGAGGTTCATCCAGCTCGGCCAGGTGATCGAGCGCCTTGTACTCTCGCCGATCACATTCGTGTGGAGTAGACGCCGCTTAGAGAGCCTGGTCCGGATCGGCTTGCGGACCGACTGATCTACACAGTGGGGGATGGCTCGCGAGAACGTCGCCGCTCTTGATTCCGAGAGGCCGTCGACATGTGGGCTGAGTACCGGTCGAAGCTCTGCTGAGCAGCACATCTATGACCTGAAGCCAAGCGCTACCACCTTCTCAAGGTGCCGTATGGGTACTGCGGGACCGGTGTGGCTTGCCCCGTTGATGGCCGTCTTCGACCGTACGTGCCACCGAGCCGCCAGCGGTTCCGCTTGCGTTTATTTCGTTTGTTGCGGATACTGCGAAGAGGGGTGACGTCATGACTGACGTGCAGGCCAAGCGAGTTCAGCCGGGGAGCATCGATGCCGAGGTAGCCGGTCGCGCGGTACGCCGGATCAAGGATTACCTCATGCGGTATCCCGAGCAGCCGACCGTCCGGGTCGCCGGAGAGCACGGGGGTGAGGATCCGTTGATCCTGCCTCGCGAAGGTGTGAGTCTGCTCGCCTTCATCCTTGCCCAAGCAGCCGAAGGGCGCGGAGTCACGGTGATTCCGTCGCATGCTGAGCTGACGACACAGCAAGCGGCGGACATGCTGAACGTGTCGCGCCCGTACTTGATCAAGCTTCTGGAGACGGGAGAGATCCCCTTCCGATTGATCGGCAAGCACCGCCGAATCAAGTACGAGGATCTTCAGGAATACAAGCGTCGCGATGACGCCAAGCGCCGGACCGCGGCCGATGAGCTCGCTGCGCTTGGGCAAGAGCTGGGTATCTGAACCATGACATTCGTGGTGGTCTACGACGCCAACGTGTAGTACGGCAACACCCTGCGTGACCTGCTCAGGGTTGCAAGCCGCTGATCGAAGGGCTGAAGCTTCCTGACGCCGATGATCGGGGTGAAGTCGCCCGACGACTTCGTGCTGGACCGAATTGACCTGGACGGAAGGGGCGTTGGGGCTTGTGTGCAGTAGATCGCGGACTCACGGACCAGCCCGCCGGAGAGTGCTCGACGCTTTGGAGGCGGCGGGCAAGGTCCCGAATGGGCGCTGCGGGTCTAGTCCCCGCTCGCTCGTATGATCATCTGTCGGCCTCCTGGTTCCACTTCTCCGAGGGTGTTCCGTTCTCGCACCGAAGTGATCAGTGCGCGGAACGCGTGTGGCAGGGTGTCAGGCTTGTGCCGTAAGGCTGTTTCAAGGCGTACGAGAAAGGCGAGAAGCTCGGGGTCCGAAACAGAGAGGGCATGCTCTCTCAGTCGGTCCACATCGCGGAATACCTTGGCATCGTCGTCCAGAGGTTTTATGGTGACCAGGTTCCTGGCCATGGCCATGATGAGGTCGCCGACAGGAAGCGGCCGTCCCGTTGCTTCGACCTGCCTGGCCAGGCCGCCTGCCCACTGCAGGTTGGCCCATAGTCGTGACACCAGTGCTTCCTCCAGCCACGCTCGCACCTGCTCCCGGACCGCGATCTGCTGACCGGTCAGCGTGCGCGTGGAGATGGTCAACTCCACGATCGCGGCCAAGGCGGTGAGGGCGACGCCCAGAGTGAGTGAGCTGCTCAGATCGTCTGTGAAGACCTGGGTGGTGACCGCGGCCGTGCCGCCCGCGCTGATGGCTCTCGCCGAACTCCTCCAGCGCTGGTGACGCCGTCTGATTTCGCTGTCCGGGACGTAGCGGTGGATCTCGGCGGCCATCTCCCATCGGGCGGCGCCTGGAGATTCGCCTTCGCGCGCTTCTATCAGCACGCCGTGTGCTTCGTTGAGAACCGCTTCCGCGAACAGCGCGCTACGTCCTTCTTGCTTCACATGGTATTGGGCGAAATCAAGTGCTCTCTGTCCCATGGGGCTTTCGGCGGCGTCCTCTATCCAGGCTTTCAGTCGGTCATCGAACGTCAAGCTGAGCCGACCGCGATAATCCGGAAAGCGAACGCCCCACGTTACCTTTTCTCTGGCCCAGCGGCTCATGCGCCTGAACACACCGGAACGGTCCTGGTCGATCGGAAATTCTGTGATGTCGAGTGCGTCGCAGAAGGCGGTAGCCGCTTGTCCCACTCTCTCTGAGAGGATGGTGTCGTCCTCGCTGAGGGCGCGGGAGACGGCCTGCCAGCGCAGGTATTTGAGCCAATTTCTCCTTTCTATCGTCTTCTTTCCGATCTGATACCAACGCACGCTTTTGCCGACGTAGCTGGCGACTGGGGGATGTGTCGACATGCCGCTATGTTACAGAGAGGGTCTGTGGGTATGGTGCATTAGCTGTTATGTCTCAACTCGTACGGATTATTTCGCTTGTCCAGCAATCGAAGAGAGACCGCTCCGTGTGCCAGGGGTCGTCTGGGAAGGTCGCTATTACTACAGGTCCCGTAGTTACATGATCGTCGCCGAAATGACTCCTGCCGCGTTGCCTTCCCGGGCGACCCTCGTACCTAGGGAAACGCACCGTAACGGGGAGAATTACAGTGAAACGCGTCCTGGCGCTGTTATGTGCCTTCTTCGTCACGCTCGTCATCATGCCGCCGACGCCGGCACACGCGTCGGCGTCCACCAGCACTGTCAAGCTCGCTTGGACCTACGTCGCCCAGGCCGATCCGAAGGCCTCCCACTGGAACAGCGCGGACGGCGCGCTCGTGGGGACGGGCGTCCAGCCTCCTGGCGTGTTCCGCTCCTTCTTCCGCATGGACATCAGCCCGATGCACGGCAAGAAGCTGCTCCACGCCACCTTTTCGGGCTATCTCAAAAGCGGCGCCTGTGACCCCACCGTCGAGCTCTGGGCGACCGGGCAGATCGGCCCGGAGACCACCTGGCGCAACCAGCCGGCCTGGAAGCGGAATCTCGGCACCGGGACCGTCGCCGACGGCTTCGACTCCTGCTTCTTCGGCTGGCGGATCGGTGACCTCGTGCGGGATGCCGTCGCACGCGGTGAGAGGCACCTGACCTTCGGGATGCGTGCGGCCAGTGAGGTCGGGCCGCGCAACCTGCGGGTCTTCGAGACCGATCAGGTCAACCACCCGTACTGGGGTCGCTTCGACACGCCGGCGCTGCGCTTCTGGTACAACACCGTGCCTGAGGTGCCCACGGATCCGGCCATCAGCCTCGACGACTTCTGCGGGCCCGGATCGCGCCCGGCGACGAAGTTCGTCCCTACCACAACGCCCACCCTGGGCGCCGAAGTCGTCAACGCCGACCGGCAGCACGGCGATCAGATGTCGGCGCGCTTCGAGTGGGCGGACTCCTCCGGCACCGTTCTGGGCTCGGCGACCTCCTACCCCCAGCAGGAGGGCAGGCACTGCACCGAGGTCCCCGAAGGGCTACTCGTCGATGGCCAGACCTACCAGTGGCGGGTGCGCGCCGAGGACCACTACCAGGAGCCGGAGACCTTGGAGATGCTCAGCGACGTCAGCGACTGGACGGCCTGGCAGGAGTTCACCGTCGACGTGACCCGGCCCATGCTGCCGGTGATCGCCTCCGAGACCTATCCGGCGAACGCGACGGGCGGGCTGGTCGGCACGTCAGGCGTGTTCACCTTCGCCCCCGGTGAGTCCACCGACGTCGTGTCCTACAAGTACCGGCTCACACCGGGCGGTCCCTTGGCCGGGCAGGTGACGGCCGATGCCGAGGGACGGGCCAGCGTGTCGCTCACCCCTACGGTCTCCTTCCGCCACACCCTGTATGTCGCAGCGGTCGACCGGGCCGGTAACGCCGGGCCGGAACGCGCCTACTCCTTCACCCCAGGGCGGAACCCGGCGCCGTCGGTCGTCTCGACTGTCTACCCGGAGAACACACCCGGCGGCGGCGCGGGCGTGCCAGGCGAGTTCACCTTCTCGCCCAACGGCGCACAGGACGTCGTCGCGTACGGTTACCGCCTGGACTCCGGTGAGACGCTCCAGACCTCCGCCGACACGCCCACCGTGACCATCACGCCCGAAAGTGCCGGTCCTCACACGCTGTCGGTGTGGAGCATCGATGCGCGCGGCTACTTGAGCTGGGCACGTGACTACGACTTCATGGTGAACTGAGCGATTTGCCGAAAGTGTCGCGCGTGGGCGTGAGATCCGGGCGCGGACAGGCATAGAGCAGAAGCCTCGCCGAGGGTCGGGTCGAAGGTGACCACAACGCCCACCCTCGGCGAGGTCCGTGGTCAGTACGCGCCTGCGTCGTCCTCACGACGTCGGGGTCGAGCCCTGTGTGAGATTGGTGCGTTCCAAGGCCTGCAGGAGATCAGCGGCCAGCAGAGACGTTGCCAAAGCGACTGTCTCGGGCTCGCCGATTCCCTCTTCCGCGCGTCCGGCCATCGTTGAGCCGAGCGCGTCCGGTCCAGCCGCGAACAGTGCCGCCAGATGTTCGACGGCCTGCTCGGTGATCTCGCTGCTGATGGGGTCACGAGCCAGGAGCCTGAACGTGGCGGCCAGTTCAGCGGTGTCGGCGTCGACAAGGATGCGGTACATGTCGTGTGCGTCCTTGTCATTCAGCCGGTGGGGGCTGAAACCCGTTCGGCGATCTTGTGGACCTTGGCCACCAGCAAGGCTGCGGGTCCGGCGACTCTGACGTCATATACGCGGGCATCGGCCGGGTCAAGAGCGGTGACGTCCATCACCGTGTTGTCAATGACAGCGGCTTCGAGGCCTCGAGCACGGCGGGTGGCACGGCGATCATGTGGTGGGATGCGGGCTCCCCGCGTGTTCCTCGTACCTGCTCCTGCAAGGGCCTCGGGCACCAGCAGATCCACAGGAATGCCCGCGGGGTTCAGCCACGCTCCGGGTTGTCCGCCGATGGGGTCACGGTAGAACCCCGCGCGGCCCATGGCTTCTTCCAGAAGCGGATCGTCCTCCAGGACTCTCGGGTCGAGTACGAGGTCGCTGTCCTTGGTCGTCTCGGCGAGCGCGACAGGGCTTCGTGTGGTCCGCAGGTAGACGGCCTGTGCTCCGATCACGATCACAGCGTCGCGATGGGCGTCCAACGCGGCCAATGCATCGAGAAGCGCGGACCGAGATCGGACGAGGATGTCACTACTGCTTACGCCAGGAGGATTCATGCCGTGCCATCCAGTCAAGGAGTTCTTCGGCTTCGGAGGGGCTGCGTCCAGGGCCTGTCATCAAATCGACGGCGACCTGGGGTGGCGCGGCGATCGTGAGACCGGAAGCGTCGGTAAGGGTACGGACGAAGACGACGTCGTTCTCCGGCTCGGCCAACATCACATTTGCTCCGGCATCAGCGGGGCGAAGGTCCCAGAGCTGGGCGGTGTGCTCGGCATCCGTCGTGTAGATCATGGCGGAGCGGGCTGGAGCATAGGGGGCCCAGGTGGCTGCGGCCAACGTCCCGGTGATGGCGTACTGGGTGGGATTATCACCCGCCCGTCGCATGAGATCAGGCAGCCCTCTCGGGGCTATCCACCGTGTGACTCGACTGCTTCGTACGAACCCGTAGTCTTCGCTCCAACGCCTCAGCAGCGGGACCCAGTCGGGAACTACGACCGCACCCGAACTGGTCCGCGTTGCCAGGTTCTCGCTCTCCAGAAACTCGATCACCCGGTAGGTCGACCCGGTGGATACGTCAGCGACGTCGATCAGTTCACGGATCGCCCACGATCTTTCGTGGTCCAACAGCGCACGGACGATTTTCGCAGCGGGAGCGCCCTTCAACGTTCCGCGCGGTCTTCCAGGACCGCGCCACGGATCATGGTCAGCCCCTCGATCGGCAATGTAGAGACCGGGCTGAGAGACGTTCAGGTTGATGTTCCCCGTCGCGTCTATGTAGGACAGGCCGGCCTCAGAGAGCCGCTTACGCACGGGTGGTGACAGGTATCGGGCGGCGACGACCCCACGGCTGCCCGGATGTTCGTCCGCGGCGGCATTCAAATGCTGGAGGGGTGTGGCGGTGTCACGTCTCTCCACCACGCGCTTGGCTTCCACGACCAGCACGACCGAGGTTCCGTCCGGTGCTGTCACCTTCCAGAGAGCGTCGAAGCGAGCATCGGGCGGTCTGCGGCTCAGGGGTTGGACGTCCCATCCGGGTGGCAGCCGGTCACCTAGCACAGCCATTCCGGCTCGCAGAACTTCGACCTCGTTCTGTGGCTGTGGTCTCGCCTCCATCGGTGCTCTCCAAGTCGCTCGGTGTTCAGGAAAAATCCTAACTCCGCTGACGACGGAAGGAGGGGATTTCCCGAACAACGCCGGAGACGGTTGCTGGGATGGGTCTCTGATACCGCTCCGCCAGCTTCTCGGCGCTCAATGGGGCGTCGGTGTGTCATGCGTCAAGGCGTAGGAGCGTTCGATCAGGCTGGTCATCGCTTGTTGGAAGTCGAGACGCCGCTGCTCGCTCCAGCCGTCGGTCAGTCGGTCGAAGACCTGCTCCTGCCAGCGGTGCGCGTCCTCCAGCAGCGCGTGGCCTGACGAGGTCACCGTCGCATGGCGTCGGCGTCCGTCCGCCGCCGAGGTCCGCATCTTCAGGTATCCGGCGTCTGTCGCGCTCTTCACCAGCCGGGACGCTCCGCTCTGGTCGATGCCGATCTCGTCGGCGATGGCGTTGACCGTCGCTTCCCAGCCGTGCCGGGTGAGGGCGAAGACCGCCTCGGTGACGAGGACGAGCCGGCCTTGCTCAGTGGCTCGATGGTCCACGCTCCTGCGTGACCAGTGGCGTACGAACTGGAACAGGACCTGTCCCGGGCCGCTCATTCGGTGGCCGCCATCTCACGGCAGATGTAGGCCAGTTCGAGCGCTGACCTGAGGTCGGGCAGTCGGAGTGCGGCGGACACCTTCTGCCCGGTCACTCGGAACACGGTGGCCACCCTGGTCGGGGTCTCGCTCCCGGGCCAGGTGGCGTCCTCCTCCACGACCATGAGCCTGTCGCTGATGGGGTGCCACGACCGCGGGGTCATCGTGATCCCGGAGCGCTCGACCCACTCCGCGAACTGCCCGGGGGTGATCGGACCCGCGCCCTTCGGGCCCAGGACGACGACCGGATCGCTGACCGCCTTCGCCGCACGCTCCAGGTCGCCGCCGTTCACGCTCGCGTGCCACTCGTCGATGGTCTCTTCCAGAGCTGACTCCATGAGCGAAGTGTATGCGAAACGCATGCATCTCTGGGCGCGGCGATCCGAGCAGCGACACCCCCGCGCGCGGCATGGGCTAGGCTCCGCCCGATGTCTTCCCCATCTCCCCGCCGACAGCCGAAGCGACCCAAAGCACCTGCGGCCCCCAAACTGCCCTCGCCGCTCGTCATGGCGGAACTTCCCCGGCATGCCCTGGAGGACGACGGCACCTACCGCGGCCTGGAGTTCAAAGGCGGCGACCTGACCTCTCGCCAGGCTGACGCGGTGGACTACGAGGGCTGCCGGTTCGTCACCACCAGCTTCGCGGGCACCCAGTTGCGTCGAGCCGGGTTCGTCGACGTGGAGCTGGAACGCTGCGACCTGTCCAACATGACGGCCAGAACGTCGGGCATGCATCGGACCCGGACGTCGGCGACCCGGCTGACCGGCATGACCTGGACCGAATGCACGTTCCGTGACGTGCTCTTCGACGCATGCCGCGCCGATCTGACCGGGTTTCGATTCTCGACGTTCAAGAACGCCGTCTTCCGCGACTGCGTCATGCGGGAGGCCAATTTCCAGAACGCCGACCTGCGGGGAGTCCGCTTCGAGCGTTGCGATCTGAGCGGAGCGCAGTTCTCGCAGGCGCAGATGGACGGCGCGCACTTCTCCGACTGCGTGCTGCTGGGGATCGGCGGTGTCACCAGTCTCAAGGGCGCGATCGTGGCCGGCCGTGACGCGCAAGGACTGGCTCTCGCCCTGGCCGGCGCGTTGGGCATCCTCATCGAGGAGTAGAGCATCCCCACGATGCGGCGGGAGATCCCTGTACGAGTGAGCGTCGCCGTGCCGGTCACCGCTCGCGACGGCGTCGTGGCTTGCCGGTCACCCCGCCGAACAGCGCCAGGCCCTTCACCACGAGCACCGGCGCCGACGGGTCGACGTCGGGGCCGCCGTGCACGTCGAAGCCGCCGAAGATGCCGACGCCCTCGTTGCGCACCTCCATCCCCTCGGGAACGATGATCTCGGTCCCGCCGAAGATCGCAGTGACCTTGATCTCGACTTCCCTCGCCTCGAACTCGGCATCGGTCAGGTCGAACCGTACGCCACCGAAAAGGGCGAGCGCCCTGGTCCGGCGCCGTACTCGCCAGCGGCCCTTGCGGTCGGCGCCGCCGAAGATCGCGATGACGTTCTCGGGCTCGGCGTTCGTGGCCGGGGAGTTGGAGACCAGGTTCGGGGTGACCGGGTGGCGCTGGTCGATCTGGAGGTCATGGGTGAGGAGTTGGAGTTCTCCCACGGTCTTGGCCTGGTAGAGCTTGTCCAGGCGCTCGGAGTACTCCTCATGGCTCAGCTGACCGGTGCTCATCGCTTCACCGAGCACGGCGGCGATCTGCTCCCTGTTGCTGTCCGAGGCACGCAGATGCGACCGCTGGGAGTCCATGGGCGAGGGGCGGTTTTCCATACCAGTCACGATAGTTCTCGTTCCTCCCTGGAGGGAGCCCGCTTCCGGGTCGTGGTCAGCGCCGTGACAGCCGGTGACCAAGGAGGAGCCTTGATCGAACATGTCCTCACCGCGCGTTTGCTGGTCATGGCCTTTTCCTCGGACGAACTGCGGGCCTTCGCTCTGGAACTCCGGCGCGGCCGATGTCGGGACCTTGGTACGTCACGCCAAGCGGCTCGTTCCGCAGATGGCGCACGCGGACCTGCCGAAAGCCCTGGCCTTGTCCAGATCGACCTTGTCGATATCCCTCAGTTCGTAGCCCTGGACCCTGCCACCTTCCTGCCCCGCTTGCAGCGCCATGCAGTCGGGGGAGGTGTGGTAGCGGTCGCCGGCTGCGGTGACCCATACGTCAGTCATGATCACTTCCGCTTCTGGAATGGTCTCGTGAGAGTTCTCAGCGGCGCCAGTGGCCGCCGCGGCAAAAGTAGGTGCGGCCGTTCGACGCGAGGCCGGCTGCTCCAGGCGTCCCGCAGAAGCCACCCGGGTGCGCTCTGGCAAGCGGTGCTGGCTCTGACCGGATCTTCGGTTCGGGCTTTCGGGTGCGCTTCTGTGGGCGTCCTTTGCTGGCGTCTCGGTCATCGCGGTCGCGGGCCTTTGTTACGCCGTCGCCGTCTTTGTCGTTGTCATAAGAGTCTTCGATGCCGTCCTCGTCGAGATCGTCGAAGTCTTCGGCGGAATCCGGCTTCCACGAAGCTTCCGGCGTCCACGAAAGGGTCTGCGATGGGACGGGCGGAGGGCTGTAGGCGGCAGGAGGTGCTGGGTCCTTAGCGAAGAAGAGGGCGTTACAACCGGCCGCGACAAGGAGGACAACTGCGAGACAACCGCAGCCTTTCGCCTGGTCGCGATCTGCGGGTTTGGTATCGGGCATCAGCGCTTCCTCTCCGAATCCGCATGAACACGAACGGTAGGTGGGACGCTGCGGTGCGCTGAAGAGTTCGCGGATCTCCCGTGTCGATTCCGTGCTCACTTGGCCACGTCGGCGAACCAGGTGATGAAGGAAATGGACGGGCTCACCCGCCAAACCCGCTCGGCTCGGGCGTACGACACGTCCAAGCCGAGCGCGACGCTGGCGGCTGTACTACGCCGAGAGAGTTCCATCTCGGCACATCGGGCGACCGGAGACCGTTATGGCGCATTCCCGAGGAAGCTCAGGTCGTCGCCGTGGAGCGTGAGTAGTTCGTCGTCGGGGCCGCGCGTCTCGATCTCCTCTCCGACGTGCACGAGGAACAGTTGCAGGGCGCCGATGGGTGGCGGGGCGTCGGGGAAGACCTCGGCGCCGTCGCCTTCCAGGGCGTGGAGGTGGCGTTCGAGGCTTGACGCGTCGATGGCCAGGCGCACGGGCGGGACGAGGGGCGCTCCCTCCCAACGGGTGATCTCGATGAACTCCCCACCGGGATCAGCGGCCGCGCGGGAGTCGAATCCGTTGAGTCGTCGGACGAACTCGTCGAACAATTCGCTCCGGTCCATGGGCGTCATGGTAGCGGGTGCCGATGATTCAGACGCCCTTTCAACGCTGGGCGACGGGATAGGCCGTGATGATGTTCTTCGTTTTCGCGGCGATGACGACGACCGGCCTGTAGCGGGCCCTGACCTTGTTTTTCTCGTCCCGGATTTGTATAGGCGTACGGTAGGCATAGGTGTCGTTGTTCTGACGGTACGCCGGTGCGGAGTCGGGTGCTTTCAGCGTCTGTTCGATGGCCCAGTCCGCGAAGCTGCGCCAGTCCTGGCCGAGGTAGTTCGCGACGGCCTGCCAGTCGTCCCGGTGCCTGTCCTTGATGTGCCGGTAGCCCCATTTGGCCGACCCGCACAGCAGCTTGGACCTGGTGCCTCTGGGCGCCGGCCGGAACTCCTTGCGTGTGAACGTACGGACCAGCTTGCCGTTCGGGGCCTTGGCGCCGCACGCCTGCCAGACGTCCCGCGATTGCTCGGGCGACGTGAATCGGTGCGAACCGGAGGTGGCCATGAAGACGACAGGTTCCGGGTCGCTCTGCGTGACGAAGAGGGGCGACGCGAGGATGACTGCCGCCGTTACCGTCTTGACCGAGATGATCATTTTTCCCCTGCGCATTCGACTGGTTATGCGAAGGCGGCTCATTGTGAAAGGCCCAGGCGGCAGGACTTTTCGACGAGTTCGACGCTACAGCCGGTTCAGGAAAAGGGAACACGTCATTCCTGGAAGGTATCGGCGGTCTCCCGTGCGGTCGCCTCGTGTCCGAAACTGTGCGCATCGTGGCGTTTCAGACGCTCGTGCCGGCCGGCGGCCGCCGCCAGGATGATCCCCAGCGGACATCTGAGGACAGTAGGAGAGCTGATGGGCACGGCTGTGGTGGTCTACGGTGCGTATGGGCACACGGGGCGGTTCGTGGTGGCGGAGCTGAGGGAGCGGGGGTTCGTCCCGGTGCTGTCCGGGCGCGACGAAGGCAAGCTGCGGGCGGTGGCTGAGCCGGGGGACGACGTCAGGCCGGCGTCGGTCGACGATGCGGCGGCGCTCGACCGGGCGCTGGCCGGGGCGGCGGCGGTGGTCAACTGCGCCGGGCCGTTCGCCACGACGGCCGCCCCGGTGATCGAGGCGGCGTTGCGGGCCGGGATCCCCTATGTGGACGTGGCGGCCGAGATCGAGGCGAACGCCGACACGTTCGCGCGGTTCGCTGACCGGGCCCGCGAGGCCGGAGTCGCGGTCGTCCCGGCGATGGCGTTCTTCGGCGGTCTGGCCGATCTGCTGGCGACTGCGGCGATGGGTGACTGGACGGCGGCCGACGAGGCGCACGTCGCCTACGGGCTGAGCAGCTGGCACCCCACGGCCGGGACGCGCGTCGCGGGCCGGGTCTCCGGGCAGCGGAGGGACGGCCGGCGTGTCCGCTTCACCAAGGGTGAGCTGGCCTACCACGACGACGAGCTGCCGACGCTGCGGTGGTCCTTCCCCGAGCCGATGGGCTCCCGGGAGGTCATCGGGGAGTTCGCGATGGCCGACGTCGTCACGATCCCCAGCCACCTGTCCATCCCGGAGGTGCGCTCGTACATGGCGGTCGAGGCGGCGAGGGACCTGGCGGCGCCGGACACGCCGGCGCCGGTCGCTGCCGACGAGCGCGGACGGTCCGGGCAGACGTTCCTCGTCGACGTCGTCGTACGGTCCGGCGGCGAGGAGCGGCGGGCGGTGGCGAGCGGGCAGGACATCTACGCCATCAGCGCGCCGCTCGCGGTGGAGGCGGTGCGGCGCGTCCTGACCGGGCGGGCCGCGACCACCGGTGTCGCCTCCGCCGGGGCGATCTTCGACGCACCGGACTTCCTCCGCGCGCTGTCCGCGCACCTGAAGTTCGAGCTGCGTGGATAGGCGCTTCGACGTCGCGGGCGGCACCCCGGGGTCTACTGGGAGGAGCCCTGACGCTGGAGCAGCAGGGTGACGAAGCCCAGGACCTTCCGGTAGCCGTGCAGCCACGTGTCGCGGTGTTCGAGGGCGGCCGCTCGGGCAGCGTCGGCGTCGGGGCCGGGGTGCTCGTTGGCCCAGCGCAGCAGCGTGCCGGTCCAGGACCACTCGTAGTCGTCCCATTCGGACAGGTCGCTGGTGTACGCGTAGACGGTGTCGAAGCCGGCGGACTCGGCCGCGGCGACGGTTCCTGGCAGGTCGAGGAGGTCTGACGAGCCGACGCCGAGGCGGGCGAGCGCTTCGGGCGTCGGTTCGCGTTCCCAGAAGCCCTCGCCGATGAGCGCCAGCCCGTTCGGCTTGAGGTAGCGGCGCACGTGTCCGGCGGTGGGGCCGAGGCCGCCGAACGCGTGGGTCGCCCCGACGCAGAGCACCAGGTCGTACTTCTCGGCGACCGGGAAGTCGGCGGCCGGCTTCTCGTGCAGCCGGATGCGCTCCCAGACGCCCTGGACCTCGGCGTGCGCCTCGGCCGCCTTGAGCGCCTCGGCGGAGACGTCGACGCCGTCGGCGGTCGCGTCCTCGTACAGCGCCAGCGCGCGGAGCGTCCACGCGGCCTCGCCGCAGCCGAGATCGAGGATCCTCGCCCCCTCGGGCAGCCGGGCCCGGCGCAGCAGCCGGGTCACGTGCGCGCCGGAGACCGGAGCGGCGATGGGGTGGTCGCGGTGGGCGAGATGGCTGATGAGCCGGCGTTCCATGGACCCATCCAAGCCGAGTGATCAGATCTTGACGACCACTTTTCCGGACGCGTGTCCCATTTCCTGATAGCGGACGGCTGCCGGGATCTCCTCGAAGGGGTAGGTACGGTCGATCACCGGGGTGACCTTGCCGGCCTCGATGAGCTCGGTCAGCGCCAGCAGGTTCCGCTTGTTCTCGGTGCAGCCCACCACGTCGGCCGTGGTCATCGTCTGCGACACGAACAGCGACAACAGGGGCGCCGCGACCACGTGGGGCATGGGACGCAGCCACCTGCCGCCCTTGCCGCCGACGACCACGTAGGTGCCCTTGCGGGTCATCACCCGCCTGCAGGCCAGGGCCGAGTGGCTGCCGGCGCAGTCCAGGACGACGTCGTAGCGCCGGCCCCGCCGGGTGAAGTCCTCCTTGGCGTAGTCGACCACGTCGTCCGCGCCGATCGAGCGGACCAGGTCGACGTTGCGCGGGCCGCAGACGCCGGTAACCTGCGCGCCGAACGCCTTGGCGATCTGTACGCCGAACGTGCCCACGCCTCCTGAGGCGCCGATCACGAGCACGCTCTGGCCCGGCTGGACCGGGGCCCGGTCGCGCAGGGCGATCAGGGCGGTGTTGGCCGCCAGGGGCACCGCCGCGGCCTGCTCGAACGTCAGGTTCTCCGGCTTGGGGGCCAGCTCGTCCGCCCGTACGAGGGCGTACTGGCCGAAGCCGCCCTGCTTGGACATCGCGTACACCTCGTCACCCGGGCGGAACTCGGTCACGCCCTCGCCGACCGCCTCCACCTGGCCTGCCACGTCGGCGCCGAGGATGGAGATCTTCGGCCGGCGAACCCCCAGGGGGCCGCCCATCAGGCGTGAGACGCGGGGCTCGCCTCTCATGAGGTGCCAGTCGTACGGCTGGACGGAGGTGGCGCGCACCCGGACGAGCACGTCGCCGCGGCCCGGCACGGGCCGGTCGAGGGTGGTGAGTTCGAGCGCGTCGGGTGAGCCGTACGAGCGCAGGACGAACGCCTTCATCGTTTTCTCCTCGGGAGATCCGGAATCGTGCAATCAGCGTAAAAATCCTGCTCAAGGGGGTCATCAGCCGAAAGTACGCCTGATTGACGGACGATCGGCCAGCTCAACACCGGCCCTTCTGCTGATGAGCCACCACCCGCTCCACCGTCACGATCGGGGCATGACAGACAAGATTGCGACGCGGCAGGGCCGGGCAGGGTGGACCGTGGCCGCGCTGATCGGGCTCGGCCTCATCCCGGTGATCGCCGGCGGCATCCGCATGGCCGAGCTGACCGGCGGCGCGGCGGTCACGCCGGACAACGCGCGGTTCCTGGCCTCGCCCGTCCCGATCGTGCTGCACATCGTCGGGGTGACCGTCTACACCGTGCTCGGGGCGTTCCAGTTCGTCCCCCGGTTACGTCGCAGGAAGGTCGGCTGGCATCGCAGAGCCGGGCGGCTGCTGGCCCCGTGCGGGCTCGTCGCGGCGCTCAGCGGGATGTGGATGGCCGTGTTCTACGCCCTGCCCGAGCATGACGGGCCGCTCCTGGCCGCCTTCCGACTGGTGTTCGGCACGGCCATGGCCGCCTCGATCGTGCTCGGCCTGGCGGCGATCCGGCGGCGCGACTTCACCGCGCACCGCGCCTGGATGATCCGCGGGTACGCGATCGGCCTGGGCGCGGGCACGCAGGCGTTCGTGCTCGCGCCCTACTACGGGATCGCCGGCCCGCCCGACCAGCTCGCCAGGGCGCTGCTCCTGGGCGCCGGTTGGCTGATCAACCTGATCGTGGCCGAGGTGATCATCCAGAGGTGGCCGGTCAGGTTCAGCTCCTGACCCGGTTCGTCTCGTACGCCCACATCGCGATCTCCACGCGGTTCCGCGCGCCGAGCTTGGCCATCAGGCTGGCGATGTGGGACTTGACGGTGCTGAGCGAGATGTGGAACTCGTCGGCGATCTCCCCGTTGGTGCGCCCGCGCGCCACCGTCAGCAGGATCTCCTCCTCCCGGCCGGTGAGCGCCTCCACGGGACGGGCCGGCGGCTCGGCGGGGCCGGTGCGGGCGAAGGTGTCGAGCAGCCGAGCGGTGATGCTCGGCGCGATCAGCGCGTCGCCGCCCGCCGCGGCGTGCACCGCCTGGGAGAGCAGCTGGGCGCCGGCGTTCTTCAGCAGGAAGCCCCGGGCGCCGGCCCGCAGCGCGGCGTAGACGTACTCGTCGAGGTCGAACGTGGTGATGACGACGACCGCGAGGGGGTCGGCGACGTCCGGCCCGGCGAGGGCGCGGGTGGCGGCGATCCCGTCGAGGCCGGGCATGCGGATGTCGAACAGGCACACGTCGGGGCGCAGCCGCCGGGCCAGCTCGACGGCCCGCCGCCCGTCGGCGGCCTCGCCGACGACCTCGATGCCGGGCTGGGCGTCGAGGATCATCACCAGACCGGTACGCACGATCTCCTGGTCGTCGGCGACCAGCACCCTGACGCTCACGTCGCCGCCCCCGTCCGGGGCAGCACGGCCGTCACGGTCCAGCCCCTGCCGGGATTGGGACCGGCCACGCACGTGCCGCCCAGCAGGCCGGCGCGTTCGATCATGCCGACGAGCCCGTAGCCGGGCGACGCGCTCAGCCGCGCGAGCCCGTCGTCGCTCACCCGCAGGTGCACCGACTTGTCGTCGGCGTCGACGCGGACCTCGATGCGGGTGGCGTGGCGGGCGTGCCGCCGGGCGTTGGTGACCGACTCCTGGGCGAGCCGGTAGACGGCGGCGCCGACCGAGGGGGAGAGCCCGTCGAGGTCGCCGGAGACCTCAACGTCCACGGCCGGGCCGGACGGGCTCCCGGCAGCCAGTTGCTGGAGGTCGGCGATGCCCCGGCCGGGCTGCTCGTCATGGCGCAGGACGTGGACCATGGCCCGCATCTCGTCCAGGGCCCGCGCCGCCTCGGCCTCGATCACCCGCAGCGCGTCGGTCGCGGCCTCCGGTCGTGACGCCGCGGTGGCGAGGCCCGCCTGCGCCCGGATCGCCATGGCCGAGATGTGATGGGCGACGGTGTCGTGCAGGTCGCGCGCGAGCCGTTCGCGTTCGAGCAGCTTGACCTGGTCGAGCTCGCGCGCCCGCGCCCCCGCCCGGAACCGGAAGGCCGCGCCCAGCGCCAGGGCCGCGAACATGACGGCGAGCCCGCCGACCGCGTCGGCGGACGCGATGCGGCCGGCGGCCATCGAGTGGAAGAGCGAGCCGAGCATGATCGGCAGCCCGATCACGACCTCGCGCCCGGACCCCCACCGGGTCAGCGAGTAGACCAGGATCAGCAGGTAGGCCAGCGTGTTCGTCTCCGCGGACTCGCCGGACGTGACCAGCGTGGCCAGGTTCGTGACGCCGAAGGCGATCACGAGCATGAGCAGCGGACGGGTGCGGCGCCACAGCAGCGTGGGGATCAGCCCGAGGGTGATGAGCACCGCGACGGTCCGCCACGGGAGGTCCGTCCGCAGGGCCCCTTCGAGCACCGCGACCGGCACGAGCACCGCCACGAGCACCCAGTCGCGCCACACCCGCGCGGGCGGGCCGGGGGGCCGCGGCTCATTCCACATGGAGCGGATGAGACCGATCACCTGCTCATCGTACGAGAGCGCCCCGCCGATCGGTCAGGACGATTCTCCGGATGTACGGGCACCTCGAGAACCGTGGCGTGCCGGCCGTCGGCGTCCACGAGGTGTTCTTCCAGGGTGGGGCCGTCGACGGCCAGATGGTGGCGGCGCAGCCAGCCGAACAGTTCGTGACCGGCCGGGACGACCCCCGCCGACGGCGGCACGACGGCTCGCACGACGGTGCGGGCGGGCAGGGTGAGCTGCTCGCCGGCGCGGCCGGTGGTCACGGCGCAGGTGAAGCCGTCAGCCGGTGGCCCGTCCAGCCAGGTCAGCAGGGCGGCCGGTGGCGCCGGGCAGAGGGCGGCCAGCTCCGACGGGTGGCGCACCCGCGTGCGGCGGACGCGCAGGCGGCGCGGGCCCACGGCGGCCTGCTGGGGCAGGATCGACATCGGGGCGTCGAGGTGGTCCTGGGCGCGTGCCGCGGTCGCGGCCAGCGTGGCGATCTCGCGCCGGATGCCCGTCATGGTCTCGGCCAGCGCCTGGCGGAGCTGGGCCTCGGGCGCGTCCAGCAGGTCGGCGATCAGGCGCAGCGGCAGGCCGAGGCGCTGCAGGCCGCGGATGCGTTCGAGCCGGGACAACTCGGTGACGCCGTACCAGCGGTAGCCGGTGACGCCGTCGACCGCGGCGGGGGCGAGCAGGCCGATGTCGTCGTAGTGGCGCAGCGTGCGTTCGGACACGCCGGTCATGCGTGCCAGTTGCCCGATCCGCCACATGCCGCCCTCTCTGTGTGGACGTGTTGACCTTGCCGCCGCGGCAGGGTTCTACCTTCCCGCCATGACTGATCAGAAGAGCCGGTCGCTCACCGGCGTGCTCCTGCTCGCCTCGCTGGTAGCCATGGTCGCCGCCGCGGCCATCGTGGTGCCATCGGGGTTGACCCTGAATCCCGCTGATCCCGCCGCCGCGCTCGCCGCGGTGCGCGAGCGGACCGGCCTGCATCTGACCGAGCTCGCCCTGGACGTGCTGGGCTGGCTGGGCCTGACCGCCGCCGGGCTGGCCATGGCCGTCCGCCGGGCGGTCATGGCCGGTGGTCTGCTCGCCGCCGCCGGGCTGGCGGGGCTTCTGCACGATGCCGGCAACCTGGCGGTGACGCAGCTGGCCGCCGACCCCGCCGCCGTGACGGTGGCCTCGGCGGTCCTGCTCACCGCCAAGTGGATGGTCAACCTGGCCGGGCTGCTGTGGGTGGCCGCCACCGTCGCGGCCGCGGCCGGCGTCCCCGGTCGTCTGCGTACCGCCGGCCTGGTCGCGGCGCTGTCCGGGCTGGTCGCGGTGGCGCTCCCGTGGACGACCGGGACGGACGGGCCGACGGCGGCGATGGAACAGCTCGGGTACGCGCTGCATCTGCCGATCATGGTCTGGTACGGCATTCTGGGCCGGCGGTTCCTGCGGAGTTCGTGAGCGCCGTCAGCCCAGGTTCTGCTTCCGGCAGTCGAAGGTCTCGGGGCGGTCCGGGTCGAGGGCGATCTGCCGGATCATGGTGGCCTCCATCGAGATGCGGAACGTCTCCTGGTTCCGGCAGTCGTAGAAGGTGTAGACGCCGTTGCTCTCGCCCAGCAGCATCAGCTTGGCGCCGCCGCGCAGTTGCTTGCCGCTCGCGCGGTCGGCGGCCACCACCCACTGGTCCTGGACCCCGACGCCGGCCAGCCAGAGGCTCGGCTGGCCGGTGGTGGCGAGCCGGTGGGCGTCGCTCTCCATCTGGCCCATCAGGGCGAAGCCGAGGCCGATGCCGGTGAAGGCGCCCACCACGATCTTCATGCCCGCCCTGCCGACCTTGCGGGAGCGGAGCAGCCTGAACGGGACGAGGAAGGCCAGCACGCCGATGACCGAGGCGACGATCACGATGGTGGCCAGGGTCGCGCCCTCGTCCAGGTCCAGGTAGCCGAGGAAGCCCCAGTAGGTCGCGCCGCACCAGAGGGCGCCGAGCAGCGCGGCCACCCAGGGCCGGGCGCGGATGGCGTGGACGAGACGGGCGGCGTGGCCGAAGGTGACCTTGTCCAGCAGCCACCCGAGCGCGACGACCGGTCCGAGCAGGATCGCGCCGAGGAGGACGAGCAGGACCAGGGTGCCCACCAGGCGGGCGAAGATCGTCGCCTGGTCGATGCCCACCTGTTCAGGGCTGACGTTGAAGACGCCGTAGACCTCCTGGATGCCCAGGTAGAGCAGCGCGTACAGCCCGATGGCGATCGGCACCGCGACGGAGCCGGTCCGTTCGAGCATGCCGACGACGCCGGGGGTGGGTTCTTCGTTCTTGTCGGGTTCGGCGCTCTCCTGCGTGTCGGAGCGCCGGTCGACCTCTGTGACGGTCATGGGAACTTTCGTGTGGATCAACGCGGAATGGGGGCAAGAGCGTATCCAATACCGGTTTCTCGACAGCCCATCCGCGATCTGCGATCACCGGGCGGTGACGCAATTCATGCGCGGCTATGCCCGCCACGAGGTCGACGCGGCCGTACGCGAGTGGATCGAACAACTGGACAAGTGCCTGTAGGTGACACGCGGACATTTCCGCGTTGGCCGGCATGGTTGCGCCGGTGACACGATAATGGTGTCATCTGGTCATGCTCTACAAGGTGCCCAAGCTCGGTGACGTCGATCGCCGGGTGCTCGACGAGATCGAGCGCATGCGCCATGACCTGCGCATGCACGTGCGACCTCAGGAGCGGTGGACGAAGCAGCTCCGCAGGAGCCTGACCGCCAGGGCGATCGTCGGTTCCAACACGATCGAGGGCTACGCGGCATCGGTCGACGACGTCGAAGCGCTCATGGCCGGTGAAGCGCCGCTGGAGACCAGCGACACGACCCGGCGTGAGCTGGAGGGCTACCAACGGGCGATGACCTACATCCAAGCGTTGTCCGACGCCGGCGACGGCTTCCGGTACGACCTGGGATTGCTGAACGGGCTGCACTTCATGATGCAGGAGCATCATCCCCGCAAGCGGCCGGGGCGGATCCGCGGCGGTCCGGTCTACGTCACGAGCCCCGACGATCCCGCCGTCGCCGCCTACACGGGTCCGGATCACGGCTTGCTGCCGGGGCTCATGGACGAGCTGATCCAGTGGCTCGACCAGGGCGACCTCGACGCTCCCGTCCACGTCCGCGCCTCGATGGCGCATCTGAACCTGGTCATGATCCACCCGTGGGCCGACGGCAACGGGCGGATGTCGCGGGCGCTGTCCACCTTGGTCTTCGCCCGGGAGGCGCTGCTGCCCCCGGAGTTCTCCTCCATCGAGGAGTGGCTCGGCAGGGGGCAGAACACGTACGCCTACTACCAGGTGCTCCAGGAGGTGGGCGGGGCCGGCTGGCGTCCCGGCGGCGACGCGTACGAGTGGATCCGGTTCTGCCTGCGCGCGCACCACCTACAGGCGCAGCAGGCCAGACGGAGGGTGGAACTGCTGGGCCGGGCCTGGTCGGCGCTGACGGAGGCGGCAGCCGCGGACCGCCTCGACGAGCGGACCGTGTTCGCGCTGCTGCCCGCGTTCTGGCGGTCGCGAGTCCGGCGGACCGTCTACCAGCAGGACGCCGAGCTCAGCCCTCAGCAGGCCGTGCGGGACATCAGAGAGCTGTGCCGGCTGAAGTGGCTGGTGCCGCGAGGGCAGGCACGCGGCCGCTACTACGTGGCCGGGCCCGCCATGGAGCCCGTCTTCGACGCCGTCCAGGAGTCGACGCGACCCTATGCCGACCCCTACCGGCGATGAGCCGGCTCAGTGGCCCACGCTCTGGTAATGGGTGAGCTGGCGGCGCCAGATGAGGTAGGCCGGCCAGACCAGGAGCACGCCCAGCAGCGGGGCGGCCAGGGCCCAGGGGGTGTCGAGCTTGCCCAGCACGACGCTCGACGGGATGTAGGCCACGAAGGCGACCGGCAGCACGTAGGTGAGCAGCCACTCGGTCACGCCGCCGAAGATCTTCATCGGGTACGAGCCGAACTTGCTGAAGACGTCGTCCAGGAAGACCCGCAGGGCGAAGGTGTCGATCATGCGCAGCGACAGCGAGCAGAGCGCCAGGAAGAAGGCGGCCTCGATGAGCGCGCCGCCGACGATCGCCAGGGCGCAGAAGGCGACCAGGCTGAGGCTCCAGTCGACCTGGGCGTTCTGGGAGGCGACGGCGAGCAGCGCCACGCCCACCAGCAGGTCGCCGAACTGGGCCAGGCCCATCCGGTTGCCCATGAGCTGGACGAGCGGGTTCAGCGGGCGCAGCAGGAAGCGGTCGAACTCCCCGTTGCGCACCACCCAGTGGATGTCGTGCACGCTCATCATGGGGATCATCGCCAGGGCGTGGGCCGTCAGGCGCATGCCGTACAAGAAGGCGATCTCCGCCAGGCCCCAGCCCGCGAGCGAGGGAAAGGTGTGCATCACCACCCAGATGAAGGCGAACCCGGTGCCCTGCCAGATCGCGCCGCTGAGGACGCCGATCGCGGTGTTGAGGCGGTACTGCATGGCGCCGCGGGCGGAGGCGCGCTGGAGCAGGACGTACAGGCGCAGGGCGCGGACGACCTCAGCCACCCTGGATCACCACCCTCCGATGCGTGCGTGACCAGGCGAGCGCGAGCAGGGCCCACAGCCCTGCGACCCAGGCGAGCTCGACCAGCAGAGGTCCGGAGATGTCGGAGATGTGGCCGACGTAGATCGCCGCGGGAACGTACCCCATGTACTTGAACGGCAGCACCTCGGCCAGCGTGCCCAGGAAGCCGGGGAAGAAGGCGAGCGGCACCATCGTCCCCGCGAAGAACTGGCTGACCAGCTGGTAGAGCAGCGAGACCGCGCCGATCTCCAGCATCCAGAAGCCCAGAAGGCTGATCAGCAGCGCCAGCTGCACGGCGATCACGTACCCGAGCACCAGTGTGACCACGTAGCCGAGCCCGTTGACCGGCGCCGTGATCGACCCGACCAGCAGCACCACCGGGACGACCGGGGCGAGCAGCAGCAGGCTGCCCGCGGTGTTGCCGGCCTGGAAGGCGGCCATCTGCCGCAGGTAACCGATCGGCCGGGCCAGGTCGAAGAAGACCGTCCCGCTGCGGATGCGGTGGTGGATGACGCGGGAGACGAGGGTCTGGGTGGCGAAGGACTGCAGGTTGGCCAGGGTGAGGTAGGCGAGCAGGGCTTCGAGGGTGAGCCCCGCGGCCTCGGCCCGCGACCCGTAGACCGCGGTCCAGATCATGCGCAGCAGGAACACCTGGGCGACCAGCGTCACGCAGGTCATGACGATGGAGCTGCGGTAGGCCAGGGCGAAGAGGAAGCCGACGCGGGTCATCGGGCGTAGATCCCTTTGATCACACTCTCCAGGTCCGGTTCCTCGATCGACAGGTCGCGGATCGTGTGCTCGGCGGAGATCGAGGCGATCATGGCGGGCAGGTCGCCGTGGATGTCGAAGACATGGCGGCCCTGGTCGTCGCGCGACACCCCGCGCACCTCCTCGGGCGCGGACTCCAGCAGCACCACCAGCCGCCTGGGCTGGTCGACCAGCGCGTCGATCGGGCCGTCGAAGAGCACCTTGCCGTGGTCGATGAGGATGATCCGCTTGCACAGCGCCTCGACGTCGGCCAGGTCGTGCGTGGTCAGGATGACGGTGGTGCGCCCGGTCCGGTTGGTCTCCACGATGAACTCGCGCACCGCCTCCTTGGCCAGCACGTCGAGCCCGACGGTCGGCTCGTCCAGGTAGAGCAGTGGCGGCTCGTACAGCACGGCCGCGGCCAGGTCGCCGCGCATCCGCTGGCCCAGGCTGAGCTGGCGGACCGGGGTGTCGAGGAACTCGTCCAGCCCGAGCAGGTCACGCAGCTTCTTCAGCGAGGTCTCGAAGCGCGCGGCGGGCAGGTCGTAGAGCGAGCCCACCAGGCGCAGGGACTCGATCAGGGGGAGGTCCCACCATAATTGGCTGCGCTGGCCGAAGACGACGCCGACCCGGCGGGCGTTGGCCGACCGGTCGCGCCACGGCACCAGCCCGTTGACCCGCACGGTGCCGGCGGTGGGGGTGAGGATGCCGGTGAGGATCTTGATGGTGGTCGACTTGCCGGCGCCGTTGGGCCCGAGATAGCCGATGACCTCGCCCTCGCCGATGTCGAAGCTGACGTCGTCGACGGCGGTCTTCTCCTCGTACTGGCGGGTCACGAGGGTGCGCAGCGCCCCGAAGGGCCCGGAGAAGGTACGCGGGCGGCGGAAGACCTTGGTTAACCCCTCGACCCGGATCATGACGGAATCTTTTCGGTACGGGTCGAGGGCTGCAAGTTGTTTTCAGGACTTCATCGGCGACGCGCCACCGGGGTGAAGGCGACGGGCAGCGACTCCAGGGCGCGGATCCACAGGGTGCGGCGCCACCGCAGTTCGCTGGGCGTACTGGGCGATCAGGTCGGCCCGGCCGTCGCCCGCGAACGCGTCGGCGGTCTGGTCGGTGACCTTCTCGCAGAGCAGGGTCAGCTCGATGCGGTCGATCTCGTCCAGCGCGTCGCCGACGGCGCCGCCGCGCCGCCGCCGTTCTTCGCCCTCGCTGCACACCAGCGACGGCTGTGGTGGAGCACGTACGGCAGCGACGGCCAGTCCGGCGGGACGTGTTCGCGCAGGTTCCAGCGTCTGGGGTCGCGGCCGAACAGCCCGCTCTGGCCGGTGACGTGGTGCAGCTCCCGGTAGCCGAGGACGAGCCAGGCGGGCAGGTCGGCGTCGAGCAGCACCGGCACGACCGGGCCGTGCTCGCGGCGCCTGCTCACCTGCCCATGGTGGGGGTGAAGGCGACCGGGAGGGCCGACAGCATGCGGTTCCAGATGTTGCGGCGCCAGCGCAGCTCCTCAGGCGCGACCGCCAGGTGCACGTCCGGCAGGCGGTCCAGGAGGACCTCGATGGCCGTCTTGGAGATGATCTCCGCGAGTTCGGGGGCGGGGAAGGGGCAGCCGTACTCGCCGTGGCCGAACGCCATGTGCGCCCGGTTGGCCGCGGTGTGACCCTGCTGCACCTGCGGGTCGGCGTTCGCGCCGACCAGGCTGATCACGATCATGTCGCCGCGCCGGATGCGGTGGCCGGCCAGCTCGCAGTCCTGCGCGGCGTAGCGTGACGGCAGGTTCTGGGCCGGCGGGTCCTTCCACAGCACCTGGTTGAGCGCCTCGGCCACGCTGCTCCTGCCGCCCTGCAGGTCCATCTGGAAGTGGTCGTCCACGAGCATCAGGCGCAGCGTGTTGCCGATCCAGCCGGCGCAGTTGTCCTGCGAGGCGATCAGCAGCGACAGCATGTCGTAGACGACCTCGGGGTCGGTGAGCCCGGCGTCGTGCGTCACCAGCCGGGAGGCGAGGTCGTGGCCCGGCCGGGCGCGCTTGCCGGCGACCAGGCGGCCCATGAGCTCGCCGACCTGCATCTCCGCCTCGTCGCGGCTCGCCGGGTCGTTCATGGCCTGGAAGATGGCGCGCAGCAGGGTGCCGACGTCCGGCTCCGGCAGCCCGAACAGCCGGGCGATGACCTGGGCCGGCATCCGGTGGGCGTACTGGGGGACCAGGTCGGCCTGGCCGTCGCCGGAGAACAGGTCGATGGCGGCGTCGGCGACCTTCTCGCAGAGCTGGGTCAGCTCGATGCGGTCGATCTCGTCCAGCGCGTCGCCGATGGCGCCGCCGCGCCGCCGCCGCTCCTCGCCCTCGGTGAACACCACCGACGGCTGGTACGTGACGTGCGGGCGGGCCGGCCAGTCCGGCGGCACCAGGTCGTGCTGGTTCCAGCGGCGCGGGTCACGGGCGAACAGCTGCGGCTGGCTCGTCACGTGGTGCAGCTCGCGGTACCCGAGGACGAGCCAGGCGGGCAGGTCGGCGTCGAGCAGCACCGGCACGACCGGGCCGTGCTTGCGGCGCAGCTCCTCCAGGAACGCGGCCGGGTCGTCGAGGACCTCCGGCTCGTACAGCCGGACGGCGCCGGCGTGCTCGGGATGTCCAGGGTTCGTCACGGCTGCCCTCTCAGGCCGGGGTCCGGTCGTACAGGCGGGTGAGATGCTCGACGAGCGTGGTCAGCACGTGCTTGCACGACTGCCGCTCCCGGGCGTCGCAGTCGACCAGCGGGATGCCGGGCGACAGGTCCAGCGCCTCGCGCACGGCGTCCAGCGACGGGCCGCCCGCGAAGCGGTTGACCGCGACCACGAACGGCATGTCGTGGTGTTCCAGCCGGTCGATCGAGTAGAACGAGTCCTCCAGGCGGCGGGTGTCGACCAGCACGACCGCCCCCAGGCTCCCGGCGAACAGCTGGTCCCAGACGAACCAGAACCGCGCCTGGCCGGGCGCCCCGAACAGGTAGAGCACGGTGCTGTCGCTGACCGTGATGCGCCCGAAGTCGAAGGCCACCGTGGTGGTGGTCTTGGTGCGGACCCGGCTCGCGTCGTCGATGCCCACGCTCGCCTCGGTCATCACCTCTTCGGTGCTCAGCGGGCGGATCTCGCTCACGGAGCCCACCATGGTGGTCTTGCCCACGCCGAACCCGCCCACGACCACGATCTTCATCGCGTCCGCGGCGGAGTCGCGCAGCGGCGTCCGCACGGGGGTCTCGTCAGAGGTTGTTGAGCGCAACGAGCACCTGCCTCAGGATGTCCGGATCCGGCTTGCCCGCCGTGGCGCCGGCGGAGGGGTGGCGTACGGTGATGCGGCCCGTGTCGAGCAGGTCGCGCAGCAGGATCTTCACCACGCTGACCGGCAGCCGCAGCTCCGCGGAGATCTCCACCACGGCCGTCGGGCGGCGGGCCAGCTGGAGGATCTTGACATGCTCCGACTGCATGCCCGGGACCGGCTCGCACTCGCTGACGATGAGCGAGACCGAGTCGAACGCGGTCTCGTCGGCGCGGGTGCGGCCCCCGGTGACCGTGTAGAGGCGGTCCGGGCTCTCCCGGTCGATCGGGCGCCGGTTCACGAGGCGTCGCCCTCGGCCGGTCTGGGCGCCGCGGTGAGGTACACCCCGATCTGCTCGACCAGCTCGTTCATGTTGTGTGCGATCAGCCCGACCTCGCCGTCCTCCTCGGCGACCACCGCCAGGTGGGCGCCCTCTCCGGCGGGCACGATGAGCAGCAGCCCACCGGCGAACTCCACCATCGCCTGCCCGGCGCCGATCGCGTCGCCGAACTCGGCCGAGGCGCTCAGCGACAGGCTCTGGATCCCGGCGGACAGCGCCGAGAGCTGGTCGGCCCTGTCCCTGGTGAGGCCGCTGCTGTAGCTCATCTTGAGCCCGTCCCTGGTCAGGACCAGGACGTACCTGATGCCGGGGGTCCGGTCCTTGAGGCTCTCCAGCAGCCCGTCAATGGTGCGATCCGTGGTACGCGATGCGTCGATAGTGCTCATCGAAACGCGGGGCGTCCGCCCGGGGGCGGCCCCTGCCTCCTATCTGAGATCCAAGTGGTCCGGTGCTCGCTGCGCCCGGGGGTCTAGGAGTCGCCGGAGGCCGGATCGGCGGGACGCCCGCGACCGCCCGCCTGGCGGAACGCGGCGAACCTGGCCGCCGCCTCGCGCCCGTCGCGTTGCGGCTTGACCGCCGTCGCCGGTCGCGACCCGGTGGCCTCGGCGAGCGTCTGGCCGCGCCGCCGCCGCGGCAGCGACTCCTCGGCCTCCTCGGCGGGCGCGGCCTGGGCGGGCACGGCCGCGGCCACCAGGGCGGGGCGGGCCTGCCGCTCGATCGCGGCCGGCGGCTCGGGGGCGGTCCTGGGCTGGGTGATGAGCACGCGGGGGATCAGCATCACGACACCGGTGCCGCCTCTGGCCGACGGACGGAAGCTGACCGTGAGGCCGTACTTGTCGACCAGCCGGCCCACCACGGCCAGGCCCAGCCGGGTGCCGGACAGCGTGCGCAGGTCGAGCGGCTCGGAGACGAGCTTGGCGGCGTGCTGGCGCTCGCGGGGGCGCATGCCGAGGCCGCTGTCCTCGATCGTGACCACCATGCCGGCGTCCTCCTCGTCCACGTACACGTGCACCTCGGTGCCGTGCGCGGAGAAGGTGGCGGCGTTGTCCATGAGCTCGGCCAGCGCGTGCATCACGCCTTCGGCCGCGTACCCGACCACGGCGGCCGTGCTGGTGGAGTGGACGCGGACGCGCTGGTAGGCGCTGATGCGGCCCATCGCGCCGCGCAGGACGCTCTCCATCACGATCGGCCGGGTCCACCTGCGGCCGGAGCGGCCGCCGCTGAGCAGGGCGATGTTGTCGGCCAGCCGGCCGAGCTGGGAGACGCGGTGGTCCAGGTCGAGCAGGTCGGCGAAGACCTCCTCCTGGTCGCCGTACTGCTCCTCCAGGTCGCGCAGCTGCGCCAGCAGGCTGGTGGCCTGGGCCTGCACCCGGGCCGCGGCCCCGGCGCAGGCGGCCATCACGGCGGCGCCCCTGCGGTCGCCCTCGGAGAGCTGCTGGGCCGTCTCGGCGAGCAGGTCGCGCAGCGGGGCGTGCACGGGCTGGCGCACCTCGGCGAGCGCGGAGGTGACCGGCTTGCGCTCCACCTGGATCTGCCTGACCAGCTCGGGCAGCGTGTCGCGGGTGAGGGTGACGATCTCCGACTCGGTGGCCGAGCGGGACGCGTGCGCGATGGCCCGCTCGCGTTCGAGCCCGTCGAGCTCGTTCGCGGTGGCCTTCAGTAGTTGTTGCAACGGTCCATCGGGAGGCTGCGGCAGGCGGGAGAGCGCGTCGGGGACGGACCCGCCGCCGCGCATCTGGCGGCCGAGCGCGGGCAGCGTGTCCTCGGCCACCCGGGCGATCTCGCGCTCCAGCCGGGCGACCCGGGCGGCGGCGGCCCTGGCCTGCTCGCGCAGCCGGCGGCCGGTGGCGACATGGTGGGCGATCACGGCGGCGGCGGCGGCCAGCAGCACCGCGCAGAGCCCGCCCGTGATCGCCATCACCCCGCGGGCGTCGGCCGGCGTGGCGAACACGGCCCACAGCCACAGGCAAGCCACCACGACCATGGTGCCCAGGGCGGTGACCACCATGAGCTCTCGCGGGGCAAGATCGCGTCGCGTTCGAAGAGGTACGTCTGCTGGCATCCGCGGTCCTCGGGGGGTCGTACTGCTGCTCCCCGTGCAGCAGAGGCTTACTGTTACCGCTCCGTAACAGAGTGCGAACGGGAACAGGCGCTTACCGTAGCACCAGGAGTATCAGAGACAACAGGCAAAACGCCCGCTTCACTTCAACCCACCAGTAGTCAACTCAAAAGTTGAGATATCGGGCCGATGGCTTCCCTCCGCCCGGCGAGTCCTCCTCGGCTCCCGCATCTCGCCGACCGAGGCGGCGCTGTCGCCGATGATCCCGCGCGTCGTCCTGCCGGCCGGCGGGTAGCGGTCAGCGGTCGAACCAGCGCGCGGCGGCGGGCGTGAACAGCATGGCGACGACGAACGTGGGGATGAGCACGTTCAACGACAGGAACGACAGGGTGCCGAGCTTGGCGTCGGCCCACTCCACCACCAGCCAGCCCGCGATCAGGACCGCCTGGAGCGCCGCCGCGCCCCATCGCACCCGCCGCTCCCGCCTGGGGAACCGCGCCATCACCCACCCGGTCAGCCCCAGGATCACCGCTGCCACGGCGACGAGGCCCCAGAACTGAGGGAGCATCATGGCCAGCGCCCCGCCGAAGCCCACGGCCAGCCCGATCAACCCGAACGCCATCTGGAGCGTCAACCCGACATACGCGGCCTGCACGGTGAACGGCCAGCCCGTGGACTTGGCGTCGGTCATGCTGATCACTCTAGACAGGCGGGGTCCCTTCTGCGGGAAATGGCCAGCGGGCCAACTTGGCGTCGGTTATGTCGATCACCCTGAACGGGCAGGGGCCGCCGATCGAAATAGAGAGACTTCTCTAGCCCGCCACCGCGATGGCGCAACTGGTCACCAGGTCCTCGGCGTAGGCGGGGAGCGGGGTGCCGGCGGACTGGTGGCGGCGGACGGTGGCGTAGGGGATGTCGACGGCCGCCAGCGTCAGGCGTTCGAGGTCGTACGGGGAGCTCCTGCCCAGGCGGGCGGCCAGGGCGTGCAGGGCGGCGGTGACCCGGCCGTTCGCGGCGGCGAGCTGGGCGCGGGCCTCCCCGGGCCAGTGCGGGTGGTCGAAGTCGGCCGGTCCGTAGAGCAGGACGCGGGCCTCGTGCGGGTGGGCGCGGGACCAGGCGATCACGTGGCGTGCCGCGGCGGGGGCGGCCTGCGCGGGCGGGTCGGTGTCGAGCGCGGCGAGGAATCCCCGCTGGAAGCGGCCGACCGTGCGCAGCCAGAGCGCCGCCAGGAGGGCGGGGCGGCCGGGGAATCGGTGGTAGACCGAGCCGCTCGGGGCGCCGGCGGCGCGGGCCACTGCGGTCATGGTGACGGCGCCGGGGCCGCCGGTCGTCACCAGCTCGGCTGCGGCGTCCAGTAGCCGGTCCACGTCATGGCGAGGCGGTCGTCCCATGGCGTCGAGCGTAGCCGCGCGTTATTGTAGAGAGAAGTCTCTAAAAAGGAGGGCGCATGCTGTCGACGCTCATGGAACGGGCCGACTTCGTGGACGAGGTCGCCGTCGAAGGAGGGGGCGGGTTGCGCGCGTTCGCCGCCGGGGCGCTGGGCTGGGAGCCGTGGTGGGTGCGCGGGCTCTTCAGGGCGCGGTCGGTGTTCGCGCGGCTGCTCCGCACGGCACACCCCGACGTGCGGCCCGGATCGGGCGGGATGCGACCCGAGGAGATCCCGTTCACGCCGGGGCGCAGGATCGGGTTCTTCACCGTGATCGGCGGTGAGGAAGGCCGCGAGCTGGTGCTGGAGGCGAGCGACTCGCACCTCGCGGCCTTCCTGGCGATCGTCGCCGACGACGCGGGCGGCGGACGGACCAGGTTCCGCATGATCACCGTGGCGCGCTGCCACGGGTGGACGGGCCGGATCTACCTCACGGTGATCCGGCCCGTCCACTACGTGGTGGTACGCGGCATGGCACGCGCGGGCCTCGCCGCCTCGGCGACCACCCCTTGACCACGGCGGCGGCCGGACCGGCAGGAAATGTCGGGGGCGTTTGGTACACAGGGACCCATGGGTGTGAGCGTCGACGAGTTTCTCGAGCTGCTGAAGAGCCTGCCTGAAGTGCGCACGAGCGACGGGCCCGGCTGGGTCGCGATCAAGGTGCGGGGCAAGGGCTTCGGTTACCTGTGGGAGGACACCGAGACCGTCGGGCTCAAGTCGACGATCGAGGAGCAGCTGGCGCTGGTGGCCGAGCGGCCCGAGGTGTTCGAGGTGCAGTTCACCGCGGGGCGGTTCGGGTGGGTCGTGGTCCACCTCGACAAGATCGACTACGACGAGCTGTTCGAGCTGACCGCCGAGGCGTGGTGCCTGACCGCGCCGAAGCAGCTCGTCACCGCGTTCGAGGCCGCCCATAAAATAGGCGGTTAATGGCACAGATCAGACTACGGAAGTGGCGGGAGGATGACGCCCCGGTCGTGCTGCGTGCCTTCCGGGCGCCCGACCTGAGGCGGCAGAGCTCGTGGCCCGTCGTCACGCCGCAGGACGCGGTGGGGTGGATCGCCTCCTGGGAGGGCGCCGGCCACGCCTTCGCCGTCACCCTCGACGGGCGGGTCGTCGGCAACGTCGCGGTGACCCGGATCGACGACCACGACACCGGCTGGGTGTCCTACTGGACGGTCCCCGAGGCGCGCGGGCGCGGGATCGCGGCTTCGGCCACCGACGAGCTGGCGCGCTGGGCGTTCGGCGAGCGCGGCCTGCACCGGCTGGAGCTGAGCCACCGCCTCGACAACCCCGCCTCGTGCCGGGTCGCGATCAAGGCGGGCTTCCTCCCGGAGGGCGTCGAACGCGGCAGGCTCCGCCACGACGGCGTCCGCTACGACGTCGAACGCCACGCCCGCCTCGCCACCGACCCACCCGCCTGACCCCCGCCCCACCACACCCACCGACCCTGTGGGGTCAGCCATGGCCGCCCCGCGCCTTCGTCCACCCCGATTCAGGTCGGCCCCGTAGGGCTGGGTGCGTCCCCCTGATCCGTGTCGGCCCGTGAGGGTTTGGGTGTGTCCACCCCGATCCGGTCGGTCCCGTGGGGGCCTGGGTGGTCATGGGGACAGAGGGTGATCTACGCTGGGCGGGTGGACGGCGAGAGCCTGGCCGCGGCCGCCCTGCTGGCGGCCCTGGGCCGGGCGGCGGGGATCCTGTCCGAGTTACGGCATCCGTTCGTGCGCGGCCGTCCCTTCTCCTATGTGGTGCCGCCCGCCGGCGTGCGCACCGGCGCCGCCTTCATGTTGCCCGACGGGCGCGAGGTGACGTTCGCCGTGCTCGTCGCGGCGTCGGGGAACGGGTTCCGCGTCGAGGGCGGCGTGACCGTGGAGGACGAGGCGCTGGTCGAGCTGCCCGCCAGACATGTCCCCGAGGTGCGCGGGGCGCTGGCGCTGCTGGACGAGTACGCGGCCGAGGTGGGGGAGCGGGCCGGGGCGCTCCTCGATAACCTGTTGGACGAAATTGTATAGTTGTCAGACAATGTCTGGCATGAAGAATGGCCCGCTCTCCGTCGTCGCGGCCGCCGTGCTCTGGGGGACCGCCGGCACCGCGGGCCTGCTCGTCTCGGCCGACTCCGTCGCCCTGGCCGCCGCCCGGCTGGTCATCGGCGGGGCCGCGCTGGCGTTGCTCGCCCGGTCCGGGCTCAGGACGGCGCTCCGCCCGGGGCTGCTGCTGGCCGCCGTGGCCGTGGCCGCCTACCAGCTCTGCTTCTTCGCCGCCGTCGCGCGCACCGGCGTGGCGATCGGCACGGTGGTGGCGATCGGCAGCGGGCCCGTCTTAACCGGGCTGCTCTCCTGGGCGCTGCACCGGCACCGGCCCAGCCCGCGCTGGGCTGCGGCCACCGCCGCGGCCGTGGCCGGATGCGTCGCGCTGATCGTCGGCGGCGGGGCCGAGGCGGGCGGTCAGGTCGTGTCCGGGGTGCTGCTGGCGCTGCTCGGCGGGCTGCTCTACGCGTTCTACGCGGTCAGCGCGGCCGGCGCGATCGGCGCGGGCGCGGAGTCGAACGCGGTCATGGGAGTGCTGTTCGGCGGGGCTGCGGTGATCATGCTGCCGGTCCTGCTCTGGCAGGGCGTGGGCTGGCTCGGGGAGCCCCGCGGCCTGCTCGCCGCCCTCTACCTGGGGGTGGGGACGACCGCGCTGTCCTACTTCCTGTACGGGAGAGGGCTGCGGACCACGCCGGTTGCCACGGCCGCCACGCTGGCGCTGGCCGAGCCGGCCGTGGCGGCGCTGCTCGGCCTGGTGGTGCTGGGCGAGCGGCTGGCCCCGGTCTCGGTGGCGGGGCTGGCCCTGCTGGCGGTGAGCCTGGTGGCGGTGGCCCTGCCGGAGAGGCGGCGGGTGATCGTACGAGAGGGGTCGGAGGCCCCGGCGGGGCGTTAGAGTCGCACCCGTGCGGACCCCGATCAGACCCGTCTCCGCCGTCGGCGCGCTCGTCGACGCGCTGCGCGGCCGTGTGCTGTCCGGCGAGATCGAGCCCGGCACGCCGCTGCCCGAGCAGGAGATCGCCGCCGCCTACGGGGTGGCGCGGCCGACGGTGCGCGAGGCGCTGGCCCGGCTGGTCCACGAAGGGCTGCTCCGGCGGGAGCGCAACCGCAGCGCCTACGTCCCCGAGGTGACGCCGGCCGATCTGGACGACCTGATGTTCGTGCGGCGGCCGTTGGAGGGCCTGATGGCGGACGCGCTGGCCGGGCGGCGGGTGGCCGAGGCCGACGCGGCGCTCGACAGGATGGCCGCGCTCGACCCCGGCGCGCCGTGGTCGGAGTCGGTGGCGGAGCACATGGCGCTGCACGAGGCGCTGATCGAGGCGGTGGGCAGCCCCCGGCTGGTGCGGCTCTACGGCGCGCTGGCGGCCGAGACCCGGCTCGGGCTGGTGCGGCTGCGCCGGGTCTACGAAGACAGGGACGTGCTGGTGCGCGAGCACCGCGAGCTGCTCGACGCCATCGCGACCGGCCCGGCCGACGCCGCCCGCGCGGCCGTGGCGGCGCACCTCTCCCATACCTGGGGTGCCTGAGCAGGCGGCCCGGTACGCGCGAACCCTTGCGGGACAGCCCCCGAACTCGCAAGAATCGCGGCCATGCACGGCAATCCGATGCCGGACTCCTACGTGTACGTCACGGAAGAGGGCGTCACCCGTCACTACGCCGACGGGAGCGTCGAGGCCCTCGCGTGGGAGGACGTGGTGGAGGTCCGTGTGGTCACCGAGACCGACTCCGACGTCCTTTACGTTCTCCTCGACCGCGACGGCGAGGGATGCGTGGTGCCGCGTTCGGCGACGGACGCGACATTTCTCGCCCGGTTACGTTACCTGCCCGATTTCGACCTCGACCGGTTGACGATGGCGAGCGACGCGCAGCACGACGGGGTTGTGGTCGTGTGGCGGAGCCCCGATCCGCCGTCCGCATTGCCGGATCTGGAATACGACTAGCGGTCCTGCCGCGCCGTAATTCCGTAGGAATATGGCCATAATGCCATGATTTACCACCCTCAAGAGATCACTTCTGGATCGTTCCGTCAAGCCCTGACGGCCGGTGACCTTCGTCCGATTGTGGACATATCGCGATATTCCCCATCACTGGGTTGATCTTTACTCTTTAGTGGGGGCCGCCGCCCTTGATAATCATGGGACTTCCCGGACCCGTGAAAACAGTCAAGGAACATCTGGTGTTACGCGGTGCACGAAGATTCTGGGTGGTGCTATGAGGGTGGGGACTGGGGAGTCCGCTGTCGTGCTCCTCGAAGCCGTACCACGCCATGCGTCGAGCATCTGGACGCGCGCTTACCTGCGGCTCCTGTTATCCGGGGACACCGCCTGCGTGCTGCTGGCCTGCGCGGTGGTGCTCGGCATCCGGTTGCTCAACGGCGTCTACATCCCGGCGGAGGAGTTCCTCCTCGGGGTCGGGCTGGTCGCCGCCTGGCCGGTCGCGCTCGCGCTCGGCGGCGCCTACCGGCAGCGGGCCAACGGGGAAGGGACGGACGAGTTCAAGGCGGTGCTCAACGGCGGCGTCGGGCTGATGGCGGCCGTGGCCATCGGGGCCTACGCCACGCAGACGGTGATCGCGCGCAGCTTCGTGCTGGCGATGCTGCCGCTGGCGCTGATCGCCACGCTCTGCTTCCGCTATCGGATGCGTAAACGCCTGCACCGCAGGAGAGCGGTGGGCGAGTACATGCGCGAGGTCATCGCGGTCGGCCACCGGGAGTCGATCCTCGACCTGGTGATGCAGTTCCGCCGGCAGCCCTACCACGGGATGCGGGTCGTGGGCGCCTGCCTGCCGGCCGAGCGGCAGGACGACGACCTGGACGGGATCCCGATCCTGGGCACGTTCGCGGACGTCGCCGGCGTGGTGGCGCGCACCGGGGCGGACGCGGTCGCCGTGCTCGCCTGCCCCGAACTGGACGGGGCGGCGCTGCGCCGGCTGGCGTGGAGCCTGGAGACCGCACGCACCGACCTGTTCGTCGCCCCGGCGCTGCTCGACGTGGCCGGGCCGCGGATCAGCATCCGCCCGGTCGCCGGGATGCCGCTGCTGCACGTGGAGCACCCCGAGTTCGACGGGGCGAGACAGTTCGTCAAGAGCGTGTTCGACCGGCTGGTCGCGGTGGCGGCGCTGCTCGTGCTGGCCCTGCCGCTGCTCGCCATCGCGGTGCTGATCCGAGTCACGAGCGCCGGACCGGCGCTGTTCCACCAGACCAGGGTGGGCCGGCGCGGCAAGGAGTTCCGGCTGGTCAAGTTCCGGACCATGGTCACGGACGCGGAGCGGCTCAAGGACGGGCTGGCCGGCGCGAACGAGTTCGACAGCGTGCTGTTCAAGATGCGGAACGATCCAAGGATCACCGGGATCGGCGCTTTCCTGCGCCGCTACTCACTGGACGAGCTGCCGCAGCTGCTCAACGTGGTGCGCGGCGAGATGTCGCTGGTGGGCCCGCGGCCGCCGCTGCGCGAGGAGGTCGCCCAGTACGGCGCCGACGTGCGCCGCCGCCTCGTCGTCAAGCCGGGCCTGACCGGACTCTGGCAGGTCAGCGGCCGCTCCGACCTGACCTGGGAGGAGTCGGTCCGGCTCGATCTGCGGTACGTGGAGAACTGGTCGCTCGTCCTCGACCTGCAGATCCTGTGGAAGACCTGGTCCGTGGTGGCGCGTGGAGAAGGGGCGTACTGACGGTGAAAGCACTCGTGCTCGCCGGGGGGTCGGGCACACGGCTGAGGCCGATCACGCACACCTCGGCCAAGCAGCTCGTGCCGGTCGCGAACAAACCGGTGCTGTTCTACGGGCTGGAGGCGATCGCCGCCGCCGGGATCCGCGAGGCGGGGCTCGTGGTGGGCGACACCTGGGCGGAGATCGAGGCGGCCGTCGGCGACGGCTCCGCCTTCGGGCTGGAGGTCACCTACCTGCGCCAGGAGGCGCCGCTCGGGCTGGCGCACGGCGTGCTGATCGCCCGCGACTACCTGGGCGACGACGACTTCGTCATGTACCTGGGCGACAACTTCGTCGTGGGCGGCATCACCGGCCTGGTGGAGCGCTTCGCCAGTGAGCGGCCGGCGGCGCAGATCATGCTCACCCGGGTCGGCGATCCGAGGCAGTTCGGGGTGGCCGAGCTGGACGCGGCCGGCCGGGTCGTCCGCCTGGAGGAGAAACCGGCGTCCCCGAAGAGCGACCTCGCGCTGGTCGGCGTCTACCTGTTCAGCCCGGCCGTGCACGCGGCGGTGGCCGAGCTGAAGCCGTCGTGGCGGGGCGAGCTGGAGATCACCGACGCGATCCAGTGGCTCCTGGAGACCGGGCTGCGGGTGGAGTCGTCGGTGATCACCGGGTACTGGAAGGACACCGGCAACGTCGCCGACATGCTGGAGGTCAACCGGCTCGTGCTGGAGTGGCTCGACGCGGGGACGTACGGCCGGGTCGACGCCGCCAGCGAGCTGATCGGCCGGGTGCGGGTCGAGGCGGGCGCCGTCGTGGAGCGGTCACGGCTGGTCGGCCCGGCGATCGTCGGGGCGGGCGCGGTCGTCCGCGACTCGTACGTGGGCCCGTACACCTCGATCGGGGCGGGCTGCGCGGTGACGCGGAGCGAGGTCGAGTACTCGATCCTGATGCCGAGGGCGTCGATCGACGGGGTGGGCCGGATCGAGCAGTCGCTCATCGGGCACGACGTCGAGGTCACCCGGGCGCCCGACACGCCGAGGGCCCACCGGCTCGTGCTAGGCGATCACAGCAAGGTACAGATCAGTTCATGAAGAGGATCCTGGTGACCGGCGGTGCGGGGTTCATCGGCTCGCACTTCGTCCACGGGCTCGCCGGCGCCGACGTGACGGTGCTGGACAAGCTCACGTACGCGGGCAACCGCGCCAACCTGGACGGCGCCGCGCACACGTTCGTGCACGGCGACGTCTGCGACGCGGGCCTGCTGGCCGAGGTGGTGCCGGGCCACGACCTGGTGGTCAACTTCGCGGCCGAGTCGCACGTCGACCGGTCGATCGACGGCGCGGCCGAGTTCGTCCGCACGAACGTGCTCGGCACGCAGACGCTGCTGCAGGCGTGCCTGGACGCGGAGGTGCCGCGGGTGGTGCAGGTCTCCACCGACGAGGTGTACGGGACGATCGACGAGGGGTCGTGGACGGAGGACGCGCCGCTGCGACCGCGTTCGCCCTACGCCGCGTCGAAGGCGGGCGGCGACCTCATCGCCCGGTCGTACGCGATCACGTACGGGCTGAACGTGTCGATCACCCGGTGCGGCAACAACTACGGCCCGCGCCAGTACCCGGAGAAGGTCATCCCGCTCTTCGTGACGAACCTGATGCGCGGCCGGAAGGTGCCGCTCTACGGCGACGGCGGGAACGTGCGCGACTGGATCCACGTCGAGGACCACTGCGCGGGCATCCGCCTGGTGGCAGAGGTGGGCGAACCGGGCGAGGTCTACCACATCGCGGGCACCGCCGAGCTGACGAACAGGGAGCTGACCGGCCGCCTTCTGGAGGCGTGCGGCAAGGGGTGGGACATGGTGGAACACGTCGAGGACCGCAAGGGGCACGACCGGCGGTACTCGCTGGACGACGGGAAGCTGCGCGGGCTCGGCTACCGGCCGCGGATCCCGTTCGAGCAAGGGCTGAAGGAGACCGTCCGCTGGTACGCGGCCAACCGCGACTGGTGGGCCGGCTTATGAGATGGCTGGTCACCGGCGGCCGGGGCATGCTGGCCGCCGACGTGCTGCACCGGATCGCCGTGACGGGGGAGCCGGTGCTCGCGCTCGGACGCGACGAGCTGGACCTGTGCGACGCCCGCGCGGTGCGCGACTTCGTCGGCGCCTACCGGCCGAGAGTGGTGGTCAACTGCGCCGGCTGGACGGCGGTCGACCTGGCCGAGACGCGCGAGACCGAGGCCATGGAGGTCAACGGCACGGCGGTGCGCACGCTGGCCCGGGTCTGCGAGCGGGCCGGGGCGCGGCTGGTGCACCTGTCGACGGACTACGTCTTCGACGGCACGGCCGCCGGGCCGTACCCGGAGGACGCGGAGCCCTCGCCGGTCAACGCCTACGGCCGGACGAAGCTGGCGGGTGAGCGGGCGGCGCTGGAGCACGGGCAGTACGTGGTCCGCACGGCCTGGCTCTACGGCGCGGGCGGGCCGAACTTCGTCCGCACGATGACGCGGCTGGCGGCCACCCGCCCCGTCGTGGACGTCGTGGACGACCAGCGCGGCCAGCCCACGTGGTCCGCTGACCTGGCCGACCACCTGGTCCGGCTGGCCCAGTCGGACCTGCCGCCGGGCGTCTACCACGCGGTCAGCGCCGGCGAGACCACCTGGTACGGGCTGGCCAGGGAGGTGTTCGCCCTGCTGGGCGAGGACCCGGACCGGGTCCGGCCGGTGCCTTCGACGGCCTTCCCCCGCCCGGCCCGGCGCCCCGCCACCAGCCTGCTCGCCGTCACGAGAGGCGAGCCGATCCGGCACTGGCGCGACGCCCTGCACGCCGCCTGGCCGGTGCTGACCGGGAGGGCGCCGCACGCCGGGCAGGCGGTCGGGAAGGTGGGCTGGTGAAGCCTCTCGGCATCGACGGCGCCTGGCTGCACACTCCGGTCGTGCATCACGACCCCCGGGGCGCGTTCGCGGAGGCCCTGCGCGCGGATCTGCTGCCCCGGGCGTTCGAGCTCGCCCAGGTCAACTGTTCCGTCTCGCGGCGCGGGGTGCTGCGGGGGTTGCACTTCGCGGACGTGCCGCCGGGGCAGGCGAAGTACGTGATGTGCGTGTCCGGGGCGATCCTGGACGTGGTGGTGGACCTGCGCGCGAGCTCGCCCACGTTCGGCCGGTGGGAGGCGGCGGTGCTGGACGACGAGGAGCGCACCGCGACGCTGATCGCGGAAGGGCTCGGCCACGGTTTCATCACGCTGAGCGACCGGGCGACCGTCGTCTACCTGTGCACGGCACCGTACACCCCGGCCAGGGAGCACGGCGTGCACCCGCTCGACCCGGACCTCGGCATCGCCTGGCCCGCCGAGCTGGAGCCGGTGCTGTCGGACAAGGACGCGGCGGCGCCCTCGCTGAAGGAGGCGCTCGACGCCGGGCTGCTGCCCTCGTACGAGCGGTGCCGGGAGTTCTACAAGGGAGCGATGGCATGACGACCTGCCGCCTCTGCGGGGCCGGCGACCTGGCCTCGGTGGTGGACCTGGGGGCCACCCCGCCGTGCGAGCGGATACTCACCGCCGCGCAGCTCGACGAGCCCGAGGTCACCTACCCGCTGCACCTGCGGGTGTGCACCGCGTGCTGGCTGGCGCAGCTGCCGCCGCTGATCACGCCGGAGGAGACGTTCACCGACTACGCCTACTTCTCCTCCTACTCGACGTCGTGGGTGGAGCACGCGCGCGCGTTCGTGGCCCAGCTGCCGCTGCGGCCGGGCGCGTTCGTGGTGGAGGTGGCCAGCAACGACGGCTACCTGCTGCGGCACGTGGTCGAGCGGGGCGTGCGCTGCCTGGGCATCGAGCCGTCGGTGAACGTGGGCGAGGCCGCCCGCCGGGCCGGCGTGCCCACGGTGACCGCGTTCCTCACCCCCGAGACGGCCAGGGCGGTCGTGCGGGAGCACGGCAGGGCCGACCACGTGGTGGCGAACAACGTGTACGCGCACATCCCCGACGTGGTGGGCTTCACCGAAGGGCTGCGCACGCTCGTCGCCGACGACGGGTGGGTGTCGATCGAGGTGCAGCACCTGCTCACGCTGATCGAGCGCAACCAGTACGACACGATCTACCACGAGCACTTCCAGTACTACACGGTCGCCTCGGCCCAGCGGGCATTGGCGAGCGGCGGGCTGACGCTGGTGGACGTCGAGCTGCTGCCCACCCACGGCGGCTCGATCCGGCTCTGGGCGCGGCCGGAGGGCACGCCGGGGCAGCGGGTGCGCGACGCGCTGGCCCTGGAGAAGGCCGCCGGGCTGCACGACCTGTCCGGCTACCTGGGCTTCGCGGCCCGGGTCGCCAAGGTCCGGCGCGACCTGCTCGGTTTCCTCGTCGGCGCGGCCGAGGCCGGCAGGACCGTGGTCGGCTACGGGGCGCCCGGCAAGGGCAACACGCTGCTCAACCACTGCGGCGTCCGGCCCGACCTGCTCGCCTACACGGTGGATCGCAACCCGTACAAGCACGGCAAGTTCACCCCCGGCGCGCGCATCCCGGTCTTCGAGCCCGGCAGGATCGCCGCCGACCGGCCCGACTACGTGCTCGTCCTGCCCTGGAACCTGCGGGACGAGCTGGTCGGGCAGCTCTCCTATGTCCACGACTGGGGCGGCCGGCTGGTCTTCCCCATCCCCGAGTTGGAGGTCGTGTGAAGGTCGTCCTCTTCTGCGGCGGGTACGGCACGCGGATGCGCACCGGCGCACCCGGGGACGCGCCCAAGCCCATGCAGCTCGTCGGCCCGAGACCGCTGATCTGGCACGTGATGCGCTACTACGCGCACTGGGGGCACAAGGAGTTCGTGCTCTGCCTCGGCTACGGGGCCCACCAGATCAAGGACTTCTTCCTCCATTACGAGGAGACCGCGTCCAACGACTTCGTGCTCCGGCAGGGCCGGGTCGAGCTGCTGGCCAACGACATCTCCGACTGGACGATCTCGTTCGTGCACACCGGCGTCGAGTCGTCCATCGGCGAGCGGCTGCGCCGGGTCCGCGAGCATCTCGGCGGGGACGAGATGTTCCTGGCCAACTACGCCGACGTGCTGAGCGACGCGCCGCTGCCGGACATGATCGACCGGTTCGCCCGGTCGGACGCGGGCGCCTCGCTGATGGTGGTGCCGCCGCCCGGCACCTTCCACTGCGTGGAGGTCGAGGAGGGCGGCCTGGTCGGGCAGATCACCGCCGTCACCGAGATGCCGTTATGGGTGAACGGCGGCTACTTCGTCCTGCGCCAGGAGATCTTCGACCACATCCCGGAGGGCGGTGACCTGCTCGTCGACGGCTGCCGGGAGCTGGCCAAGCGCGGCCGGCTGCTCGCGTACCCGTACCGCGGCTACTGGCGGCCCACCGACACCGTCAACCAGCGCGTCGAGCTGGACCGCGCCTACGCCCGCGGCGACCGGCCGTGGGCCGTCTGGGAGCCCGCCGCATGATCGACCTGGTGCCCGGCGAGCTGCGCCGGATCGCCGTACTCGGCGCGCACTGTGACGACGTCGCCATCGGCGCCGGCGGCACGCTGCTGACCCTCTGCGCCGCCCGTCCGGGGATCCGGGTGGAGGCGCTGGTGCTGTCGGGCGGCGGCACCCAGCGCGAGAGCGAGGAACGCGACGCGCTCGCGGCCTTCTGCCCCGGCACCGACCTGCGCGTGACGGTCGGCAAGATGCCCGACGGGCGGCTGCCCGCGCACTGGGACGAGGCCAAGCGGGCGGTGGAGGACCTGCGCGTCAGGATCTCGCCCGACCTGATCCTCGCGCCGCACCCCGGCGACGCCCACCAGGACCACCGGGGGCTGGCGGAGCTGGTGACCACCGCGTTCCGCGACCACCTGGTGCTCGGGTACGAGATCGTCAAGTGGGACGGCGACCTCGGCCGCCCGAACGCCTACCAGCCGCTCATGCCGGCGGTCGCCGAGGCCAAGGTCGCCCTGCTGTGGGAGCACTACCCGTCGCAGCGCCGCCGCTCCTGGTTCGACAGGGAGGCGTTCACCGGGCTGGCCAGGATCCGCGGGATCGAATGCCAGACGCGCTACGCCGAGGCCTTCTACCTGCGCAAACTCACTCTCGACCTCGCTGGAGGCTGATCCGCATGCGCGTTCTGCTCACCGGGCACCTGGGATACCTGGGCACCGTGATGGCGCCGGTGCTCGCCGCCGCCGGCCACGAGGTGACCGGGCTCGACTCCGGGCTGTTCGCCGACTGCGTGCTGGGCCCGGATCCCGCGGATCCGCCGGGCCACCGGACGGACCTGCGCGACGTGCCCGCCGGGCTGCTCGACGGCTTCGACGCGGTGGTCCACCTGGCGGCGCTGTCGAACGACCCGCTGGGCGCGCTGGCCCCCGAGCTGACCTACGCGATCAACCACACGGCCTCCGTCCGGCTGGCCAGGCTGGCGCGGGACGCGGGCGTGCGCCGCTTCCTGTACGCCTCCACCTGCTCGGTGTACGGGGCCTCGGGCGGGGACGAGCTGCTGGGCGAGGACGCGCCGCTGCGGCCGGTCACCCCGTACGCGGAGTCCAAGGTGCGGGTGGAGGACGACCTGGCGGAGCTGGCCGACGGCGACTTCTCGCCGGTCTACCTGCGCAACGCCACCGCGTTCGGGTTCTCGCCCCGGCTGCGGGCCGACATCGTGCTGAACAACCTGGTCGCGCACGCCCACCTGACCGGCACCGTGCGGGTCCTGTCGGACGGCACGCCGTGGCGGCCGCTGGTGCACGCGGCCGACATCGCCGAGGCGTTCGCCGCCGCGCTGGCCGCGCCGCGCGAGGCGGTGCACGACCGGGCGTTCAACGTCGGCTGGGAGCAGAACAACCTGACCGTCGCCGAGATCGCCGAGCACGTGGTGGAGGCGGTGCCCGGCGCCGAACTGCTCATCACCGGTGAGAGCGGGGCCGACCCGCGCTCGTACCGGGTGGACTTCTCCCGCATCAGGGCCGCGCTGCCGGGCTTCCACGCCCGGTGGACGGTCAAGGCGGGGGCGGTCGAGCTGGCCGACGCCTACCGCGAGCACGGGCTGACCGCGCACGGCTTCGAACGGCGCTTCACCCGGCTGGCCAGGCTCGCCGACCGCCGCGCCGACGGCACCGTCACCCCGGAGCTGCGCGCGTGACCGGTGAGGAGATGCACGCCCTGGTCGAGCGGCTCTACCCGGTCTGCCGCTCCATCACCGGCGACGGCGTGCGCCGCACGCTGAAGATCGTCGGCGAGCACCTGCCGCTCGACGTGCACGAGGTGCCCACCGGGACGCAGGTGCTCGACTGGACGGTGCCCAAGGAGTGGAACATCCGCGACGCGTACGTCAAGGATCCCTCCGGGGCCAGGGTGATCGACTTCCGGCGGCTCAACCTGCACGTGGTGGGCTACAGCGTGCCGGTGCGCGGCACGTACACGCTGGAGGAGCTGCGGCCGCGGCTGCACACGCTGCCCGACCAGCCGGACCTGGTGCCGTACCGGACCAGCTACTACAGCGAGACGTGGGGGTTCTGCCTCAGTCAGCGGACGCTCGACGGGCTCGGTGAGGGGCCGTACGAGGTGATGGTCGACGCCACGCTGGCCGACGGGCACCTCACCTACGGCGAGCACGTCGTGCGCGGCACCAGCGACGAGGAGGTGCTGATCTCCTGCCACGTGTGCCACCCGTCGCTGGCCAACGACAACCTGGCCGGGATCGCCGTCGCCGTCGCGCTCGCCGCCCGGCTGGAGGCGCAGCGGCCGTCACTGCGGCTGACGTACCGGTTCGTGTTCGCGCCCGGCACGATCGGCGCGATCACCTGGCTGGCGCGCAACCGCGACCGGCTCGGCCGGATCGGGGCCGGGCTGACGCTCGCCTGCGCCGGCGACCCCGGCCCGCTCACCTACAAGCGCAGCAGGCGCGGCGACGCGGGCGTGGACCGCGCGCTGGCGCACGTGCTCGCCGGCCGGCCGCACACGATCCTCGACTTCTCCCCGTACGGGTACGACGAGCGTCAGTACTGCTCGCCCGGCTTCGACCTGCCGGTCGGCAGCCTCACCAGGACCCCGTACGCGGGCTACCCCGAGTACCACACCTCCGGCGACCACCCGGGCTTCGTCACCGCCGAAGCCATGGCCGACACGCTGGAGACGCTCTGGGAGGCGGTGCGCGTGCTCGAACGCGACGGCCGCTACCGGAACCTCAGCCCGTACGGCGAGCCGCAGCTCGGCAGACGCGGCCTGTACGGGTCGATCGGCGGGCGCAGTGACACGCGAGAGGCGCAGCTGGCGATGTTATGGGTGCTGAACCAGTCCGACGGCGGCCACAGCCTGCTGGACGTCGCGGACCGGTCGGGCCTGCCCTTCGACATGGTCGCCGACGCCGCCGCCGCGCTCGAAGGCGCCGGGCTGCTCAAACGGGAGGACTGATGGAGCTGCGTGTGGGCGACCTCGTCGAGGTCCGCGGCCGGGAGGAGATCCTGGCCACGCTGGACGAGCGGGGCGAGCTGGAGAACCTGCCGTTCATGCCGGAGATGCTGCGCTACTGCGGGCGGCGGCTGACCGTGCACAAGGTGGCGCACAAGCTCTGCGACACGATCAGCCGCAGCGGCATGCGCAAGATGGAGCGCGCCGTCCACCTCACCGGCGCCCGCTGCGACGGGGCCGCGCACGGCGGCTGCCAGACCGCCTGCTCCCTCTACTGGAAGGAGGCCTGGCTCAGGAAGGTCGAGCCGGGCGATCCGCCGCGGCCCGCCGCGTCGTCGCCGAGGCTGCTGCCGCTGCTCCAGGTCAACACCCGCAAGGGCGCGGACGCGTACTCCTGCCAGGCCACCGAGCTGCTCAGGGCCGCACCCACCTGCCTGCCGTTCCGCGACCTCGGCCAGTACGTCACCGACGTGCGCAGTGGGAACGCCGGGGCGCCCGCGGTGGCGCGGGCGTTCCTGGTCGGGCTGTTCAACCGGTTCCAGGAGGCGAGCAAGAAGATCCTGCCGCGCCGGCTGTGGATCAGGCGCGGGCTGCGCTGGGGGTTCGTCGAGGGGCGGGCCGGCCGGACCACGCCCACCGGCAAGCTCGACCTCCAGCCGGGCGAGCTGGTCAGGATCAAGCCGAAGGACGACATCCTCGCCACGCTCGACGACGGCCTGCTCAACCGGGGGCTCGGCTTCGAGGAGGAGATGGCCCGCCACTGCGGCCGCACCGCCCGGGTGCGCGCCAGGGTGGAGCGCTGCCTGGACGAGAAGACCGGGCGGATGCTGCACATGAAGAACCCCTGCATCATCCTCGACGACCTCGTCTGCGAAGGGGTCTACAACGCGAACTGCCCGCGCGAGTTCGTCCCGTTCTGGCGGGAGATCTGGCTGGAGAGGGTCGAGGACGGTACGTGAGCGACGTCGGCGAGGTCGGCCGCAAAGCGGGCCGCGGCCTGCGCTGGAGCCTGCTCGGCAACGTGGTCATGAAGGCCGGCTCGTTCGCGATGAGCCTGGTCCTGGCCCGGCTGCTGACGAACGACGACTTCGGCGTGTTCGCCATCGCGCTGGCGGCCAGCCAGTTCGTCATCCACGTCAACGACGCCGGGGTCATCGCCGCCACCGTGCAGTGGCGCGGCAGGCTGGAGGAGATCGCGCCGACCGCGACCGTCGTCGCCATCGCCTCCAGCCTCACCCTGTACGGGCTGTTCTGGGTGATCGCGCCCTTCTACGCGAGCTTCGCCGGCAACGAGGACGCCACCTGGGTGATCCGCATCCTCATGGCCACCAACGTCGTCTACGGGCTGACGGCGGTGCGCAGCGCCGCCCTGATGCGCCGCTTCGAGCAGGACAAGCTGGCCTGGGCCAACCTGGCCGGGTTCGGCGCCAACGCGGCCGTCTCCATCACCCTGGCCGCGGACGGCGCCGGGGCCTACAGCTTCGCCTGGGGGCAGCTCAGCGGGGCCGCGCTCACCGGCGTGCTGGTGCTGGTGCTCGCCCGGGTGCGGATCGCGTTCGGCTTCGACCGGGTGCTGGCCGCCCGGCTGCTCCGCTTCGGGCTGCCGCTCTGCGTCGGGCTCGGCATCGAGGGGCTGCTGCTCAACGTCGACGTGGTGATCGTCGGGGACACCCTCGGCACCGCCCAGCTCGGCTTCTACCTGCTCGCCTACAACATCGCGGCCTGGGTGCCGGGCATCATCGGCACCGCCCTGCGGTACGTGGCGCTGCCCAGCTTCTCGCGGCTGGCCGAGGAAGGGCCGGCCGCGATCCAGGAGGGGGTGCGGCGGGCGGTCCCGCTGCTGGGCTGCCTCGTGCTGCCGATCGCGGCGGTCATGTGCGTGCTCGCACCCGCGCTGGTGGAGTTCCTGTACGAGCCGCGCTGGCTGCCCTCGGCCCAGGTGCTGCGGTTCCTGGCGATCGTGATGGCCGTGCGGATGCTCAGCCTGCTGATCACCGACATCCTGGCCGGGCTGGGCATCACCAGGGCGACCCTCTGGGTGAACGTGTGCTGGGCGCTCGCGCTGGTGCCCGCCCTGCTCGTCGGCGCTCGTACGGGCGGCATCCAGGGGGCCGCGACGGCGCACGCGGTGGTCGCGGTGGTGCTGGCGCTGCCGCTGATGGCGCTCGCGCTGCGCCGGGCCGGGGTGCCCGTCGGGCTGTTCGCCGCCGGGCTGGCCAGGCCGCTGCTCGCCGCCGTCCTCGCCGGGGTGGCCATGGCCGGGCTCGCCACCGTGGTCGACGGGGCGTTCCTGGAGCTGTGCGTCGCCGGCGGGGCCGGGCTGCTGCTGTTCGTGCTCGTCGCGGTGCCGCGCGCCGCGCTCCTGCATCTCGTACGCGGAGGGAGGGCCCATGTCGGCCGCTGATCTGGTCTCGATCGCGCTGCCGGTGCGCAACGGCGCCGACCGGTTGGAGGGGGTGATCGGGTCGGTGCTCGCCCAGGACCACCAGAACCTGGAGCTGGTCATCTCCGACAACGCCTCCACCGACGGCACGGAGGAGCTCTGCCGCGACCTGGCCGCCTCCGACCCCCGGATCGTCTACCACCGGCATCCGGAGAACGTCGGCCTGCTCAACAACTTCGTGCACGCCGCCCGCGTCTCGCGCGGCGCGTACGTGCGCTGGATCGGCGACGACGATCGGCTGGACCCGCCCTGCGTCTCCCGGGGGCTGGCCGCGTTCGCCGCGGACGAGCGGGTCGTGCTGGTCACCACCCAGGTCGCCTACACCGGCCCCGACGGCGTGCCGCGCACCGCCGCCTACGACGGCACCGCGCTGTCCTCCGGCGACCCGGTGACCCGCTTCGCCGAGCTGCTCAGGCTGCTGAACGAGAGCCACCTGCTGATCGACCCGCTGTACGGGATGCTGCGCCGCTCGGTGGCCACCGGCATCCCGCGCCGCAACATGCTGCGCGAGGACGAGGTGTTCGCCGCCAAACTGGCGCTCGCCGGGCCGTGGGCGCACGTGCCCGAGGTGCTGGCGCACCGCAACTGGCGGGTGGAGCGCATCTCGGGCGTGGCCAGGCGGCTCGGCGTGCCCGCCTGGCAGTCGCACCTGGCCAACACGCTGCAGTGTCGGGAGCTGCTGTCCTGGCTGGGCCGGGCGGGCCTCACCGAGGACCAGCGGCGGCGGGCGCGCGTGGAGGTGCTCAGGATGTACGCGCGACGGCAGCGGCGGACGGTGACGCACCGTGGTCGACGAGTTGGCCGCAAGCTGCTCTCCCTCGCCCGCCTGGTGTAACACGCCGAATGAACCGTGCGATTTCCTCTTTGTACCGTTATATGCGACGGGGGCGGATGTAGTGGGCTTTTGGAAGACCGTTGTCGGCCTGGCCCTGAGGAAGTCCGTCGGGCCCCCGGTCGTGGTGGCGGCCGTCCTGCTTGCCCTGGCCGGCTGGCTCCTGGTCCCGGACCGGTACGTGTCGACCGCGTCCATGGTGCTCACCGTGCCCGCCAGCGGCGGCACGCTGGAGACCCTGCCCGAGTCCAAGCCGGGGCTGACCAACCCGCTGCTGCAGTTCAACGACGCGCTCCGGACCACGGCCGGCATCCTCATCCTGGCCACCAACGCGCCCGAGGTCGCGGCCTCACTCGGGGTCGCCGAGGACGGGCCGACCTCCCTCACGATCAACGACGGGCGCACCAACCCCGACCTGCTGGGCATCAGCACCAACGGGCCGTTCGTGTACGTCGAGGTGGAGAGCACCTCGCCGCGGGTGGTCAGGGAGGTCATGGCCAAGGCGCAGCAGCGGGTCAAGCTGGAGCTGGCCGAGCGGCAGGTGGCCCTGGACGCGCCGATCAGCACGCACATCGGCATCCTCGACGTCATGCCCGCCTCCGTGCCCAAGCCCATCGTCCAGGGCCGCCTGATGGCCGCCGCCGGCGGCGCCTTCGCCGGCGTCACGCTCGGCCTGGCCCTGGCCTTCGCGATCACCCGGCTCGGCGTCCCCTCCCGCCTCCGCCTGCCGGCCCCCGAGAGGGGCGACGCCTCTCCTGAGGGCTCCACGGGCGCGCTCGCGGCGGTAGGTGTCGCCTCTCCTAAGGGCTCCGCGGCCCCCGGAAGCGGTCACTCCGCCGGCGACGGAATCGGGGCGGGGGCCGAAGCGCCGCCGCGCCGCAACGGAACGCCCCTTGAACGGACCACGCTCCCGGCCTTCCCTCTTACGGTGGAGGAGCTGAGCTTGGGAGGCGATCCCCTCCCGGCCAAAGCTTCCGGCAAGGCCGAGGCTTCCGGCGAGGCCGAGGACGTCGGCGACACCCAGCAGTTCCGGGTCGTCGGCGGGGACACCGGGCCGATCGAGGTGGTGACCCGCGAGGGTCAGCCCGACTCCACCACCTGAGCGCACCGCCGGATCGCCGCCAGCCTGGACTCCATGGGCGTGTTCGACTTGGCCGAGATCATCATCCCCACCGCGTCGGCTCCCAGCCGGTCGGCGAAGGCCACCGCCGTCGCCTCGTCCCACGGCTCGTGGTTGTAGCTCAGATGGCAGATCGAGGTGTTCACCGGCGGCGCCGCCTTCAGCACCTCGTCCACGAAGACCCCGTACAGGATGAACTCGGAGATGTGCAGCCGGGAGTTGAAGGCGTCCAGCCAGTCCCGTCCCGTCACCTCGGTGATGCGCCGCTGCATGGCGCGCACGATGTGCGGGTCCCAGAACGTCAGCGCGGTCACGTAGTCGGGCAGCGGGGGCGGCGGCGGTGGCGGCAGCCCGAGCAGCTCGCGCGCGACGTGGTGCCAGAGCACGTGCCGCTCCATCGAGACGGTGACGCCTTCTTCGAGGCGGTACAGGCACAGCCGGCCGTCCCGGGTGAACGACGTCGCGTCGGTCGGCCGTACCAGCACGGCGTCGGAGTCGACGATGAGCATGGCGTCGGCGTCGATCAGCCCGGCGGCGGCGATCTTGACGGTCTGCTGCATCACCCAGCCGCGCAGCGGCGGCCACGGGCGGCGGGAGTTGACGTACACGTCCGTGCCGGGCACCCGCAGGTAGCGGCGGGGCAGCAGTTCGGAGCGGACCCACACGTGGCAGCGCGGCCCCTGGTACGGGGCGAACAGCTCCTTGTCGCCGGGCGGCACGAACACGTGGTGGATGGTGTCCTCGGAGGTGTGCTCCAGCACCGACCGGTGCAGGAGGGCGAACAGTTCGGCGTCTTGGGCGTAGGACGGCGTGATGACCGCCAGCTTGCTCAAGGGGGGCTCCCATCGAGTCCGGTGACCTGGGCGCAGCGCTGGATGGCGGCCAGACGCGCCGCCACGGGGGTCCGCGACTTGGCGGAGATCATCATGCCGATCGCCCGGGGTCCCAGCCGTTCGGCGAAGGCCACGGCGCCGGCGTGGTCGAGCGGGGTGCGGTCCCACCGGCTGTGGCACATCGCGGTGTCGCCGGGCGGCGACGTCTTCAGCACCTCGTCGACGAAGACCCCGTACACGATGAACTCCGACACCCGCAGGTGGGCCGTGAAGGCGCCCAGCCAGTCGCGGCCGGTGGCCTCCTCGATCCGCGCGATCATGGCGCGCACCACGGCCGGGTCCCAGCAGGCCAGCGAGCTGACGTAGTCGGGCAGCGGCGGGGTGGCGGTGCCGGGCAGGCCGAGCAGGTCACGGGCGGCGCGGTGCCAGGTGACGTGCTCGGGCATGCCGTCGTGCACCGCGCCCTCGGCCCGGTACAGGACGGTCTGGCCGTCGCGGACGAAGTGCTCGGGCCCGGCGTCGCGGACCAGGACCACGTCGGAGTCGGCGACCAGCACCACCCGCGCGTCCAGCCGGGCCGTCACGGCGATCTTCGCCGCCTGCTGGACGACCCAGCCGCGCAGCGGCGGCCACGGCCGCGCCGGGTCGATCCAGAGCGCGGTGCCGGGCAGGTGGGTGATGCGGCGGGGGAGGATCTCGGGGTACGTCCACACCCGGCAGCGCGGCCCCGCGTACCCGGCGAACAGGGCACGGTCCGAGGCGGGCACGACCACGTGGTGGACGGTATCGCCGGAGGTGTGCTCCAGGACGGAGCGGTGCAGGTGGGCGAAGAGGTCGGCGTCGGGCCGGTAGGTGGGCGTGACGACGGCCAAATCGCTCATGAAGACCTCTCCAGTCCCCCGTGAAACGCCCCTCTTATCCATATCGCGGGGGTTTGTGGGGCGTTACAGCGGTTTCTGCAACGCTCCACCCCTTTACGCCTAGCCCGCGACCGCGTCTTCTGGGCCTGGTGTTGGTGGGAGTGCCCGGACCGCCGATTCGGCGTTGGCAGACTCCACCAGCTCCGGACTCCCGAGCGGCCGCGTGGCCTGCTCGCACCCTTGAGTTCGAGCAACTTGCTCTCGACCACCTTGAGCGTTCGGAACTTGCGCGCCGTGACCATGACCCGTCCCTCCATCGAGCCGATGGTGTCGTTGTAGGACTTGACCGACCGGTCGAGGGACTTGCCCAGGGCGTTCAGGTGCCCGCCCATGACCGACAGCCGGTCGTACAGTTCCCGGCCGAGCTCGTACACCTGCTTCAGGTTGTCCTGCAGCGCGGCTTGGGTCCACGCGAACGCGACGGTCCGGAGCAGACCGATCAGGGAGGTCGGCGTCGCGATCAGCACGTTCTTGGAGATCGCGTACTCCTGGAGGGACGGGTCCTTCTCCAAGGCCGGCTGAAGAAAGGCGTCACTGGGCACGAACAGCACGACGAACTCCGGCGAAGCGGCGACCTGCCGGAAGTACTCCTTGCCGCCGAGGGCGTCCACATGCTTGCGCAGATGACGGGCGTGGTCAGCCCAGTGCTTGTCCACCTCCGCATCCTCGACGGCCTCGACCGCGGCCATGAACGCGGCCATCGGAACCTTCGCGTCCACGACGACATGCTTGTGGCCGGCCAGGCGGACCACCAGGTCGGGTCGGACCGCGCTCTCGTCACCGGCGAAGTGCACCTGGGTGTCGAAGTCACAGTGTTCGACGAGCCCCGCCAGCTCCACGGCCCTTTTGAGGTGCATCTCGCCCCACTGCCCACGCACCTGCGGCTTCTTGAGCGCCTCGACCAGAGCACGGGTCTCTTTCCGGGTCCGGTGCCCCTCCTCCGTCAGACTGATCAACTGCTGGTTCAGCGTGGCCTCGGCCGCGACACGGGTGTTGGTGAATTCCTTGAGCTGCCGGTCCATCTCCGTCAACTGCTCGCGGACCGGGCTTGCTGACCGCGCCCAAGGTGGCTTCGGCCCTCGTCACCAGCTCGTCCTGGGACTTCTTCAGCATGTCGGCCGCCGTCGCGCGCAGCGTCTTCTCCAGGAGCTGGTTGTTGTCCACGCGCGTCTGGTCGAGCTCCTGGCGGACGGCATGCACCGACGCGGCCTGCTCCAGCAGAGCCTGCTTCTGCATGGTCAGCTCGGTGATCTGTGCCCTGAGGGCTTGGATCTCCGTGCGCAGTTCCGTTTCCCTGCCCGTCGAGGCCGCGATCGAGACCTCGGCCTCGCGAAGCCTGCGTCCGGTCTCCGCTTTCTCGCCCTGTTCCGCCTCGAGCATCAGCTGCAGGCGCCGGGCATCGGCTTCCCTCCTCTGGAACCCGTTCCGAACCGCGTCCAGCTCGGCGGAGAGCCGGCCGAGCTGTTCGTCCAACCCACGGCGCTCGGTCAGCGCGGTGGTGTGGGCCTGTCCCAGCTCGGCGAGCTGCCGCCGCGCCATGTCCCGCTCCGCTAGCAGGGCATCCGCACGCTCGCTGGCCTGATTCCGCCGCTCCTCGGCGATCTTCAGAGCGGTGCGGTCGGCGGTGGCGCGGCTGCGGGCGATCAAGTACGCGATCGTGGCGCTGACCAGCGTCAGCACGAGCGCCAGCACGACGAGGTACGCGGGAGTCATGGACAGCACGTCAGCCCACCCGCTTCCAGTCCTGGCAGCCCTTGGTCTCGAAGTACTCACCCTTCTTGAGGGTCACCCTCGTCTGGCCGCTGACGTTGCCGTTGGCGATGATGGCGCCGAACTCCCCTGAGGCGTCTTTCAAACGCGCCCAGTAGCAGGTGAAGCCGTCGGTGCCTGCGGTCTTGTACGTGCCGGGCTTGATCTCCTCACCGACGAGGTACTGGCCGTCACCTGGGACGGTGGTCAGCGGGCCGCTCTTCGTCTGCTCCGGTGCGGTTTCGGCGACGGTGTCCGCCATCTCGGTCACCGTGACGGTGGGGCGCGGGCCAGCCGCGCTGGTCTCCGTCTCGCCGCTGGAGCCGATGACGATCCCGAGGAGCAGCGAAACGAAGGCGGTCAGGCCGTAGGTGAGCCACCGCCGGTCGTGACGTGCCGGCTGCGGCGGGTAGATCGGTGCGTAGGCCTGCACCCAGGGCTGCGGCTCCGGATAGGAGCTTGTGCCGGGGCTGTGGTCGGTCATGTCGAGTCCTCTCGCGGTCGGACTTCGAGCCCGAAGAGATTCACGAGAGAACTGTGTCTCAGGATTCTTGACGAGCGCTAAATTCGTTCCGATAACCCCTCTTATCGACATTTACTACGTGGATGAATCGGGAGCAGATGTACGGCGCATCCTCATGAGGAACGCCAACTCGATTCTTGGAGAGAATCGCTCGCAAGCAGACCGTCATCAGCCTGAAGGACCTTGCAAGGGAGGTCCGCACCGAGGCAGTTGCTCAGCACCAGGCCCCTTCGACCAGCCTCGCCGCACTGAGGCTGCCGTCGGCTACGCGGCGAGTCACCTCTTCCCATTCGCGGATGACCCGGCGGCTCCCTTCAGGGATGCCTGGCCAATCCGTGCGGGTGATGGGTCTTCCCGAATAGAGGGGTTCCCAGGTGATGGCGTGAAAAGTGGAAATCTCCGGCGCGAGGCCCTTGAGGATGTGAACGGTTCGGCGGTGATACCACTTGCAAACGGCCGTGATGGTGAGCCGCGATCGACACGCTTCCCGTAGGAACGGCAGGGCGTATTCGACGTTCTGCCAGGTATTCATGGACTGCGCCTCGACGCGGATGGCTTCGTTCGGGACGTCGCGTTCAAGAAGCAGGCGGCGGAAGGTGCTTCCTTCGACGATGCCGTTGTGACGGTTGACCCCGCCGGTGCAGATGATCAGTGGCGCCAACCCCTTGTGGTACCGCTCGGCCGCGATGTCGACCGGCTGGATCTGGTTGGTGCCGAAGAGAAAGTGTGCGGTCGGTCGCTCCGCGGGTGGTGGTGCCTCGACGTCGACGAAGGCGGTGATGGCGGAGACCTGCTCGGGGCTGATGTCGACGGTCATCACGATCCTCAACCTCAGAAGAGTGTGAGCGGCTGTTCGTCGGGACGCTGGTCGCTTCGAGGTGGCGAGCGTAATAGTCCGGGATCCGGTGGTCGTCGGCAAGACTATGAGACAGAACCCTGTCTGCCCGAGCGTGTATGTACGGCTCCATGCGTGCAATGTAGAAATCATTACGCACAAAAGGGCCCACCCGGCAGGTAGGCCCCTTGCAAGCTTGACGATCTAGAAGTCGAACTCTCCCTTGGACATGCCGTCCCTGAACGCAGCCCATTCCGAGGCCGTGAACACCAGAACGGACCCGCTGCGATTCTTGCTGTCTCGCACGGCGACGCGGCCTTGGCTGAGCGGAGCGACTTCCACGCAGTCCCCTCCAGTTCCTCCACTGGCGGTGGCCTTCCGCCATGCTGCAGTGGCCAACTCGTTCTCGATCATTGTGCCTCCGTGACCCTCTGGATGATCTTTATGGTTTCGTAGGTCGGCCGAGCCAGGCCGGAGAGCAGTTCCCCTATCAGTCCCGCCGTGCTGCGCGCCGACAGGGGGACAATCCGCACCGTAATGTACGGACGGGCCATCATGTCGAGGAGATATCGGAGCTGCTCGGCCATAACCTCGGGGCCGCCGATGTGGCGAAGGAGAACACTTTCGTCAAGGATCACGGAGAGGCGGGCCCGTACCGTTCGGGGATGTCCCGCCATGGCGCGCCGGTCCGCAGCCGCCACAAAATGCCGTCGACCACCTGCCGGTGATCGCGCCAGGGACGGCCTCGGCCATCGGCCACCGGCAGCAACGGCTCGATCCGCGACCACGCCTTGTCGGTCAGCTCACCACGTCGCACCACGATCAGTCAACAAGCGCGAACGCTGATCATTTATCAGACACTTCCTAGGCGGCGCCTTCTACGCCTACACCACGATCCCAGCGAGTTTCTCAGCAGGGCCCCGTGATCGGTCAGGGATGTGCGGGGGTGATGTCGGTGTGCGGGAAATCCTCGCCTTTGAGCAGCAGGGGCTGGTCGAGGTCTTTGGCGAGAGCGTAGGCGAAACAGTCGCCCATGTTGAGTTTGGCCTTGGAGTTGTTGCCCTTGCCGTATATCTGGTACGCCTGACGCGCAATCCTGGCCTGATTGGGTGTTACGGGCTCGATGATGAGACTCATCTCGTCGACGAGTGTGTCGAAGGCGTTACGCATGGCCTCACCGCGGTTGTCCGCCACGATGGCCGCTTCGACGTAGTTGACAGCCGAGATGCGACACACGGCCGCGGCGATGGCGTGGGCGAATTGGGTGGCCTCTGGCTCACCGTTGATGACGGCAATGATGGCGCTGGAATCGATGATCATGCGGGAAGGCCGGTGTCCGGGTCATACAAATCGTCAACGGACAGTCGATCCCGGCCGAGGTGGGTTCGCATGTCAGCGGCAATGCTCAGGATGCGTTCGGCTCTGCCGGCGGCTTCGGAGCGGCGTTCCAGCGCATCCAGACGGCGTTCGAGCACTTGAGCGGCGTGCTGGGTTTCCTCGGCCAACCGGATGACCCGGCGGGCGAGGTCATGAAGGGGCTCGTGTTCGAGGTCCACGCTCACCGTCGCTCGACTCCCTCCGCTGCGACGCCTGTGTTGCACCTTCAGCGTAACTGGTGACCGAGCCCTACTGGCGTCGATGGGCGGCATCCGTCCCCTGGCCGGCACCAGAGGCCGCTTCTGGACGCTGTTTTGGGATGGTTTGTGTAACGCTCCACCCCTCTACGCCCGACATCTCAGGGGGCGGCACTCGTACGGGAGGGCGTGTGGACTTCTGGGGGACCATCCTCGTCCTGATCAGACGCTGGTACGTGGCCCTGCCGGCCTTTCTGCTGGCCCTCGGCGGCGCCTTCTACGCGTACAGCACGATCCCGGTCACCTACACCACCACCGCCGTGCTGGTGCTGACCGCGCCGACCAGCGGCGGGATCCTGCCGCCCGACCCCGACCAGCCCGTGCCCGAGGTCAACCCGCTGCTGAACTTCGACCATGGGCTGGACGTGGCCGCCTCCATGCTGATCAGCGTCATGAGCACGCCGGACATGGTGGCCGACATGGGCACGGCCGAGGGCGACACCGAGTACGCGGTCACCAACGGCACCAACAACCTGGAGTCGCTGGCGACCGGGCCGCTGGTGTTCGTCGAGGGGGAGAGTCGCACGCCCGAGGCGTCCGCGGCCATCGTCCGGCAGGTGATCGAGCGGGTCAGGCAGGAGCTCGACGTGCGGCAGCGGCAGGTGCACGCGCCGCCGGAGACGTACATCACGATCAGCGAGGCGGTGCCGCCGACCACGCCCGCGCCCCAGCAGGGCAGGAAGCTCCGCTCGGCGGCGGCGGCCCTCGGCCTCGGCGTGATCGCCGCCCTGACGGCGGCCTTCGCGGCGGAGAGCCTGGCGGCCCCGCTCCGCCGCCGCCGTCCCGGCCCTCAGCCTGAGGAGAGGGAACTGGTCGGCGCCGATAAGGCCGGACCGTGACGGAAACGCGGGACAGGACGGCCGACCCCGCCCTCGGACCGCCCGACCGCGACGGGCGGGCGGATGGGGCGACGGTGGCGGCGGTGTTCGCCTTCGTGTTGCTCGTGGTGCCCGCGCGGCTGGTGCTGAAGTACCTGCCGCTGTCGCTCACGCCCGCGAACGTGGTCAGCCTGGTCGCCGCGCTGCTGTGGCTGTGCGCGCAGTTGACGCTCGCGTTGGGGGCGGCCAAGGGGCGTAATCCGGTACGTACCGCGCTGTTCGCCTACTTCACCGCCATGCTCGCCACGTACGGCTTCGCCACGGCCGGCCCCATGGAGTCGGACGAGCTCAACCTGGCCGACCACTCGTTCGTGCTCGTGGTGGCGATCGTCGGGCTGGCGCTGACCGTCTGCGACGGGGTGCGCGGGCTGCGGCGGCTGGACTTCGTGCTGAAGACGCTCGTCGTGGCCGGCGCGGTGATCGCGGTGATCGGCGCGCTCCAGTTCCTGTTCTCGATCGACCTGACCCGGTTCATGGAGCTGCCGATCCTGCGCTACACGACCGAGGGCGACGCGTTCGTGCTGGAGCGGGCCGATCTGCGGCGGGTGGCCGCCACCACCGGGCATCCGATCGAGTTCGGCGTCACCTGCGCGATGCTGCTGCCGCTGGCCGTGCACTACGGCGTGCGGGCGCGGGCGCTCCGGGAGCCGTCGCTGCGCTGGTGGGCGTGCGCGCTGCTGATCGGGTGCGGGCTGATGTTCTCGGTGTCCCGCTCGGCGATGCTGAGCCTGGCCGTGGTGGGCGTGGTGCTGTTCGCGGGCTGGCCGGTCAGGCGGCGGCTCCAGGCGCTGGTGGCGGCGGCCGGGTTCCTGGTGGCGGTCCGCATAGCCGTGCCGGGGCTGCTGGGCACGTTCGTCGGCCTGTTCACCGACCTCGGCAACGACGAGAGCATCCAGTACCGCACCCACGACTACGCGGTCGCCGCGCAGCAGATCAGCCGCCACTTCTGGCTCGGCCGCGGGCTCGGCACCTGGTACGCGCCCAAGCACCAGATCTTCGACAACCAGTACATCCTGTCCATGGTGGAGACCGGGCTGATCGGCACGGCGGCGTTCGCCGGGCTGTTCCTGGTCGCGTGCTACGCGGCGCTGCGGTCGCGGTTCCTGAGCGCCGACCCCGTCACCCGCGACCTCGGGCTCACGGTCGCCGCCTGCCTGGTGGTGCCTCTGGCCGGGTCGTTCACGTTCGACCTGCTGTCGTTCCACACCGTGACGGGGATCTCGTTCCTCCTGGTCGGCGCGGCGGGAGCGCTGCTGCGCGCGGTACGCGCCGATCAGCTCGCGCCCTCGCAGGCCAGCGGGCCGACGATCGAGGTGACCCGATAGTTCGCGTCGATGGTCACCAGTTCGTTCCCGGCCCAGTCGGCACGGCCGCACTCGGAGTCGACCGGGCCGTACACCCACGACTTGTCGACGAGCTTGTTGCCGCGCACGACCTGCTTGCCGCGCGCGTTGCGCACCTGGATGCTGAACGTGCCGCCCATCACCAGGTTGTCGGTGACCACGACGTCCTCGGACTTCTCGTCCACCAGGAAGATCGGCGCGGTGATGTGCTCGGCCTCGCGCTGGTCGACGGTGTTGTGGTGGAAGGTCAGGCCCTTGCCGCCGTTGTAGGCCTGGATGCCGTCGGAGTGGTCGCCGGGGTTCGAGCAGAGCTTCACGTACGAGTCGCGGATGTCCACGGCGTCACCGGAGACGCGGAAGCCGTCGCTGTGGCCCTGGACGAGCACGCGGGTGGCGGTGTACTTGTCGTGGCCGATCGCGGGCAGCGGGCCGCAGGTCCTCGTGGTGCCGACGGTGGTGTCCGTGATCGTGAACCGGAACGAACGGTCGCCGTCGGCGTTGGTGACGTGCCCGTCGATGACGCTGTTCTTGATGGTGACGTCGTCGGCGTGGACCAGCAGGGGGCCGCGGATGTGCACGCCGTCGAGCACGGCCCCCGGTGTCTGGACCTTGTACGCGACGTCCTCGGTGTTGAGCGGGACCTCGGTCAGCCGGACACCCTTCGGCGCGCCCGTACAGGCCGGGGTGGGATGGTCAGGGCAGGAACTGCCGTCGGGCCTGACGATCGACGCCGACGGACTGGGCGCCGGCGGCGCGACCGTCGGCCGCGGCTCCGCCTGACATGCCGTCAGCAGCACCACCATCGAGATGACCACGACGGCCGCACGGCCCGGAACCGGTGTGGTGGGGTGGGCGCTCACGGGCATCACCTCTCAGCCGCCGAGCCGGCGCGACAGGTCGGCCCAGGAGCCCGCGCGCAGGTCGCGGTCGCTCACTTCGGTCACCGGCAGGGGCCACGCTATCTTGAGATCCGGATCGTCGTACCGGACCGCGAGATCCTCCGCGGGGTCGTGCTCGCGGTCGATGCGGTAGCAGGTGTCGGCGGGTTCCGTCAGCGCCTGGAAGCCGTGCAGCAGCCCGGGCGGCACGTACAGGACGGTGAAGTCCTCGTCGTCCAGCCGCACCGCCATCCGCCTGCCGAACGTCGGCGAGCCGGGCCGGGCGTCCACCAGCACGTCGTGGATCGCCCCCCGGGCGCAGCGCACCAGCTTGGCCTCACCCTGGCCACCACGCCCGTGCAGCCCTCTGACGGTGCCCCGGACCGACCTCGACTGGCTGTCCTGGATGAACGTCTCCGGCTTCAGCCCCGCCTCGGCGGCCACGGCGGCGTCGAACGTCCGGGTGAACAGGCCGCGCCGGTCCCGGTGCGGCACCGGCCTGAACAGCAGAACCCCGTCGATCTCGCCCGATTCCACTCTCAAGCTGTCTCCTTCCGAAAGGCGGTGTGATGAAGCCGACGGTCAGCGTGGTGATCCCGGCCCACGACGAGGCAGGCGTGATCGCGGCGAACCTGGACACGTTGCTGACGGGGACCGGGCCCGGCGAGTTCGACGTGATCGTGGTGGCCAACGCCTGCACGGACGGCACCGCGCGGGCCGCCGCCCGGCCGGGCGTGCGGGTGCTGGAGACCTCGCGACCGGGCAAGGTGGAGGCGCTGCGCCTGGGTGACGCCGCCTGCCGCGCCTTCCCGCGCGTCTACCTGGACGCGGACGTGCGGCTGGACGCGAAGTCGGTGCGCGCGCTGGCCGAGGCGGCGTCCAGGCCGGGGGTGCTGGCCTGCGCGCCGGTGCCCGAGTGGGACCTGGCGGGGACGGGGCGGGTCGTCCGGCGGGTGCACCGGGTGCACGACCGGCTGATCGCGCCGTCCCGGGCGCTGGCGGGGGTGGGGGTGTACGTGCTGACCGAGGAGGGACACCGGCGGGTGTTCCCGCTGCCCGACGTGATCTCCGACGACGGCTACGTGGACGGGTCCTTCACCGGCGGCGAGCGCGTGGTGGTGACCGAGGCCAGGTCGGTCGTCCGGCCCGCCCGCACGGTCCGCGCCCACCTGGCCCGCCGGGTGCGGGTCAGGCAGGGCAACCGGCAGCTCGCCGGCCTCGGCCTGCCGGCTCGCTCGCTGCGCGCCGGAGCCCTGCGCGACCTCCTCGCCGCCCGCGAGGTGAGCGCCCTCGACGCCGCCTGCTACCTGACGGTCCTCGCCGCCGACCGCGCCCTCACCCTCCTGAGAGGCGGAAGGACAACCTGGGGTACGGACACCGGCACCCGAAGCGGACAACCCGCGTAGCACGGCAGGGGTCACCGGGGGTCCGTGGCGGCTTCGTAGGCCGCGAGGAGGGCCTTCTTGGAGTGGGTCCACGACAGCGGCCCCGTCACGCGCTCCCTGCCGATCTCGCCCATGCGGCGTCGTTCGGAAGGGTCGTCCAGCAGCCGCGCGATGAGCTTGGCGAACTCCGACTCGTCGTTGGCCGGCGCGTACAGGGCCGCCTCGCCCGCCGACACCCGCGCCTCCCGCAGCTCGAAGGAGACGATCGGCCGGGCCATCGCCATGTACTCCATGACCTTGTTCATGGTGGAGACGTCGTTGAGCGGATTCAACGGGTCAGGCGACAGGCACACGTCGGCCGTCGACAGATAACGCATCAGGTCCGGGTCCGGGATCCGCCCGGTGAACTCGACGGCCTCGCCCAGCCCCAGCTCGCGGGAGAGCGCCACCATCGCGTCGAAGGTGTCGCCGCCGCCGACGAACACCGCGTGCCAGTCGGTCCGCCCGTGCTCGTCACGCAGCCGCGCCAGGCTGCGCAGCGCGTAGTCGACCCCGTCCTGCGGCCCCATCACGCCGAGGTAGCACAGCAGGTGCGGCTTGCCGCGCCGCAGCTCGGGCTCGGCAGGCACCTGGTGGAACCGCTCCACGACGGGCGCGCTGCGCACCACGAACACCTCGCCGGGCAGCTTGCCGCCGCGTGACAGCGCCACCTGCCGGTAGCTCTCGTTGGTGGCGATCACCACGTGCGCGGCCCGGTACGTGCGCCGCTCCAGCCACAGCACGGCCCGGTACAACAGGTCGCGCCCCCGGCCGAAGCGCGACAGGTACAACTCGGGCACCAGGTCGTGCTGGTCGAACACGAACCGGGTACCTCTCATGGCCCGCGCCACCAGGAAGAACAGGTCGGGCGGGTTGCACCCGTGCACCACGTCGAAGCGCCCGAGCCGGCGGGCGATGCGGAAGGTGTGCCACAGCGCCGACCCGTACTCGCGCAGGTAGCCGACGGGTCCGCCGGTGGCGGCGCGGAGCGGGTAGCGGTGGATGCGCACGCCGTCGATCACCGCCTCGGCCTCGCGGTCCTGCTTGGCGCCCATCGGGCAGATGACGTGCACCTCCCAGCCCGCCTCGCGTAACGCGGCGCTCTCCTGCCAGACGCGGCGGTCGAGCGGGACGGAGAGGTTCTCGACGAGGATGAGCGCTCTACCAGCCAATGCCCACGTAATCCCTTCTGTCCCGGTGTGTCGCGGCTCCCGGCACGCGCACGAGGTCGATCACCTTGCCGCGGAAGCCGTCGAGCCCGTCCAGCACGGCCGGATCCGTGCTGCCGATCACGCACACCTCCGCGTGGTCCAGCACCTCGGCCACCGAGTCGGCGAGCAGGTCGCCCAGGTGCGGCAGCCGCTCGGCGATGTACTCGCGGTTGGCCCCCATCAGCCGCGACATCGACACGTTGGCGTCGTAGATGCGCAGGTCGTAGCCCTTGCCGAGGAGCCGTTCCGCCAGCTCCACCAGCGGGCTCTCGCGCAGGTCGTCGGTGCCCGGCTTGAACGACAGCCCGAACAGCCCGACCTTGCGCAGCCCCGGCGCGGTGACCAGGTCGAAGGCCCGCCGCAGGTGCGCCTCGTTGGCGGGCAGCACGTGCGACAGCAGCGGCACCGACACGTCCGCCTTGCGCGCCGCGTACACCAGGCCGCGCAGGTCCTTGGGCAGGCAGGAGCCGCCGAACGCGAACCCGGGCCGCAGGTAGGCCGGGCTGATGTTGAGCTTCCTGTCGGCCAGGAACACGTCCATGACCTGGTACGAGTCCACGCCGAGTGCCTGGCAGACCGCGCCCAGCTCGTTGGCGAAACCGATCTTGACAGCATGGAAGGCGTTGTCCGCATATTTCGTCATCTCGGCCACCGGGATCGGCACCCTGAACACCTCGCCCGGCAGCCCCTCGTACAGCCCGGCCACCACGTCCCCGCTGGCCGGATCCGACTCCCCGATCACCGTCTTCGGCGGCGCGAAGAAGTCGCGCACGCTCGTGCCCTCGCGCAGGAACTCCGGGTTGACCGCCACCCCGAAGTCCGCGCCCGCCCGCAGCCCGGAGGACAGCTCCAGGATCGGGATCAGCAGCTCGGCGCAGGTGCCCGGCAGCATGGTGCTGCGGAAGACCACGACGTGCCCGGGGCGCAGCGCCCGGCCGATCTGCTCGGCGACCCGCTCCAGGTAGGCGGTCGACAGGCTGCCGTTCGGCGCGGACGGGGTGCCGACGCAGACGAGGGAGAGGTCGCTGGACCCGACCGCCGCGGCGGCGTCCGCGGTGGCGCGCAGCCTGCCCTCCCGCACGGCCCGCTCGACCAGCTCGCCGATGCGTTCCTCGACGATCGGCGCCCGGCCGCCGTTGACCAGCTCGATCTTGGCGGGGTTGACGTCCACGCCCACGACCTCGTGGCCCATCGAGGCCAGGCACGCCGCCGACACGCACCCCACGTAGCCGAGCCCGAAGACGCTGATCCGCATGGCTTCCCCCGCCTGAAGAGCGTGCTGGACCGTGCAGAGGACGTTCGCGATCTTCCCCGCCTCCACCGGATATGTCGGGGATGTCCGTTGGAACGTTACGGATGTGTCCGAGTTCGGACAGATCTCACCATCGCCCGTGCCCGGGTCATCGCCACCGCCGCCGCCCGCCGCGCCGGATTCCGCGTCACCAACCCCTGGCACACCCAGGTCTCGCCGGTCTTGGCCCGCCGCTTGTACTCATCCTCACCCCGGCCGAGGTCGATCCGGTCCACGCCGAGCGTGGGCGCGGCGGCGACCAGCTCGCGCAGCAGCATCCAGCCGGGTGACAGCCGGGCGAACTCCGGGTCGTACACCGGGAACCACCAGTGCAGCACCCCGCCCGCGCGCAGCCCGAAGTGCGCGGCCACCAGCCGGGGCCCGGCGTGCAGCGTCGACAGCACCCCGCCGAACGACCCGTCGCGGGCGCCCAGCAGGCTCTCCAGCAGCCGCACCCGGTCCGGCTCGGCGAAGTAGTCGGCCGCGCCGGTGGCCGCGTACTGCGCCCGCTTGAGCGCGATCACCAGCGCGAGCGCGTCCCGGTCCCGCGAGTCGGCCTCGAACTTCACGGTGCTGTGCTCGCGCTCGGCCTTCGCGGCCCGGCGACGCGCCTGGTTCATGTTGTCCCTGCCGCTGCGCGAGGCCCGCCCCAGGTAGCCGGGCAGCCCGCCGGTGACGTCCAGGTACGGCGACGGCCTGCGGCCCAGCACCCACGGCCCGAACCCGGGCGCGGCCTCCACCAAGTGGTCGAACACGTACGCGCCGGTCCCCCTGGAGAGCAGCCCGAGCGGCCGGAAAGGCGTCCCGGCGGCGAGCACCGGCCCCTGGAAGTCCGCGCCCGGCCAGCCGGCCGGCCGCAGCACCCGCCCGTCGCGGTGGTGCGGCACCAGCGCGTCGATCCCGCCGTCGCGCGTGCTCACGGCCACGTGCACGGGCCGCCCGCTCGCGTGCACGGCGGCGGCGAAACCGGGATGGAAGTACGGGCTGTCCAGCGCGGGGTTGGCGGCCCGCAGCGCGTGCCAGGCGTCGAGCTCGGCGGCGGAGAGCCCGTCGAACGGCACGGTCCGCATGGCCGGAGCGCGGCTCATTGCGGCAGCGCCGTCATCCGGCGCGACGGCCGCACCAGGGCCGCGACGGAGGCGCGCGAGGTGCGCCGGCCCGCGAGCGCGCGCACGGACTCGCCGCCCAGCACCGCCAGGTAGTAGGCCAGCCCGGCCAGCGGCCCGTGCCGCCGCCGGTACAGGCGCACCTTGTTGACCACCAGCAGGGCGGCCAGCGTGGGGTCGATCCCCGAGTCGCCGCCGATGTGCTCGATCACCGACGCGGGCTCGTACCAGGTGGTCCAGCCCAGGTCGGCGGCGCGCAGGCAGAAGTCCGTCTCCTCGCTGTAGAGCAGGAACGACTCGTCCCAGGGCCCCACCTCGCGGATCACCCGGGGCGAGATCAGCATGGCCGCCCCCGTCGCCCAGGCGTACGCCCCCGGCCGCGCGTAGTCGCGCGGGTCCGTCACCAGCTCGCCCAGCCGCCCGACGCGGCCCGCCAGGCTGCCGCCGATCACCGCCTCCACCAGCGCCCGCCCCACGGTCGGCCGCCTGCGCAGCGACGGCTGGAGCGAGCCGTCCGGGTTGACCATGTACGGCACCGCGATGCCCCGGCCCGGCTCGCGCAGGCACGCCAGCAGCGGCGCGACGGCCCCGGGCCGCAGCCGGCAGTCGGGGTTGAGCACGTACACGCCGTCGACCGCGTCCAGGTCGAGCGCCGCGATCCCGGCGTTGACCGCCGCCGCGTAGCCCGCGTTCCTGCCGGTCTGCACCACCCTGACCGGCGGCCCGGCCCGCTCGGCGACCGCTACGGAGCCGTCCTTCGAGGCGTTGTCGGCCACCACCACGTCCACGAGTTCAACGCCCTCGGCCCCGGCGGCGAGCGAGTCCAGGCAGCCGCCGAGCACGCCTTCGCTGTTGTAGGTGACGATCACCACGGCGACCCGGCCCATCAGCGCATCCGCTTGTAGAGCCGCGTGGCGAGCTTGGCCGCCCGTCGGGGGAGCGACGGGCCGCCCAGCACCCGCGCGATCCAGCCGCGGTCCAGGTCGTGGCGGAGGCTGGTGCGCGGCTGCAGCCAGGAGCCCGGCCGGGCGCGGCCGCCGTCACTGGTGTACGCGCGGGTCACGCCCATGCGCCTGAGCCGGTTCAGCACCAGCCGGTCGTAGGAGCCGAACGGGATCGCCACCCGCGAGACCGGCTCGCCGACGAGCTGCCCGAGCAGGTGGTGCGCGGCCGACAGCTCCTCGGCCGCCTCCCGCGTGCCCAGCGTGCGCCAGTCGCGGTGCGCCCAGCCGTGCGAGCCGATGCGCATGCCCGCGCCGAGCAGTTCGCGCACCCCGTCGGAGTCCAGCCGGCCCGGCTCGCCGAGCAGCCCGGCCAGCACGAAGAACTCGGCCTTCAACCCCCGCTCGACCAGCCTGGGTAACGCGATCTCCACGTCGGACAGGTTCGCGTCGTCGAACGTGAGCCGCACGTCGGGCCGGCCCGCCACGGCGTCCACCACCTGCTCGAACTGGGCCACGCTCACCCAGGTGTCTCCCTCGCCCGGGTCCAGCTCGCGGGTGGTGCGGCCGATGCCGTGCACGGTCAGGTTGGTCACCGCACGCATCCCGCCCCCTGCGTCAGTAGTCGCCAGGAGGGATATCGGCGTCCGAGATGCGGCGTTACAGACTTTCTGCGTACCAAGCGACGGTACGGCGCAGTCCTTCCTCCAGCTTCGTGGCCGGTCGCCAGCCCAGCACCCGCTCCGCCGGGCCCGGGTCGGAGCGCTGCGTCCGGTCCAGCGGCCGGGCCGCGACCGCGCCGAACCGGGGCCGCGCCGCGCCGCCCACCACCCGGGCGAGCAGCTCCACGGTGTCGCGGATGGAGACCGGCTCGGCCGTGCCGACGTCGAGCACCTCGCCGGCCGCCCCGCCCGCCCCGGCCAGCACGAACGCGTCCACCACGTCCTCCACGTACACCCAGGTCACCATCCTGGTGCCCGAGGTCAGCTCCGGGTCGCGGCCGCGCAGCAGCTCCAGCGTCGCGTACGGGATCAGCCTGGACGTCTCCCGCTGGCCCGGCCCGTACACCATCGCCACCCGCAGCACCGACACCGGCACCTGCCAGAGCGCGTGGAACATGCGGGCGTAACCGGTGGCCGCCGCCTTGGCGGCGGCGTACGGCGAGCCGGGCGCGAGGCCGTCGCGCGGCTCCTCCACCGACCCGGCGAGCACCACGCTGCGTACGGGGGAGCCGGTGACGGCGGTGAGCAGGTTGACCGCGGCGGTGAGGTTGGCCGCGAGCGTGGGCGCCACGACGTCCGGCTCCCGCACCCCGGTCACCTCGCTGGCCAGGTGGAAGACCACCTCGGGGGCGGTCTCCGCGACCAGCTTCGCGGTGGCGGCCGGGTCGCCCAGGTCGGCGGCGTGCCAGCGCTCGCCGTGCCCGGAGACGTCCGGCGGGCGGCGGCTGACCGCGTGCACCCGCGCCCCCAGCCCCGCCAGCCGCCTGACCAGGTGCGCGCCGATGAACCCCGTCGCGCCCGTCACCAGCGCCGGCGTGCCTTCCCACATGTGCGCCTCCTAGTCGTGCCGTTCGGGTTCGGGGATCGGCCCGCCGGTGTCGTGCCACACGTTGCCGCCGCCGTCCGCGAGCTCTGACTTGGTGCTGAGCAGGATCGGGCAGTCGTACGCGGACGCCCGGCCGAACCGGTTGCCGGTGACGTGCTGGCCGCGCAGCGGGCGGCCGAGCGGCGTGTGGTCGATGTTCACCACGCACGCGCCGCCGTCCAGGTAGTTGTCCTCCACGCGCAGGTCGTCGGCCGAGGACTGGACGGCGGCGTTGGGGTCGCGGGTGGTGGACAGGTCGATCGTGTTGTGCTCCAGCGTGACGCCGGTCTGGTCGGCGAACGCCTGGACGCCGTCGTTGTGGGTCGGGCCGCCGCCCTGGTCGGGGTCCTCGGGGAACCAGCTCAGGTCGTGGATGTAGGAGTCGCGGACGAGGGTGCCCGTGTGCGCCTTGATCCCGTCCACGGTGCCGGTGAACTCCGACCTGAGGATGCTGGTGTGCGCGGCCCAGATGCCGTCGACCGACGGCGACGGGTGTGCCGCCCGGAATTCGGAGTCCTCGATCACCGTGTCACGAGCATGCTCGGTGTCGAGCAGCGGCCGCACCCGGTCGGCCTTCCCCCCGAGAAACCGGCACTTCCTGAACGTGACACCCCGCCCGGTCACCGTCACGAACCCATGGAACTCCCTGCCCTCCACCACCTCCCCATCAACGGCGAACGTCCGATCCCCAGCCACCACCACAAGTTCCGTCCCCACCGGCACCCCGGTACTACCCGCATCCGGAAACCCATCCGGCACCCACCGCCCAGCCCCGGTCTCCCCCTCCGTCACCACCGCTCCGTCAGTCACTGCCGCCCCCTCAGTAGCCCTCGCCCTCTCCAGCGGCTTCTCCCGCCCTTGCTCAGCCACCAGCACCGCGACCACCACCAGCGCGACAACCCCCACCGCGCCAACCCCCCACCACACCTTCACCCCGGCATCCTCACCCGAGACCAACCCTCCACACCAGATCCCCCACCACCCCGGCGGATGCGATTGCCGGGGCTCGCGCCAGATTGCACCAAGGCCCCACCGCACCTCACCAGCGGGCTCGCCGTGCGGGAGTTCGCGCCGGATGGCGCCCATTTCCAGCCCCACTCCGCTGCTCTGGCGGAGGCGGTTGCGGCGGCTCGCGCCGGACTCCTCGCCCCGCTGCTCCGGTGGAGGTGGCTGTGGGATCTCGCGCAAAATCTCCCCCACGCCGTTCCGTTGGAGGTGGTTGAGGGCTCGCCTTGGACCCCGCGCACCTCCCGCCTCCCACCGCTCCAGCGGGAGGCGGTTGTGGTGGAGCTCGCGCGATCACCCACGCTCCACCGCACCGCCCTGGCAGGTGACCGTGGGGGAGTTCGCGCCGGATGGCACCCATTTCGCGCCCCGCCCCACCTCGCCTCACCGCTCCGGCGGAGGCGGTTGAGGCTGCTCGCGTTGGATCCCGCGCGCTTCCCGCTGCTCCGGTGGAGGTGGTGGCGGTGGATCGCGCCAGATCTCACCCCCAGACCGCTCCGGTGGGGGCACTGTGGGGAGCTCGTGCGGACACGGTGGTGCTCCGCCGTTGCGGGGTTCGGCGGAAGCCCACGCTCGGCGAGGGGAGCGCGAGCGGGGGCGGTTGTGGGGCGTTGCACCGGTATCCCGCTCACGTCACGCCTCGCTGGATCCGGAGGAGGCGGCTGTGGGGGAAGCGCCGTACCGTGCCGGATCCAGAGGAGGTGGCTGTGGGGGAAGCGCCGTACCGGGGGTTCCCCCTTGTGGTGGGTCAGCGGGGGCGGCGGGCGCAGTGGGGGCAGCCTGAGGTGGGGCGGCGGGTGGGACGGTGGTGGTGGTCGGCGCGGGTGAGGGTGAGGGAGGCGTCGCTGGTGAGGATCGCCGCCTCCAGCCGGCGCAGTTCGGGCGAGGGTTCCAGGCCGAGGTCGTTGGTGAGGATGTGCCACCCGTCGCGGTAGACCTCCAGCGCCTCCGCCTGCCGCCCAGCCCGGTACAGGGCGAGCATCAACTGACCGCGGAACCGTTCGCGCAGCGGATGTTCACGGACCAGCCCGGTGAGCTCCCCGACGAGGTCGGCGTGCCGGTGCAGCCGCAGGTCGGCGTCCACCCGGTCGGCGAGCGCGGCCAGCCGCTCCTCCTCCAGCCGGGTGGCCTGGGCGTGCAGGAGCGGCAGGTCGTCCAGCCCCGACAGCGCCTGCCCGCGCCACAGCCCCAGCGCCGCCCGCAGCAGCTCGCCGCCCTTGCCCACGTCACCGCTCTTGAACGCCTGCCGCCCTTCCTTGACCAGTTCCTCGAAGCGCCACGCGTCCACCGCTCCCGGTGGCACCCGCAGCAGGTAACCGGCCGAGTCGTGGACGATCTCCGCCTCCGGCCCGAGAGTCCGCCTGAGCCGGAAGAGCTGCAGCCGCAGCCGCCGATGCCCGGCGTCCGCGGCCTCCCCGCCCCAGAGCGCGTCGATCAGCGCGTCGCTGCGCACCACCCGGCCCCGATGGCAGAGCAGCAGGGCCAGGAGCGTGCGCTGCTTGGCGGAGCGCACGGGTAAGCGCTGGCCTTGCGAGACCACCTCCAGCGCACCCAGAATTCCGAACTGCATGGGCTCCCCTTCCCGTGCCGTTCCCGATCCCTCAGTTATAGAGCCAACACTTGCCGTCACCTTGCCTGTTTTGCGGGAAACCTCCTTGAAACCCGAGTGAAACCCGCCGTCCGCACACTCGGGGCTTGCCGACGACGGATTGCTCGGCATTTCTACGGCTTATCGGGGGCCAGGGCTTAGACGGGTGATACGAGTGGGTTCTTTTCGGCTGTCCAAGAACAAAAATCTGGTACGTTCCAGCAGAATGCTCGCGCTGGCCGGCGTAGTCACGCTCGTTTCGGGGCTATTCGTAGCCCATTCAGAGCCGGCCGAATCCGCGCCCAAAGACCGGTCCCACAGCCACGCCCCGCTGCGCGGCGAAGTGGAACGTCCCAAAGTGGAAATACCGGACCCTTTGCCGAAAAAGCAGGGCAAAGTGAAGCTCGACCGGTCCGCCCGCGCCGCCACCACGGCCGAGGCCCTCGCCGCCGCGGCCACCGACAAGGTCGAGTTGCGCGCCCTCGTCATCGCCGTGGACGGCGACGACTGGGGCGAGGACACCTGGAAGGCCACCCTGGACCGGGTGGGCGCCGCCTACGACGTCCTCCACAGCAGGACCGAGCCGCTCGCCGACCTGATCGCCGCCGACGGCACCGGCCGCTACAACGCGATCCTGCTCACCAGCAACAGCCTGCTCTACGAGGACGGCGGCTCCTATCTCAGCGGTCTCGACGCCGACGAATGGAACGCTCTATGGGCGTACGAGCGCGACTACGGCGTCCGCCAGGTGTCGCTCTACACCGCGTACGGGACCTGGCCTGAGGACTACTGCCTGCGGGCCGGCAGCGAGGGCGGCGTCGGCGACACGCCGATCAGCACCGCGCTGACCCCGGCCGGCGCGGGCGTGTTCGACTACCTGCGCGGCGGCGTGAACGTGCCGATCTCGCTGTCGTACCTCTATCGCAGCACGATCGCCGCCGGCTGCGCCGCCGACCCGCTCATCACCAGCGGAACCGACGTGCTGGGCGTGCGCAGCACCTCGACCGACGGCCGCGAGCGGGCCGCGCTGACCTTCACCTCCAACCAGTACCTGCCGCAGGCCGACCTGCTCACCTTCGGGCTGTTCCGGTGGGCGACCAGAGGGCTGTACCTGGGCGAGCAGCGCCACTACCTGAACGCCGACGTGGACGACTGGTTCAGCTACACCGACCACCTGCTCGCCAACGGCACCGTCGACTCCGATCCCGGCTTCCGGATGAGCAGGAACGACGCCGTCAGCACGTACCAGCAGCAGAACTCCTTCCGCACCGCGCACCCGCTGGCCGGCGGCTTCAAGCTCAACATCGCCTACAACGGCGACGGAGCCGGCCTGAACGTGCCCACCCTGTGCCTGCTGCCCCCGCTGCTCACCGACGGGCTGACCGCGTACTCGCGCTGCCGCGCGTCGTCGTTCACCTGGATCAACCACACGTTCAGCCACCCGAAGATGAACGACACCGACTACGCGACCAGCTACGCCGAGATCGAGGACAACCTGACCATCGGCTCCGCGCTCGGCTTCACCGTCGACCCGACCGTGCTCAAGACCGGCGAGTACTCGGGCCTGGGCGTCTACCACCCGGACCCGGACAACGACATCGACCCGCCCACCGACCACGGCCTGGCCGCGTCCAACGCCAACCTGCTGCAGGCCGCGGCCGACCTGGGCGTGAAGTATCTCCACGGCAACATGTCGTTCGCCAGCCACCGGCCCGCGTGCTTCAACTGCGGCATCCGCCACCCGCTGAAGCCGTCGGTCATGGTGGTGCCCGACTGGCCGACGAACATCGCGTACCACACGACCACGCCGGCCGAGCAGACGCTGTTCTACAACTCCTACTACGGCCCGAACGGCAGGTTCCCGTACTGGCCCGTCGACCAGACCTACAGCCAGGTCCTCGACCACGAGAGCGACGTGGCCATGCAGCACGTCATGTCGGGATCGGTGTACACGCACACGTTCCACCAGGGCAACCTGCGCAACTACGGCGGCAACAAGAACCTGGTCTTCGACTGGCTGAACGCCGTGATGGCCAAGTACGAGAGCTACTACGGCGTCCCGCTGCTCACCCCCGACTGGGGCGGGCTGGCCGGCTACGTCGAGGACCGGACCGTCCACTTCGACGACCTGGCGGACGTGCGCGCCGTGTACGACAGGACAGCCGGGACGATCACGTTCACCGCCTCGGCCGACGCCGAGGTGTTCGCCACCAACGCCGCCGCGGCCGGCGCGGCCACGTACGGCACCGACAAGATCGCCCACCTCGACCTGGCCGCGGGCGTCCCGCTCACCGTCAACGCGAGCGTGCGCCCGTGAAAGTGACGCTCGTGTCCGAGGGCACGTACCCGTTCGCGATGGGCGGCGTCAGCGTGTGGATGGACCAGCTCATCAAGGGCATGCCGGACTACCGGTGGGACGTCGTCACGATGACCGTGGACGGCGCCGAGCGGCCGGTGTGGGATCTCCCGCCCAACCTGGAGCAGGTGATCAACCTCCCGCTGTGGAAGGGCGGCCACCGGCGGTCCGGCCGCCCGCCCGGGCGGGAGTTCGCCGAGGCGTACGAGCGTTTCCTGCAGATCGTCCTCACCCCCGCCGTCATGGGCGCGGGCAGCGCGGAGTTCCTGTCCGTGCTGGAGTCGCTCTACCGGTACGCGCACGACGGCGGCGACCTGGTCGGCGCGCTCGTCGCCAACGACTCGCTCAGCCAGCTCATGGACGCGTGGTACTGGAACAGGACCGACGGCATCAACCTGGCCGACGCGATCGTGGCCGCCGACCTGATGGGCCACATGCTGCGCCCGCTGGCCGAGCCGCCGCTGCGCACCGACCTGACCCACGTGGCCATGAACGGTCTCAGCATGCTCGTCGCGATGACCGCCAAGTGGCAGCACGGCACCCCGGTCGTCCTCTCGGAACACGGCGTCTACCTGCGCGAACGCTACCTGCAGTACGTCCACGAGCCCGTCTCGCACGCGGTCAGGGTGCTGCTGCTGAGCTTCTTCCGCAGGCTGGCCGGCGCCGCCTACGTGGCGGCCGACCGGATCGCGCCGCACTCCTCGTACAACCGGCGCTGGCAGCTCCACAACGGCGCCGACCCTGACCGGATCCGGGTCATGTACAACGGCGTCGACCCTGACGACTTCCCGCTCGCCGAGACCGAGCCCGACGAGCCGACGCTGGTCTTCATGGGCCGGGTGGACCCGCTGAAGGACCTGCACACGCTGATCAGGGCGTTCGCCATCGTGCACGACAAGATCCCGAAGGCGAAGCTGCGCATCTTCGGCGGCGTGCCCGCGGGCAACGAGAGCTACCACCAGAGCTGCCTGGAGCTCATCGACGAGCTGGACCTGGAGGGCGCGGCGGTGTTCGAGGGCCGGGTGTCCACCCCGGTCGACGCCTACCACGCGGGCAGCGTCGTCGCGCTGACCAGCATCTCCGAGGGCTTCCCCTACACCGTCGTGGAGGCCATGGCCTGCGGCAGGACCGTGGTGTGCACGAACGTCGGCGGCGTCGCGGAGGCGGTCGCCGACGCCGGGCTGATCGTGCCGCCGCGCGACCACGTGGCCGCCGCCGACGCCGCCGTGCGGCTGCTCCAGGACGCGCCGCTGCGCCGCCGCCTCGGCGCGATCGCCCGTGACCGCGTCCTGGAACGTTTCACGCTCCGGCAGTCGCTGGACGACTACCGCGCCGTCTACACGGAGCTGTGGCCGTGACGGCGGCCAGGGACGACGGACAGGCGCACCCGATCGACGCCCTCATCGAGCCCATGGACGCGAGCCTGGCCCGCGCCGTGGAACCGCTCCAGGTGGCCGCCATCCTGGAGAGCGAGGGCCTCAACGACAAGATCGCCCGCGAGCGGTACGGGCACACCGACGTGTTCTCGCTGGCCGAGACCGCGTTCTCGCGGGTGGCGGCCAAAGCCGTGCCGCCGGTGCCCGACGCGCCGCTGCGCCGGGCCAGGCCGACCGCGCAGATCCTGCACGGCCTGCTGTACGGGCTGCCCGCGGCGCTGCTGCCCGCCGCCTCCGGCCTGGTCGGGACCCAGTGGCTGATGCCGGGGCTGGTGTTCACCACCGGGATCGGCTGGGTGCTCGGCAGCTCCGCCGCCCAGATCGCCTACACCCTCATGGGACGCGGCTGCCCGCGCTCGGCCGGGCGCGTGCTCCGCACCGGGCTGGTGACCGGCGTGGGCTGCGCGGCGCTGACGGCCACCGGGCTGGCCCTGGGCATGGGCGCGCCCGTGGCGCTCGTCGCGCTCTGCGTCACACAGATCGCGTTCCAGATCTCGTCCGGGATCCTGCTCTTCTACCGGCGCGAGGCCTGGCTCGCCGCGATGATGATGCCCGCCGTGCTGGCCGGGATCGGCTACATCGGCGTCGCCGACCGCTTCGTCGGCCTGCTGACCGTCTGCCTCGGCGTGATCTGCGTCGCCGCCGTCGTCGGCGCCGCGATGCTGCTCACCCTCGCCACCCCGGACAAGGGGGAACAGCCCGCCGCCGAGCCGCCGCTGCGCACGCTGCTGCGCGCCAACCTGCGCGGTCTGCCGCCCGCCTTCCTCTACAGCCTGCTCACCGCGCTCTTCCTGCTCCAGGCCGAGGCCAGGTACGTGCTCGACAGGAGCGACATCGCCATCGCCGGCGCCGGGCTGGTGCTCGGCATGGGCGTGCTGGAGTACCGGGCGCACGTCTTCGACGACGACGCCAGGGCGGCGATCCGGCGGGTGAGCTACCCGGCCGAGTTCACCTCGCACGGCCGGTGGCTGCTCGCCAAGGGCGTGCTCGCCTGCCTGGTCACGCTGTCCGTGCTGTCGGCGCTGCCGCTGGCGTTCCTGCACGCCACCGGCCGGCTGTCGGACGCCAGTGTCGTCATGGCTGCCGCGCACGTGGTCGTCGGGACCGCCTACTTCGTGGCCTTCCTGCTGGCCAACCAGGGCAAGGTCAGGCACCTGTGCGCGGCGCAGGCGCTCGCCCTGGCCGTCCATCCGGGGGCGCGCCCGTTGTTAGCCGGCGCGCCGCCGGTCCTGGCCGACGTGCTGCTCTTCCTCGTCGCCGGCCTCGTCTTCTTCCTCATCCTGCTCGTCCCGATGGCCGTGAGCCTGCGGGACGTGCAGCGGTATCGCTGATCCACAGGAGGGAACCAGCATGCACGTCGTCATACTCGCGGGCGGCAAGGGGGTCCGCCTGCGCCCGTACACCTCCGCCCTGCCCAAGCCGCTGGTGCCGATCGGTGAGGAGTACGCGATCCTCGACATCATCCTCCAGCAGCTCACCCATCAGGGGTTCACGCACGCCACGCTGGCGGTCGGCCACCTCAGCCCGCTCATCCGCGCGTTCGTCGGCGACGGCTCGCGCTGGGGGCTGTCGGTCGACTTCACCGAGGAGCTCGCTCCGCTGTCGACGATCGGGCCGCTGTTCCCGATCAGGGACCGGCTGCCGGAGCACTTCCTGGTGATGAACGGCGACGTGCTCACCACCCTGAACTACGCCGACCTGCTGGCCCGGCACGTCGCCTCCGCGGCGCCGCTGACCGTGGCCACCTCGCCGCGCGTCGTCAAGATCGACTTCGGCGTGCTGGAGGCCAGCGGCGGCCGGATCGTCGGCTTCCGGGAGAAGCCGCTGCTCAGCTACCTGGTCAGCATGGGCGTGTACGCGCTGTCCAGGGACACCATCGCCCACTACCCCGAGGGGATGCCGTTCGGCTTCGACGACCTCGTCCTCGACCTGCTCGCGCGGAACAGGCCGCCCGGCATCTACGAGTTCGACGGCTACTGGCTCGACATCGGGCGGCCCGACGACTACGACGAGGCCAACGCGCGCTTCGACGAGATCAGGCCGCAGCTGCTGCCGTCCAGGGATCCGGTGCGATGACGGACGTCCTGCTCTTCGGCGCGTCCGGCTTCCTGGGGCGGCAGGTCAGGGACCTGCTGACACGGGACGGCCGGGTGTCCGGCCTGCACTGCCCCGGCCGGGCGGACCTGGACCTGCTCGCCGCCCGGCCCGCCGACGTGGCCGGCCTGCTGCGCGCCGTCCGCCCGTCCGTCGTGCTCAACTGCGCCGGGCGGATGTCCGGCGGGTACGACGAGCTGATGCGGGGCAACGCGCTGGCCACCGCCGTCATCATCGAGGCGATGGCCCAGGCCGCGCCCGGCGCCCGGTTCGTCCGCCTGGGCTCGGCCGCCGAGTACGGGCCGACTCCGCCCGGCCACGCGGTCCACGAGCAGGACCCGGCCCGGCCGGTCAGCGGCTACGGCATCAGCCACCTGGCCGGGACCCAGCTGGTCGAGCAGGCCGCCGCCGACGGCCGGGTCGACGGGGCGTCGCTGCGGGTCTTCAACCCGGTCGGGCCGGGCCTCACCGGCGAGAGCGTGCTCGGCCGGGCCCGCGACCTGCTCGCGAGCGGGGTGCGCGACCTCGACCTGGGCCCGCTCGGCGCGTACCGCGACTTCGTGGACGTGCGCGACGTGGGCCGCGCCGTCGTGAGCGCCGCCTTCGCGCCCGACCTGCCCGAACGGGTCTTCAACGTGGGCGGCGGCCGGGCCGTCCCCGTCCGCGAGGCGATCGCCCTGCTCGCGGGCGAGGCGGGCTTCACCGGCGAGATCCGCGAGAGCGCACCCCCCGCCGGCCGCTCGGCCACCGTCACCTGGAGCCGCGCCGACCTCACCCGCATCGGGAACGTCCTCGGCTGGCAACCCGAGTTCCCCCTGCCCGACTCGATCAAGGCCATGCTATGAGCGCCCCAAGCCTCACACCGGCTTCCTCCCGCCCGAGCCTGCCGGTAAGGGCGAAGGGGGAACGCGAGCCAGGCGGTTCCACACGACCGCGCCCGTCGGCGGGTGTGGTGTGGGGACGCAGGTCGAAGGGGTTCGCGCGTTCGCTTCTGCGATCTCCGCGATCTCTCGCGTCGGGTGGGTTCCCGCGGCCGGGTCCTGAGGTCCGGGGGCGCGCGTCGGGCCGTCCTGCGCGGCCGCGTGTGTCGGTGGCGCCGGTGTTGGTGGTCGGGGCGGCGTTGGTGGTGTTGGGGGGGTGTGTCCGGGCTGCGCCCGCGCCCGCTGAAGGGCGGGGGGCGCCGGAGTTGGGGGATGTGGCGTCGTTCACGTATGTGCTGCAGGGGTATCCGAAAGGGCTGCTGGACGGGGTGGCGCGGGCGCCGCAGCGGCTCGCCGTCGTCGATCTGTCCCGTGACGGCACCGTCGCGGGGTACTTCACCCGCGACGAGATCGCCCGCGTACGCGCCACCGGGAAGCTGGTGCTGGCGTACTTCGAGATCGGCTCCATCGAGGAGTTCAGGACGGACTTCGCCGAGGTCGACCAGGACCTGCTCCTGCACACCTGGCCCGACTGGCCGGACGAGCACTTCGCCCGCTACTGGGAGGAGCGCTGGTGGGAGCAGGTCGTCCGCCCTCGGCTCGACCGGGCGCTGGAGACCGGCTTCGACGGCGTCTACCTCGACACCCCGCTCGCGTACGAGGAGATCGACCTGGCGAGGGTGCCCGGCGAGACCCGCGCCACCCTCGGCCGGAAGATGGCCGACCTGGTCATCCGCATCAGCCGCCACGCCAAGGAACGCCGCCCCGGATTCGCGATCGTCCCGCAGAACTCCCCGGAGCTGCGGCACTTCCCCGGGTACGCGGACGCGATCGACGGCATCGGCATGGAGGAGCTGTTCTTCCGCGCCACCGACGACCCCTGCCGCGAGGAGTGGTGCGACCAGAACCTGGCCGACACCCTCGCGCTGAAAGCCCTGGGCAAGGCCGTGCTCGCCACCGACTACGCCGTGGACCCGGCGAACGTCGAGGCCGCCTGCGCCCATTACCGCAGGCACGCAATCGCGGGAAACGTCACCGTGGTCGACCTCGACCGCGTCAGCCCGCCTTGTGCATCCAAGTGAGAGGAAAGGAGCGTCCGATGCCGAAGACAGTCGGCGTGGTAGGCATGGGCTACGTGGGGCTGACGCTGACCGCGGCCATGGCACGCAACGGCTACACCGTGGTCGGGGTCGACACCAGCGCCCCCGTGGTCGAGGCGCTGTCCAGCGGCCGCGTCCACGTCTACGAGCCGGGGGTGGCGGAGACCTTCGCCGAGCTCCTCGGCGAGCGCATCTTCGTCGGCGACCACCTGCCCGCAGAGCCGCTCGACGCGATCATCCTGTCCGTGTCCACGCCGGTGGACTTCCCCACGGGCACCCCACGGCTGGAGAACCTGGCCGCCGCCGCCGAGGAGGTCGCTCGCCGGTGCGACCCGGACACGCTGGTCGTGGTCCGCAGCACCGTCCCGATCGGCACCAGCCGCGACGTCGTGCTGCCCGCCCTGGCCGCCCGCTGGGCCCGCCCCCGGCTCGTCATGGCGCCCGAGCGCACCATCCAGGGCCAGGCGCTGCGCGAGCTGGTCGAGCTGCCCCAGGTGATCGGCGGCCTGGACGAGGAGAGCCTGCGCGCCGGCGTCGAGCTGTTCGCCGGGCTGGCCGACCAGATCGTCCCCGTCTCCAGCCTGGAGACCGCCGAGATGGTCAAGCTGTCGAACAACTGCCACACCGACGTCATCTACGCCTTCGGCAACGAGCTGGCCCTCATCGCCGAGCAGCACGGGCTCGACCCGCTGGAGGTCATCAGGGCCACCAACCTCGACTATCCCCGGCCCGACCTGGCCAAGCCCGGCTACGTGGGCGGCGGCTGCCTGACGAAGGACCCGTACCTGATGCTCGCGAGCATGTCGCGCAGACCGTACCTGGTGAGCCGGGCGCGGGCGCTCAACGAGAGCCTGCCCGGCCACGTCGCCGAGCGGGTCGTCGGCCTGGTCCGCGAGGAGTTCGGCCGCACCGAGGGGGTCCGGCTGTCCGTGCTCGGCTGGGCGTACAAGGGCTGGCCCGCCACCGACGACATGCGCGGCACCCCGATCGCGGACATGATGCCCGTCTTCACCGCCGCCGGGCTGACCGTACGGGGGCACGACCCGCTGGTCGCCGACGAGGTCATCCGCCGTTACGGCGGCGAGCCGGTCAGCCTGGACAAGGCGTTCGCCGACGCCGACGCCGTGATCGTGATCAACGACCATCCGGACTACCGGGAGATCGAGGTCGACGACAAGCTGGCCGGCTCGGGCGTGCGGGTGCTGTTCGACTCGTGGCGCATCCTCGACGAGGCCGCCGTCACGGCGCGCGGCGTCCGCTACGCCGGCATCGGCTACCGCACGAAGGGGCGCGTGTCATGAGGGCACTGCTGCTCGGCGGCGCCGGGTTCATCGGACTCCACCTGGCCGCGCGGCTGCTCGAAGCCGGGCACGAGGTCACCGTGGTCGACGACTTCTCCCGTGGCCGCCGCGACCCCACGCTGACCCGGCTCGCCGGCCAGGCCGAGATCAGGTCGGCCGACCTCACGGACCCGGCCTCGTACGCGGCCCTGGAGCATCGCTGGGACCACGTCTACATGCTCGCCGCCGTGGTCGGCGTGCGGAACGTCGAGTCCGACCCGGCCCGGGTGATCAGGGTCAACACGCTGGCCCTGATGCACCTGCTCGACTGGATCGCCCCCGGCACGCGGCTGTTCTTCGCCTCCACCAGCGAGGCGTACGCGGGCGGCGTCAGCGCCGGCGTGGTGCCCGTGCCCACGCCGGAGAGCGTGCCGCTGATGATCGAGGACGTCGGCTCGCCGCGCCACACCTACGCCATCTCCAAGATGCTCGGCGAGGCGGCGGTCCTGCACACCGCCCGGGCCAGGGGGTTCGCCGCCGTCGTCGGCCGCTTCCACAACGTCTACGGCCCGCGGATGGGCGCCGACCACGTCATCCCCGAGCTGTCGCTGCGCGCCATGCGCGGCGAGGACCCGTTCGACCTCTACGGCGCGGACCAGAGCCGGGCCTTCTGCCACGTCGACGACGCCACCGACGCCGTGATCACGCTCATGGACACCCCCGAGGCGGCCGGCCGGATCGTGCACATCGGCGACGACACGGAGGAGACCAACATCGGCGACCTGGCCAAGCTCGTGCTGCGGATCGCCGGGATCAGCCCCGCCGTCCGCGAGCTGCCCGCCCCGGCGGGATCGGTCGCGCGCCGCTGCCCCGACCTCACGCTGCTGCGCCGGCTCACCGGGTACGAGCCGCGCGTCCGGCTGGAGGAAGGCGTGCGCAGGACGTACGCCTGGTACCGGGAGTCGTGGACGACATGACCAGGCCGATCGCGTTCTACTACGGGGCGGGGGAGGTGGACCGGCTCTCCGGCTTCGACATGGTCGTCCTGCAGGCCGACTTCTACTCGCGGACCGAGCTGGACCTGTTGCGCGAGCGCGGCGTGCGGACGCTCGGCTACCTGTCGCTGACCGAGGACGTCGGTCCGCCCGCGCCGTGGCACCGGGAGGAGCGCAACCCCGACTGGGGCGGCGCGTTCGTGCACGTGGGCGACCCGCGCTGGGTGGCGCACGTGGTCGACCAGGCGGTCCAGGCCATGGACAAGGGCTTCCACGGACTGTTCCTGGACACGCTCAACATCGAGCACAACTACCCGGACGACCTGCCCCACCTGCTGCTGCTGATCGCCGCCGTCCAGGAGGAGGCCAGGCCCGGCTACCTGCTGGCCAACCGGGGGTTCGGGCTGCTGCCCGAGCTCGCCGACCTGGTGGACGGCGTGCTCTTCGAGTCCTTCTCGGCCCGCTGGGTGGACACCGAGAGCTACGCGCCCTGGCCTGACGACGTGCTGGAGGCGCACGCTACCGTCGCCGAACGCCTGCTCGGCCTCGGGCTCGACCTGTACGCGCTGGACTACGCCGACAGCGACGAGCTGACCGACTTCGCCTGCCGCCGGGCCAGGGAGTTCGGCATGCTCTGCTTCGTCAGCGACCGGGTGCTCTCACGCATCTGAGGCGCCGCCGGGGATCCGGCGGCGCCTCAGGAACGGCATGGTCAGCCGATGCGCCAGGTGTCGCCGCCCATCAGCAGATCGGCCAGATCGCCCTGGCCCTTCTGCGCCACGGCCTCTTCCAGCTGGCTGGTCATCAGCGTGTCGTAGGCCGGGCGGTCCACGCTGCGGAAGATCCCGATCGGTACGTGGTCGAACGCGGGTTCGTCCAGCCGGGACAGCGCGAACGCCACCGACGGGTCGGGGTTGTGCGCGTCGTGCACCAGGACCCGGTCCTGTTCGACGCTGTCGCGGGGGACGACCTCCAGGCTTCCGTTCGCGGCCCGGATGACGGCCTTGGAGGCCGAGGCGATCGGCCGGCCGTGTTCCAGCTTCAACGTGATGTCGTCGCGCAGCTCCGGGTCCTTGAGCGGTTCGAAGGCGTTGTCGTTGAAGATGTTGCAGTTCTGGTAGATCTCCACCAGGGACGCGCCCCGGTGCGCGGTCGCCTCCCGCAGCACCGCCTGCAGGTGCTTGCGGTCCGAGTCCAGGGTGCGGGCCA